>NZ_JBEWYW010000003.1:0-451539 GCF_041366475.1 Pseudalkalibacillus sp. JSM 102089
AAATATTCGAATGCATGAATATGTGCACGCAGCCAGGAAGTTGATTTCATATCAAGAAATGCCTCTACATAACTCAACTGACTGTAGGGAAGGGTTGCAATGAATACATACGCTGGTATAACCTCGCCGGTCGAATTATCTATGATCTTAAGCGTCGTTCCTGCCCAGTCCACCTCTAAGATCTCGCCTGGCTTTCTTCTGATTGGCATGGTTAGCTTATACTTCTTTGCGAAATTCCCATGTTTTTCAGCGAATGTTCGATAGGCATAAGGGACTTTTCTATCTTCTCTAGCTGCACTGGCATATTCGTTATGCAGAAGCGTCAGGGTGACATTTTTCTTTTGAAGTTCTTTGTGAACCCACTCAAAATCAACGGGGCAGTATCCCTTTTCAATAGCTTGTTTCTCAGGGAACAAGTAAGTCCCAAGCCACTGATTATTCATGGAATCCTCTAACTCCCTTAACCCTCTATCTTTAGCCCGCTGGATAACTTCAGCAATAGTATTTCGCGAGTGGCCGGTACTGGAACTGATCGTCCTCTGGCTTATACCATCGAACTCCATCCCCAGAATCTTCCGATAATTAACCATAAAAAAATCCTCCTTCTACACAAGTGTCATGCTTTTTAAGCATGTTACTTAAGTATACCGGAGGTATTTATCGTGAAAATATGTTTTTGGCTCTATATTACGCATACGGTGGCTCAATCTTCCGCAATTGGTGGTTTAATTTTGCGCATAAGTGGCTCATTTATTATGCAATATTCAAAATTGCGTACCGATTAAATGTCCACCATGATCTCCTTGAGTACTAGGAGCTTTAATTCGGTCTATCCCCCCAGCAGCTAACTGATGTTTTGTATCACGTACACCCATTTCCAACTTTAGTTCTCCTGAAGCTTTCTTAATTCTCCCCAAATCGTCTGTTTGATATTGATATCCATTCGTTTCATATTTAACATTAGGTTTTAATTTAAATTCATTTAAAAAATGACTACCTAATGCATACCCACTATTAACTCTTTTACTATTCTTACCCTTCTCACCATAAACCCGATCAATCTCAGTCTTAATCCGAGAAACCGGATCATTCCACACATTAGAATCGCCGGGACGGTTCTGTTGATTCCATCTCATAAATAAAAGGAGCATTAATTATCGGAATAATTAATGCTCCTTTTCATTTTATTTCGAAATATTGCATCATGAGAACCGTCCCCGCGATGCTTTTGATTCCTTTAATAATCTGGGGATGTACTCTGCATATGACAGGAAGAATGAACTTGTCCTTAGATAAACAGTTCACCTGTTACCTAAAAGGCAACTAAGTGCTTTAATATTTTACTTTTCTTCAAATTCCTTCATTCTCTCTATTAAACCTAAATCTATCTTTTCTTTGTTTTGATTAACATATTTGTATTCAAAATATTTTATTCTATCTGTTGGACCAAATTCACTTTCATGCCAATTTGTATAATCAAATTGCACCTTTAATTTACCTGTATCATTTAATAATAATGTCACTGAAAACCAAGGATCTTGGTCAAAATCAGTAAAAACTTTTTGGAGTTCAACCGTTAGTTGAAATAATTTGTGTAGTTCTTTTTTATAAGCTCTCTTATCTACACTATATAATTTTGGAATATAATGTGAAAAAACGCCTCCTTCTCCATCCTTAACTTCGCCATTAAAAAACAAATTATTCCATTCAGTAGGAATCATATCATTAACCTGTTGTGCTATTTCTTTGTACAAGTCGTTTAATTTTGTTTCAAAACTCATTAATATCATCCTCCTGATTTATTTGGAATCTCACGAAATACTGGGAATCATCGGGACGGTTCTATTGATTCCATCTCATAAATAAAAGAAGCATTAATTATTGGAGAAATTAATGCTTCTTTTCACTTTATTGCAAAATATTGCATTATGAGAACATTCCTTGCGACGCTCTATAAAAGTGTATTATAACTCCAAATTTAATTAATCACCAAGGATTCTTATTATACTTCAGGCTCCTCATACAAATTACTCAAGAATTCATCAATATCATTTGCTAAAAAATACATATTGCTCATGTTGTTAGGGTCTTCCGGTTCTTGTTCATGATCCCAAAAATAAATCTTGTCGTAATAAGGTTTCTTTGTCCCTATACATATTACATTCCCTGAAGGGTCATCTCCTATTGGAATAAATCCTACTGGTAACCTTTCATCCATTATCTCAATAAAATCTGTTAAATTATCATACATATCGCCTATACCATAAAACACATTCAAAACACTTGGTCCTTGCTCATTAGATATCATAAATAAATTAGGTTTTACTTTTCCCCCATTCCATTTCAATAAAAATTTTATATATTGTTCAGTTAGTTTAACATTATTTTCATTTTCAAAACTTTCTATTTTTTCTATCGATAAATTATCATGTGAACCAAAAATTTCAGCCATGTATATCCTCCTAATTAATTTCCTTTAACGATACTTACTCCACCAGCATGAGTAAACTCTCTATGAATTTTTTTATCAACAAGAATCATTGTTTTTCCATCTTGATGGTGATGCCATGTATAACCTTCAGGAGCCTCATTTAAAGAAGCAACTGGTGGATCAGAATCTTTATTCAATCCTGCCTTTATATTTGCTTTTTTATAATCTAAAGGACGATTTGTTGGATTTGCAATCTCAATCTGTACAGGCTTCACAGTTGGATGAGAGTATTCAGTGAAATCCGGATAACCATTAGGGTACTTTACAGTCTGACCCTTCTTATTTGTATATACCCAAATTCCGTTATCATCAATTCTTACTGTACCACCTTTTTTTGTCCATTTATCTGGAGAGGGGGAGTATGAGGGTTTAGTGACAAGTTGTTTTTTTGTAAATTGGACGTCTAAATTACTTTTCACCTTATCCTTCCCACCATAAACCCGATCAATCTCAGTCTTAATCCGAGAAACCGGATCATTCCACACATTATAAGGAGCGCCACCTCTAGAAGCTCCCCCTGCACCCGTTCCAGCTAACGCCGGTTGAGCACCCTTCCCTTCAACTTTAACATTCTTCGCGGCATCCGCAACGTCTTCAATTGTTTTTGCTGTTGTTCCGATTTTGCCGAGACCTTTATCTCCTATTGCTCCAATTCCTAATGATGTTAGACCGTAAGTAATGAATGCCGTTCGACTTTCGGCATCCCCATTCACAAAGTCTCGATCCCAGGCTTCTTTAAATCCTTGCCACATGTATTTCGGTACATCCAACACCTTCTGAACATTGCCTTTAGGATCATCGAAAATGTTCTTATAGAAGTTTATCGTTTCTAAGCTTTTAAATAGTAATTCAGGGAGATCTTCCTCATCGCGGTATAAAGCAAGGTTCGGTCCAAATGCTTTTTCAGCTAACGCTTCAAGCTCCTTAAACCCATCAATCGCATCCTCTACGGCATTCCCGCTTCCAACCTGCACACCTTTTACCACATCACCTAAAAAGCTCCGTGCCGTATTCCGCGCTTCATCAATCTTCTGCCGCGTCTCACCCCACCAGCGATCCACATAGCTTGAGTACCTGACCACACTATGAGACACATCCTGGCGAACATCGTCTAGATAAGCCGTCGTTTTCGATAAAGGATCGAGGACGACACTTTCATACGTTTGCTTCATCCTACTCTGAATCACCTGTGGGTTTAAGGCATATTGCAGATCTGGAAACACTTCTCCAAATGCACCACCGTATGAAGCATTCAGTGGATTTTTTCCAAAAAGACGTTCACTCCAGCTTAATGCTTCTCCCGTGATAGGATCATAATTCTGAAACAGCTTGTTTAAACCACTGAATTTTAATGCCATAAGGCCGAACTTAGCAGAAAGCGATCGATCTTCATCCATCAGTTTTCTTTCTGTTAGTTTCACTGCCGCCTGTAGGTCATGGAGCTTGTCCCGGTATTTGCGCATTTCATATTGCAACTCCGCTTGAAGGGCATCAATTTTACCGGTGTTCGCGCCCGTGATGTTCATTAGAAGAGATTGATAGTTCCATTTAAAATCGCTAATCGCTTCATCTGCTTTTCGCTCGGCATCCTGGATGCCGCTTGCTAGCTGGTCTAATTGTTCTGGTTTAATTGCTATTCTCGTCACTTCAAGCCCTCCGCTTTCTGAAGAAGTCGGTCGATTTCTTCGTTAATCGCAGAGGTCAGTTCCTCATGAACCGCATACACACTTTGAGAGGCTTGTTCGAGTTCTCCAATAAGCGATTCATAAGCTTCACGTGCCTCTCCAACCCAATTCGACGAGTAAGTCGAATGATGGTGATCAAAGACTCGTTTACTATCATCGATATCAAATCTAGCTTCCCTTACCTTTCCTAGATACGCTTCCAACGTCTCGGCTTCTGCTCGATACTTCATACGCTCTAAATAACGTTTAAATTCTTCTAGTTCGTTTAGCACCGCAACCTCCTTTTCGACCAAACCTCGTTTCACCACAAATGAAGTCTATGTGTACGTCTAGTTAGGTATAGCCGCTGTATTGTCGAGCAGGAAATGATCGCTCTCATATCTTCCATTAATTTCTAAACTTAGAATACCCTCTCTTTCCCTCCTTTTCTATGTCTTTCGACGCATTCAACGAAAATAGTCCTTTTCTCATGAGAGAAAAGGACTATTTCTGCGAATCTCGTATGGTTTTCACAACTGTATCTATTCATTCCGTTCTCCACTCACATGATTCATACCGCTCTGAATTCCATAATCTAATCAAGGACTCCCAGAGTGATGCAAATTAGAAAGCATGTGATGAAAGCACCTTTGTTTACCTCACCTCGGTAACGTAAAAAACTCCTTACTCTCACTATAGTTCCCCGCAAGCCTGCCAAGGGGTGAAAGCTTTTCGAGATCGACTTTATAGTCACCTAAATACGTATCATCTTGTATATGATAGTGCGTCATTTCCCCAAGAACAAGGGCATTAGATCCAAGCGGAATAATTTGATGGAGCTTGCATTCCATATGAATCGCCGCTTCTTTCACCCGCTTCGGTTGCACCGTCTTACTATCGATCGGTGTTAACCCAGCATGCTCAAATTCATCGACTTCCGCAGGTACGTTTTCTGCACTTTTTTGCATTTCGTTTCCAAGAGAGCTCGACACCACATTGATGACAAATTCTTGTTGCGATCGGATATTTGCGAGCGTATCCTTCTCCGTACCCTGACGCTCCCCCGTCCCTGGTCCGATGGAGATCGCGAGAATGGTAGGCCGGATGGAAGCAACGGTAAAGAAACTAAATGGTGCTAAGTTATGAACGCCGTCTTCAGACACTGTTGATACCCAGGCAATCGGTCTTGGAACAACGGAGCCGGTTAGTAGTTTGTAGATGTCTTTTGTTTTTAGGTCGGAAGGGGTTAAATCCATTGGTTTCACTCCTCATATGATGACTTATGCACTATTTTCACTAAGCCCTTTTTCCTTGAATTTAATACTCTTCAACCATTGGAGGAACTCATCTTCTTTACTATTATCCTCGCAGCTATTATTGGTTTCGAAACATTGAATGTAATAAGAAATAAGAATACCACCCGTATCTTTCGAGTTTTGTACGTACGCTAGATATCCATAGTTATCTTCTCTATTAAATTTCCCATAATAGAGATCAACCGTATCGTTGTCTATTTGTTGAAAATCTACATCTTCAGCAATGCTACCTAAAAGAGAGAAATTCGTCTCTAAATTATCTTTTTTTAAATGGCTAATATACTCAGAAGTAATCCCAATATTATAAGGAGAACTTTCAATGCCAATCAAAGCTGTTCAAATCCCTCGTCTTTCGAATAACCTTTTTCACCGATTACTCCCGATTTCGGGAAATTCATTTCATAACGATCAATACCAGAAACAAATGAGTAGTAACCTTCCTCTACCTCTTTCGTAGATTTCAAGAAACTTCTAGTAAATTCATCCTGCATCGCTCTTGTGTCAGGTAAATCTTCTGCAGACACTTTTTCAGGATCCGTAATTGGTTTGTCATTTCCCATCTGACAACCTCCTGTAAAAAGAATCACGCATAAGAAAACGAGCTTAACTATCGATTTCACAATGGAAACCTCCGATTTTGTAAAGTCTTATAGAATAAAGAAAGGATGAAACGACTAGCACCCAATATATGTATCTCTCATTATATGATATCTAAACATACCATACTAATAAATGACTGCTTGACTGAAAAGACCAAATTAAGTAATTTTTTTCTGTTACTTTTTGATCAAATAACAAAGGTAGAAGAGGTTAATCGTATCTGCCCCACCTTATACTCACTACAAAACCACTTGATATATAACCAAATGGTGTTATAATCTATATGAAACCAAATGGTGTTATATCGAGGAGGATCCATATGAGTGAAACAAACAAAGTACCACAAATCAAAAAGCAAGTAACCTTTCAAGCGCCAATAGAAAAGGTCTGGAAAGCTGTTTCTTCTCAAGAAGGCATGGCGGAATGGTTTATGCCGAACGACTTCGAGCCTGTGGAAGGGCACGAATTTAAACTGGAAACTCCTTTTGAAACATCCCCTTGTAAAGTCTTAACGGTGAACCCACCAAAAGAACTCTCCTTCTCGTGGGGGAATCAGGGCTGGGTAATTCACTTTTTATTAGAAGAAGTAGAGAACAAAACGGAATTCACACTCATTCACGATGGCTGGGGTCATCCAGATGAAATCATGAAACCAACCGATAAGACGCAGCAAGACGCCCGCAATACGATGAACAACGGCTGGGAAAGCATCGTCAACGAACGATTGCGCAAGGTTGTAGAAGCCTAATGTCGGCAGCGCCTAAGCATGATGTTTATCAGGCAATCGCAGACTCCTCCAGAAGAGAAATGCTGATGCTACTTGCTAAAAACGACGCTTCCATTAAAGAAATTAGTGAGCATTTCTCAATTAGTCGGACCGCGATCGTCAAGCATTTGAATGTTTTATCAGATGCAAACTTGGTCAGTGATCGCAAAGTTGGCCGTAGCAAAATCTACTCCCTTCAACCCGAGCAGTTAGCAGAAGTAAGAGAATGGGTCTCCTATTTCGAGCAATTCTGGGATAATAAGCTTAGTATGCTGAGGCATATGGTAGAGGAGAATGTTAAAGAATAGCTTTTGGCCCCAAAAACGCCTTTCTTAATGGAGCAATCATTAAGAAAGGCGTTTTATGTTAGCAGGGAATCGGTGGGACGGTTCTATCGATTCCATCTTCAAAATAAAAGGAGCATCAATTAAACTAATAATTAATGCTCCTCTACCTTTTTCGAAATATCGCATCATAAGAACCGTCCCGGCGAAGCGTTCTATATTTCATTAGACTCTTATTCACCTACCATACCGTCGTTATCATTATCACGCATATACGAATATAACCAATGATCACTCATGATCGGCATACTATAACCTGCTGCCTCTGCTTCTTTAATCGTCACTTGTCCATTACCGTTTGTATCAATACTAGAAATATCACCCTCTGTGTCTGAAGGAGTTGAATCGTCAGGCTCACTCTCAGTTAAGCCGAGCGATGCGTTAACTTCATCAGGGTTCACATTATCAAATGTATCAACGATCTCATTTCCGTTCAACGTATACGTGTACTCATAACTTGAAGGTATCTGCTTTTCTGTATCCGGATATGTGATAATGGCTTCGAAATCAGTAGCTTCACCTGCGCTACGGATCGCGTCTTCCATATAAGCTTGATCACCATGTCGGTTGAGTGTACTCTCTTGTGGGGTAATGTTATAAGCATTCGATACCCCTCCAAGAGAATCAGCAATGATATGTCCTTCATCTAAAACATCACTCTCGACGCCCGGAACCTTGGCCTCATCAGAATAGTATCTGCCAGACGATAATACAGGTTCGTTACGATCATCTTGTAGAATGATTTCGTCAGCAACGACACGTACGAGTTGTCCGTATTCATTCGTAAATGCCCAATATTCACGGTCACCGTAACCAATATCCACGACGACGTTAGGTTCTCGATGTCCAGACAAATCTCCACCATCAACTTCAATAAGTTCGTATCCTGCGAACTGGTCATCAACTGTTGGGTCTGGTGTTTCCTCTTCTACTGGTTCATCAACAACCGTAGTGTTCGTTTCTTCTTTTTCACTATTTTCATTTGTTTCAACTGTACTTACTTCTTGTGTATCTGTTTCTGCATCTTTATTGGATGCCTCATCTAAATTGGTACAACCAACTATAAAAATGATCGTTAAAAATAAGATGAAATAGTTCATTTTCGTTTTCATATTAGAACGCTCCTATAATAGGGAAATTTCGTAATGTTAAAAAAATCAAAAGAAAGAGTAAAAATGGAACCATAATTTCTTCTAACACTTTTATTATCCATTACTTTGATAGTTTAATTTTACCACATTTATCTACAGGGTCATTTAACATAGCCAAAGATAAAGTATCTAAAATCCACTTTTCACGCTTCATTCCTCACGCCACAAATCGACACTTCGGAAAACTAGAGCACCCAAGAAACTCGCCCCTCTTCCCCGTCCGCTGCACCAACTTCCCGCCACACTTCGGGCAAATATTCGCATTCACCTTCGTCTGGTTAATCTCTTTCTGCCTACGGATCCCATCAATGTGCGCCTGCTGCACTTCCTTGATATTTTCCTTATCCCGCTTTTCAAGCACCTTCAGCTTCACACGTATTTCTTGTTGTGAAAACAAAGGAAGAACATCACCAGGATACTGATCAACAATCCGTTTCAAATCCTCTGGATGAATCACATCACTATTTTGGAAAGGTCCCTTAAGCTTCAGCTCAGAACGGTTTGTAAAAATCACGACAGAGTAATAAGGAATTTCAGAATACTTCTCTCCCAAAAAAATTTTAAGCGACTCAATATGTCCGTAATTTTGATGAAGAGGATTTTGAAACCTCTGCTTATGCTGATAGATCGTTTGTGTCCAGTAACGCGCCTTCTCACTTCCAAAAATCCAGCCTTCATAGTTCTTCGTTTCAATCACAAAGATCCCCTTATCCGTCACCATTACATGATCAATCTGACTTGTCGTGCCGTCACCCTTTGGTATGTATAAATCATGAATCGCGGAAATCTGATAGCCTTCATACTCGGCCAGTTTTTCAATATAACGGCGGACGAGATTCTCACCCGCCTGGCCTTTCGATACTGTGAAATTTCCATTAAGAATGAGCTTTTGGAAAAGAAATATAAGACCGCCCAAAAATAATAGAAAAAAGATGAATGACATGTTCTTTGCTCCTATCTACCTATATTAATAACCTACATTTATTTCCATCGGCTTGGATAGGAGGAAAGTTTAGGATTTAATAGCTAATTATTATCAATTTTTAACATTAATCATTATGATTATCTTTTTCACTAAAAAAGCCCTCGAATGGCTATTCCATTCAAGGGTTTAAACTCCCGAAACAACACTTCAATAAATTTAATTTACTTTTGATACCGTCAATAACAATCCTTCTGATTGCTTATACTTCATATTATATCGAATTGTATCACGCTCAACAGTTGTTTCATTGTTTTCAAAATCATAACTTTCATCAAATAATTTTAATTCATTCATTATTTCTTTTACTTCATCGATAGACTGATCTTGATTTGCTAGTCCGATAGTAACGCCCATTGCTAAGACAATATCAGACCCTTCGCCCTGCCCTACTAAAACGACTTCATGAATTTGTCCCGCATCATCTTTATTTTCTATGATTGTAAGATCTTCGCTAAGTTTGGATGTAATGGAATGATCCGTTTCTTCTTCTTGCTTAAGTTCAAAAGGAACATTAACTTCCTTAGCCTCCGCTTGATAGGCTTCCACAAATTCTTCGTGGTTATAAAACAATGGAATAGTTGAATTTGCTAAAAGAAAAAATGATGAAGCAAAATAAAGAACACCCACTGCTGTCAAAACAAATCGTGTCGATTTTTTGAAAATTTTATGCTTCCATAATAAGAAGATCCCTACCGGAGGAAAAATGATAAGAAAAACCCACATAAACCAGGCTTTTTGATAAAAACGTCTATTTCCTTGTTGTTCTGGTTTATGCCGCATCCTTTTCACCACCATTAAATAGCTCTGTTATCGACTTTTCAAATATAAAGATAACGTTATTCTTCGCATTCCCCACAAGACTTTCTAGCTTATCGACGACGTTCTCTTGATAAGGAGTTTCATTTCCCTCTATTTGCAAATGATCATATAAAGAAATAGAATCTCCTTGTTTATCAGGAACATCTAATCCATATGTATCCACAAGACGTTCCTCTCCCTCTATTTCAATAATCATGTCTTGGTAAACATCTTTTTTATTGACTTCAAGTAAAAGGTTATACTGTGTTTTTGCCTGTTTTAGCTTTGCGTTGCTGTAGAGTTCCTTTGCATCTTTTTCTAGCTTCTGGATCGTTTGTTCTCTTATTTTTTCCGTCTCATCCGATTCCTTGATTTCTTCAGCTTCTTCTAAACTTACAAAAACTTCTCTGAATGCTTTTTCATCTATTTTATTTTGCGCTCTCTCAATTGCTTCTTCATATTCCTCTTCTGATTCTATCTTTGATAGTAATTCTTCTGTTTCGTTAACCATTTTTTCGCTTACCCGATCATATTCCAGAATCTTATTTGCTTCTTTTTTAGCCTCGTTATAATCTTTATCTTTTAAAGCATTTTCAGCGTAAGAATACATACTACTAACCGTTGTTGCAACAAATGAATCGATAGCTGCTGTATCCTTATCAAGGTCGTAAACCTTTTCAATTTCCTGTAATGCTTCTTCATACTTTTCTTCTTTTACTAGGCTTTTTGCTACAGACGTGTACTCATCTGCTTTAACTTGTTTTTCATCTATTTTCGGCTCTGGTTTTGGAGCTGGCTTCTCTGATTGAGATGAACTACTAGAATTTGATGAGTTTGAAGACTGGGAAATTGTTGAAGATCCACTTGATGAGTTACTTGACGAACTACTTGAAGAATTACTTGAAGAACTGCTGGAACCGCTATTTCCACTATTATGATTGTGATAGCCTGTGCACAAACCTTTGTCGATTGATTTTTGAGAACAGTTATGCCCTCCACTTGAATCAGTTCTCCCCGAATGTGCAAATGCAGATATAGGCTGAGTGAGTATCAATAGAATGACTAGACCAAGCCCAATCCAATTCGTTTTCATTATGAAATTTCCCCCTTATGAAAATCTATATCTATTAAACAACCTTTACCACATAATTATAACAGTTATCATATTGTTGTAATTATGAGATTTTTTGGATAATGATTTGTTTACATGGATTTAGGCAATACCAAATTAAACTTCAATTAGTCAGACCAAAACAAAAAAGACGAGACATCATCTCGCCTTCCCTCAAAGTACTTATGCAACAGATACTCAAAAGCCACTCTAATCCTCTACATCAATTAAATAAACCCGCTCTTCAAACCCACCACGAATTTCTCTCTTCTCCCTACGGACTTCTTCCAATTCTTCAATGGAAGAATGATGCACCTCAACTAATGAATAGATCAACTCAAGCACATCCGCCAGTTCTTCAACCGCATGACTATCTTCCTGAGCTTCAAGATACTCCTGTAGTTCTTCTTTTAATTTTAGCTGCAGCTCTTTTTTATACTCAGCTTCCTCTAAGAATTCGGTATTGCACTTATTTCCATTTGCACGAATGATTTCTGGAATACGATCTCTCACTAGCTTGTTATAGGTAGGCATTCCCTTCTCCCCTTTGAATTGTCAGTTAATTTAATCATAATATAAGACAATCTAAATTGGAAAGGAATTGCTAGATTAATCTACTATATAGATAGCAACTCAGAGATCTGCTTAAATACAATTGCAGGATTTTGAATTAACCATTTTAATTGAATTTCTCTTACTTTCTTTGAAGATTCAACTATCAACATAGCTTTACTTTGGTCAATAGACAGTCTGATGTCCTTCATTCTATATGCTTTGATTCCCGTCGCCTTATCTAAATGAGTACTATCTAACTCTGTTCTTACTTGATTAGAAAACCTTCTCAACATTCGCCACAGCGTTATTTCTTCTTTCGTTTTCATGAACAGTTCTGGAAGTTCTCTCGACTGCTTTAGTAAATTAATCGTAGATAAAGCATAAACGGAAATGCCATAACCAACGGGTCGAATAACCCTACCGAGCATATTCCAAGCTTCTACTTCAAATCGAACATATTCATCCGAGCTATTTTTCGGAAGCTCATGAATTTCATAACGCTTAAGAAACCTCACGTTAACGATTTTACCGTAGCACGTGACACCATTAGTCTTTGCTGCACCCTTTTTAGGATATAATGCAATATACATTGCATCCTGCCAGCCTTTCTTTAACTGCTTCACTGGAATATGATAAAAGCGATTTTGAAGGTGAGCCTGATAGTTCTGTTCTCTCGGAACGATTCCTATAAGGACCTTCTCTTCAAGAGAAGACTTCCACTCCTTGATAGATCCTTTAGGTAGGATCCCTTCTTGTTGGATCTCTTCTGGACTTTTTTCAATGAGATGCTCGATAAACTGTTCTACCATACGAGTTGATTGTGGTAAAAATGGCAGTGCCCCGATATTGACTTTGTTAATGCTTTTATAGAAGTCATGTTGTTCATATGTTTCTTCATCAAACCAAGGAAATAAGACATAAGCACCAAAAGCATACCGTTCATATGGACCTTCTTCTTGAACAACAAGGGCATCACGATAACGGTGCATGGTATTAATGTCATCTTCAAGTGGTCCAGGCGTCTTATACTTCCCCTCGTAATAGCTTCCTTCCACGGCAAAATCAACTCGGTACTTCGCGTCAAAAATATAATGATAATGATGATCTTTACCTTTTTTCTCGATTTTAAGAACAGTATCGGGCATTTGAGTCACTGTCGGTAAATTTCCGTCCTTCATCTGAAATTCGAGAATAATCTTTTCATTAGTTAATGGATGTTTGAACTCTCGACGTGCTGACTTATCCTTCACAAGGTTTACAAACAACCCATCGCGATCTACTTTAATAATATCCTGCTTAACTGGTATGTACTTCTTACTTAACATTCGTCCGAGCTTTAAGAAGGTCCAGTACTCGTAAAGAAGAGCAACATCCTTAATAGACATTTGATAAATCCTGCCTTCAAGAGCTAACCCACGCGATAAAATAAGAAAGATTTTATAAGATTCTCGGTACCCTGGCGCCATTTGTAAAACTAAGCTCATAACCGAACGATCAAGCTCTCCGATTTCTCTCCAAAAAACCGAACGTAGCTTTCTCTCTAATTCCTTTTTCATTCTGTCGACTTGTCCTAAAAGGTCTTGATCAACCTCTGCTTTTCTCCATCCAGGGTCAGCCACTTTTTTTCTTAATTCATCTAGCTTGTTGACCAACCGATTCATCATCCATTTCACAAATCGGTTTTCATGAGTGTCATAGGAAAGCACTTTTTTCATACCTAAGCCTTTAGATGGCATATAGGACTTTCCTGCAATCTCAATCCCTTTTGGAACCTCCTGCAAAAGATGTGGCCTTTTTCTTAAATAACTCCTACCTCTAGAATCAACTCGTCGTAGCTGATCGCCTCGAACATGCTCATGAACCGTTTTCAACTCATGATGAGGTTGTGTTTCAATCCGCTTAAGAGCATGAAGAAAATCTTGAAAATGTGCTTGAATTAAACGATAGAATTCAGCTAATGATGGCTTTTCTTCTACTTTAGAAACCGCTCCAATGTACGTCTTTTTCACAAAATGATAAGCAAGATTATAGATCTCTTCATTTACTTCCTTTAATAGCCGATTGTAATCTTCTTTATAATTTAGCTTTGAAGGAAATACCTCAATCGTTACTTCAAGTAACTGCTTCTCCCCATCATAAATTTCAAATGTGGAGTACCCTACTTCATTTTGAAATTGAAGGTTCCCCATGAGAATTGGATCTCTACCAGCTTTCACCATACTCACTGCACGTCTTAAGCTAGGATGTTCATGATGGAAACGAAGTGACTTTCCATGCTTAGAAAAAGCAACGAGCTGACAAACAACATTCTCAAAGAAAATAGGGGCATGCTCGTCCTTTTCGACAAGCTCTCCCTTCTGAACATCAAACACATGAACAGATTGAAGATTCTCTGCTGTTACGTCTAACTGCATTTTTTCATCTTGAAAATAAGATCGATCGTGATACTGCATGAGGGTTTCGTAACGCTCATGATAAGCCTTTCCCTTCAAATAAAGGGTGAGTTCATCCATTTCAATCATAACAAGTTCTACTTCTTCTCGATTAAGTCCAGAAGGAAGTAAAGCCATCGTCACGGAACCTCCTTATCATCTCAAGGAGTTTATGAGCAGATTTAGGATAGGCAGCCTGTTTTGCTGACTCCACTAGATTTTCAAGCTGATCATCAGAAACTCGCTTTCCCGCAGTAAATGTATAAAGATCTTCTAACATGCGTAATACTCTAGCATCACTTCCGGCAAGGCGAGGAAGAATTTTTTGCAGAAGCTGATAATCAAATGCATGATTAAATGTCATTAAACCAGCCTGATCATTGTAGATGCAATAAAAACATACCTCATCACGCACACGATAGCCAACATGCGCACCGATTTGTTCGAGAATGCGATTCACATCTACAAGCAGATTCGTTGCTCTATGTACAATGTCTTTATTTCCGTCATAAGCATCCTTTAAATGCAAAAACTCTCCACTTAACGCTTCATTTTGAATCTCTAACTTTTCTATCTCCTCTACACTCTCTAAGAAAGCAAAGTTATTTAAATTCACTCGATTAAACTCAATCGTGTTAGCACGGTCCAATACCTTTTTACTGAAGGGATGCGTTGTTTCATCCATATTAACGGTTCCTATAAAATACAGATTCTCCGGAATCCCCAAGTGTTCTCCAATCGTTTCTTCAGGTAAAATAGAGGACGTTATAAGAGCTCCCTTCTCCCACCGCTTACTTTCCATAACACTGAGAATATCACTAAAGTAGTATTCCACACGGGCAAGGTTCATTTCATCCAATAACACAAAATAAGGCTTGTCTCTATGATTAGATGCTTCTCGAATTACCCTAGTTAACGGGCCTTCCTGAAACTCACCTTTAATATCAACGTATCCTAATAGATCTGACCCATCACACCAGTCCGGTCGGACAGGAATTAGAGTAAATTGATCATTTTCTTCAGTTGCTCCTACACTTTCAGCAAACCATTGAACGATTTTTGTCTTACCAGTTCCAGAGATTCCGGATAGGATGACGAATGGTTTAGTTTTTAAAGATAGAAAGAGGTTCTCTACTTCTTCTTTTTCGTAGTAGAAGCCTTTGCTTGATATGTAGGAATTGATGTGTGAAACGAGTTTTGAATCAGTCATTTCTACTTTATCTCCCTTATGTTCAAAATAGGGATGAACCTCTTCAGGAAAACGTTCTTTAAATCGATGAAATAGATTTGTAGCAAAGTCATCTGTTACATTAAAGAAGTATCCCTGCTTTACGTTTCCATTACGATCAAATGGCCCCTTTTCATCTAGTCTCCACTTTTCCGGCACCTCTGCTTTTTCAATAGGAGGAGATAAATCATAGTAATCTACCGAAGTATAATACCCTTCCTTCTCCCACATACCATTAGAGATCGTATCAGGTTGAGATTGCGATATCGTAGGCTCACGAACAATAGCTACTGTTTTTACCTCTCCAGAAGAATAAGTGAATATTGGATCCTCTACCTTAGCTTCTAGCAAGTCAACATGGTGTTTAAGCGCCCTACCTTGTTTGTTCTGCTTTGGAGCCCATAGAAATCCGCCTTGCTTCTCAGAACGATGTGTTTGACCTTGGTTAACCCACCAGTATTGGTTGGCAGTTGAATTGCCCCCTGTATCTAAACTAATCCAATAGAGGAACCAATCCAGTTCGATATAATCCTCAGCAGCAACATCATTTTTAAGGTTAGAAAGCTGTTGATGGAAACTTTCTAAATCATGATGTTCATACCCTAGTTTGTTTAGCGATTTCTGTGAGTGAACATTGTATATACCAAACTCATCAGGGTGAAAGACCATAACAAGTCCTGTGGCGCTATTTTCCCCGAACCCTTTCAAACTAGCAATTCTCTCTGCCTTGTTTATAAGCTTCATATCATCATTTAGAAGTTGGACTGCCTCACGAATAATACTTTCCTTGTCCTCTACTGAAAGATTAGTTAAACCTGAGCCATACACTCTACTTCCAGATCCCCATATAGAGTTACCTAAATATTTTAAAGAGGCATTTTCTAACTCATTCTCTAACTGATTTAAAATGGTTTGATTATTTGAAGATAACGCTTCAAATACATCGACTTTCTCTCCATTTAATACAGCATGCCCTAAATTCCATACTTCCTTGTTGAAGGTATCTAATGAAATGTGATTCTTACTACCTAACAAATTGCGAAGTTGTTTTGCTCTCTCTTTCCGGAGTCTTATAATAACGGAGTGAAAAGGGTCTTGTCTTAACCTTTGAAATTCGTCTATCTTATGTATCGAATTTTTATCTACAACATTCCAATCAGAATCGATAAGGTTAACCTCCTCTAACCAAGATAGGATATTTCTTGTTCGGTATCTTGCTACTGATTCTTTCATTAGGTTCTCACCTTGTGAATTGCGAACGATGTGCATGCCTAGTTCTACTAATGAATCTAGTTTTTCTTCTTTTGTGAAGGAACTGGCGGAGCTGAGTAGTTCAAGAACCAATTTATAGTATCGATGATGAAGGATTCCGTCTCTTATGATGTTAACCTTGCTTATGGCTTGTTCATATTTCATCATCTTTTCTTCGTTTTTATTGAAGGAAGAGTCTAGAAATCCAAGGATTTTGAGGCCTTGCCTGGCTCGTGACTTCAGTCGTTTAATACTATCTTCTGAGAATTGACTACTAATTCGATGAGGATTATATTTACCTGCAATAATTTCTTCAAGAAAAGCAAGCACTTGATTAAGTGAAGCCTCTGGAAGTTCATCTGTAGTATATTGAATTAGATTAACAACTGATCTACCATTCTCTCGCTCTACCTTTGTAAAGGGTAGCTGAGCTAATAAAGAATGGAGAGAGGCTGTTCTGCCATATTCTTTTAAATCGTTACGAAAAATTTGTTTATAAGTTAAAAGGTCAGTGGTAGCTGATAGAATGATATTTTTCGAAACTAACTTCCATTGTGAATTTCCTTCTAACTTTTCTGTATCTTGAGTTTTCACCAATATTCCTTGATTACCTGAGGGCTTTATGTAATTTGTTTTATTGTTTGTTAGAGTATAGATTTTTTCATTTTGAATGTAGAAATTGTAGAGCAGTTCATACAAGTTTCATCACCTCAATCTCCTTTTATTTTCCCTTTGGTGGGACGCTCTCTTTATTTACTTTCTCTTAAACTCCTCAGTTTTCTAAACAACGGCGTTTCTATTGACAAAGGTACTAAGGCACCCCCCCAACAATTTACTTCGTATTTCTTTTTATACTCCCGATACCACCGTATGGATATTGGACTAAAAACAGCAGTTATTAAAAGAAGCAACTCATTTATCTAAAATACTGTCGAATCGTTTCCTTCATTCCCTCTTTTTTCTCTGCAAACTGCCGATGACGATGGCCGTTTCCTCCAGAAGGATGTGGAAAACCGTTTACGATCGAGTTAGCTGAAATCAAGTTGTTTTCTGCTAGATGCATCAGTACTTTCGTTACATTGACACCTAAAGGCACCATTAATGGATCGTTTAATTTCTCTAACTCGATCGGAAGATGGTTCAAAGCATATCTATGTAATACTTCCGTTTTTAATATATTTGGCGTTGAACCACTGAAGTTCTTTCCTTTATAAAAGACTGGATATGGAAGAACAGAAGTCGTTTGGATGAGATGACTGGCTGGACCAAACAGCTCACTTGTAGAGTCTAGGTTTAAGTATGTATGTAGTTCCAATTCATCTAACATCGTAATCAAATTTTTCCTCATCGGACCTTCGAAACTGGAATGGTTCTTCACCTTTTGTAAAACTTCTTCATCTTCAATTTCTTCACCCTCGTTATTCCAAACCGTTTCAAATGATTTCTTCATCTGATGAAGTCCAGGAGTAATTCCGACAATCACAATTTTTGCATGTTCATTTACGTGTTCGAACGGGGCATAATACATTTCTAAGTTCTTTTTCTCATCTCTTTCCAGTAAAAACGTTTCTTTCATTAGCTCTTCCCGATCAACAGGATTTGTTAGGGAATGAATAGTTTCTTTGAAGCTAGTAAATTTTGAATAGGTAGCGATGGCCACTTTAATCCCTCCAATATATATCAATATGTACTATGTCTATAAGCTTCCGTTTTTTTCAATATGTCAAATCAGATTCATTTTATTTTTTCTATTATTTTACTATTTGCTAGAGGTAATCGAAAGGAATAATGGATTATGATACGTAAATCATTTTTTATGAAATCATTCAATCGGTGCCTGTCACCTAGATAAAAACAAAAAAGCGAGGGACTATAGAATGATGTGTCCCCTCACTTTTTGATAATACAGATTCCCGTTATCCTAGTTCAATATGAATCTCTTTATCACCTAGCCAATTAAACACACGTGTTGCGATCATTTTCTCAAATTCATCCTCCGTCTGATCCATACAGCTTTTAAATATGGCGGCAAGATCTCTCCAGTAAAAGACGGTAAGTCCCTGTAGATTAGAAAGGCCAACCGTACGGTGCTTCAAATGATCCTCGACTTGACTCACATCCTCCGTTAGCTCCTTACTATACTTTTCAACAGCAGCAAGGCCTTTAGAGGAAGACTTATCATCTAAAATCAACAATGAGAAGTAAAAATCTCTTCCTTCTGCATAGTTCGAGCCAACGTCGATATTCCGTAAGATCTGGTTTCTCTCCTTGTCGTGGGTCGTGCCGGTAGAAATATCTGATTTATATTTCGCTTCTATGATCCATACGAACTCCTCGCATTCGATGATGACATCCACTTCCGTTGCGCCTTCAGCTGGACCTTTCTTTAAGAGAGTCTCAGGAGGTTTGATAGACTGCCAGAGTTTGATATCGAGCTTGTTCGGCAACTGATTCGTTTGGATCTGTCTCTTAACATCGTACCTTGTCTGGTTAATCCCTTTTGAACTCAGTTCAGCATACCAGTATTCTGGATTAATTTGTTGGAGTGATTTGAACACATTCCAGGTGATTGCGTCTTTACTATTCTCGCTCCTCAAATGCTTTGTTTTCATACTTCTCATTGATTGAAGGATTGGATTGTACTTATCTATCAAAAGATTGTCTCGAAAATCGTCGTACTCAAACACACCGCTTGTGGTGTGTTTTCCTTTTTTAGAGATTATCTTATTGCCACTTATAAAATCTTCGTAATTGAAATAAATGTGACCTGGGGTGTTATGCTCCAATTTCGGCCTGTGAGATAATTCCTTCTCCTCTTTAAGAACCCAAAACATATAATCACTTTCTGGCTTCTCAAAACCAAACCCTTTTTTCCGATCCTGGATGTAGGTAAGAACCCTTTTTCTAGTCTCCTGGTCAAGGTGAGCGAGTTTGGAATGAAGATCATCTCTAGTAGGATGTAGCACAACCTGATCACTGACACTGTATAACTTTTCGATATACCCGCCTGTTTCTCTAAAAGCGACAAAAGGCTTGTCCTGAAAAGGCATTGGATGCGGATAAGCATGGATGCTGTGCTCACTAATGATCTTAATGGTTCCACTTGCAGGGATGGTTAACACATCTTGACTCATCAAATCACCACTTCCATTTAATGTATTCATCTGGTGATTTTAGTGTACTATAGATGCTCTCTAGATTGTTAAGTAATCTAGGAAGACAACTCCAATATAAGATCAATAAAAACAAAAAACAGGACATCGAACCTCCCTCGACATCCTGCAAAAGTTTAATCCCCTCATCATTCTTCATCCTTATTCACTTTCTTCCTACGCAAATAAATCCACATGGCACTATACGTTATCAGCGCCAATATCAAAAAGACGGGTACAGATAGAACATCACGGATCATCATAATGGCTGCTCCACTCCTTAATTATTTTAGACTGTCCAATGGGACGGGGAAAAATAAATAGAAAAGGATGGCGATGGGGATGGAGATGATGAGTGCTTTTACCGGACTTCGATAATGGAGATAAATCATCACGAACAGGATGATATTTAAGGGAATGTTTAACCAACCGTTCCAGCCGTTATCATAGACGTACAAGCCTTTATAGGCGAAGATCGTCTCAAGCACCGTGTAGAATCCTGCCCATATGGCGATGTAACTGAATTGATTGATCCTTTTCTTTGGAAAGCGCTGCAGGTAGATGATGAGACCAACGGGACAGATAAAGAAAGTGAAGGCCATGTTAATAATCGAATGATTGATCCATTCTGCCGTAACTCCTCTGAACGCCCATAGTGTGTGATTGTAATAGAGGAAGTTATATGTAAGATTG
This sequence comes from Pseudalkalibacillus sp. JSM 102089, assembly GCF_041366475.1. Lineage (NCBI taxonomy): Bacteria > Bacillati > Bacillota > Bacilli > Caryophanales > Fictibacillaceae > Pseudalkalibacillus > Pseudalkalibacillus sp. JSM 102089. The sequence goes on from NZ_JBEWYW010000003.1 coordinate 20,538, forward strand.
ACCACTATGAAAAAGAGAATGGTAGCATACTGCTTTCTCCACTGTGTCCAGTCGATAAATTTATAAGCAAAAAAGATCCAAACGACCATCACGAATAATAAATACATAAAGCCACCTCAATCGGATTAAGTCGTTTTATTATTGACGGTGCTTGGATCTTTTATACGTTAGTCGTCGCAAGTTCGCGGGTGCCTGTCACCCGCTATTAATAATGCCTATACCTCTTCAGCACCGTAACACCTGCAATAAACAATAAGAGCGATAAGGTCGTCGTGCTACCGATGACAGTCCAGGCTGACTCGGTCCACTGCTGTTCGACTAAAAGCTTCGTCGCTTCTCCCCGTATGTTTCCTGGGCTCCATTCCATGAATTTCGAAAGGAGTGACGTTAGCAGACTGATCAGCGAAAGGAAGAGAATACTAACGCCCGCTATTCCACCATTATGCTGGAGAATTGTTCCGACAAAAATCGTAACGGAGACGACGAAGAGAACCCAAAAGCAGTAAATGACGAGGCTGCTCACCATAAGCTTCCAGTCTACTGAAGTAAATAATAAATTTGTATAATACCAAGTGAGGCAGTAGCTTAATAGGAGTGATAAGAGCAAGAGAGCAAGCTGGGCCACAGTCTTACTGCCTAAGTATTGCCACTCGTTAACGGGACGGACCATAACAAGCGTAATGGAACCGTTTTGTCGTTCCTGAGCGATCACATTCATGGTTGCAAGAACGAACAGTAGGGTACCGATCGTGCCATATTGAGAGAGGGCGCCGCTCAATACTTCTTCACCCGTAGGTGTCGGAATCGTGATACTAGCTCCTTCTGGAAGGTTACCGGCCATATCAAGAATTTGTGGCATATAGTAACTAGTTAGAGGTTGCGAGATGCCGATAATCATTAGTACGACAGGAAGCCAGATCCATTTGCCATTCCGCATTAGCTCGAGAATTTCTTTGTGTAATAGCGTTAGAAATCGATTCATTGTCTCACAACCTTCATATAAGCATCTTCTAATGAATCATGCATCATTTCAAAGTGAGTCACTGCTTTATTCCGGTTAATGAGCTCCTGTAACAGCTCATTTGGGTGAACATGCGCAGGAAGTCTTACTTTCACAGTTTTAGGATCAATGTATTCATAAGCTTCGATGATCTCAAGCTGTTTGATGATCCCGTTCATCGGTTCTTCGGTTTGTAATTTGATTGGCAACAAATCAAATTCTTTACGCAAAGAAGGTAATGACCCTTTCCATTTTAAGCAGCCATCTTGCAGAATAAGAACTTCATCGCAAATTTGCTGGGCATCGTGCAAGATATGGGTCGAAAATAGAATCGTCATGTTCTGTTTCAGTACTTCAATCAGTTGTAAAAAGTCTCGTCTCCCTTTCGGATCGAGTGCTGATACCGGTTCGTCTAGAATGAGAAGCTTCGGTTTGTGAAGCAAGGCCTGCGCTAATCCGAGGCGCTGTTTCATCCCACCTGAGAAGCCACCGATTTTTGTAGTCATCGCCTCTTCTAAGCTGACGAACGCTAGCACCTCCACTACGCGATCATGAAGCTCTGCCTTTGGTATCGACGATAGCTTACCGGCGAAAGTAAGAAATTCTTTGGCTGTCATCCAATTAAAAAAGGATGGATGCTGAGGTAAGAAGCCAATCAATGGCCGATAGTCTTTGTTCGGATATCCCTTAAATTGAATGGATCCTGAGTCAGGTGTAAGCATTCGGGCTAACATTTGCAGCGTCGTTGTTTTACCCGCTCCATTAGGACCTAATAGGGCCATGCAGCTTCCCTCCTGAATGGTGAAAGAGAGATTCGAGACAGCTTTTTTTCCTTTAAACTGTTTCGATAGATTGTCGATTTTAACAAGCATGATTTTCACCACCTAACTGTTTTTACGTCCGATCACAAAGTAAAGGATTGCCCCAAAGAGATTCACAAAGAGAATAAGAAGGATCCACATCCATTTCGGTCCGTTTGTTTCTTTCTGTTTGATACAACTAACAAGCGCTGAAATGGTTAAGATCGCCTGCAAGATCAGCAATGGCGCCACTAACGCCCAGTTTATGTCGTTCAAGATGTCCATTTTTTCACCTCTTCCCCTTTAACCTTCGTTTATGTGGCCATACGACGAACAGCAAGTAAATTAACGTCGGCATCGGTAATTGAATCAATCCCCAGATCCCCCATAGCCACGGGTAACTTCCTTTTTTCTTTGCATCTACAAAGAGCAGCATGCTTTGCGTGAGTAATAAGAGAATAAGAATGGGAATAAAGACGTAGAGCTCAAGATTTGTCATAATCAAACATTCCTTTCTTATTCACTTTCTTATAAGTGAAATAGACAGCAAAAGGAGCAATCAGAGTTGCAGCGATCTGGAAGTATAGAAAGAAAAGTGGAGCTTCAAAAAGACTTACGATAACCACGGTTAAAATCACGACCGCTGTAAACATGAAGAGCGTACTTTCGATGTAAAACGCTTTTTTCTTTTTTTGTTGAAACAGGACTAGTTGTTTCTCCATATCAAGCTGAGAAAGTGATTCTTTTCCAAGATCATCGATATGCTGCCAATCCTGCTTGAGGTGTTGCACAACCTTTTCTTCTTCCTTGTCATTCACGGCGTATCCAACTCCTTTCGTAACTTCCGTAAACCAGTATGCACCCTGGATTTCACTGTTCCTGAGCGTATCCCGAGCATTTTCCCAATTTCATCATACGAGTATCCATAATAATGCCGTAACAAGATCGGAACTCTGAGCGTGGAGTCTAACGTATTAAAATCTGTGAAAAGATCGCTCCAATTCATCCCTTTTGTACTCGAGTCCCAGGCTAGCTTTCGCGATAAGGTACGCTTTTCTTCATCCACCCATTTCTTTTCTCGTTTTTCTTTCCGAAGCATGTCAATGTACAGCCTAGAAGCGATCGAAATCATCCACGTCGAGAACTTCCCTTCTCCTTTATACGAAGTAAGTTTGACATAACACTTCATCATCGTCTCCTGAGCAAGATCCACGCTGATTTCTTCATTTAAGGTTAGCTTTAAAAGATATTTGTAGAGGAAAGCATAATAGCACTGAAAAAGCTGAGTGAACGCATCATCGTTTCCAGCTTGTGCCTGCTGAATTAATTGAATCTCCTCCTCGCGTTCCATACAACCCTCTCCTTTACCTGCACCTATATGACGCTGACCTCTTAGAAATCGTTCATTTGAAATAAATTTATTCACGGTTATGTATATCTTTCCCACAAACAATACATAAAAAAGCTAACTTCCGTCTCGAAGAAGTTAGCTTCTCCCTCTTTCCTTCTTCAACGCTTCAAAACCCCTAAATACTCTTCCCATGGTCCAACATCTTTTCTATACCTCTCTGACATCACTCTTACGATTTGGGAAACATGAGTGAAATCGTGTACGACCCATGTAGCTAGCAATTCATTTAGCTTTGCTTCACCAAATGCGGGGTGAATGCCCGTTAATTCAAGCTGAGCTTCGGAGTCCACAATCTGCTTTAACCGCGATAAGCTATTGAAGCGAGCTTCTTTAAATTCATCTAGTTTCTATTCGATGGGGGTTTCAGTGGTTTTTGTAAGATGAGCGTACCGGTCAAACGGCGGAAAAGTATTCTGCCCACCGTTTAGTATCGTTTCTACCCTTGGAATCCAGTTCGGTCTCTCACTCTCGATCAAGTGATCGATCACTTCAGAGACAGTCCACGTTCCATCTCCTTCATTCGTCGTTAACCAACTGTTTGATAATCCGGTGAGTAAACCTTCCAGAGATCTAGGCGTTCGTTCTAGTATTTCTATCGCTTCAGCCAGATTAAAATTCATGTGATAATCCCCCTTCTTTTCTTACTTTTTAGTTCGCGAGTGCCTGTCACTAGCCGTTAACTCACAAACGGCTTCTTTCTGTTTCGTTTACTCCCTATTAAGCGTCTCATACGATCTCTTCATTCTCTACCTTTATTTGGTATAATTAGATTCAGCGTTTTTCATCACTACCAATCTATTAACAACGTGAACCAAAATGAGGTGGTTCCCTTTTATAAACGATTATTTTTATTCTTCACCCTCTCCATTCTATTAGGGGCTTGCGTTTTTTTCTCACAGGGAAACGACTATGATAAGGAAACAATCGATAAGGCAAAGAAATCGGTTGAACGTTTTATTGCTCATAACTATGAAGATATCGGATCCGTTGAGATAACCAGTTCCTATGAAAGTGAAATGGGTGGTTTAACGATTGAGGGAACGATTAATGACGGGGAGGCTGAATTTACAGCTGGGGTTCGAAGTGATTTTTCAATTGGGCATTTAGCTCCAGGAGAGGATTTCCCTAATATGAAAGAAGCGTGTAAAGAACAGATTTGTGAGTGACCGAACCTTTTAGCGAATTCAATATGTGAGGATATGATTTCATTGAAAAGCGTCTACATCTGTCTTATCTCATTATTAGTCCTCTTATCAGGCTGTAGTGTAAACTCTACTGATGATGAAATATTAGAAAAGGCAAAAGAGAAAGCGGAAAGTTATTTGAAAAATAATTATCAAAATGTAAGTGAAGTCACGTTTGTTGAGGATCCCAACAATCCAATGGATGGCATAACCGTTGAAGGAACGGTAAATGGAGAAGCGGAATTTACAATTGCGATGGATGAACGGTTTGAAATTACTGGAGTTAGTCGAGGAAAGAATTTTCCGGAGAAGAAAGATGCTTGTAAAAAGCAGATATGTGCATATTAATCTAGGCGTCTCCCCTCTGATACAGAGTGTCATCCTCTTTATTGGCCAAACTCGCGATATATTGGCCAAATCCTCATTTTATTAGCTAACTAGAATGATTCTAACAGTGGTGGGGCAACTTCTAACCGCCGTTCACGAGAGGTGATCATCATGCAATGGAAAGCACCAATTTTTATCATGCTCGCCCTTTTCCTTAGCGGGTGTAGTCTATTCTCTACTGGTAGCAATGAGTACTCGGAAGAATTCATTTTACAAGCAGAGAAAGAAGCGGAACATTTTGTAAGAGCGAATTATGAAAACGTGGATGAGGTCACTTTTAGTGACGATCATAGTAGCCCTATGGGTGGGCTTGTGATTCGAGGAAAAGTAAATGGTGAGGCTGTGTTCTCATTGGATATGGACAACTCGTTAAAGGTGATCGCGATCAGCGAAGGAACGGGTTTCCCTGTAGAGAAACCAGCGTGTAAGGAGAAAGTTTGTGATGACTAAGTTGTCATTATATTCTTTAACAGGGAGGTGTTTTTTTGAAACGTACTATTGGCATCTTCCTTTTAATCTTTTTATTAGGATGTAACGCCATATCTTCATCAGAAACGGTTGATAAACAAACGATTGAAAAAGCAAGAGAGAGCGTAGAAAGCTATTTGCGCCATAATTATGAAGACGTTGAAATAATGACGTTCAGCGATGATACGAGTGATCCGATGGAAGGTTTAATGATAAACGGAACGGTCAATGGCGCTGAATTTTCAGCGAGCCTCGATTCGGAAACGTTCAAGGTGAAAAGCGTTGGTGAGACGGAAGGATTTCCTGACGTAAAAGAAGAATGTCGGGATACCGTTTGTGATTATGAATAAGCGTTTCCTAACATTTCTAGTAAGGAGCATAGTGAATGAAAAGAATTGTCTTATTCCTATCGTTTACGATCCTAATCGGTTGTGGTGTGGAGCAAGATCCAGAACAAATCGACAAAGCGGAAGCGAGCGTGGAGCGCTATCTAAAGGCTAACTTTCAAAACGTTGAAAGCGTAGAATTTAACAACTCCCCTTCTGCCCCAATGGGCGGGCTTGTTCTAGAAGGAACGGTCAATGGGGAGACCACATTTAATATTGGGATAAATGAAGATTACACGGTCGGAGGAATCGGGAAGGGCGAGGGATTTCCCGAGCGGAAAAAAGCGTGCCTGGAGCACTCGTGTGACTATGGACAGCTGGAAAAATAGGTTAATATCTAGTCTCAAAATGATAGTTTAGTACTTTTTAAGGAAGTGATTTTATTGAAATGGCCCCTTTCTCTTTTGGCATTAACACTTCTTTTACATACGGGATGTAGCATGATTCAGAAAGAGGAATATGACGAGGAAACGATCAAAGAAGCGAAAGCGAGCGTGACAAGCTATATAGAAAATAATTATGAGAGCATTGAACAGATCACGCTGAAGGATCCCTATCAGGGAGAGATGGGAAGTTTTGAGCTTGAGGGTAAAGCAAATGGAGAGGCTTTTTCAGTGATGTTAAATAATGATTTGACGATTTCAGTTATGTCGATCCAGAGTGAGAATTTTCCCGAGAAGAAAGAAGCGTGTCTGGAGAACATTTGTGACTATTAACGTGACGAAAAAAGCGCGTCTTCCCTTTCCTGATCGCGAGGTGATTTTTTGTTAAAACGACTTTTTATGGTGCTTCTTATTTTAATTGTTCTCGGTGGGTGTAGTTGGGGATCTTCCCAAGAAACGTATGATGAAGAAACCATCGCTAAAGCGGAGGCTTCCACACAAAATTACATCGAGAGCAACTTTAAAGAGATCCAATCCGTTACAATCACAAACGTCTACCAAAATGAAATGGGCGGCATGGCGATTGATGGTACGGTGAATCAGGGGGAGGATTTCACCATCAACCTCGAAGACGATCTTACAGTCGCCGGGTTAGCCATTCGAAGCGATGATTTTCCCCCTCGGAAAAAGGGTTGTGAAGAAAGAGTTTGTGATTACTAAGAATGGCTATGAGGTGACTCTATGAAAAACCAAATCATTTTGCTTGGCACACTCCTTCTCCTTGTAGCAGGCTGTAGTGACGATTATGATGATGGAACAAAAACAAAAGCTAGAAAATCTGTTGAAAGCTTCCTTATGAACAATTACGAGGATATCAAGTCAGTTGAATTCACTAATGTTTATCAAAGTGAAATGGGTGGATTGAACGTGGATGGTACGATTAATGGTGGAGAAGCTGAATTTTCCGCTGGGATCGAAAACGATTTTTCAGTGGGAAGTATCGGGTTAGGTGAGGGGTTTCCCGAAATTAAGAAGGCGTGCCTGGTTGAAACGTGCGATTACTGAGCAAGAATACCCTCGTGATAGGAGAGAACCGCTCTTTATTGGCTAACTAGAATCATTCTAATTCCACAATTACCACTCCCCCTTCCACAACCTCCTTCAATACAATAAAACCGGCATCTGTCTCCACTTTCGAAGACAAACACCGGCCCTTATTCTTACATCTCTATCATCCGACTAACCTTCACCAAACGCCCGATATTCTCAAGCGTTTTCTCCATATTCACAGCACCATTTTCCAACGCCTCTTCTAACGTCATCACACCATTCATCACGCTGAAGACAGCATCAATGCCATGATCAAAAACAGTTTCATAGCCATCACCCAAACTGCCAGCGATCGCGATGACCGGAAGAGCAGCGTTCAAAGCTTTCCCTCGCTTTGCAACACCGACCGGGGCTTTTCCGTGAACCGTTTGCGAATCGATCCGGCCTTCACCTGTTAGGAGAAGGTCCGCTCCACTGATACAGTCTTCAAACTGAATCACATCGAGAACAAGATTAATCCCGCTCCGGAGCTCTCCTTTTAGAAATGCCACAATCCCCGCGCCGAGACCTCCTGCAGCTCCGGCGCCGCTTATGTGCGTCACTGCTTTTCCAAGGTCCTTTTCGATGACTTTAGCATAATGCGCAAGGCTGCGATCAAGTTCGTCAGCCATTGCTGGGTTTGCGCCTTTTTGCGGACCAAATATGGCTGATGCTCCTGATGATCCTGTTAAAGGATTCGTCACATCGCACGCCGCTTCGATTTGAACGGTCTTTAATCGCGGATCCAAATTAGAGACATCAATCGATGCGAGCTCACTGAGCGCTTGTCCGCCTGGAGAGAGCTCTTCGTTATTTTGATCAACTAGTTTCGCGCCTAGTGCCTGCACCATCCCTGCTCCCCCGTCGTTTGTTGCCGATCCTCCGAGACCGAGAACGATACGCTCCACACCTTGGTCTAGCGCATTTTTTATGAGCTGACCGGTTCCGTACGTTGAGGTGATCAGTGGGTTACGTTCATCACGTGGCACCAGATGCAGTCCAGAAGCGGCGGCCATTTCGATTATCGCGGTCTTTCCTTCTCCAGTTAAACCGTAGAAAGCATCAACATTAGTGCCAAGCGGACCTTTTACCTTAATGGGAATGATTGAGCCATTTGTCGCATCCACTACTGATTGAACGGTCCCTTCCCCGCCGTCTCCGATTGGAAGGTGTATATAGGTCGCTTGCGGAAATGCTTTCTGTAAACCCGCTTCCACCGCCTGACAAACGTCTAGTGCTGATAAACTTTCTTTAAATGAATCGGGTGCGATGACGATTTTCAAAGACTTCACCTACTTTAATTGTTTGATCCACATAAATTGATATGGAGCTAACGTAACATCCCCCTCCACCAATTCTTCACTGATGAGATCGTACCCACCGTATGGAAGGTCGAGGTCGACTTCTTCGTTACATGAATTTACGATAAAAAGAATCGATTCGTTTGTTTCGTTATTTCTACGAATTAACGAAAAGACCTGTTCATTGATTGGCAAGATTTCCTGATCTGCGAAAGGAGAAAAAGCGGACTCCTTCTGACGCGTACGGATTAACTTTTTCAGACCATGAAACACGTTCTTTCGTCTTGGAGAAGATTCTAACTGCTGAACGAGCTCATCATACTGGAACTTCTCACGATTAATTCGGCGATTGATGCCTGAAGTTTCTAGACCTTCTTGATCATTCTCTGAACCTAGTAGAGAATGATAATAAATCGCTGGTACGCCCATGAACGAGAACAAAATTGAGTGAGCGGCAAGCATTTTTTGAACCTTTGTATCTTCCTCAGTTTCTTCAGGATTGACGAGTGCGTCCATGTAGTTGATGTTGAGTTCATATGGCGATTGGGTGCCATCCGGGTTGCTTTTGTACGAAACCCGTCCACCATTCTCTATCACCTTATCAGCAAGGACATTTCGTTCTGCTTCCGTTAAAATACCCTCGGTTGGGCGCATGCCGATCCCATCGTGACTGGCAAGGAAGTTGAAATAAGTCGCTTTGTCTGAGACTTTATCGATTGTTTTTGCCCAATCCGTCAGCGTCTTTGTGTTATAGGTCGATAACGTATGCAAGACGAGCGGAGGTAAGGAAAATTGATACACCATATGTGCCTCGTTCTCTCCATCACCAAAATAGCTAATGTTCTCCTGGTGAGGCACATTTGTTTCTGTAATCAGCAGCGTATTTAACTTCAGCTCTTCTAAAATTGCTCGCCATAGTTGAATGATTGCGTGCGTTTGTGGCAAGTGGATACACGTTGTGCCAGATTCCTTCCACATAAAGCCGATCGCATCAAGCCTAATGCTTGTGCCGCCACGGTAGGCGTATTCTAAGAGAATATTCGACATCTCAAGTAAAGCCGGGAAATGCTTGAAGTTTACATCGACCTGATCTTCACTGAACGTTGTCCAGGCCGTTTTTCCTCCTTCGTATTCATGAAAAAGGGGCAAAGTTCGCGGACGAACAACTTGAGACGTATCGAACGTATCGTCCTTCGGAATGAAATAATGCTTATACTCCGGATCTTCTTTTAAATACTTCTGGAACCATTCACTCGACTTCGACATATGATTTGTCACAAAATCAAACATGAGGCGGTAATTGTGCGAAAGTCTTTCGACATCCGACCAGTCCCCAAGCTCTGGATGAATTTCACGGTAATCGACAACAGAAAACCCGTCATCAGACGTGTAAGGAAACATCGGGAGGAGATGCACGTCTGTGATTTCTTCTTTTGCATTTTCCTGAATAAACTTGTTTAACGTTTTTAAAGTAGGCTGCCCTTCCTCTCGAATCGCATCGCCATACATGATGAGGTAGACGTTTTTCTCGGAAAGTGGGGCCGACTCTTTCCAAGCTTTTTGTTTCCATGCTTGGACAATTTTCATTAGCTCTTCTTTGTATGATGGTGTGTAGTCTTCACCGTAAATCGTCGTTAACAGATTCTCGACCTTGTTTAAAAAGCTCATTGAACATCCACCTTTGTCGTCAGTTTCAAGGTCACGTATCCTTTTGATGGGACTGTGACATCTTCGTTCATTTCGATGCCATTTTTCTCATCCAATGTCGTTTGTGTTATCGATTGAACGTGCTCACCAAGTAATTGGACCTTCTGTTCTTGAGTTCTTGGATTAAAGAGCCTGATTATGATTGTCCGATCATCATGTGCTTGTTTCATGGAACTGAAGAAAACATTCTCGTTCGATGATTGCATCAAACTGAACGATGTTGGTAGTGACATAACAGGGTATGGAATTTCGAAACGATCCAATCTTTCTTCAAACGTGTTTAGCGTTTGTTTTTGATAGCTTACCGCATGATCATTGTAGCGATCGATTGTTTTAAATAGTGCGCGCTCATCATAACTTTCCGAAAAGTGAACCGCGTAATCAAACGTCATCTCACCCTGCATCTGCGCGTCAGGTGTGTAGACGACTTTGTTGTTAATCCCTGATGCTCTCCCCGGGCGCCATTCTAGGTCATCTCGACCAAGTAGCCCGACACTTCTAAATAATGTTAACGCAAGTTCGCCTGTCTCTTTAATTAGCTGATATTCTTTGATTCCCTTCGTTACAACCGCAGCGGTTAGCTTGCTATCTGTTGCGCCCGCGATATTTTCAAGCGGATAAATCGGCACTGGTGCTTCCGCGAACTTTTGCTCTTTCCAGCTCGCCATGTAAGGATTAACAGTCGGGCGCTGGATGAAGCTAAAGCCCTGATCACCGAATGAATGCTCTGGTTGATCTAGCGACGTTTGGAGCAATACTCTAACACGATGATCTTTTACGTCATTGTTTACATTGTGTGTCACCCGAAGGAAATTTTCTCCCGTACGCAACTCGAACGTGGAAAGAATGACGAGCTCTTTCGTCCGCATGCCGGATTCGCGCTCTTTCAGGTTTGCAGGTACATGAAGCTCGTGCTCGACGTTCATCATTTGCACACCCTTTTTAGCACTCACATTGACGGATTGAACACGACTGTAGATCGGCTCGTCCCCTTTTAATGGAGAGAAATCGTACGAGTCCCCTGCATCCGCTACGTTCTCGAACGTCAAGAAGTCAGGAATGATTTGTCCGCTTGATTTCATTGCGAGCTTCAAGGACTCATCCTCTACGAAAATAGCCAGATGATCATTTTCGATCTTCGTTTTGTCCACCTGACCTGGCTTTTCACTACTCGCTTCAACGTCTTCAACAACTTCATACGTTTGATACCCCATTGCAGGCAACTCAAGGTTCTGTAGCAGTACTTCATTTCGGTAATACCCCGGCGCTTCTACTTGCTTTTCGCCTTCAGCTGTTACGACGATCGTCTTTCCACCGCTCATATAGTCCTGATTCAGGTTGTCCATCTCAACGGTATTCCCTTCCAAATCTTTGACGGAAAACGCCTTTTCTCTTGTAAACAAGATCGCCGTTTGTGACCCTTCGAATGGAGTAGGAAGTAGCTGGAACAGAACCAAAATGCTATCGTTATTCAGGTTACCGCTAATCGCTTCCGTGATTTGCTTTTTCAATAAATTCAAGCACCCATTCGCCATGCGAATCACTTTCGTCAATCGATTGACGATTTCCTGATTCGTATCATCCGAATTACAGCCGCCGATGCTATCGTGGGCATGCACATCGAAGAGCATCTTCCACATTTCATCAAGCCACACGTTTGGATAACGTAATCCGAGTGTGCTGGCAATACTTCCAAGCGGCTCTAGCTCATGAATCAACTTCTTTTCTGCGATATCATTTAGCTTCTTAATGTCATACCGCTGTGAACGGATCGTGTTGTGAATACGTGATTTTTGCGTTGCGATGAGCTCGCCTTCAATCTCATTCGTGAAGCGATCCGCTTCATGGAACGTTTCGTTCATGAACGTTTCATAATCTGAAAGGATGTACTCATGTTTCTCATCCTTTTCGTTCAACGCCTTTACGGTTTCAGGGAATTGTTCCCGAATAAGAACCTGATCGCCTCCCGCTGGGAGTAACAAGTTATCCGTGCTTTTGTTCATAGCAGAAATTTTATCTAAAATGGGAAGCAGTCGTTCTTCCATATAATCCTGTTCATCTGACAAGAATTTTCCTGGTCCATACCCAAAGTAAGTGTTATTGGCTTTCACACTTTTTCCATCAGGAGATTTCCATGTGAAATTCAGATCACCTTTTAGCTGATCGGTATAAATACCGCGCTGCAGAATGCTGTAATCGATGCCGAACTCGTTAAAAATTGATGGTAAGTACGTGTTTTGCCCGAAGATATCTGGGAGATAACCAATGTTCATGCTGTGCCCCATCTTTTCGGCAATGCGCGTACCATATAGTAAGTTCCGGATGAGCGACTCTTTATTAACTAAAAGCGAATCTGCCTGAGTATACCAGGGACCAACAAATATCCGCTTGTTCTGGATTAAGCTCGCAAGACGCTCTTTCTCTTCAGGACGGATTTTTAAATATTCATCAAGAATAGACGATTGCGCATCGAACACATAGCCTGTATAGTTGGGATCCTTTTCCATGACGTCCATGAGACGGTCCATATTTTCAACTAGCAACAAGTTCGAATCTTCTATTGTGAAATACCATTCACGGTCCCAATGTGAGTGTGGGACGACGTATACTTTTTTCTGCTTCATTCGGTTTCCCTCCAAGGATGCCTCGTTAATAGAAAGAGGGGTCACCCCTTTGCAAGATGTGCCCCTGTATTTATTTTAAGCGTGACTTTCTTTTTTCTTCAAAATCGTAAAGCGAACAAATATGTTCACGAATGCGATAAAGGCTGCACCAACGATAAGTCCTAGCAAGTAAGCCCACAGATTTTCAACGAGCGGCCATCCCCAGAAAGCGGGTAGCGGCAGCCATTGCACTGCGCCTAATAAAACGGCTGTACTAGCGCCAAGAATCGCGCCGATAATGTTGATCGGTATCGTGATAAGCGGATTCCGAAGCATAAATGGAATTGCCCCTTCACTAATGGCAATAAAACCTAGTAATAAAGCGGTGTTCCCAGCGACACGAAGATCTGCTTCAAAAACGCGACGTCCCACAACATATTTATCAATAACCGTTGCTAAACCAAGTCCGATTGGTGGGATAACAATCGCTAGTACACGTGCCGTTAATGGATAAACTTCATCCGCTGCGAGACCAATCGCGATCGCACCGGCTGCTTTATTAATTGGGCCACCAAGGTCAAACGCTGTCGCTGCAGCAATAATCGATGCCAGAACAACATCGCCCGTGCCTTGAGCTGATTCGATCCAAGTACGCAAGACGACGTTCAACCCACCAAACACAGGGTCAACAATGTAGAAGTTTAAAAAGAAGATGGATAATACACTGATTGCAGGGATCAGAAACATCGGTTTCATCGCCTGGAAGTTTTTACTAAGTTGAATCTTCTGATTTAAGAATCGTGAAATATACCCTGCAGCTAGACCGAGAATTAATGCACCTAAGAAGCCAGAAGGTATGCCGTCTGCAATACCCCAAAAAGGGTAATGAAGTCCACCAGCAAAGGCTCCTCCAATAAACCCGGATACTAATCCAACACGGTCAGCTAATGAATACGCAACAAAAGCAGCAAAGATCGGATACATGAATTTAAAGATTAATCCGCCAAATAGATCGAGATGGTGCAGGATGACGAAGAGTTCATTTGAATGAGTCGCGTATTTCGGATCGCCTAACTCATTCACAAGACCAAATGGCATGGCTCCAAGCTTCGCAATCCCCATCATTAACCCTGCTGCAACAATGACTGGAATCATGTAAGAGATCCCTGTCATAACCGCTTGAACAGTGTCTTTTAGAAATCCACCGCCACTCTGAGAAGAAGGGACTGCTGCGTCGTCTGATTCGTTTTTCTCAACAACGCCGTCTGGATTCGTTAACGCTTTTTGAATCATTTCTTTTCCGCGTCTAAGCGGTTCAGCTACACGTGTTTGCACATACGGTTTCCCAGCAAATCGTTCTTTTTGTTTAGGAGCTATATCCGTTGCTAAAATCACGGCGTCTGCTTTTTCAATAACAGACGCTGTTAGGGCATCCTCGATCCCGTTTGCGCCTTGCTTTTCAACTAGGACGTTCACACCAAGTTCACGCCCGGCCTTTTCAAGTGCTTCTGCTGCCATGTACGTATGAGCAATTCCTGTGGCACAAGCAGTGACCGCCACAACGGTTTTTGTATATGCCTGATCACCTTTTGTTTCTTCCTTTTCTTCCAGATCGAGACCGTCTAGAAATTCCTTCTTTGATTCCGAAGCCATCAGACGTTCAAGGTATCCCTCACGCATTAAATTCGTACTTAGCGTAGACAATACTTTTAGATGCGTGGTTCCCGCTTCGCTCTCTGGAATCGCAATCAAGAAGATCAGTTGCACTTTGTTCGTAGGATCAATGCTTGCCCAATCGTCGAGAGGGGTTGTTAACCTCGCCACGGCAAAGACGGCTTTTTTAACAACAGTTGATTTGCCGTGTGGAATCGCAAGGCCTCTCTCCATTCCTGTTGGTGATACATCCTCTCTTTGTAAAACCGCTTCCAAAAATGGCTGCTCTGATTCTAAATAGCCTTCTTTAAATAATGTTGATGTGAGTTGTTTAATGACTTGCTCTTTGTGATCTGCTTCCACATCGAACATAATTAAATTTGAATCTGTCATATTCTTTAGTTCCATATCCCATTCACTCCTAACTTTCTTGTGTTGAAAACACTTACAAGTTGTTATAGTTATGTTGTACCATAGAATGATTGGTTGTTTATGTACATAGTCTGTACAATTGTACAGACTCATGAAAGCTCATGCTATACTTGACCTAGCATACACGTAAAAGAGGAGTTTATTATGGGACAGATCATTGATCAATTTGGGAATCACCTCGCACAACTAACACCTACTGAGAAGCAGGTACTTTATTACATTGACCAGCATTTAACCGAAGCGAAAAACCTCTCCCTCACTAAAATAGCAAAAGTGAATAATGTGAGTACAACGACGATCGTCCGCATGTCTCACAAGCTAGGGTTAGAGGGATTTTCAGAACTGAAGTACCGTTTGAAGAGTAGTGATGAGAAAGAAAGGATGCTAAACGATCATCCGGTAGAAAACTATAAAGAGAGTTTTATCCAGGCCTTCGAAACCATTCAACTAGATGAACTCGATCGACTAAGCGAGAAAGTTGCAAGAGCTTCCAGGGTTATAGTTGTTGGTGTAGGTTTATCAAAAATGATGGCCGAATACTTCAGTAAATTACTTATGCAAACGAACAAACAAACGCATTATACATATGAATCACATATGATCGACTTGCTACCGAATATGGTCAAACCCGATGACCTTGTCTTTTTTATCTCAACAAGCGGCGAAACAAAAACGCTCATTCACGCTGCTGAAAAGCTTTCCTTTATGGTCGTTGATACAGCAGCGATCACAAATTCATCTGATTCCACGCTCGGGCGAATGGTAATAACTAACCTCAGCATGACGGTTGGAAAAGTGAAGTTCGGAGGTTATGACATCACCGCACGATCGACGTTAATGCTCTTAATTGATTTGCTGTTTGAGAGCTATTTAAAGAAAAATGTTGGTTCATGACTGTGGGCTGGACAGTTTATTGTCCAATACCAGCTATATTGGCCAAAACCCCATTTTATTAGCCAACTAGAATCATTCTAACCACCGCCCCCCAACCTAACTACCCTCCCACCCACAAGTTCTCATCCCCCCGCCCTCCATCACCACTACAAAAAAGCCGCACCTCGCGCGAGCGCTAAGTACGGCTTTTCCCTATTCTCGATCAAACAACGACACACCAGCGATTCCTGGGTGGGTCATCTCGTACGGATCTAAGATTAAGTTTAGTTCTTCTTCTGTGAGCACATCGTACTTCAAGCAAAGCTCTCGGATTGAGGCGCCGCTTAGGATTGCTTCTCTGGCGATTCTTGCGGCTACTTCATAGCCGATGTGCGGGTTTACTGCGGTTAGGACGCCGACGCTTTTTTCGACGTACTCATTTAGTCGGTCTTCGTTTGCTTCGATGCCTTTTAGGCAGTTGTCTGTGAACGTGCGGAACGTGTTCTTCATGATGCTGAGTGATTGAAGCAAATTGAAGACGAGCACGGGTTCCATGACGTTTAATTCGAGCTGACCTGCTTCTGAAGCGAGGCAGATGGTGTTGTCGTTTCCGATTACCTGGAAAGCGACCTGGTTAATAACTTCGGGTAAGACGGGATTCACTTTACCAGGCATAATCGAAGATCCGGGCTGTCTTGCTGGCAAGCTGATTTCGCCTAATCCCGCTCGTGGTCCGGACGCCATTAGCCTTAGGTCATTTGCGATTTTTGACATGTTCATCATACACACTTTTAACACGCCAGAAACTTCGGTGTAGGCGTCGGTATTTTGCCTGGCGTCGACCATATCTTCCGCTCCTACGAGTGGTAGACCGCTAATTTCCGCTAGTTCTTTGACGACGAATTCAATATAGCGCGGATCGGCATTCAGTCCCGTTCCTACTGCCGTTGCGCCCATGTTCAACTCATATAAATGCTGACGAGATTGTTTGATCCTTTTCATATCGCGCGCAATCACGCGACTGTAAGCTTGAAACTCCTGACCAAGTCGAATCGGCACGGCATCCTGAAGATGGGTGCGTCCCATTTTAATAATGTGGTTAAACTCTTCTGCTTTTTGTTCGAAAGCGGCATGCATGTCTTCCATTGTGCTTAGCAACTGCTCCATCATATTTAAGACGGATAGATGGATAGCTGTTGGAAACGAGTCGTTTGTTGACTGTGACATATTCACATGGGTGTTCGGGCTACAAGCAATATAGTTCCCTTTTTCTTCGCCTAACAATTCAATCGCGCGGTTCGCGATGACCTCGTTTACGTTCATGTTGATGGAAGTTCCAGCGCCTCCCTGGATCGGGTCGACGATGATGTGATCATGCATCTTTCCTTCCATCAATTCATCCGCTGCTTCAACGATTGCGTTTCCGATTCCAGCATACAGATGCTTCACTTCCATGTTGGCGAGCGCCGCCGCTTTCTTCACCATGGCGAACCCTTTGATCAATTCTTCGTGGATGCGATAGCCCGTGATCGGAAAGTTCTCCACGGCGCGCAGCGTTTGAATGCCATAATAAGCATCAATCGGAACTTCCTTCTCTCCCAAAAAATCGGATTCGGTTCTTGTGTTGGTCATAGTTGTCGGCATGATGATTCTCCTTCTTCTACTTCGTCTTCTAATCTATCGAACTGTCGTGTTAAAATTCCGGCAAAAGGTGGTTTCACAAACTGCACCAATTTCTCTACAGATAAGCCTGAAATTCACCCTTTCTCTGCTTCTAGCGAGGGGATGGTTCCCCCTAGTATTTATTCATAAATAACATTTCCATCACTTGAAATAGTTCGTGTAACGCGTATCAACATTCCCCATTATAATTACTTCATGAAATAGTTCAAGGCTTTTGTACTTAATAGGCGTACCTTTTTATAGAAGCTTTTATTTGTTTAAGCTAATCTATGTAAAAAGTTTCTATAGCTCGCGTTTTATATGAGGTTAAAACATTTAACGGAACTACGGAATTGGTCCATACAAGCAACGGCCGACCACCTTAGCCTAGCTAACTACGCTAGTTACGAATCGGCATACCGCATCCCCTCCGTTCTATCGCTCAAATCAAGGAGACAATCCCTCTCCCCATTTTCCGAAACACAACGAATCGCCCCATTCGATAATGCTTGAATGGGGCGAAGCAGCGTGAGGCGATTATGTACTTATAGATCGTAGTTTTTTGATACCAGTATTAAAGCTCCCGCTTTACTTCCAGCTTCATTTCAATCTGATCTGCGGACTGGTTTGTCTTCACAAATCCTACCTTCTCATACACGCGCATGGCCGGTTTGTTTGCGGCAGCCACTTCTAACTGGATAAAATCGTTCAAACCTTCATATTGCTTTAAACCGAAAGCAATGCCCTGCTTGACGAAATCGGGACCTAATCCCTTTCCCACTAAATCAGGAGCTAAAGCAAGTCCGATTTCTAATCCTCCATCGACGATCGTAAACTCAAATAAACCTGAAACAGTCCCTTCATGCATCGCGACAAAGCCATCGCAGCCACCAGGGCCTGTGAAAACACCATTTTTCTCACCAGATATGAAGTAAGGGGTCATATAAAGGTCCGCAAACTTCCCCTCATAGTCCCAATCTTCAATTTCCTGTGCAGTTTCGAATGAGATTGGCACAAAATGAAATTTCATCACGTCTCTCCTCCGGTAAACGGCTGTTTTATTGGCCGAAATACCAATATATTGGCTAATTTATCATTTTATTGGCCAAAAACGAAATATATTGGCCAAATTCCATTTTTATTAGCTAACTAGAATCATTCTAACATTCATAAATACCGATCTCGCCAGATGCTCATCCTCCAGGATCAAAGGCCTCATTTCGCCCGATTTCAACCGTGGCTACGCCCCATGTTTTCGGGCTATTCTCACGCATCTAAAACGTTCTCTGATTCTTAAAATAACATAAAAATGGCTTAATCCTCATTTAATCCGGGTAACACTAGGTGTAGTGCTAATTAGAGGAGGTTATATCATGGAAGCTCGTGAGCGAGTACAAGAATGGATTCAATCAACGTTTGATATAGAGGATGTTACACTTCAACATGATGATTCGCTACCTTATGGGCAGCGTGTTTTATCGGAAAGTGATGATGATTATGCGATCGTCTTCTTTGATGAATCATCCGATCAAGTGATGTGTTCGTTTAAAGAGATGAAGCCGCTTTGTTTTCGCGTCGATCCGATTGTTGAATTTGCTGAAAGATACAATCAATGAAGCGTTTTAAGAAAGTCATTAGAGTAATGTAGCTATCCTTTTCGTATCTGCTAATCTACTTTTCAAAGTCTGGTTATGATTGGCTCTTCGTATGAAGATTTAAAAGGATAGCTAGCTTATTTCTACTCATCAACAATTAAAAACCTTCATCAGCTGAAGGTTTCTTTACATAAATAAATCCCCCACCTAAAACCCACCCAAATACCTTGCATATCTCATATTCTGATACCGACTCGTATAGAATGCCAGTCGATCCTTCGCCATCATCGCAATATACGGATCGGGATTTTGATGATTGATTTCAATGATTGAGATCTGACAGTTGTCGTCTAATCCGATATCAACGCCGATATTGGCTAGATGGTAGCCCTGTTCTTCGATTTTCTGAATCGAGTTTAACACGGCGCGTTTCATTTCTTCTTCTACCCTTTGAATTTCTTTGTCCTGTAGCTTCCAAACGGTTTTTAACGTTGCCCTCGCTATTTCGGTATGACCACCGGCTGTGATGTTGCTAACGATTTGCCCTTTTGCGCCATAGCGGGAATAGATCCCGATCGTTTCCCACATTCCTTTATGATTCTTTGAAGTCATCACGCGAAAGTCGATAACCCTTTGTTCATATGTTTTGAGTGGGATCGTTTGCTGCATAAGAAAGCTATTTGTCTCAAGATGCTTCCGGAAAAAGACATCGCTCTCCTCTTTACTCTCGAAACGTTCTTCGCGTCTTCTTCGGTTCTCATCGTATTTCACGATAATGTGATGTTTCTCCTTCTTCACATTCAATATACTTTTCCCTAACCGGCCGTTTAATGGCTTGATATAGACGCTGTCATGTCTACGCAGCATGTCGTGGACGCTCTGCACACCCTCGTACAGCACAGTTTCTGGCAAATATTCACCAAATTCAGGTTGCAGCATTTGATACATCTCCCATTTAGAGAAATGAGGATAGTTAAACACTCTTCCTCCTAAACGAAGTTCAAAATCGGTCATGCACTCGTGAAACTTCTCCCAGGAGGACGTTAAGCTTGGCTCGGCAATAGACATCACGACGGCAGGATAAGGGAGCTTTATAACTTCCCAGGCTTTTTTCACTGGGTGATAAAGGAAGCCGTTGATCATTCGCTTTTCTTTCTGAATCCCTTCGATAGAGAAAACCACCACAGCGCCGCCGATCGCGCGGTAGCCTTTGACAAAGCTTTTGTATGTGGATACTAGTTCGACTAGCTTTCTGTTTGTTAATTCGCAAAGAATCCCAATAAATGGACCGATAATGATCGTGTCTCCTTGCACGATAACATCATAATGACACGATAATGGGAGGTCGAGCTCTTCGATTACGTTCGTTGAGAGATGGAGTTCATCTTCTTTCGCATAATCTGAATGATATACAGTGACGTTCCAGTATTTGATGCCAAATTGAATACGATAAGTCTTTTCCGATTGTACCTCGCGACTAATGTGAGATTTCTTCGATACAATCAACCGATCATTTTTCTGAAGGTACGGTTTGACGCCTAACATCCTACTCCCTCCGCTCCATTGTCTAAAACATATCATTCTCTTCCGACTGACTACGAAGGTAGTATATGCATTTGGAAGTAAATAGGAATGTGCTTCTAAAAGATTGGTAGAATGACAGGAGAGATATGCCCGTACACCTCCCCCTTGTCTGGAATAAGATAGGAGTAAGTCTAAAGCGAAAGTGTGGTTAATATGAAGCATCTTCCACTGCCACGGCTCCTTCCTGTTCTAGAAGGAACGGTTCTATCTGGAAGCACCGCAAAAACAGTGAAAAACGCCGCGAAATATGGAGAGCACCTTATTACAGATCAGTCGTTAGTTTTTATGCTTAAACGAAAGTCGTCCATGCCTTTACCAGATAAAGCGAAAAATATCATGGTTGTCACCTCTAACCCGAAAGCTCTTAAGAATGTGAAAGAAGACGTAACGGTCATTTATGTAGAAGACGTTAGAAAAGCGTATTATCGCTTTATTTCGTTTTACAGAGGCTTATTTCAGCTGCCTGTCATTGGAGTGACAGGCACCTGCGGTAAAACAACGACGAAGGAAATGATCACGTGGATTTTGAAGGAAAGAGATCGCGTTGTTAGTACGAAGTTAAGTCATAATGGACTGGCGAGAAACCTCGATTATTTACTAGAAATTGATGATGCAACAGACAGTGCTGTGTTTGAGATGGGCGTTTCTGGGTCTAATCAGCTTCTTTATTCCGCCCATTATTTCCGGCCACAGATCGGTATTATCACAGCCATTGGTACGGATCACATCGAGGGATTTCTAAGTCAGGATGCGTATATCGCGGAAAAAGCGAAGATGTTAAAAGCCGTTGGAAAGAATGGAACGATTCTATTAAACGGAGACGACGAAACGATCCGAAACCTTGATCTAAGTGAATTTACCGGTAAGGTTCTTTACTATGGAGAGGATTCGTCAGCTCATTTCCGAGCACGCAGCATTCGGTTCAATCTTCAGAAGAACGGCATGGATTTTATCCTTGTTTGTCGTGAAGGTGAATTTTCTTGTTTTGTACCAGGATACGGCACGCATAACGTCTTCAATGCGCTCGCAGCGATCGCCGCTTCTTTCCTCGTTGGGGTGAAGATTCCAGACGCCATTCGTCGCTTGAAGTCCTTTCACCACGTCAAAAGTCACCTGCAATTTCACGAAGGAAGAAAAGGAAGCCTGCTTATTGATGACACGTGGAATACGAATCCCACTTCTATCGAGGCAGCGTTAGAAGTTCTTATTGAAACCGCTCAGGGAAGAAAAACAGTTGCCGTCCTCGGTGAAATGGAAGAGCTCGGTCACTACGCCGAGCAGGAGCATCGCAAAGTCGGTGCGCTTGTCGCGAAGAAAGACGTGGATGTGCTAATCGCCGTCGGGAAAAACGCCTATCCGATTTGTAGCGAAGCCGCTAAGTTAGGCATGAATCCGTCAGCCATTCATAACGTGACAACGCAATCGCAGCTACTCACGCTCTTAGATCAGCTCGCCTCCCCTCAAACGTCGATTCTTTTAAAAACATCGATGCGAAGATCGTTTAGCGATACGCTACAATCACTCGTAGTGAAATCAAAAAGAAACTAACAATTCCTCATAATAATAAGCCACATCTCCATTTTTTTAGATGGAGATGTGGCTTGTTTTACAAATGATCATGTATTTTTAATAGAATCTTGCACGACAATCGACTTCAAATAATGATAAACACCGTCATCATCACACGTAAATTCCGTCACATCGTCGACAATTTCTTTAATTTGGTCGGATGCATTTTTCATAGCTACAGCATAATCGGCAAATTGGAACATCGGTAAGTCGTTGTTACTATCGCCTATGGCAAGCGTCTCTACACCGGACAAGTCAAAATGCTGGAGCATTTCTTTAATGCCAGTCGCTTTGTTTACATTGGCTACCATTACTTCGACGTTATGCGCTGAAGAGATTGACGTTGTAAAATCAATGTCTTGCTTGATATTTTCTAGCTCATCTTTCCATTGATTGATATGTTCTTTCGTTCGAGCGAAGAAATAGAATTTGGAAAACTTATTTCCTTCAATTTGAGGTTTCCAATTGATCGCTTCTTTGATCGCTTCTTGACGCGAAAGCCATTCATTCAGTCCGACACCTTCTGGCTGCGGATCTTTAATTTCTGCTTCCATATAGTGACGATCTTGTTCTAAAGCAATGCGATCTCCTCCGTATGGAAAGAGCTCATAATAAACTTTCTGCTCACGCGCTTTTTCAATAATCTTTTCAACTAAGTCCAGCTGAAGTGAATGTTCAAATATGGCCTTACCTTCAACATACCCTGCCATCCCATTTGAAGAAATGATGCCATCTACTTGAAATCCTTCAGGGACAAGCTCATTAATTTCATCCGCAGCTCTGCCTGTTGCGATAAAAACGTATATGCCATTCTCTCGTAACTCATCAATCACTTGCTTCGTATATTCACTCACCTTGTTATAGTGATTCAAGATCGTACCATCCATATCTAAGAAAATAGCTTTTGGGTTCGTTAGCATTTTGACTCTCCTTCTTTCGTTATAAATCTTCTATTTTTGAATTTAAACGGCGTATTCTTTTACACCTGATCTCTCACTTCACTCTTAACGACAATATTTTCGTCTCTAACGGTTTATAAAGTTTCTGGATCTATGAATCTATTCGTAACTCCTAGTGATTGTACCATTGTATTTCCCATTTAATCATTATCAGCAAATAACATGTTACTCCTCTTTAATTACCTTGTTCAAGTTATTGATACCAATTAGTTTAAATTGGCATCAATAACCTACTTCCTTCTTTCATTATAAAAGGAGCCTATCTTATGACAGATAAGCTCCTCGTCTCTTTCATAAAATGGGGCTGAATCGGCTATGCTTGAAAGGTTAATCTACAGCTTTTTCTTCTTTTTGAAAGATGACATTAAATGAACCTAGCTCACTTGATTTTGAAAGCTTATCAATGATTGCGTTTATTTCTTGTTCCGTCTTTTCCCCTTTATATTCACTATTTGAAATGACAAATATAAGATCTTTTTTCTTTGCGTCGTATATTGAGTAATGTATTTTTCCCTCTGCTTGGTAACCTTGATTCTCTAACTCATTTACAACCTTACTAGTAAAATTAGTTTCCTTTATTTTCTTTGTGACATCCATTAGTTCAAGATCCGTTGATGGAGTGCTCCTGGCACCCACCGGCATATCATTATTATTCTCTATAGCAAAGAAATAGAAAACGGAAAAAACACTCCCTAGTAGAAGCAGAACTATCATTGCTTTTTTCATTTTAAATCCCACCTTCGCAAAGAAGTTGTCTTAGAGATATCGTATGTCCTCTTCATCGAACTATTCATAACGAGCAAACTAGGCATATGATTTCAGTTCTTTTTTTACTTATTACACCGTCTCACTCCTATTAATTTCAACATTCCGTTTTCGTTAAACTCCACTTCTACAAACAAAGAGGGAAGAATCGATGTACAATTCCTCCCTCTGTTCTAGTACATATTCATTATTCGTGATAGATAACAGGACCCGTTATGATTACTGCGCGACTCAAATCCGATCCATCAAATATCTCCCATACTCAATCGGCGTTCTGAAGACCGCTTCCCACTTATCGTGAAGGAGCTCTCCATCCTCAAACAATCCGCTCACATAGTCTGAGATAAAGTTACATTCAATAAAATAAGGCTTACCCGCTTTTGTGATGCCAATATCGAATCCAAGATCGGCTAGCTTCGGAAAATGGTGATCGAGTACGCGGGCGGTTTGAAGTCCTAGCTGTTCAATGCTTTGTAGGAGCGTTTCGTACGAAATTCTTGGATGGGAATGAGGCGCCACAGCTTCAAACGTGTACGTCGTTCCCCCTTGTGCTCCATTCGTTAGAAAGTCTCCCCCATTCGCCACCTTGCACATGACGCCCGACACCTGCCAGTCTCCATTTCGATTCTTTTGAACAGCGACGCGCAAATCAAACGGATGACCGTTAAAATCAGCTAGCGGAATCATCTCCTGAATCATGTACGTGTGCGTACGGAGGCGGTTAACGAGTACCGCAGGCAGCGTCTTTTTGAAATCAACTTGTTTGAGCTCGCCTTCCTTTGTTTTATAAGAGAGGAGCCATCCTTTCTTAACCCGCTCGACTTTCATCGCGCCAATGCCGAATTCGCCATAGCTTTTCTTGAGAATGAATTGCTTGTAGCGTGCAGCCATTTTATTTAAGTTGTTGATCGTAAAGAGCTCCGTCTCAGGCAAGTGGTCTCGAAGATTGTCATGCTTGATCAGGACTTCGTGAACTTTATGCTTCTCCACATCATAATTCGGCACATTGTAAACGACGCGGCCCTCCTTCATTAAAGATTTGATATGCGAACGGTAAGCTGGCAAGTAATCGAGCACGCGTGTATAAATGACTTTCGGCGCTGGAACTTCTTTCACGACAAACGTTTCCTGTTCATACACATAGGCTTTCACCGTCGCGACGCCTGGCTTTTGATCAAAGAATCGAAAATAACAAGGGATCATGCCAAGTTCTCTTGCTGACTTCTCCCAAATCATAAACATGCTGCGCGTGCCACCCTGTAATTCAGGCATCGCCTCATACGTTGATTTGGGAAGGATAATACCTAGATAGTGATCGCTCACAACGATCTGCCCCCTTCGCTTTAATCTATTGCGAATAGGGGCCGTGTTGTGCCTGGTCGAGTGCATTTATAGGCGCTTCTCCGCCCTATTTCATCGCCAGTGGACTGGCACCTACACCGGGCTTATCCTTTTTCATAGAATAGTAGAGAATTGAAACAGAAATGAGGAGAATATATGACAACTCCAGTATCAGGCTATATTACGGATAACCGAAACTTAGTAGGTCGAAAAGGAAATCCGAACCTTTTTTATGATATAAAAGATAATGTTGCGTTTAAAAAAGATCCAGAAAACCTTATCTATCTCTTAACCTCAGCGCAAATGCCAGCGATGATCGGCGGCTCACTTGCCGAATTAAGAATGTCGAAAGGATCTGTACGCGAGCCGCACTGGCATACAAACTCATGGGAGTTGGTATACCTCGCTTCTGGATCCGCAACCGTCGGCATCCTCAACCCGAACAATGATCAATTATTAACGTATCAGCTACGAAAAGCTGGCGAAACGGTCTTTATTCCAATGGGCTACTGGCACTGGATTAAGGCAGATTCGGACGAGACCTTGCTGTTACTATTCTTTAACAACGACCGCTTCCAAACGCAAAATGGCTCTAGCATGCTGACGAAAACCCCTCTGAAGGTTTATGAAGAAGCGTATCACATAGACCCGAAAACAATGGAAAAAGCGCTAGATCCAATTGAAGGGAAAAGTCCTGTCGTTATCGGACCGCCACCCCCTTTATCACGCAAACGTCGCAGGCGAAGATAAACGAGACAGACCTTTGTAATGGGTTCCCTTAACGAAACCTTAGGTAGGATTACCTAAGGTTATTTTTGATGCTATTACTTTGGGAGGATATGGGTGGAATGACGTTTTAAATTCGTTCGAATATGGAAGAGAGCAACCAAAGGAATTTGGTTTCATCCTTACAGGAAAACAATTATCCTTTATTATGTAACGATAAAAAGACTTAAGAGGTGACGACTTATGGCAAACATTCTAATGCTTAACATTCCAGCAGAAGGACATGTGAACCCGAGCTTAGGCATCGCGCAAGCTTTTGCCGATCGGGGAGACAGCGTCTATTATATTTCAACTGAAAAATTCAAAGATCGCCTAGAAGGCGTCGGAGCCAATGTGATTCTTCATAAGGATCGATTAGATGGTTTAGACATCAATCATGCTAGTTCAGAAGGTATCAATAACTTTTCCCATTTCCTTATGGACACATCTTTGGATATCCTTGCGCTTACAAAAGAGTTAGCGCAAGAAATTTCGATCGATTTTGTTTATTACGATGCTTTTGGACCGGGAGAAATAGTAAAAGACTATTTACAAGTGCCAGGCTTCTCTTCTTCTGCATCCTTTTTAATACCCGAAGAATACAAGAAAAACCTCCCTCTTCATCCAGATGCTTCGGTGTCATTTGATCTTGATGAAAAAGGGAGAGCTTTATTAGCTACGATGAAGCAAGAATTTGGCGTCGCTCCTAAGACCATGTTGCAGTTCATGCAAAATCAAGGTGAGCAAACGATGGTTTATTCAAGCGAGTATTTCCAACCTCATTTAAGTGAATTTAGTGAAGGGTATCATTTTATTGGTCCTAGCTTCCCGGAACGAAAAGACGCGACTGACTTCCCAATTGACCAGCTTGAAAACGAGCAGGTTCTTTTTATTTCCATGGGCACAGTGCTCGATCATGTTGAGAGCTTCTTTAATATGTGCATCGACGCCTTTACAGATTTTCCAGGGAAAGTTGTTATTTCAGCAGGATCAAGTGCTGATTTCACTAAACTAAAAGAAGCTCCCGATCACTTCATTATTCGAAAATATGTTCCTCAGCTAGATGTGTTGCAGCATACGAACGTGTTCCTTACCCACGGAGGAATGAACAGCACTAATGAAGCGATTTACTTTGAAGTTCCGATGGTCGTGCTCCCTCATGATAAGGACCAGCCTTTGGTCGCTGCACGCCTCGCAGAACTACAGGCCGGATATCCTATTTTCCCACCGAACGTAACAATCGAATCGCTACAGCATGCAGTGAATCAGGTCGTTCATAACGTGAACTATCAGCTAGGCATCCGAAAGATCAAAGAGAGCTTTCAAGCCTGTGGCGGACCTAATGAAGCATTGGAAATCATCGATCGCCACCTTGCGTCGAGATAACAGGATCATAAAGCCTCCCCGTTACGAAGTTGATTCACTTATGAAATAACCGTATACTTTTGATGGATACTAGTAGACTATTACTTACTGAAGACGGGGAGGACGAATCGTGATCGATTTGCGCAGTGATACGGTAACGAAACCAAATGAACAAATGAGAAAAGCGATGTACGAAGCTGAAGTAGGCGATGATGTGTATGGAGAGGATCCTACGGTTAACCGACTCGAACAAATCGCTGCAGAAATGCTAGGAAAAGAAGCGGCTTTATTTGTTACGAGCGGCACGCAAGGAAATCAAATTGCTGGCTTAGTCCACTGTCAGCCTGGTCAAGAAGTGATCATGGAATCTCAGGCGCACTTATTCCTATATGAAGCGGCAGCACTATCCGCCTTTGCTGGTGTACAAATTAAGACGATCGATGGGAACCGCGGTGCGATGAATCCAGGCGATGTTGAAGCGGCTATCCGAGGAGAAGATATTCATCAGCCGGAAACAGGACTCATCTGCATCGAAAACACCCACAACAAAGCAGGCGGCGCAATTGTTCCTCTTGAGAATATGGAACAAATCTATCAACTATCAAGGAAACATCAGATCCCTGTTCACTTAGATGGGGCACGATTATTCAATGCTTCTGTAGCAGCTCA
The DNA here is from genome assembly GCF_041366475.1 of Pseudalkalibacillus sp. JSM 102089. NCBI lineage: Bacteria > Bacillati > Bacillota > Bacilli > Caryophanales > Fictibacillaceae > Pseudalkalibacillus > Pseudalkalibacillus sp. JSM 102089. The sequence goes on from NZ_JBEWYW010000003.1 coordinate 48,489, forward strand.
AATTCCCGTAACAGAATTTGCGAAGTATACGGATTCTGTTCAGTTTTGCTTATCAAAAGGGCTCGGCGCACCGGTTGGTTCCATGATTGCCGGTTCTTCTGAATTTATCGGGAAAGCTCGAAAATGGCGCAAACGCCTTGGCGGTGGTTTAAGACAAGCAGGTGTTCTCGCTGCACCAGGCATTATTGCTCTCGAAGAAAATGTGGAGCATCTTGAGATGGATCACCTGAACGCGAAGTATCTTGCTGATGGTCTTCAGAATATTGAAGAGATTGTCCTTGTCAATCAAGTGGATACAAACATACTCTTAATTGATATTACGAATACGAAGAAAGCGACAGAAGACTTTATCCACCGTTTAAAAGAACACGGCGTTTTAGCGGGTGCGTTTGGTCCGAACGTGATTCGATTTGTAACGAATAATGGGAGTACGAAGAAAGACATGGATGCTGCATTAACGGCTGTTCGGAAAGTTGTAAGTTAAATTCTAATTTATTCATTTCACATTTTCATAGATTGAAAAAAGATCCACAAAATCATCATTCATTTTGTGGGTCTTTTATGTTGATATATCATTTTTTCACATGTAATGCGATGAAAAGTTTAACCGAAATAAGATACATAGGTAAGAGAGAGAATCTGAGACTATCCCTACTTGAAATAACCCTTACGAATCCACCTCCGCAAGATATTATTAGCTCCTTATGGATATTTATTTCCTTCCTTGCTATAAATTTCATAAACAAAATATCCAACTAAATAACCTAGTGCCGCACCTAAATTAACGGAAGATAGTAATGAGAACGAGAAATACATACTAACCACTACACCAATACCAGCCCCCAAAAGCATTCCGATTGGGATGAGACTATCTAATAAAAGTTGAGCAGATTTTGAATCTTTCTTCCCCAGATTGCCTTTATTAGATTTATACTTTAGGCTTTCAATCACAAAGACAATTATTATGCCCATTAAGACAAGAGGTGCTATTGTCTCAGCTATCCACATAATCAAATCTCCTCCCCTAAGATTATACCTGCCACTTAATATCTTCTTATGGAACTTTTATAACAGAAATGCTACACCTCTTTTAATCGAATAGAAAATTCCCAACCAATCCAATCAATAGCATAATAATCAAACTCCCAAACAGAAAATATCCGATTACCTTAATAGGTAAGGGCAATTTTCCACCTCTTGTTTTTGGATAACCTTCAATGTTTTGTTTATGAGCTATAGCATCATTGAATGGCTGATTTTCGTTTTCGTTGTTCATAGACAATCTCGCTCCACCTTTTGATAGAAGTTAATCAACTTTCGTGACCCCCCTCGATCTCTATTACTCTCGTTTCCCACTAATTCGCTTACTATACATCCAATAACATACAAAATAGCTACCCACCAAAAGAAGTAAATAGAATAACTCTGGATGATTAAATGGAGCGTTTTCTAGAGGTCCTGTTCTTAAGTCGAAAAAACTTAAGACCACATTTATCACAAAGACGGTTAGTAAGAAAATCCAACTTCCTACAATCGCTTTTTGTTTAATGAATCGAGAGCGTTCATCATTGGTTTTTGAACCACTTCCATACTCTTTATCTCCAGTAAACCAGCCAATAATTAAAAATAGACTAAATCCAACTAAAACAGACACACCCCATTCGTTTAACATTGTTACCACCTCTTCCATTTAAAGTAGACGCTTATAAATAATCTCCCTAAAAAAAATGAGATAGAATTATGCTTTGTTCGCTTAACAATCATGAACAAAACTAATCTATCTCAAATTTACATATTACACATTCATAGCGGCTAGCTTTTGCTTTCCTAAAATAACAGTTTGTATTTAATTTGAGTATGTTGGCTGACTTTCTTTATACTCTCCAAATTGGTAACGATTAAGTAGTCGATCAAGCTCCTGGCTAGCCATTAATGTCTGTTTATGTGTAAAGCCATGAGCTAACACCTTTAAGGATAAAAGAGATTTTTTTTCATCGATCAGATCAAGAAGATCTGCACGATTATAGCATTTGATTGGCGATTTAAACGCTTCCCTTCCTAAATTAATGTTGGAGAACCAGAAGTACATATAAACAGCGTGCTATATATGGATTCTAAGGAATGGGCCAAATAATAGTGCTCAAAATATAAAAAATAAAGATTTTCATTCCTACAAGTTCATTAATCAACATGTATATAACGCTATTAAATTAGTACGATAATATAGTAATTCATGTAATAGTTTACTATATTTTGCAAAAAGAAAATATAAAAAAAGAAATATTGCGAAAGAAATATTTGTGCTAACTCCAATAGCTAACTTACCATACTTTATAACGATTATGGCATCATGACTTCAATTGTCTTCAAATTTTAACCTGTTGGGGATAGATAATTGTCTTAATCTTATTTTCATATCCAACATAATGTGGGCAAATTATGCCTTCTAAAACGAAACACTGATTAACGCAAATCCGCTTCAGCAACGTCACACTCAGATTATTGACTATTCATTTTGTTGATGATCTCTATGATTTCTTCATTATTACCTGTATCAACGTTTACAAGCTTTGTATTGGTAATAATATCTTCCATTTCCTTTTGAATTTCTTCTTTATCTATATCTTCAGGAGGAGGAAAGCCACCATACCAGCGCATAGGAACGTTATATACATTAATCGTGCCATTTCCGTTACCACTATACGTAACGATGCCATCGACGATACGAGAACCACGTAATTGAACAACATCTTCTGGATAAGTGAGACTGTTCTCGTCATCAGGATTAAGAGGGGAACCAGCTGATATAAGTTGAACATTTAATTCATCTATTTCTTGATTCGCTCCTAGCTGTGACCAGACTCGAGCGTATTCAATTTCCTTGGAGGAGTAATCATCAAACGCATGATTTTCTTCGCTTTCATCTGCAGGATTTGACTCACCGCTTTTTGATTCTTCAGAAGAGGATTCTTTAGCATCTTCCTGGGAAGTGTCTTCTGATGTTGATGAAGATGAAGCTTCGTTTACTTGATTATCCTCTTCCACTTCAGTCGTTTCTTCCGTTGATAAAGTTACGTCATTCTCACCAGCATTTGCATTTAATTTAGCATTCGTATTATCTGAACATCCTGCAAGGAATAGAATAAACAATAATAAGGACATATGACAATAAAATAGCTTTACCTGTTTCTTCATTCGATCATTCCTTTTATTTATTATCTTGTCTAACGATTAGTAATAAAAAATGAAATCATCTTATTCAATCAACATCACGATCATCTAAGTGCCTCTACCAAAGCCTCCGCTAATCTTCCCCCCATAAAAATTCCCTAAATTTACAATTAATTTCCACACTATCATCCATTATTTCAGATTATTCTCATTAACTCAAGTATCAAATTTATTTTAATCAAACCTTTTTGTAGGGCTTATTTAATCAACAAAAGAAGACTATTGGTATCAAGGTATAAGAAACATACTTAAGGTATTTACTTAGTATGCTTTCACTCCTTCATTGAAAGCTTCCTATTCTATCCTTTTCCTTCCCTAACTTTATTTCCAGTTTTTCATATAAACGATCATAATCTAGCCCAGTTACATCAGCAAAACTTTCTTTAAAATCACCTGAATCATTCGTTGAATCGATAATTTCTTCAATCACTTCTTCACCTTGCTCATCTATAAGAAATTTGATCGTGAAATAACTTTGATCGTAGACATCCGTCTCTTTTTGCTCTCTAGCAGCTGCCCATTGTTCATGACTTCTAAGCTGATCATAAGTCAAAAGCTTAAAGTCACTTACTTCTATAGTAGTTTGATCATTTGATATATACTCAGCAATTCCTTCCTGAAACCATAGAGGATATTTATCCAATCCCAAAGGCGTATCAGCCACTTTTTGATCTAACGCATAATGCGTATATTCGTGTAATATCCTTTTCTGAAAAAAATAGAGTGGTGTTTCCTTACCATCCAATATTCCTTTCTTATCATCGATCCTAACAGCGATGAATAACCCATATTGATCATAAAAACCAGATACGTGATTTAAATCAGAAATACTTTCGAAATCCTTTTTATTATGAAAGAAGAGAAGATCTACGTCTTTTCCATCAATATCGCCCAATATATCTGCATTTCTATCCTTAGCCCAATGCAACGTATCTATAATTAAAGGAAATAGCTCAACATCTTGATCATCAACATAGATAGACATGTTTTCATAGACTTTCATTTCTTTAGAATGCTTTGCTTTTCTCTCTAGCTTCCCATCAAAGTTCAAACTAAGGCCAAATTTCACTGCTTGAAAATAAGTAACAGGTTCACCTGAATTTTCTTCAATCACATTATGTAATAAGATGACCCCAGCTAATAAAAGCAGTAGAAGGAGAGAAAGTAGACTTGAAAAAATAATGATAAGGATTTTAATAGTTTTATTCATATGAACCCCTTTGTTCTTTCTCATTTCTTCTTACAGCTTATCTACGAAAAGTTGAAATTGAGACATATTCTATCGTTACATCATTCCACTCATCTATGTACTACCTCAAGAAAACCCAAACCAATACTAATAAAATCGCTATTATTACCCAGATCAAAGCTTGTTGATTTTTCACGCTTTTCCCTCCTTCCATCCCACTTTGTCAAAAGCTAAGACTACTTAGCTTGTAATCAGAACAGCTGACAAATGCCGACGCACAGAAAGATATAACGGCATTTCCTTTCCTTCCAACCTTCATCTCATTTCTTTTTTGATTTAAATTTTTCTAATCTTTAGAACCAATTATTTCAAAATAGGTAGAATAACTCAACGTTCCATTCAATAAATAAGAAGCTTATCTTATGATTGATAAACTTCTTAACAGTTCTTTTAGTAACCACACATCACAAAGTAACTTCTATATTACTCCGACTCCCCTTCCCTTGCCCAAGCATCCTCATTTAACGAATAAAGGCCAGATCTCTTTTTTCAAGTGCATCCTTCAACCATCGAGGGTGCATGGTTAATAAGTTCTGTGGTAAGCGTGACTGCCCAAAAAATTGAACATCAAGTGATTCGGCAGAGTTGCATCGAAGTTCTCCACCTGTCACTTCAGCAAGGAAGCATGTTGTAATAAATTGAACAACTTTCCCATTTGGATAATGAAAAACCTGTGAAGTAGGATCAGAGTACACACCGATGATCCTGGTAATCGTTATATCCAAATTTGTTTCTTCTTTCACTTCTCTGATGGCTGTTTCGGAGACTGTCTCACCTATTTCGATATGACCAGAAGGGATCCCCCATTGCCCCACATCGGTTCTTTTCTGTAATAAAACCTCGTTTTCTTCATTTAGAATAATCACAGCAACACCAGCTTTTAGTTCATCGATTGACGACATAAACAATACCTCCTTTAAATAATAAAAAAGGCCCGAAGAGAAAGATTTCAGCGCAGTACAAATACGCTGAACCTTTCCCCTCGGACCTTTTATGTCAATAGGTGCCTTTTACTTATGTAAAAGATGTAGCCCTCGGTCACTAGCCTATCTCGATAGCGGAACCCTAGCTACAATTTTCCAGTTCATATTTACTTTACAACACATAACGATAAAGTTAAAGGTATTTTCACATGATCATGCTAGTTATTGAATAGACGAACTAAAACACCATCATCTTCCACGTCAGATACAAAAAAACCAACTCCATAGCTTGAAGCTACAGCCATAATCACAGTCCAAAGAACTAAACTCGTCATCATCCAGCTAGTGACCAGCTTTCTTTTCGAACCGAAGCTCATCCCCATAAACGCTGAAATATGCGACCCGACGAAAAAGGGACCGATGATCGTTAAGCCTGGCAAACCATACTTATCAAAAAGAACTCTTGCACGTTTCTCCTTCTTCGACTCTTGCATTTCCTCGACATGTGCTTCTGTCGTCTCGCCCTCCTCCTGAACCACACCTTTCATACGCTTTTGTTTTCGTTTCTTCCTCCATACTTTAAATTTATCTACAAATACAATTAACAAAACCACTGTCAAAGCATTTCCTAAAAAAGCAAGTATCCCTGTTAGTACTGGCGACAGCCCACCGATGATCGCTAATGGGATAACAGCAACAAGTTCAAATAACGGAATCGCCGCTAAAAGAAACACTAATAAATACGATAAAAACATCGTCTCCATTCCCCTCTAAAATAAGTCATTTCTCACTAAGTAGCCAATTATTCCACAAACAATTATCCCTATACCTAAACTATTCATAATGACCCAATCGTACCCTCAAGTATTAAGAGCACTTAACTAATAGGAAAAGCCATATTACCTTGGTCACCTATCTCACCTTGAAGACCTTTCACGGACTAAGTACCGTCACCTCCTCTCTTTCATCTCGAAAATGCTACTTAATCGTTTACTAGAAATCAATAATTCGCAATTATCCGCCAATTACCCAACACCAATTATTTCAAATTCATTTGGATAACTCAATCTTTTATTTTGATAAATATGGAAAACTTTTTTAAACAGTCCAAAAATAAATCGTCCATGCTTCACTATTTCACCCTTTCAAAACTCTTCATCAACAAACATTGAAAAAAGAACCCTTCTAATGAGGGCTCTTCCAACTTTACTCTATTAAACTATCTTGCATTCTCATCCGGTTGATGAAGACCAAAGATATTTCCTTCCGTGTCAAAGTAATAAGCCTGCCAAGCCATGCCAGGCAATGCGTATTTGGCCATCGCTGTTTTGCCGCCATTAGCAAGAACTTTCGATTCAGTAGCATCCAAATCTTCCACGCCCATTGTACAGGCGTACCCATTGATTGCAGCGTTACCTTCTGGAGGTGCACCTTGCCGTTTCATTAACGCTCCATCAATTCCTGGTTCTTTTGCATCACCAGTCACCACGCCAAAATAAGGCATTCCGGCATATTCACTCCAGTCTTCAAACTTCCAATCAAATACGTTCCCGTAGAACTTCTTAGCCCGTTCCATGTCATCTACATGAATTTCAAAATGAACAACACGTCCCATAATTCCCTCCTAATTTCAGCAAGATTTGAGAAGGACATCCGGTTATGAAATCTGTTCTTATGTATCCTTCACGTATCTATATTCGAGTCATCATGTCATACTCCTTCACGACTTTTGGTCCAATTACTCTTTCTTATCCAAATTGTCTTTCCATTCCAATTGAGCCACAATCGCATATTCCGCCGTTTTTACCGATTCAGGTAAAGTTTTGACATCGCTATCGTTCACTGACGACATTTGGTTCTCACTCGATCCAATCAAGTACGCCAAATACACCGTTTCTCCTTTTGTGATCGTGACTTCTTCTTCTATCTGTTCAAAGATAAATGCGCCCAGCTCTTTAGGCATATTGGTCGATCCTTTGCTGTATCCATCCGGTGATCCCATTGTAAAGTAAGCTACTTTTTCTTCCATTTGAAGTTGGAATGAGTGAAGAGCTTTATTGAAACGCTCTTGTTCATAATTTCCACCCCAGGTAACAAACTCTTCTTTTCCATCTTCTCCATCATTATATACAACGATCGAAGTCACGAGCGCTTCTCCTTCCCCTACGGTCCCGTCCACCGTATAAAAGGTTTTGAAATCGACTCCCATTTGATTCACGATGCTTTGCTCACGTTTTGATAGTTTGGCAGGCTTAATGTGTAAGGAACTTGCAGAAGTCTCTTGAGTAGAACCTTTCTCCTCCTGCTTCCCTTCATTGCTGCCTTCATTTGTACATGCTGCTAGAAGCAGAAATACTCCTAGTAAAGTGATAAATCGTTTCATCTTTGTGCCTCCATCTTTCTTCTAATCGATTAGTTAGGCTTTCATCTCCCTAATCTCTAGCTTAAATTCAGAAGCGAGTGCTCTTCCATGATCGAGCAGCTACTTTTTCAATCATTTTAATCACTAACAAGTTCACTATAGTCGCTTCCTCGCACTATTTCCCTTTCATCCATCATCGTCCATTCTTTCATAGAAGCTTCTGGATGATGACGTAGATAACTTTCGACTATTTTAAAACCCAGTTTATAATTGGACCACTTTGGTATATCTTTTTTCCAGTCACCGTTTTGGAATGTGTTATATAACTCCGCATTTGTGGAATCGCTCTTTTCTCTAAGTTCCTCTAGCACTCTCTTTTCTTCTTCAGTCGATAGCGGTTCTGACCAGGGCGGGCTCGCCTCAGGGTATAATTGAGATGCGAAGGAATCAGCTCTTCCCTCAAAAACAAACCCGTTTAACAGATTCATTCCTCCCGATCTATTTGGATTCTCTAGAAAAACGGTGTGATGGTATTCGTGCGCAACGGCGTATTCTAGCATTTCTTTGTCATATGTAGGTGATAAGAAGAGAACGATAACATCTTTACTTACAGTAATCGCACTAACTCCCTTCATCTCGTTTTGAATGTTTTGGTAGTCTGGGTTTACCGGCATAACATAAATGGTTTTATTTTCGCCATCAAGACTTTCCCCCGACTTAGTAAGTGATGCTTTGATTGCTTTATTAACTTCTTCTTGCTTCTTTAGTAGCTTACCTGTCTGTTCATTTAAAGTCTGAACACTTGTCGTAGGGGAGAAATAAGTAGAATAATCCAGTCCACCAGTTAAGCTCGCTCCTTCATGAGAAGCAGATTCTAGAAAAGGCTGTGTCACTTTACTATAATACTCCCCGCTCGTATTCAGTTCGGTATTCTCCATAGCCTCGTTAGTATATTCAAGAACTTCTTCGTATAGAGGAATGATTTTGAAACTTTGTCCACCTAACTCAACTTTCATAGAAGATTGGGAAGGAGTTTCATCCCTTTCACTAGAGCAACCAACGATAAGTATTAAGGCTATACATATAGCCAATCTTTTCATAAACTTTCCCATCCAAACCCTCTTTCCTATCGCAGTTTCTGTCTCACTTAGCTTCATCTGGCTTCAATAGAAGATAACGAAATGAACCACACATCCGCTGCCATCCTATTACTCCTCATAAAAAATAATCGCTTAAAACTAAAGCGATTACTTTTCTTTTCATTCCGTGCTGTCCTTATGATGTTCTAACTTCTTTATTTCCAACTCAATCTTCTTAGCTTCAAGCTCTAGCTCTTTCATCTTTATATCTTTTTCTGTTTTCTTAACATAGCCATAATAGATGAGCGATAAACCAACGACGATCGTAAGGTAAAAGAATATACCCAATTTTTCATCCCCCCTGATGTGATTAGTGTTTGAATAGGCTACACAATCATATATTTGTTTCGATCGGAGCTGCAAGTCTGTATTCTATAAGAGCTCCTCTTAACTAAAATCCCCTTAATAATATGTCGTAATGGTTAAAACAAGACTAAAAATCGTAAATAGCACTGAACCGTAAAAAACGGCACCTACATTTACTTTCAATTCATTATCTTCTTGAACTTTCCACCCTGCCTCGCTTGCCTCAGCAGTGGCGCCTTTTGATAAAAACCCTCCGCTACTGTTAAAGAAGTAAAGCACAATGGTTAGCCCTAGAGCAATAAAGAAGCTCCATTCACTAAATGAAAAAGAAATGAATACACTTGCAGCCCATACGAGTATACCGATCACAAGCGATGCAATCACTGACCTTATAATGACCTTTTTCACACTTATCTCCCCCTTCTTCTCATTAAGTTAATATCCAAGAAAATTAAACAAACAAATGACGTAAGAACAAAAAGCCGTATAGTAGCGCTCCACCAATGAAAGTGAGCAATCCAACCAATAGAAAGCCATAGACTAATCCCTTTCCCATGGCAAATAAGTCTAGAAACAAATTCTTAACTGAATGAAATAGTGTTTGCATAGCGCACTCCTTGAACATTTATCCCTTTTGTTATCTTCATTTGTTATACGAATGAAACGTATCAAATGTTTCACCTTTACCACATTATTCCTTCATTCCATAATACAAAAGGTGTAGAGAGGTTCTCCTCTCTACACCTTTTGTATTAGTTTAATTCTTGTTGCCTTACCACCTGGCCGTTAACATCTTTCTTCTCGTATAGAATTCCACTCCGTCTGATCCGTTCGCATGAAGATCGCCATAGAAGGAATTTTTCCAACCTGAGAACGGGAAGAACGCCATCGGGGCTGGTACGCCGATATTTACGCCCAGCATGCCAACTTCGATGTTTTCTCTGAAATACCGAACGTTGCTTCCGTCCTTCGTAAATAGGCAAGCCCCGTTTCCGAAATCAGATTCATTCGTGAGCTCGATCGCTTCTTCTAGATTTTTCACTCGCACAATTGATAGCACTGGCGCGAAGATCTCGTCCTTCCAGATTTGCATAGAGGAGTTTACGTGATCAAAAATCGTTGGTCCGATAAAGTAGCCTTCATCGTTGTATGCTTCGTCGTTTCGGCCGTCGCGAACGAGCGTAGCACCTTCCTCCTGACCTTTACGGATATAGCTTTCCGTTCTTTCTTTATGTTCTTTACGGATAACCGGTCCTAAGAATACGTCTTCATCAAGGCCGTTTCCGATTTTAATTTCATCGGCTTTTTCGTTTAACTTTTGAAGCAGTGGTTCCACAACATCATCTACCGCCACAACAACGGAGCATGCCATGCATCGTTCGCCCGCAGAACCGTAGGAAGCAGCGATGATTTCTTTAACCGCAGCGTCAAGATCAGCGTCAGCCATTACGATGGAATGGTTTTTCGCACCGGCAAGTGCCTGAACGCGTTTACCATTCGCAGCTCCTGTTTTGTACACATATTCGGCGACGGGCTGTGAACCGACGAAGGAAATCGCAGGCACATCTTTGTGCTCTAGAAGCCCATTCACAACGTCATGTGCTCCGTGAACAATATTCAGGACGCCATCCGGTAAGCCTGCTTCTTTAAAGAGCTCTGCTAAGCGGTTTGCGAGTAGCGGCGTTCGCTCAGATGGTTTAAGGACGAACGTATTCCCCATCGCGATTGCAAGTGGAAACATCCAGCACGGCACCATCATCGGGAAGTTAAATGGCGTGATGCCGCCAACAACACCAACAGGATAGCGATACATGCCTGATTCAAGATTCGTAGCGATATCCGGAAGGTGCTTGCCCATCATTAACGATGGCGCACCGGCTGCAAACTCAACGCATTCGATCCCGCGCTGCACTTCACCTTGTGCTTCTTTAAAACTTTTACCATTCTCTTTTGTTAGCAATCTCGCAAGCTCGTCCCAATTGTCGACGAGCAGCTGCTGGTATTTAAATAGAATGCGCGCGCGTTTCGGAACAGGCGTTTTACTCCAGGTTTTGAAGGTAGCCTTCGCTACTTTCACTGCTTCATCAAGATCTGCTTTCGTTGAAATCGGAACCTGAGCGAGCTCCTCCCCTGTTGCCGGGTTTGGTACAGCTTGAAATTGATCGGTATTCGCATCGACCCATTTACCATTTATATAGTTTTGTAGCACGTTCGTTGCCGTCGTAGCCATGTTTTCATTCCCCTTCCACTTGTGTTAGCGAATCTTTTCTTCACTTATAAATTCGTAGTCATAGCAAATCACATAAAGTTCTTCTAATTCCGCCTGTGTAGGCAAGCGAGGATGATGCGCTGGGCTCCCGCTGTCTAATGCGTCTGCTGCCATTTTGCTAATAACCTGCTTGAACGCTGTCTCATCAATTCCCCAGGATTTTAAGTTCGGGATATTTAATGAGGCACAAAGACTTTTGATAGAAGAAACCGCTACATTTGCTGCTTCTTCATTTGAGAGTGCCTCGCTTTCTTCTGTCTGAAACAGTCTTCCGAGATCAGCGAGTCGCTCGATGCAGAAGTCCTTGCTGTATTCAAGTACAGCTGGAAGCAGCATCGCGTTTGAATATCCATGCGGCACGTGAAAAAGAGCACCGATCGGACGCGACATGCCGTGTACAAGACAGACGGAAGCATTTGTAAAAGCCATACCCGCCTGAAGGGCACCTAAACTCATCGCTTCTCGTGCATCTAGATTCCCTCCATCATTGTAAGCGCTTTTAATATAACCGATAATGTGTCCAATCGCAGATAAAGCAAGCGTGTCTGTCATCGGATGAGCTCGCTTTGAGAGGTACGCTTCCACCGCATGACTGAGGGCGTCAATTCCTGTTGCCGCGGTGACATGCTGTGGCGATGAGCGCGAGAGATACGGATCCACAATCGCAGCCGCCGGCATGAAGGCGGGCTGTTTGATCATCATTTTCACATCAGTCGTTGTATTCGTAATAACGGTCACGTCCGTTGCTTCTGAGCCAGTTCCCGCTGTTGTTGGAATAGCGAGATGCGGAATCGGCGCCTTCTCTGCCATCGTTCTGTTCGCGCGATAGTCACCTATGTATCCTCCATTCGTCGCAAGAACGGCGATGGCTTTCGCCGTATCGATACAACTTCCCCCACCTAATGAAATAACGATCTCACAGTTCGTATTTCGAAAAAGCACAAGCGCTTCAGACACATAATCGTCCGTTGGTTCAGACGCAACACCCGTGTAGATCTCACTTTCCACTCCCACCTGCTTCAAATAATCCTGACAATCCGTGACATAACCGAGATTCATCATCACCTCATCACTAACAATAAGGGCTTTCTGCCCGCGACGAGCTGCTTCTGTGCCAATTTGTTTAAACGAATCTCTTCCATAGAGAATCGTTTGAGGTGTACGAAAAACCGCAAACTGTTCCACCATATCTCTCCTTTACTTAACTTCCATATGTGTGAAGCAAGAGCTGAAATCTGCGATGTGTTTGAAATGGACTTGTCTCTTTACACTACTTTCTTGATAAGAGGAGCTCATTCCTACTCATCAGTGAGAATTTCATCGTTTGTTTCTTTCAACAGCTGGTAATAAAAAGCATCCTAAGATTAAAAGAGTTCCGTTTTGCTAGGTAAATAAACTGATAGAACATGTTTTAGGATGATAGTACCTAACATAATGTTAAAAGAGAAAAAAAGGATCCGCCCCATTTATGCCGAATACATATTATGTAAATTTCATTAAAATCTATGCTTCTATTTCAAATCGATAATGATGTAAATATCGCTGCACAGGGGGATATGAATGAGTTAGAGAACTTATTAAGCATAGTTCCAAAACAAACTGTTGCTTCTAGCAAAACAAAGATTTCTCAATTGTAAAAGGAGGGCCGTGATGAAGAAGTCACTTACCTTGCAGATTGCATTCCAATTTCTATTAACTTCAATAGGCATCCTACTAATTGGCTCACTTCCTTACTTGTTTTTTAATATGAAATCGCAACTAAACGTGCTCAAAATGATTGATAACAATTCGTTAAATAATACTTCGTTTTTATATGACACAATCGTACTTAATTTTGATGCATACGTTCATCACATGCTTCATCTCTTAAACGTCATCCTAACAGGAAATACCATTGAGTACTACGTTCGGGGGAGAGAGTTACCTTTATTCCCGGAATTCATGGATGTTTATCTTACTTCTATGTTTTACCTCTTCATTTCTATCGTCCTAGCTCTTATCTTAGGAATCCTTCTTACATTCCTTACAATGTTACTTCCGGTTCATAAAAGAACTCTTCCTAAGGCTTTTCTTTTTATTATTGAATCATTGCCGGACATTTTCGTGATTTTAGTTGCACAATTAGGCATTATTTGGGTCTATAAAAAAACCAACTTTCTTCTTTTTAACATTTCCAGCGGTTTCGATGAAAACGCGATCGTTCTTCCGGTCCTCGTCCTATCACTACTGCCTGGTATATACATATATAAGTATTTATTGTTGTCCTTTGAAGAAGAGGAGAAGCTTCTTTACGTAGAACTAGCACGAGGAAAGGGATTAGAGCGATCAAGAATTTTAGTGTTACACGTTTTTAGGAACTCAATATTAACTTTATTTAACCACTTTAAGGGCGTCTTTCTTTTTGCAATCGCTAACTTATTAATGTTGGAGATTATCTTTAATATTAATGGGTTTATGACCTTTATTTTTGAGAATGGGGTACTGAATCCTGAAATACTAACCATGGGGCTGTTTATGGTATTTATCCCTTCTTTTATCATGTTCACAACAGGAAAAGTTACGCTAGAACACTACTTCAATATTGGTGGGAAGAATATATGAAGAAACAATTAATCCAACGTCCGTTGTTAATAGGAGGCACTCTCTTTATCTTATTCCTCCTTATAGGAAGTTTCGTATACACCACGTTTGCAGATCCGGCTCCACCTGAAAAAGTATTGTATGATGAGAATCGTAATGCCATTGCCTTAGCACCTTTCCCGCCCTCCCTACAGTTTCCATTAGGGAGTGATCTCGATGGAAATAACTTCGTACTCATGCTCCTCGAGGGGGCCAAGTATACCATTGGACTATCCATCATCGTTGCCTTCGGACGAATGCTATTCTCTTTCATAGGCGGATATCTTTTGTTTAGGTTACCGAGTGCTTTTCGAAAACTGTTAGCCGGGCTTGCAGATGCGCTTCACTATGCGCCGGTTACGATTTTCACCTACATATTGATCGCTCCCGTTGTGTTAACCTTCAGCTGGAGCTATGATACCGTTACGAAAGTCGTCTTCCCTATGCTCGTGCTTACTTTCATCAGTGTACCAGTACTTTCCCTTTACATTCAAAATGAACTCGACCTCATATCTAAAAAGGAATTCATAGAAAGCGCCAGAACTATGGGCGGAAGTAAATTTCATATTTTCAAAAACCATCTAGCACCTTTCCTGAATCCTAAGTTACTACTCCTTTTCGTTCAACAAGTCGGACAGGTCCTCGTTGTCTTTGCCCATCTTGGTCTTTTGAAAGTATTCATAGGCGGCACAGACGTCAGAGTTATTGAGTATGACATGGACACTGGAAAAGCCTTCACGGACTCATTTTCGATGTCAAATGAGTGGGCAGGGCTGATCGCTCAAAATTTCCAATACGTCTCTTCTTTTCCATGGATGATTCTTGCGCCCGTTACCGCCTTTGCATTAACCATTCTAGCCGTGAACTGTATCGTATATGACTTAACCTCTTCTAAGCCTCTCAAATTGAAAAGAAAGAAAAAGAAGCTGCATACTTCAACGATAAAAAGGACCATACCACCGGAGAGTTTTGAATTCAAAAGCTAATCCAGTCTTATATAAGAAGTCATTCAGTCACGAATGGCTCTTTTTCATTTCGTTTTTCTATGTAATGACGGAAAGGGAGGCGAAGGTATTGAGAGCATCTATCACAAATTCAATCATGCTCACTCATCATAACTTCATAAGAGCTTCATTTACAAAACCAAATGAAATAAGGAGCTTATCTTATTATTGATAAGCTCCGAGATACTTGAAAACTAGCTTCAGAAATATCTTCTAGTCCAAAAAAATTCTCACCCGGTAATGTTTAATGCTCTTCCTTCATGGATCTTTTAATATCAAAAAAACCTATCATTCCACACACCAATACGCCCAATAATAAAACACTTGTAAGAATCCAATTATCTCCCCAACTAGTGATCACGCTAATTAGACAACTGAATGCTATAGCTATCGCTCCATACTTTTCTCGCCATTTATCTATTTTAGACATATAAGCACACTTCATCACGCACCTCCATAAAACAATCAAGTACTCAAATCGAAACGATATCATGGAAAAACTCTGATTCAATCGAAGATCAAATCTAGTAGAATAATGCTTCTTACTTTCAAAATTTTCATCCATACCCCCCCTCGTATTCCCAATCATATTTCCTTATATAATCGGACTCATTTGGCGAATGAAGAAAACGGCCATTTCAACTTAGTATGTGTCTTTCATATTTCTCTTAAATCGATTAACCACTAAACCCGAAAGTGCAGATAGCAAAGTTACGATGAACCCTGTTGTCGGATTCAAGTTTCCCGAAAACTTCAGGATACTCAAAGTTAGGAGCAAAAGTGGTAAAAACACTAAAAAGAAAACCTTTATTTTCAGCCTCATACATTACCTCCTACATCTAGGCTTAACTAAATTCTCTAAACTTCTAATACCAATTATTTCAAATCATCTCAACTAGTACAATCGTTGCTTAAATAAAATCGAAGCTTACCTTTTTAAAAGTAAGCTCCGAAACAACTGGAAATACCAGTTCATCACACTTTCTTTATAATCATTATTTCCCTACTGACTTTAACAATTTATGGCTTACTACAAGAGAGGCAGGAATGCAAAAGATAACAAATAGGA
The DNA here is from genome assembly GCF_041366475.1 of Pseudalkalibacillus sp. JSM 102089. Taxonomy (NCBI): domain Bacteria; kingdom Bacillati; phylum Bacillota; class Bacilli; order Caryophanales; family Fictibacillaceae; genus Pseudalkalibacillus; species Pseudalkalibacillus sp. JSM 102089. The sequence continues at coordinate 64,660 of NZ_JBEWYW010000003.1, forward strand.
TTATACCGATGGCATCAGTTGCAAAACTGTAAGGTATATATTTGTTATAAATAAATCTAATGATCTTAAAGAATCCGTACAACAAGAAACAAGTAATTAGTAAATACAATATTTTACTAGATATCGCTTCCATTAAACCCCATCCCCTTTTACCCAAAGGCTATCATAAACAATTATAGAAAAATAGAATTCGATAGAGATTGAGCCATACCTCTTCTCTAGTGAATCCCCTCCCTCCACCTATTTAAAATCATTTATTTCAAACAAATTAAGCAATGAATAGATATCACTGGTACATATCTTGAAACCAATGAGTATAAGGAGAATGCTTCCTTTTTACAAAGTTCCTTCAAGAAGCCAAGCTTTTTATCAATATATTATTTTTCATTTGCTAGACTGCCTTATTAATACCAATTGATAATGAGAAATGATAAACTGGTACAATTAATCTTTTACAAAGATAATAAAGGAGCGTTCAAATTGGATAAGCCTGGCTTATCAACCAACATGCTAGAAACCTTCCAATGGTTTGTATTTCTGCTTGCAAGTGCGGTTGCATTGCCTATCGTCATTGGATCGATTTATGAATTGAATTTTATCGAAATTTATGGTCTCATGCAGCGTACCTTTTTCACTGTAGGGATCGCTTCATTATTACAAGCATTGTTCGGCCACCGACTCCCCATAATGGAAGTACCTGCTGGCATTTGGGTTAGCATTTTTTCCGTTATGGCCGTAACAAGCGTTCAAGCAGGAGGCACTTATAAAGGAACATTACAGACGTTAGAAATGACCATGATAATTTCAGGATTTTTCTTGATTCTCTTCGGCGCTTTCAAGGTCACACAAAAGATACTTCCGGTTTTCACACCGTTAGTAACCGGATCATTCTTCCTACTCCTGACAGTACAATTAAGTGGCACTCTCCTAAAAGGGATGCTCGGGTTACAAGAAAGCTCAAGTACAATTCAAGGTACGCAAGCGCTCATTGCTTTTCTTACCTTTTTCATTGTCCTGGGTTTATCTACGTTTGCAAGAGGATGGTTGAGCAGTTACGCCGTATTTATTGGCATCGTTATCGGATGGGTGATCTTTAGAAGCGTGATTGGAGTCCAGGAAGAACAAGCGACAGTGGCCTTATTTTCAACACCTGATTTGTTTGGATTCGGTCCCCCGCACTTTAATCTAGGTATTTTACCGTTAGCGTTTATCATTGCTCTCATTTCAATATCCAATATTGTAGCCTCCATTGAGGCGGTGAGACAGACCCTTGGCGAAGACCCCGAAAAGCGCAGCCGTCAAGTGAATAACGGAACCATGTTCTCGGGTATTAACCACTTCATCGCCGGTGGATTTGGTTCTGTCGCGAATGTTCCATCAGCTACTTCATCTGGTTTCATCGCATTAACTGGGCAAAAGCGTAAGATGCCATTCGTTTACGCAACCATCTTGTTATTGCTGATTGCCTTTTTCCCTCCCGTGATGACATTAATTTCAAGCATTCCATCTCCAGTAGCCAATGCCGCTTTAATGGCTTCCTTTGTACAATTAGTAGCTATTGGAATTAATAGTTTCACACTCGAACCACTAGATTCTAGAAAAATGACGATCATTGGCGTCTCTTATTTATTTGGTATGGGAGCGATGTTTCTCCCTTCTGAAGTCTTCTCAAATATGCCAGCTATCGTTCAGAATGTGGTGAGTAATGGGCTACTTGTTGGGACTGGTCTTGTCATCATAATGGAACAATTGTGGAGGACAAACAAGGAAAGGCGATAAAAAGTAGCCACGATTTTAACTACCCTACAGAAGCTAGTCTATCTTCTAATAAGTGCTTAAAGCTCTTCGCACAAACTATTAGTGAAAAACTGCCGGTCGAACAAATGAGTAAGATGTTCGACCGGCAGTTTTTTTATTAGTACTTTTTATAAAGTTCATTTATCAACAATACTTATAGGATTAACAAAATTCACCTTTTATATATTGACTCTTTTAATCAAACATAAAAATGAGTGCCAGAACTGACATTGTCATTAAAATGAATGCACTAATAATAAAGGTAACTATTGAAGCGAAAATATATTTCCCCTTTTTAGAATAATAAATAGAGCTTACTACAGCCAATAAAAATAAAATAGGAGAAAGCACAATTCCATATGAGCCTAATGTTAGTATAGCTAATAATAAAAATAGTAAAGGCAAGTCTTTCAACTCCTAATTTCTTTTGTTCCGTAATCCCGCCCGTTCTCTCAATAACAGCATACTTTCATGTAAATGTTTACGTAAAATCATATAATCATCAAAACAAAATAATCCAGTTATATAAAAGGTTTGATCAGCTTTTCGTTAAATCAACAACCATAACTTTTGTATGACTTTTCATTTTCTAAATAAATCTATTTAAATATTCGCCAAATATTTTGTTCATTACTTTCGGGGTGTTTTCTAAATAAACATTCATCTGTTCAATGTTTGATTCGAATTTATTAGCGTTTCTTTCATCCGTTGGAAAATCAGATATTCCTTTAATAATAATGCATTCAACATCATTCTTCTTACAAATATAAGCAATTGCTGCCGCTTCGGTATCCGCTATGGTTATTTCGTTTTTCTTCAGTTCTAAATAGTCGTTCCACATAACGACTGCTTTATCAGCGGTACCAATTGTTCCTTTATGAAAATCATCTCCATATTTTGATAGATCAATATGAACGATAAAGGATTGTTTAATAAGAGGCTCAATTTCTTTTACCGTGCAATCATATTGAACGGCTCTGTCGGGTACAAAAATATCTACATTACGAAACTGATCATTTATTCCTGCACATGTTCCAGCAACGATTACTTTAGTTAAATTAAATTTAGAAATCATATACTGATTACCACCAACACCATTTACTTTTCTTACACCAGTACTATAAAAAACAAGTTCGGTATCATTCATTGTTCTCATGAAATACTCCCCATATGGATAACCGAAACGTTCGTTATCTCTTATTCCGAAGTATTTCAATGTCGCTTCATATTCCCACTTCGTTGCTATGCTTATTCCTATCATCGACTTCGCACCCTACTAAAATGATTTATCACTATTGAATGTCTATGTACGGACTAGATCCCATTTTGTCGCTATTCTTTTTTACAATGTTCAGCGACAATTGGTTAATAATTTTACTAACCTGTTTCGTAAGGTCAATAAGGGATAAACTCTGAGATAATGGAATCACCTCATAAATAAAAAGCTAATTATTTCCCAAAGTAGAAGGCTATACCCAAGAACCATGATTAATCTATTCATAAATGCTGGATTTTCCCTACCGTTTCTCCTATCCTCAAAAAAGTCATAGGAACCTTTCACCGTCCAAAACACTATGAATATGAGCCAACCAACATAGTCGTTTAAAGGACTTTTATCAAGCAAGAACTTGGTGGCGATTAATATAATGGCAATAAGAATTAGGTTTCTTAAGAGAAACGTTAAGTTCTTTGAATGCTTGTAGGATACTTCACTACTCTTCAAATGAACCCTCCTCTTGTTTGGCGATTCTTCATGATTCATAAAAAAACTTACCAAATATATCGATACCAATTATTTCAAAATATTCCTTATTACTCAATCTTTTATTTTATAAAAGGAGCCTTTTCTATTAAAGAAGTGCTCTGGATAACAAAAGCAGAGTATGCACAAAGATTTTAAAAGAGTCTAACGGAGCTTCATTTATTTGTTAAACATAGGGAAGCTGATTCATTTAGTCTCCATTAACTAGTTCGAGGGAGAATTATTAATAGGATCTTATAGAGTGAACTACGCGTGTCATCTTGATAGTTGAAACACGATATTATAAGAAATATTGTTAGTTACCTAGCATCAATTTTCGTTCGACCCCTATTCATTTTGCCTCTATCCCCCCACTTCCTCATGATTCCTTTTCACGATCTCGCACTTTTAACACCACTTCCGTTTTATATTTGATTAATATGAAATGATTGTTGTCAAAAGTGTTATGCTAGTCTTTAAAGTGGTCAAATTGATAATCAGAAGCGACTTTTTTCTAAAGACCATTCGTACCCTACCAGAACTCCACATCTCCATGAAGGCTAGAGTAAATCCCTATCTTTTGAATGACACACACTTATTAACACTGCGATTAGAAAAGTTGATTAGCAGATTCCTTGATTAAACGAAACCTTATCCTAATGAACTTTTACTATTTGAATGAGTCGAGAGGAGTACATAGATTGAAAAAAAGGTATGCATTAACGAATGTTCATGTGATTAATGGGGACTTAAATAGAAAACTACAAAAGAACATGACAATTTTAATCAATGAACAAGGAAATATTCAACAGATTGAAAAAGAACAATCAACGACCATCCCGAATGATTATGAAATAATTAATCTATCGGGAAAGTACGTAATGCCCGGTCTTATTAATGCACATGTCCATCTATTCTCTGACGGTAAACCCTATCATGTATCCCTAAGTGAAGGTATTCTCGACTTTGCTTATAATCATCTATTAAATACGAAACTAGGAAGAAAAATATTAAAAAAACGAATGAAGCGAAACGCCCTTACAGCGCTCCATTCTGGAGTTACAACGATGCGAAGTGTAGGAGAATTTTTCTACACAGATGTTGAACTGCGTGATGAAATCATTGCAGAAAAATTTATAGGTCCGAATTTACTTGTATCAGGATATTTCCTAAGCGTAACAGGAGGACATGGTGCACCTTATCTCGCTCATGTTGGAGACTCTCCATGGGAAGCAAGAAAAAATGTTCGATTGAATGTTAGAAGTGGTGTAGATTTGATCAAAATATGTGTGACTGGTGGAGTAACAGATGCGAAGCAAATTGGGGAAGCAGGCCGTTTGCAAATGACTGTGGATGAGGTTTCAGCAATCTGTGATGAAGCTCATAAAATCGGTTTAAGAGTGGCTGCTCATGTAGAAAGTACTGAAGGTGTAAGAATCGCATTAAAAGGCGGTGTAGATACTATCGAGCACGGTGCAGAGATGGATGATGAAATCATTAGTCTTTTTAAGTGCAATCCAAATTCTTTGGACGGTTATACTTCGCTTATCCCAACACTTCAAGCAGCTTATCCTTCAGCTATTTTAGATGCAAGTCTATCTAAGGTAAATGATGTTGTGAAGGAAAACTCTAAGTTGGTATATGATTCGATGTTATTGGGTGTTAAACAAGCTATTCGCCACGACATCAACATGGGGATTGGTACCGATTCCGCTATGCCTTTCGTCACTCATTATGACTTGTGGAGAGAACTCGACCATTATATTAGGCAGACGAGCTTGGATACCAAAGATATCATTGATCTTGTTACTCGTTCTAATTCGGAGATTTTAGGTATTAATGAAAGTACTGGAACTCTTGATATTGGTAAAAATGCAGATTTGCTCGTCTTAGAAAAAAATCCGCTAGATATCATTGAAGCAATATCAGGAGTAAACATGGTTATGGTTAAAGGTGATTTAATCAAATCACCTTCTATTCCTAACATTAGCGAAGTTGACGATATTCTAAACTCCGTATGGAAAGCTCAGAATTCAACAAATGAAACGAGTTTTTAGTTATCATTTACTCATTAAACACTACCATTGTAGGATATAGTGTAGGCCTCCTGTCTATTCGAGAACAGGAGGCCTTGTTTATTAGTGAAGGAGAATTGTATGACTGGGGTTGCTCCCCTGGAACATTTACATTGAAATGAACCCCGAACTTGTCTTTTCCCATCCCATACAAAGGGCTAAAGTCTGTTTTATGAAGGGGGATAACCACTTGTCCGCCGTCTTCCAAAGCAGAGAAGATTTCTCCTACTATTGCCTCTTCTTCATGGTGGATGGCAATCTGAATCGTATTACCTGGCTGATAAGGCATACGTGCAAACGTAACAGAGAACATCAGATCCGCGTCGCCTACTTTCAATTGGGCATGCATAACACGATGCTTCATGTCCTCCGTCATATGAAAAGAGATATCTAGAAACCGCCCTTTTGTTTGAACAAACACTAAGTAAGTTTTATCTCCCTTCCAACTTTGAAAGGGTTCATACTCTAACTCCTTTCAAGAACCAACTCTTAAAATGAAGTTGGCCCTTTTAGATTAGATCAGACACATCGATTTCAACATGGTGAAGTAACCTCTCCGACACTTAGATCCTCCCTTTTATTATTCAATGATCGCACCCGATTGCAAAAAATATCGAAATAAAACTTTTCATACAAAAAACATAGGAAAGATTTAATCTCCCTATGTTTTTCATCATATTATTTATCTGCCTGGTTTTGCTTCTTTTTTAAATACTCCACACGTATTTTTACCACTTTTCTTCTCTTACAAGAGAATTTATTCAACAATATAATCTATTTATTGCAGGAAGCTTTATCTTGTACACTTATTTCATAAAAAGTGTTCTTCTACTTTTTAAAGAAAGGCTCCGACATGACGGATCATAGATATTCATTATGATTGTTTCCAACCACTAGTTTGTATCCTTAGAACAGAAGCTGTTACTCCTATGAGGCAGAAGATAATTCCTATTGGCAAGATGAAGAATAGTAAAAGGTCTGGAATTATTCCAAGGTACGGTAGAATTGTACACATTGGAACTGCAACGGTCAGGGTTAATAAGATAATCAAATCTAGTTTTTTGGTATCCAAATAAAAGTCCTCCTAAACAAATCAATAGTTTGATTAACATCTAATCTTAGCCAAAATGATTAATACCAATTATTTCAAAACAGAGCTTATAAATCCATCTTTTCTCCTCAAAAAAAGAGCCTATCTAATTAAAGATAAATGAAGATATCCCTATGCTCACGAAAGTATCATTAAATAAAAATACACACAGAGCTGTCCAAATTACCACAACTATTACAAAAGATAGCCTTGGATAAAATACTTTGATTACAACTAAATAAAATATAATCAAAAAAAGAACCAATGTGAAACCATTGTAATACCAAAACTCAATATCCTTTGTATCATAAATAAAAAAAGAGAAAAAAAACGGAAATACTATTATAACTAACAATTTACTTTTATTATCTTTGGTCATAGCAACCCCTCCTAATTCCTCAGGCTTTCCACAAAAGATAGCTCACTTTGTTCACCATGACGACAAGCGCATACTAATGGTCTGTTCCGTCCCCTTTACTTCATCAGGAACACATACCCTCAGACGTTTCAATTCCCTTTCAAGGTTTTGGAGTGAATATAGCTAATTTCATATATGTAAGAGTTTGGTTTTATTTCCAATAACCTCAATTAGCTCGACTTCAAGTCTTCCACAATCCTTCCATGAAAACTTAACCTTACCACCCTTATTTTACCATAAAACTGACCTATCAAATGAATATGCCCCGTTCCGATTTACATTGCTTGACATTGATGCATTTTAAAGATTCACTTCAACTAGAGTCCTTCACTAAACTTCAGAAGAGGTATTATAAAAGGAAACTGCCTCTACTTAAAGTTACTATATTTTCATCTTGATTTTGGTAGTTTACCTTTCCTCTAACGAGATTAAGAGGAAGTATGTTTAGCGCTCTGGATCGGTTCTGATCTATTTATTCTAAGGGAAAAGCTAACTAGCTAGCATTTCAGCTAGTTATAAGTATCCTGTCTCATCAATCGATGAAGTAGGATCCTTTCGTAGGCGCTAGCGTAAACTAATTGAGGGTGGCGCGGCAAAAGATGCGTTTCAATAAATCGACCATTCGATTCGACTCTGAGAAATGGCAGTAGGTCAGCTTAAGGATCAAGGTAAAATAAAAGGAGCCCGCTTCATCACATAGGATGAAGCGAACTCCTTGTTAATACAATGGACATCATTTATTAAAAATCTTTTTCAGAAAAGTAGTTCATCTGAGGACTTTGCTTTTGGCCCCCTACTTCTTTTCCTGTTTCTTTCACAGCTTCCTTCGCTCGTCGAACAGCATGACCGTACTTACGCTCCCAACTCTTCGTTGCAATAGCGAATGCAATAAGCGTTACAACCGAAAGAGCTCCAGTCGCTGGTAGGAATGAAGGCGAGATCATCCCATCTGCATACGCTACACCAATTGGTGAGAAAAGGATATACGTTTCGCAAATGCTTGCGATTAATAAAATACCAGCTGGCGCGCTGTATTTCCACGGCGTCATATTCACCTTGGAAGCCTTCGGGAATACATAAGCTTTCTCCTGTGGCTTAACGTAAGCAATCCCAAACATGATCGCCACTTCAGCGACAAATAGAATACCGTAAATATGAATAAAGTGAATGTCGAGCGGAAGACCAAAGAGCTGTTCGGTTCCCCACACCATCATGTAGTAAGCGACCACATGAAATACAATCGCTACTTTCGCCGCTAATGCCGGCACCTTCTTGGAAATAATTCCGATCAATACAACGGCCACAATAGGAATGTTGAAAAAGCCGGTGAATTTTCGAATCAGATCCCATAATCCGTTCGGTGCGTACATCAACATCGGTGACACGAAAAACGTAACAAGTGCAATAATGGAGCCAAACCACTTACTAGATTTAATCAGCTGGTCGTCTGAGGCATCCTTTTTAAATGCCGGCTTATAAATATCAAGAGCAAACATCGTTGAAGCACTATTCAAAAGGGAGTTATATGAACTTAAGACGGCCCCAAGCAATACAGCTAAGAAAAAGCCAGACAAGTAAGGTGGCAGCACATTCGTTACGAGCGTAGGATAAGCCAGGTCAACGGACTTAAGATTCCCTTCGTAAAGGTGAAAAGCGATAACGCCCGGAATCATCATGAAAATCGGAATAAGAAGCTTGAAGAATCCGGAAAAAATAACGCCTTTCTGTCCTTCCTTTAAACTCTGTGCACCGAGCGTACGCTGTATCACGTATTGATTTGTTGCCCAGTAAAACATGTTGGCGATAATCAAACCGGTAAAGATCGTACCGAATGGAACCGAGTCATCCGCTCCCCCAATCGCGTTCAGTTTTTCTGGATTTGTCGTTGTGATGGTTTTTACACCGTCTAGAAAAGCGCCATCGCCAAGGGCGATAAGTCCAAGAATCGGAACGAGCGCTCCGATAATGAGTAGACCGACTCCATTAATCGTATCGGAAACGGCAACGGCTTTTAACCCGCCGAAGATCGCATATACTGCCCCGATAAGGCCGATCCCCCAAATCACAACCCAAATCGACTGGGTGTATGTAATGCCTAAAATCGATGGTACATCAAACAATTTCAGAACGGCTAGAGCCCCAGAGTAGAGCATCGAAGGAATCGTGACGAGTACGTATCCAACCATAAATAAAACGACAGTATAGCGACGCACCCCTTCATCAAACCGTTTACTAAGAAATTCAGGAAGGGTTGTAATCGACATGTTCAAATATTTTGGTAGTAAATAAAGTCCCATGAGAACAACCGCTACACCTGCCGTTACTTCCCAGGCCATGTTCGATAGATTCGTCCGAAACGCCTGGCCGTTTAATCCAACTAGCTGCTCAGCAGAAAGGTTCGTTAGCAAAAGCGATCCTGCTATAAACCCACCGCTCAATCCTCTTCCTGCCAGAAAATAACCTTCTGACCCATTTGTAGTCCCTCTTGTTTTGCGATAAGCTATGTATCCAACAAGCACCATGAATGCTATACACGTAAGCAATGTAAACCATAGTGACTGCATTTTGTCTCCTCCTCTACCCCAAGAAAAAAATTTTCTCGTATGATTGTAGTAGATGGAATATCCTTTTTATTATATTAGTAAACATTTTTTTGAAATTTGGGGTAGAAAACAGGTGAAAGTTAGTAAAAAAGGAGTGGAATTCGGAAGATAATCTCTCATATAAAAAAGAGCATATAGTTCTTCCTAGTAAATCAGGAGGTTTTCTAACATAATTAATAGACAAAAGTGAATGTTGCGCATTTACCCCTTTCCCTATACACTTACTCAACAAAATACTATACCTTTACTCTCTACAACAGACCTAACAGGACGAATCTCTCTATCACAATGAAAAGAGGTGAGTGCATGTATGCTACTGGTATGAGCACATTTGATTTTGTACTCTATTTCGCATTTATCATGCTATGCTTTTGGATGAGGATCTATCGTGAACGTGTTAAAGAGCAAAAAAAGGAAATCCATCAGTTGAAAGAGGAAAATGAAAAGCTGAAAGAAGCCGTGCGTTTTTATCATGAGCAGCGTGATAATATGGGTTAAATAGTCGAAATATAGTGAGCTTAAGTGAATAAAGAAACGTACTTAATATATGATAATAACACGCTATTTTCAAAAAACAGGCACTTCCAACCTTTTAGTTGGATTGTGCCTGTTTGTTTATTAAGCCATCCTTTTGTGAGCCATTATCTAGCCCAATACAACTCTACCATTCTACTTTTTTCATTCAAAGAAAATTTCATCTCATGGGGAGATTCTCCATATGGATTCTCCACTGTTACTTCCCACATATTATCATTTCGATCGATGTGCGTATGAGGTACGTCTTCAAGTGCACTTATGTATTCCTCTTCAGTAACGGTCATCTCTTCGCCGTTCTTCTTTAGAATGTATTTTCCATCTTTCTCATAGCCAATGTGATCCCCCATATGACTCTCTAACCAATTTTCTACTTCAGTAGAGTTTTGTTGAGCGATATCTAGGACATTGGCTTCCGTGATTTGCGGCTTTTTCTCTAAGAGATCAAAAAGAAAGTACTCATGATAATCGCAATCTGCATCACAAACATCAACCACAAGTGCATCAGCTGGTAATTCACTACTTTCTACCTTTTCCTTACCAGCAGTATCAATTCTGTAGGATTCGTCATCCGTCTGAGGGTGATTTGTTCGTTGACCGCTCGCACTTAAAAAGTAAGTATCCACATCCTTTTCTTTAAGCATAGGCTTCTTTATAAGGTCGATTTGTTTCAAGAAAAAATCCGCTTTCGTCAGCGTTTGAGCCGCAAAATGCACTCCCTCACTTCCAACCTTCGTTCGTTCTACTATAAGTTCCTCATCATTAGCTGCAAGTTCAATATTGTAGTGAACCTTCTCGGGAGAAGCGTTCTCTTCCACAACCATATAGAGATCGTTCATTGTTCCTTCATCACTGATTTCCATATTAAAATCGATTACTTTTGAAGAATCATTTTCATCTCCAAGCTTACTATGTATGTTCTTCCATTCTTCCGCTAAACTGCCACTATAGAAATTAGTATTAAGAAGAGCGACTTCCTGAGGTTGTTCATACAAAAACGTTTGAACCCAAGGAGCAATTGATGATGTTAAGAAGATAAATAACCCAACATAAACAGCCCGCTTCTTAGCCTTCACATTTACTTTAGTTTTAGTGAAAAACAAGAAGGATATAAGGAATCCAAGTGGAAGCCGCCAATCATTGAATTGCAACGAAAAACCTCCAAGAAACGTATAGCCGATCAGCTTTAAGAACAAATAGTGTTCAGAGTCAGCCGCCTTCCGAAAAATAATAATGAGAACTATTAGAATGAGAACGTAATAAAACAACCAAATCAAATTTTCCATGTTTCACCTCCTATCTAAACGGTACCATAGTGGTGGTGCCTGTCACCACCCGTTTTCGCTCGAACATTGTCGATCTGCTCCACTCCACCTAATCGTCACTCAAAGGCGGTTTGTGATCTCCTTTTAACTCCACTATAATGGAGGGTAAGCTACTTAACAGGCTAGAAAGGAGTACGACATGTTTACGACATATCGCTCTAAAATGACAACCTGGAGAACGGTTTTCTTCATCTTCATCAGCGCGCTTACAACGCTTGCCATGTTTCTGATTGATCCGGTATCTTCTAGCTCTGGCGAATCTGCCGCTTTATATATCATGATTTTTATTTTAGTTGGGTGTGCCCTCTCCATATTAATGGCCTTCGTTGTATATCGAACTAGTGATGAGAAAAAAGGATGGGCTACGATCGGATTGCTACTTACACTTTTCAACATCGCTGTAATCGCTTACTTTATCTATGTGGGTCTTCGGCTAGCATAAGCTGATTGAATAATGAACCAAAAGCGTCACTTATAAAAAATCACTAAACTAAACAAAACAAGCGTCTTCCCTTTTACGGATGGGAAGACGCTTGTTTATGGACAAATTCTATCTCCTAACACGCCATAAGTCTTTTCTCTTTCTAACAAAAGCACCCCCCCGCCCAAGCATGCTTCGTGATAAAATACAATAAAAGGAAATTCGTGAAAAGGACTGACTCCCATGCCAAATCAATACTTTATTGGTATCACACCACCACCCGACTATCTTGCCAAAGTTGAACATTTCCAAAGAAAATGGATCAACTTCCTAGGAGTAGAACCACATATTACTCTGAAAGCGCAGGGCGGACTATCCCCCGACAAGAAATGGATCGAAAAAGTGGAGAACTTATGCAAAAAAATCCATCCGTTCACGCTAACAGTAGCAGAACCTCACTACTTCGGAGACAATATCCTCTATCTAAGTGTCACTTGCGATCAATTATTCCCGCTCCATGAAGCCATTGTAAAAGCGATTTCTCCACCTGAAGAGCTCATCAAGCACTACTTTGAATTAGATGACTACGTTGGGCATTTAACTCTCGGCAAAGAACAGTACGGTATATCGAAATCTGATTTAAAGGATATGGAGCTTTTAGCAAAACAGGAACTCACGCCCTATCCTACCTTCAAAGTAGAATCCATTCGAATTTATGAATTAAAGCCTAGCAACAAGCGGTACGAACCCTATGTAGATCTTCCGCTAGGAGCAAATCTATAACTTATTTGAACCCCTCCGTTTCTTCGAGACGTAGGGGTTCTTCTATCTTCGTAATCTCACAAGATCCTGAGCTTCAAGAATAGAAAAAGAAATGAAAGATCCTCTCTTCGTAACATATGATGAACAAATGCATCGTTTCAGAAGGAGTGGCACAGATGCTCGAAAAATTCGTAGATCGCCTCCCTATCATGCCAATCATCCAACCCGTAAAGACAAATCACGGGATTCCCTATTATGAAGTGACGATGAAGGAAAGTTTTCAGAAGCTTCATCGCGATTTGCCAGCAACACGCGTTTGGGGATATAACGGGCAATACCCTGGTCCTACGTTTCAAGTTCACCGAAATCACCCGATCCGTGTGCTTTGGAAAAATGAACTTCCTGAAAAGCATTTCCTCCCAATTGACCACACCATTCATGGGGCTGGTACAAACGTTCCTGACGTTCGTACGGTTGTGCATCTTCACGGTGGGGTTACGCCTGATACGAGCGATGGTTATCCTGAGGCATGGTTCACCCGAGAATTTCAACAGGGAGGGCCCTATTTCACCGATCCCATTTATGAATATCCAAATCATCAAGCAGCTACGACCCTCTGGTATCACGATCATGCGATGGGGATTACACGGTTAAATATCTACGCAGGTCTCGCTGGGATGTATATTGTTCATGACGAAGAAGAGCGATCCCTCAGGCTACCGGAAGGTGAGTTTGATATCCCCCTTCTTCTTCAGGATCGTTCTTTTCATCGAGATGGTTCCTTGTACTATCCAGCTGAACCAGATCCTCCTGTCGAAGGCGTTACGCCATCGGTCCTTCCTGACTTCTTCGGGAAAGCCAATCTTGTTAACGGGATGGTATGGCCTTATCTGGAAGTCGAGCCGAGGAAATACAGATTTAGAATCCTAAATGGATCAAACGCAAGATTCTACCGCTTCTCCCTATCCAACCAGTTCCCATTCGTTCAAATCGGCACAGATCAGGGGCTTCTCGGAAAGCCGGTGCCTGTCACTCGCGTTTTGATCGCTCCTGCCGAGCGTGTCGACGTCGTCATTGATTTCAGTCGCTCGGCAGGCGAAACCCTTACCTTAATGAACGATGCCGCCTCCCCTTATCCTCAGGGGAAAAGTCCGAATCCCAAAACAACGGGCGTAATCATGCAGTTCCGTGTAAAGAAGAAGCTCTCTCTTCCCGATCAAAGCGTCGTTCCTCAGACATTATCTCGGTACGAGATCATATACGAACAACAAGCAAACAATCAACGCAACCTTCTCCTCAACATGAGGCCTGATCAATATAAACGATCCATTCACCTATTAAACAACCAGCTCTGGTCAGATCCAATCAGTGAAATGCCTAGATTAGGCGATGTTGAAATCTGGAGCTTCGTCAATTTATCAAATGCAACGCATCCCATCCACTTGCATCTCGTTCGCTTTCAAATCCTTAATCGCCAGCCCTTTGATCGAGATCTATATGAAAAAGAAGGTAAGATCGTTCCAACCGGCCCACGCATGAAGCCAGATCTCAATGAGCAGGGCTGGAAAGATACCGTGCGAGCAAACCCAAAAGAAATCACGCGAATCATCATGAAGTTCGTACCTTATGCAGGCTTGTTTGTATGGCACTGTCATATTCTCGAGCATGAAGATTATGAAATGATGCGACCTTATGTAGTAGTCAAAAAATAAGAAGGGGGTCAGATAGGAACCTGACCCCCCTTCTTTGGATTTCTTCCCCTCAAAATGGTATTCTTATTCCGTTAATAGCTTACATAAAAGGAGCCTACATATGACGAACCCATCCATTTGCGTGATTGGCGCAGGCTTTCATGCAACGACGAACATTTATCCCGCTCTTGTCGAAACAGGTGCAACGATTACGGCTGTCGCTACACGAAACTTAGATCGCTCAGAGCAAACACTTCTTCGTTTTGGAAGCACTGGAACACCGTATGATAATTACAAGAAAATGCTAGAACAGGAGTCATGTGACGGTGTCATCGTTGTCGCACAACCCACAGACCAGGCAGCCCTTGTTATGGACTGTATCCAAGCCGGTAAAAATGTGTATGTCGAAAAGCCACTTGGCATGACAACGGAAGAGTCAGAACTAGCGGCAGATGCTGCAGAGAAAGCTGGCATTAAGCTTATGGTTGGCTTTATGAAGCGCTATGCGCCGATTTATAAGCAGCTTCACTCGCTTATTACAAATGAAGAACTAGGATCAGTTCGTTCATTCGAAGCGCGATTCGCCGTTGATACAACACCATTTTGCCAAAACGATGAAGAATTCCTAAAGTTTGCTGCCATTCACATCGTTGATTTAGTTCGCTATCTATTTGGAGAAACAATAGCTGTAAGTGGATTTAAAAACAGCTCGAATTCACACATCAATCAAAGCATTAGCCTTCAATTCGAAAGCGGAACAGTTGGAACCCTATCATTCACTGGGATGACAGCCTGGTCTAGAGAAAGCGAAAAACTGACGGTTACGTTTGATCACGGATTTGCCTCAGCCGATGAGGTACACACCCTAACCGTGCACAAATCTCAATCCTTTAAGGAACTTCCATGGAAAGCACCGGCTGAATCTGATTTCGTATACAGTCCTTCCGCCTCAACGATGTCAGGCTCAATGAAAGATCTTTACCTCCGCGGCTTTGTCGGTGAAATGCAGCACTTCGTCTCATGCTGTACAACAAATGAGACGCCCCGCTCAGATGGAAAAGATAACATTCGTACGATGGCGTTGATTGATCGGATTTTGAAGACGTTAAAGTAAGTTAAATTCCTAACATTGCATTTCTTTAGGATATAAACATATAAAACCCCGTAACTAGATAAACGTGTTACGGGGTTTTTCAACCCATTCTTTCAAACTCTCTGACTTGAACCTTTATTCCCGTCTCTTTTTTCTCTCAACCAGAGCAAATATCAACAGAGCAATGGTTAATACCATCATGACCATGTATAGCCAGGGAAAGCTCATGTTCCCAAAATAATCTAGACTCATGACGATAACATTCAAAAACATTAGTAAGATAAAGGCTATATCACTTTTGTAAGGCTTCCGTTTTTCAAAAAATAAGCTCATAAAAAATCATTCTCGCTTTCCTATAATATTAACGACTATATCTTAAGAAAATTAATTTCTAAAAAGTGAGCAACTCCAATTTAAAACTGTATATAGGAATGCCTTTTTCTATTTCTTTTAAAAGCAATCTAGATTTATCACTTAGGAATAACGAAAATACGAAGTTACCGCTCCCATACCATATCCAATGGCAGCAATTAGAAGGATATCTCCCCCATTCGAAAAGAAAGCAATAGATTGGAATTTCGTAGGATCTGTGAAACCGTCCAAGAATGGCAACAAGTTCGTTAATCGAATCAAGGCATATAGCATAATAACTTGCCAACTCGACATTGCGGCATCTCTTAATATTTTCTTTTGACGTTCATCTTCCTTTGAAAAGCCAGTATCATCACCTGATACTCTTTTCGTGGAAACAATAATCACTGACATGATACATCCCATAATCAGAACAAGAATGATATCCATTGCATTTATCCCCTTTTCTTTAGCGTTTTTTGATAGTTAAAGAGTGAGTCTACTTTCGTTTCTAGAGCTAAAGCAATAGCAAATGCCAATTCTAAACTTGGATCATACTTATTGTTTTCAATAGCGTTGATCGTCTGTCTGCTAACTTGACACAATTCCGCTAACTTCCCTTGTGAAATCCCCTTACCTTCTCTTAAAACCTTAATGCTGTTCTTCAACTTTGAGCTCTATCCCTTCTATCTATCCTGTCAAATTCCTTTTACACCTTATATGTTAATAAAATCCAGAAAAGGTGTCAAATACTTTTGACACCTTTTCTGGATTCCTTGATAAACTAGCCTATAAAAATACAACCTCAATTTATTTCAAACCCCGTCCACATACTCCTTCGCCTCCAACAGCGATAACCCAAATTCTTCTCGTGCCTTTTTCACGGCTTCTACCGTTTTTCCTTCTTTCATGAGCTCTCGCAATTCATCGTTAATCGGATGTTCAGGCAAATCCAGATGCTGGGCCATTCGATTTAACTGATCGTGCATACTTTTCATTCGCACGCTAAGACTATTCATCTGAGCACTTACTCGAAAAACGAGATAAAAAACAGCTGCTAACAAGCCTACAAGTGCAATCTCCATCACGTCAACATTCCCCCCTTCCTCATTTCAAACAGCTATAAATACAACCATACTGATAGCACACCGAACACAACGATAAATAAACCGTGTCCTAACCAGCGATATTTCCTATGAATACCAACCCGGCTTTCTAAATGTCTAAAGTACATGGCACAGCACAAAAGTCCTAAGAAACCGATCCAGAAGCCTTGTTGATCATCGTAAACGATGGCTAGCTTGATTATTCCTAATCCTACAAACGCCATGCCAACAGATCCTATCGCAGTATAAAAAAGCAATCCTAAATGATTGTTCACAAGCTTCACCACCAAAGCAATATTAAAGCTAGCTCACTGACTAAAATGATAGTTAAATAGAATATAGCCCATAAATAAGACATGCGCTTCTTCGCCATATGTATCTTTCATTTCTAATTTATAAATCGAATTTCCTAATTCAGCCCTTTTCCCTTCCCCAATCTTATGGTCATCTCTACGAATCACTGTTTTAGACCCAATCCCAAATGACTGATAATGATAGGTGTGATCACGATAGTTAAGATAGAGACTTTCCTTTAACTTGGCGACATTTTTGACTGAGTAGTCCATTTGAATGCTGCCAACTTCATCGTTATTAGAGAAGATCAGCCATTCATTTGTTCCGCGAAGGCGATTTTCATTTTTACCTTTTAGAATGATGTGATGACCATCTTCTGACGTAAACGCTAGATTAAGAAACCATCTTCCTGGGCTGTCCATAATATCTGCGACAACTCGCTTCCACGGCTTATGATAAAGTCGCTTGTATTCCCCAACAAGTTCCCGTCCGTCAAACACTCGCTTCGGCGCTGCTGAGACTCGATCTCCTAAGCGTGTCACCATACGTTCTTCATCCGCTTCTGGCTGAAAAGCAAGATCCTTCTTATGCTGCCACTTCATCATAAATATAATCAATATAGCCGCCACCGGAAAACCCATTAGCAACAAGAGCTGATCCATCTCGAATTTCCCTAGAAACAAATAACGTAGAGATAGCCCTATAAAGCCTACAACAAATAGTAAAAGTAGTTTCCCCAAAATGAACTCCTTTCTTGCTAAATAACATCCATTTTTGTTCTATTACTACTTACGAATCGATTTAATGAAAGTTTCACACCTTATCACAGGCTACCCCTTATCCCCACCCTCTAACAAGAAAGATCCTCACCAGCTCGCCATTGATTAATCGCTTCTTTCACAAATTCCTCCACACCGCTTTCCTGTAAATCAATTGATTTTTTAATTCGGATACATCCTTTTCCACAATCCAAACCATTCAATAATTCACTTGCTCGATCGATTTTCTTAATATCTCCTACATAAAGACTTACATAGGACTTTTGAGCATTAAGATTAAACAACACGCTCGACTTCCCTTTATAGCTAAGCATTTTATATTGAATGCCTTCTTCGAGCTCTGGAGCATTTTCAATTATGTACTGTCGTACTGCTAGGAGCTTTTCCTTTCTCCAATCATCCTCTAGCATTTCAAAATATCCCTCTGGTGTTTTCGCTTCATATTGCATGTTTTAGTCTCCTTCTTATTATTAAAATAAGTCACCGTACTAGCAAGAAAGGTCAAATTGCTCCGGTGTCTCCACTTTCGGAAAGCGCTTAAAACCATTAACCTATTAGATAACTCTTGATAGATACATAAAAATTAAAGAGTGCGGCAACGAAAAAGAAATAACCTAGGTAGGGCGTAGCCTCTTTTTTACAATATTCTATTCCCATAACCAACATAATACTGCCTAGAAACAGCATCATATAAGGTATTGCCGCATAATCCTCCGTTATACTCGCATATACAATTATAGAAAATGTTACGACCGCTAAACCAATCCTAATTTTTTTAATATCTCATCCACCTCCTCTTCATACGTACTTCTATCATTTATAAACTAGCTTTTCCCGCTTACGTCTGCTTATTAAGACTTCTAACCCCATGAAGCCAAACCCTACAAGATTCATGAGGAAATTACCGATATTGCCTAAGTCGTTTACTCTTAATCCTATCAAAAAACTACCTAACAAGATCATTGGAATCACGATAAAATACCTCAAATGCGCCCCTCCTGTTTGCCATATTAATTATAAAAACCCTCATCCTAAATAATACCATCTTTCACCGATTTATTGATTTTCGTTCGAGGCAATTAACGAAAGCACTATTGCACAAATATTTTCGATTAGACCTGGAACCCTCTCTTATTTTCCTTTAAGCTTAATGAAGAAATAAATGAAAGGTTGATTGTTTGAAGAAGTTACTATCCCTGTTTTTAGTATGTTTATTCGTCTTCTTTCCTATAGAAGACACGCTTGCCGCTAATGTGAACAAAGACTTTTCCGTTGAAAAAACGAAAAATTCACCGGAAGACAACCGGCAATCCATTGCTAGAGAATATAGAGAGAAAACAAACTCCCTTCTATTATCCACTCAAACTAGTAAAAACACATGGAACAGCGCTGAGACCTCACATAAGCTATTGACCACACATGTACAGGCGCTAGGAAACGGAAAATACCGCGTAACTGTTGTGATGGAATGGAAGATAGTGCCCAAGAAGCGATTACATGATGTGATCAGCTTCGCTTTACCTGACCTTGGGGATGATTATTATATAGAGGCAAACTCGTTAATCGGAAAGCAGCTGGTGGTTGCGGAGAACATTGAGACCGGGGAGACCCAAACGATGGATTACGAGTATACGAACACCCCGGCGGAAGAGGCAGATTCCTTTTATGTTTCTCCAGCGGAACGAGTTGTTCTAAGTCAAAACTTAAAAAATGATTGGGACGAATACAAGGTTCGTAGCATCTATCAAACGCTCAGTGGTGTGATTCAAGAAACTGAGGAACTAAATACATATGCCTTACACGTTAATGGGGGTTATAGTCATCAAATTCACCCTGATGAAAATTGGAGCGTACGCTTATTTCCGTATGAATTCAGCATTGATATCAATCAGTTGGTGAACGGGGATCCTTATCAAACACCCGATTCTTTTGATCATTACCTACAAGCTGAAACACAGCTGGTTATGAAATAACGATCACTTACACGCAAAAAAAGAGCTCGCCATGAGCCCTTTTTTTGCGTTAATCTTTATTCCGTAACGCCAACTTGATCCCAGGCTGACGCGACACTATTGTACGTAGTAGATCCGGCGCCGTATAAATCATCTGCCGATTGTAGAAGAGCCGATCTTGCGTCACTAAAGTCACTTGTTGGAGTGAGGTATGTTGTAAGAGCACGGTAATAAATTTGCTCTGCTTTGCTATCTCCAATGCTTTCGATGGTGAAATAAGCTGCTTTGTTTGGAATGCCACTGTTCGTATGAACGCCGCCATTGTCTTGAGACGTTTGAACGTAGTCATCCATATGAGATGGTTGGTTATATGCTTCTGGATTCGATAGACTTCTTAGCGCATCTCCAGGTGTACCAGGCGTATAGACGTCTTCCCCCATAAGATAATCTTCGGGCTCGATGAAATACCCGAACACATCTGACATTGATTCGTTAAGTGCTCCCGATTGATCACGATACTGTAGTCCCGCTGTGCGTTCTGTTACTGCGTGCGTTATTTCATGACCAACAACATCTAGCGCTGCTGATAATGGAGCAAAAGTGGTCCCATCGCCATCACCATAAACCATTTGCGTTCCGTCCCAGAAAGCATTGTTATAGTTTGAGCCATAGTGCACTGTAGAACGAATCGTTGCACCGTTATCATCAAAGCTATTGCGATTATGTGTCGACTCATAATAGTCATAAACAACGCCTGCATTGTAGTGCGCATCAACAGCTGCCGCTTGATCTGAAGAAACAAACTGATTGTCATCATCTGTTACGATCGCGCCAGGAAGGCTTGATCCATTATTGGCACTATACGTCTCAATGAGGCCACCTTTTGTTACGTCACGAAGAAGATAGCTACCATTTTGTGATACCGTATTTAGCGATTTCTGATCACCCAATACGCCCGTTCCTGTTCCTGTCTCGGCGCCGTCAGCTAGCGCATTATACGCTTCTACAACGGAACCATCGCGAGCATCCACATAGATTTGCCAGTTCGCAGGATAAGGATCAATAAAGTTCAGCTGCACTTTATAAGCAAGAACATAGCGATCGCCGTCCTCATAAACAACTTTTTCTCCCTGACCCGTCATGTTTTTATTATCACGAAGACTTGTTTCAGGTTGTACATCAACATGGTTCCATGCTGTGTTAACCGCTTCTTCTTCAGATACCTTCGCATTCTTACTTCCTTCAAATTTCTTTACAGCGTCTGGATGCAGATTGCCGTTCACGGCTGCAACTTCCCCATCTTTATCTGTATGTACGATGAATGTCGCTCCATCAAGTGGTACCCCATTTACCGTTTGAACATATGTGTAATGAGTCATGCCTAGCTTATCTTTCGATTGATCGATCAGCTTAAGATCATTCTCATTCACCTGGAATAGGGCTTCATTTTCCTGTAGATATTGCTGGACATCTCCTTCACTCGCAACCTTTTGTTCTGATAGTTTACCAGATAAGAAAGATGGCACCTTCCGTTCCTTTTCCCAGCTCTCCTTTACAATCTCCATCTTTTCAAGTGCTTGCTTCTGATCCACATTCAAATCCTTTGGCGATGCGGCTGATGCAGTTGGTAGTGCGCCCCCAAATGCAAGTCCTGTCGCAAGTGCGACGGCGATTCCCTTTTTCAAAAAATCTCCTCCCCTTCTCGGAATGTTTTGAATTTTTAATACACTAGTAGCCTATCATAGAATTTCTGAAGGTTGTATTGGGAAATCTGTTAGACGATACGCCCGTATACTCACTATGTTGCCATAACATTTCCCAATAACTTTCTAGAGATTTAAGTGATAAGCTTAATCTAGAACGTTTAGTGATTGGAAAAATATTCTTTTTATAGAAATCACATGAAAATCTAACCATCTATCGTCTGATCACTTGATATAATTGAGTGTAAATGGCAGTCATTTCGTACTACAAGATTGGTACCCTACCATCTAAAAAGTATTTCCCCTTTTAACTCGCAACAAATAATTCGCAATACATTTCAATAATAATTATTTCAATATTATTTCAGTTAAGACAATATAGAGGTTTCTATGTAACGAATTGGAAACCAGTTCAGGCAATATGTGAACGGTTCATTGGTTGACGAACAACTCTAGTTAGATTAGTATCTAATTAGATACTAATCTAACTTATAGGAAGGTGGGTCGTATATTGCAGTTAAACCGATTAGTTAATTTCCATAAAACACTCGGGGATCCAACTCGGATTCGCATTCTTTCGTTGCTCGCTAAAGGTCCTCTCCACGGCCAAGCCATCGCTGGCAAACTTGGATTAAAAGCACCTACGATCACTCATCATATGACGAAATTAAGAGACACCGGCATTGTTTATCAACGTAAGGATAAAAACACCATCTATTACTACATAGATGAGAAGAAATTCCGCTCTTACTCAGAAGCCCTGCCGATTATGCTTTACCAGCCTGACTACGATAAGGAGGACGATTCTGTGAAAACGCAAGCTGTTATCAATAATTTCTTAGCACCAGATGGTACGCTCAAGCACCTCCCTTCTCAACGAAAGAAAAAAATCATTATTCTTAAGCACTTAATCAACGGATTAGAACGAGGGAAAAAGTACCCTGAGAAAGAAATGAACGAGTATATCAAAAAGTTCCATCCCGACTTCGCAACCATTCGTCGAGAGTTTATTATCAATCATTTTATGTACCGAGAAAATAACATTTACGAACTAAATCCAGAAGAAATGTGGGCGACGATCGATTAATCGCAAGACAGCTATTTGAACTCTGTTGAAGTACAATGGACGAATTCAAAAAAAAACGGATTCCCTCACTCATGAGGAAATCCGTTTTCTTTTTACAATCCGTAATTTGTGACGCCGCCATCAACGAAAATATTTTGTCCGGTAATGTAGCTTGATCCTTTTGAAGCGAAGTAAAGAACGGATGTTTTAAGCTCATCCAACTCTCCAATTCGTTTCATTGGCGTTCTTTTATTAATCATCTCTTTAAACTCTGGGTCTTCTAAGGAATCTTTAATGAAATCCGTCTTAAACATCCATGGACTGATCGCATTTACGGTAATGTTGTTTTCAGCTAATTCGTTAGCTAATTGCTTCGTTAAGTGAATAACGCCTGCTTTACTTGTCCCATAGACTGAGCTGAAGAATATACTTACATCTCCTGCAACAGAAGCGGTATTAATGATGCGACCATATTCCTGTTTCTTCATATATGGTACAACTGCCTGACTCATAAAGAAGACAGACTTCACATTAGTATCCATCACTTTATCCCAGCCATCTTCGTCGAGATTTTCGATCGTGCCAGGTGCATTCGTTCCTGCATTGTTAACGAGAATATCAATTTGTCCATACTCTTCATTGATTGCTGCGGTTACTTTCTCAATGTCCTGCTTACTTGTCACATCGCATGAATAGGCTTTAACTTCTGCGCCGGTTTGATCAGCGATTTCCGCTGCTGCTTTTTGAACCTTATCTAGTGAACGTCCAAGCAAAACGACTTTTGATCCGCTCTCCGCTAGCGTTTCTGCCATAAGGCGACCGATTCCGCTACCCCCGCCAGTTACGATGGAAACTTTCCCGTTGTTTTTAAATAAATCCAATATCTTCACTTCCTTTTATTATACAAGTATTGTGATGGTTTCCCATATCGCATGGAAATGAAACTTCACGCTTTAGGGCTTGGATGGACCTTTATTGATCCCTTCTCCCTTTACACCATTTCGTTTAGCTCACGTACCCATGTGGAAAACTAATGTGTAGAGCTTACAAGAGAGAAAGAACATCTTTCAACTATAACGACTTACGAAAGGAAACGAACATGTCTATTTTACCTAGAGAATTCTACCAAAAACCGACATTAGAACTAGCGAAGGCTCTCCTCGGCTGCGAGTTAGTGAAGGAAACGGATGAAGGAGTTGCCTCCGGTTATATTGTGGAAACAGAAGCATATTTGGGCGCACAGGATCAAGCCGCTCATAGCTTCAACAACAAACGAACGAAACGCACAGAAGTGATGTTCGGGCCTGCAGGGAATGCTTATACGTACGTGATGCACACGCACTGTTTATTCAATGTGGTCAGTGCTGACACCGATGTCCCTGAAGCCATTCTTGTTCGCGCCGTTGAACCTCTCAAAGGATTAGACTTAATGGAGCAGCGAAGACCTGGACGTAAACAAAAGGAATGGACGGATGGTCCCGGCAAATTAACTAAAGCGCTTGGAATTGATCCAGGTGATTATGGTCATGCCTTAGTACGTCCTCCTCTATATATTCAACGTGGCTATACGCCGGATCACATTTCTGAAGGAAAACGAATCGGTATTGATAATTCAGGAGAAGCTCGTGACTATCCGTGGAGATTCTGGGTGACTGGAAATCCGTATGTATCGAGGTAGCTCGCAATATGCTTCCCTCAAGTCGCTTTCTTTTATTTTCAAAATTTAAAGGTCTATACTAGTACTATAGCAACAAGATATCATCTTCAATCAACTAATCAGGAGGTTTTATGCATGAGTAAAGTCGCAGTTATTACAGGTGCAGGAAGTGGATTAGGACAAGCAGCTGCTGTTCGTTTAGCAGATGAAGGGATTAATATCGTTGCAGTAGACATTAACGAAGAAGGCGGTAATGAAACGGTCGACCTAGCGAAAAAAGCGGGTGTTGATGCGCTTTTCATAAAAGCTGATGTATCTAAAGCGGACGAAGTAAAGAATTACGTCGACAAAACAGTTGAAACCTTTGGTTCAATTGATTATTTCTTTAATAACGCCGGCATCTCCGGTAGTGGTGAATATTACTTAAATACGAAAGTAGAAGAAATAGAAAAGATCGTAGACATTAACTTAATGGGCGCCTTATACGGTGTTCGTTACGTAGCTGATGTTATGATCAAAAATGATGGAGGTTCAATTGTAAATACAGCTTCAAGTGCCGGTGTGATTGGTCAAGATTCTGTAGTCACTTACTCTGCCACAAAGCACGGTATTATTGGACTTACGAAAAGTATCGTAGCTGAATATGCGAAGGACGGATTACGCGCAAATGCAATCGCTCCGGGACCAACGGCAACTCCAATGGTAAAAGACTTCTATGAAGCGAATCCAAAAATGAAAGAAAATGCAGAAGCTGGTATTCCTCAGAAGCGTCTCGGTACCCCTGAAGAAGTAGCTGAGCTCGTGACGTTCCTTTTAACTTCTAAAGCGCAGTACATCAATGGTGAAGTCATTCGCATTGATGGTGGGTTTACGAATACGAAGTAAGGGTTAAGGAAGCTTCATTTTTAAATTAAGTACAATTTATTAACAACTATGTCATGCCCCACTTCTTAAGAGGTGGGGCACCTTTTATGTCATTTTCCTCCGCTCCACTAATCTAGGAGCGATAATAAGGTTAAGGAAAGCTCACTCTTGACAGTATACCGACCGGTGTGTTTATATTATTGATACTACACCGATCAGTTTACTTTAAAAGGAGCGAAACGTATGTTTTCGAAATCACAAATTAGCGTCATAGCTGCAGTTGGATTTGTCATTATGTGGAGTTCAGGTTTTATTGGCGCAAGATTAGGAACGGCTGAGGCTAGTTCAATGACGGTATTAATGTGGAGGTTTATTGTTGCTTCCCTTATTTTAGCGAGCTGGTGGCTATGGAAGCACCGTAAAAAATTATCGATAAAAAGTGTCATTACTCAAGCACTCATCGGTCTCTTTGCTCAAGGTGTTTATTTGTATGGCGTCTTTTTATCTGTGGAAAACGGCGTGTCTGCTGGTACTTCAAATCTAATCACAACCCTTCAACCAATAGCTGTAGCCGCTTTAGCTGGTCCTCTATTAAAAGAATCGACTTCTCTGAAGCAGTGGAGCGGGTTACTGTCGGGGATCGCTGGGGTTTTGTTTGTTGTATATGGTGATTTAGGAACTTCTTCTCAAGTTCCCTTATGGGCTTATGGACTATCCTTTTTAGCAATGATGAGTCTCGTCTTTGCAACTTTATTTGAAAAAACAAGAAAAAACACTGTTTCAATTATCGACGCTCTACCGATCCAAACTCTTATTAGCGCTCTTCTTTTCTCGATTGTTGCATTCTCCACGGGAAAAGCTTCCCCTCCAATCACGGTAGAATTCTGGGGAGCTGTTGCCTGGGTGGCTGTTCTATCTACGATTGGAGGATATGGGTTTTACTGGTGGAATCTTAAGTTAGGAAGCATTACTCGAGTGAGCAGCCTGTTATACCTCACTCCACCAGTCACGATGATCTGGTCCTTTCTTATGTTTGGTGACAGAATTGGTTTGCTAACGATTATGGGAATGCTATTATGTTTACTAGGTGTATGGGTCATCAAGAAAGATGTCCCAGAAGCAGGATATCAGAGAGAATTAAATAATAAAGGGTGTGGAATAAATGGATGAGAAGATCAAAATGACACCTGCTGCCTCACGAATTCTAGATACAGCCTCCGATTTGTTTTATTGGAAAGGAATTCATTCCATCGGGGTCGAAACCATTGCCACCGAAGCTGGCGTGACTAAAAAGACACTATACGATCGCTTTGGATCAAAAGACCAATTGATCGTAGAATATTTAAAAAAACGAGATCAACAGTGGAAAAAACACTTATTCACATATTTAGACCGTGTAGCTGATCATCAACCTTTGGAAAAGATCTTAATCATCTTTGACGCTTTGGAGAGTTGGTTAGAAACAAATAATCAGAGAGGCTGCGCTTTTGTAAATGCATTAGCTGAGTTGCCAGAAGAGTCACATCCCGGTAGAGAAGTGATTATTGAAGAGAAAAGATGGTTAATGGAGCTGTTTACAACGTATCTTAAGGAATTAGAATTTCAGAATGCAGAAGAATTAGGCGAAATACTGCTGATTCTTCATGAAGGGGTGACGGTTTCTTATTCGATGAGCCTTTCGTCGAAAGTAGCTTCAGCCAAGGAAACAGCTAAATTACTCATTCATAAAATATAAAACATATCACTTAGGAGGCAATTGCCTCCTAAGTGATATGTTAAAAAGTTCTGCTTCTTATCCCTTTTGTTTTCGACTCAATAGTGTAATCGTGATGAGAATGATCACGAGTCCTATACTTTGCGTTAAAGTCAAAACCTCTCCCAAAATGACTAATCCAAATAGAGAAGCCGTAACCGGTTCGACCATCGCGATGATCGCTGCAACGGATGCTGACGTTTTCTTCAAACCTTCTATATATAAGTAAAAAGAAATACCTGCGCCGATGATACCGAGAGTGATAAACCAAATTAGATCCTCAGAAAACAAGGCATCGAGCGCTTCCTTATGATCAATAAATAGAAACATAACAATGGTAAATGTCGCAAAAGCCATACTAAGAACAAAAGGTGGACGCCCTTCTTTAGAAGCGTTCTTAAAACCAAAAATAAACAGAGCGTATGAAAGACCTGATAATAGTCCACTTGTGATTCCAAGAATATTTAAACTGCCAAGTCCCGTTTCATAAACGTTTGTTAATAAGCTGATCCCCCCCATCACAATAACCATTGCAATAACCTTAAATGGGGTGACGGTCTCTATTCGAAAAAGAAATGAACTAAACAGCACGAACAGTGGTGCCGTGTACATCAAAGTTGACGCTACCGCTACACCAGATTCCGAAATACTAAGAAAGTAAAAACTGAAATTTCCAGCGACCGCTAAACCGGCTAATACTGACCACATCATCGTCTTCGTTGAATAATTAATTTTATTTCCTTTTCGATGAAGTAGTAGCCATACAAAAATACCAACAAATCCTATTGATCCTCTATAGAATGAGATCACTAACGGATCCCAACCTTTATCCATTAATATTCCTGCCAACCCTCCGGAAATCCCCCACAAAACAGCTGCTATGATCACATAGCCTATATTAAATAAATGCATTTATACCCTCCTAAATTGAAGCCTTTATGACCTGTTTGGAGGAAATTCCCACTCTTTTACTAACTAAAACTAAAATCATGCAAACCCGTTCACATTCCATACTTTTTACTACAACGCCATAATATTTTAATAATTATACGATAACTTAGGAATTCGCCAATAATTGCGCATATTCTCCATCATACACAAAAAAGCTCATCCTGATTTTTTCTTCAGGATGAGCTTTTATTACTATTATTCATCTAGCAAACCATTCTCTACTAACCAATCATGGGCTACAACGGAGACGCTGTTTCCTTCAATGTCGACTTTATAATTTAACTCGCGCATAATATCACTATTTAGTTTTTCACCTAAACGCGCTGTAATCTCTTCCACTTCCGGATACTTTTCGAATACATCCTCATTGATACTAACCGCCGCTCTATATGGCGGGAAGAAGGTTTTATCGTCCTTCAGGGTAACAAGGTCATACTCGACAATAGTAGCATCTGTTTCAAATGCGACCGAGACATCGACCTGTCCATTGTCTAAAGACCTTTGTGTTAAACCAAGGTCCATCAGCTTAATTTGACTAGAATCAAATTCAAATCCGTATGTTTTCTCTACACCAGGCAATCCATCAGGTCGATTCGCAAACTCTGCGTCTGAGGCCATTGTTAGCTTTCCTGGGTTTTCATTCACGTACTTCGCTAAATCACTAATCGACTCAATGCCTAATTCTTCTGCCTGCTCTTTCTTCATAGCGAGAGCATAGGTGTTGTTAACGTTAGACATATTCATCCAATGGATATCATTATTTTTGGCATCTAACTCTTTGACCTTATCAAATGCTTCCACTGGATCAGCAATCGGCTCTTCGCCCATATATGTAATGAGTGCCGTTCCTGTATATTCCCACATCATATCAACCTGACTATTTTCGAGCGCTTTACGAACAACGGTACTCCCCAGGTTGTTCATTTGCTTCACGTCAAACCCTTCCTCCTTTAGAAGAAAAGCGGTCATTTCGGAAAGTAGGTATTGCTCTGTAAAGTTCTTGCCACCAACCGAAATCTGTTTCCCCCCAATCCCTACGCTTGAGCACGAGGCTAGCATGGAAAGGATGGAAATGATTCCGATAATACGAAATAGTTTTCTTTTCATACAAACACCTCCTATCGTTACGTTTCTTGTGGTGGTCTAGATCCCTTTGGTACAATCTTTCGTTCAAGTAATCGAAGAAGATAGTCTACAAAAATAGCTAGTAAGGTTACTGGAATAGCACCAGAAATTAAATAACCGTTATCAAATAACTGGATGCCGGTAAAGATCCATACGCCTAGACCGCCACCGCCGACAACATAAGCAAGTGCAGCCGTTCCGATATTTAATACGACGGCTGTACGAATACCTGCAAGAATCGAATATGATGCATTCGGTAATTCAATTCGAAAGAGTATTTGAATTGGCTTCATGCCCATCCCTCTTGCTGCATCGATTAAATTCTCATCAATGGAATCAATTCCCGCAACCGTATTCCGATACATCGGTAACAGCGAGTATATAAATAGGGCAAATACTGCCGTGTTAAATCCGATTCCTAGAATACTAATCATCAAAGCAAGAACAGCAAGACTTGGAATCGTTTGACCAAGGTTAACCGTATTTGAAACGACCCACTCAGCTCTTCGAAAGCTTTTACGCGTGACAAGAATGCCAATAGGTAGCGCTACGATGACCGCTAGGAAAGAAGAAACAAGTACAAGCTGCATATGCTGCTTCAATAAGTGAAGAAACGTACTGGATTGACTGAAAATATAGTCAAAATAGCTGTTGCTGATGGCCCAAATAAAGAACACGGCCACTATTCCGTAGACGAGAAAGCTTACAATACGGCTCATAACTTTTTTCTTATTCATCAAATCACCCCTTCTGCACCAGGGTAGGCTTTGCCTTAATTTCAAAATGAAGATACTTTTGAACGAGATCAATCGTAATGGCGCCAAGTTTGTTACCGTCATCATCAACTACGATCACTTGATCCGCTTCCTGATTTAGAAGCATGGATAACGTATTACGCAAATCATGGTGAACATTAATCGTAATGGTATCCTCAATCGTTTCATCTTCATTAACAAGACCAATGATTTCTTGAATGTCTTGAATGGTATGAAGACTTAAACTCTTAATTGCACGGTCTTTCCCGAAGAATTCACGAACAAATTCATTCTTAGGACGAACAAGCATTTCAGACGGCGTATCGTATTGCATGACTTCCCCACCGCGTAATAGAACGATTTTGTCTGCCATTTTAATCGCTTCGTCAATGTCATGACTAACGAAAAGAATTGTTTTCTTTACTTCACGCTGAATTTGAAGAAACTCATCTTGAATTTTCTCACGAATAATCGGATCAAGAGCTCCAAATGGCTCATCCATTAGCATAACGGGCGGGTCAGCTGCTAATGCGCGAATAACACCAATACGCTGCTGCTGTCCTCCAGAAAGCTCATGCGGATAACGTTTACCAAATTTCTCACCGCTTAATCCGATCATTTCCATCAATTTATTAAAACGATTGCGCTTCTCTTTCTTTTTCCACCCTAATAGGTCGGGAACAATCATCACGTTTTCTTCAATCGTCATATTCGGAAATAGACCATTGCTTTGAATGACGTAGCCAATTTTTCTTCGAAGAGCAATTTGATCTAAAGACATAGAATCTTCACCATCAATAGTGATCTTTCCATCTGAAATCGATTCCAAACGATTCACCATTCGAAGCAGGGTTGTTTTCCCACAGCCTGACGGTCCTAATAAAACCACAATTTGTCCTTTTTCAACGGTGAAGTCTACACCATTCACAGCTGTTACGCCGCCTTCAAATGTTTTGGTTGTTTGATCAAATGTAATCATTTCTTCACCTCACTCCTTAATTCGCAATGCTTTTTGGTGTATAACGTTTTTGAATCCATAACAAGATGCCATCTGCGATCATAGCAAGAATGGCAACGGCAATTGAGCCACTAATAATTAAGTAATTGTCCCCACGTGAAATGCCCTGAGTGATAAGAACACCGAGTCCTCCTGCACCAATATAAGCAGCGATGACACCGATTCCGATGTTAAGTACAACGGCTGTTCGAATACCTGCCATTATGATGGGGAACGCATTCGGAATTTCGACGCGAAGAAGTCGCTGACTCGTTTTCATCCCTAATCCCTTTGCTGCATCTCGCATTTCAGGGTTTACGTTACGAATTGCGGTATATGTATTTCGTATAATGGGGAGCTGCGAATACAGAACCAGTGCTACAAAGGCTGGAACAAAACCAATTCCCTGGTTGACGATCGAGAAGACCGGAATCATAATACCGAATAAAGCAATACTCGGAATCGTAAGCATGACAGAAGCAATCTGTAGAATCGTCTCAGCTAGATAATCATTTGTTGTTAAGTAAATGCCTAGAGGAACGCCAATGATAAGCGCAACAATGATCGCTAATCCGACGAGTATCGCGTGCTCAATCGCTAAATCAAAAATACGAGGAGCGTTTACCTCGAGAAATTTCATCCACTTGTCCAATACGATAACCTCCTTTTTCATTCAATTTCATCATTGTATCAAATTAGGTACAAATTACCAACCTACCAACGAACTTTCACCCTCTTTGATCAACTGTCTCTTTCGCTCGTATTGACAAACATTTGTTTATACGAATGTTTTCGAGTTAACTCTAACTTAATACCCTAATACAAAAGTACTAACCCTGAATTTTCTGCGAATTTTTAATTTTCACGTATGAAAATCTTACATTTTAATAAAGTATCACTTTCTCATCACGGTCTCAGTAACTTTTGGGATGCTAATCGTCGGATATTGGCCAAACGACAAATAAGGACGGCTCACAAGCCCCCCTACTTGTCCGCTGTTTTCCACAGCTTGAAGTACATAAAAAAAGGATCCACGCCTCAAAAACCGTGGAACCCCTTTTCATCTTTCTCCCTTATTCACCTATCACACCGCAAGCAATACGATCTCCGGCATCTCCTGACGGCTGTGATTCCATATCATCTGCACCGGCATGAATAACAATGGCTGTTCCGCCTTCTTTTAGTAGCGAATTTTCTTCTCCAGATTTTAGCGTAACTTTGTCATTCATAATGTCGGTTTGAAGCGTTCCATCTTCGGCAACTTCAATATTTTCCATATCTCCCGCATGTGGACCATTATCGGATTCTGTACCGTGATCCTTATCACCGGGATTATAATGACCGCCTGCCGATTTGAAATCTGGTGCTTCACATGCCCCAGTTTCATGAATATGAAAACCGTGCTCTCCTGCTGGCAAATCACTAACATCTAGACTGATCATCGTTGCGCCGTCATGCTCATTCAGCTCGGCTGTCCCAATCTCTTCATCGTCCTGATTTTTCATAGTAACAGTGATCGTATCCATTTGTTCCTGTTCACTTTCACCGGCATTTTCCGTGGTTGTTTCCGGTTCGTTTTCTGTCGTTCCTTCTTCGTTACCTCCTCCACAGGCGGCTAACACAAGTAGTACACTCATCATTAGTAAAAGAATCGTCCATCTTTTCATCGAAACAGCTCCTTTTCTCCCTTTATACTTACCATCATGACACCACTTTCCATTCAGTAAACCCAACAAATCCAAATTCCTTCCAATTAACTACCGGATTATGACTAAAAAGAGGCTTTAGTATGAGGCAAGACGTTTTAAACGTGGATAAAAAGTTGCACGGAATATTGAAAGAATATTAACAATGTCTTAACTTAAAACATCTTGACTTCGAGATAAATTTACGGTATCTTTAATCTATACTAAAAAGCAACAATCCTGAGGAGGAATTTTTCAATGTCTACATTAACACTAGATAAAGTTCACAGCAGTTTAGATTTTCAAATCAAGCATATGATGGTATCAAAAGCAAAAGGTGAATTTACTGACTTTGACGTCGATTTCAACGGCGATCTTGATAACCTGACTTCCGCAAACATTAAAGTTACAATCTCGGTGAAATCAATCGATACAGGTAACGAAGACCGTGACGGACACCTTCGCTCTGGTGATTTCTTTGAAGCAGATCAATATCCAAATATTGTCTTCCAAAGTAAGTCTATTGCAAAGAAAGATGATGGAGAGTATGACGTTACTGGCGACTTTACGATTAAAGGCGTAACGAAAGAAGAAACGTTCACAGTTGAATACAACGGCAAATCCAAAAGCCCACTTGATGGCAGCACAGTAGCTGGTTTTGACGTTTCAGGTAAAGTGAACCGTGAAGCTTACGGCATGACGTATAATGCTGCGATGGAAACAGGCGGGTTCTTGCTTGGGAAAGACGTGAAATTCGAAGGGAACTTTGAGTTTGTTGTAGCAGAATAAGTGAAAGCATATGGAAACACCTCATCCCTTAACGGATGAGGTGTTTTTATTCATGAAGCTATTATCCCTGTTCAATTGCCCTTTCATCCATATGCATCACTTCCCACAAGTGGCCATCAATGTCCTGAAAACTCCAGGCATACATAAATCCATGATCGATGGCATCATTCGAAGCTTTACCTCCAGCTGCAAGGGCACGACTCACCATTTGGTCCACCTCATCATTGCTTTCTGCAGAAAGGGCCATAATGACTTCTGTTGATTCTCTGGCGTTCGTAAGGTTCTTCTTCGTAAATGTCTTGAAGAATTCCTCTACAAGTAACATAACAAATGTATTTTCATTGATCACCATGCACGTCGCATTCTCATCTGTAAACTGTGGGTTAAATTCAAAGCCAATTTCAGAGAAAAAAGCGATGGATTTATCGAGATCTTTGACCGGTAAATTTACAAACACGTGCTTCGCCGTTTGAGCCATTCGATCACTCTCCTTAGAAAAATGAATTCTTTCCTATATTCATTTCGCTATGAAACCTCAAACTCCTTATACATATCCCAAAAGATTTTTTCACACATAAGAAAAGAGAAATCAACACGTTCACCTTACAGAGCTTTTCATAAAGAAAATTTCTAAAAAACGTAATAACAACTATTCGTGCGATGAATACTATCCCTAAAGGTGGTGTTCATCATGGATCGACAACAGCAGTTTGATCAAATTGTCTTGTTGCGAAGAGAACTTGAAGAGAAAGCGAATCATTATTGGCAAAGTTATTCTGACTATACAACCTGGCAATTTTGGCTTATTTTAGCGTTCATCTTCGTGCCGCTGATTATCCTTTATTTTCGAATCGATCGACGCAACATTTTTCTGCTCGGATTCTTCGGCTATTCCGTTCACGTCATAGCTGCTTATGTGGATGCATTAGGTGTTCGTAAATCCTGGTGGGATTATCCTTACATTGCGATTCCCCAATTACCTGCAAGCATTAGTATTGATGGAGCTCTTGTCCCGGTCTATTTTATTTTGCTTTATCAGTGGTGCTTATCACATAAGAAAAACTACTGGTTATACGGCACGCTTTCAGCAGTAGGCTTTACGTTTATTTTTAAGCCGATTTTAATTTGGCTCGACCTCTTTGAACTATACACCAATTGGTTTGTTTTATTAGCAGCTTATTTATTCGTCATATATGTAGCGAAAGTGATAACTGATATTTTTATCAAAATGTCTAAACAAAGCAGAGAGACTTAAGGAAACAAGAAACTGAATCTTGCCCTTAAGTCTCCTTGTCTAAAGATAAAATGTTGAATTTTGATACGTACTGTTTCAATCTTTCCACATTCTGTTCACTATCCGCTAAAGCTACATAACCATCAGGCCGGATCAGGTACAGCGCATTTTCCTGCAATCCTTTTTTCGTCATTGCTTTTTCAAAGCTAAACTCATATAGAGCATATCCAGATACCCTGGCAAAACCCTTAACGGCTTCATTTGCTTGACCGTATACGTGAAGCTGCCAATCCATTGACTTAAGCGCATCATAATTAATGCATGATTCTGTTCGGATCCATGGCAGGCGATCTCCACCATGAACTTTCCCCGCTGTACCAACACTAAGTTGACTGTTGCGATAATGAATGTTGATTTGAGAAAGCCTTCTAAAGGCTGCTTTTCGAGCAATGGAAAAGGAACGAAGCGTAAATGGAGCCACGTTGGGTATGACGATTTTCCGCAGTAGTTTGCTCGTCATGTGGTCACCTATAATAGAAGTAAACGCCCGATCAGTTGTATCGATTAACGTTCTCGCAAAGTTAATACGCTCTTCTTCAAATGTATCAAGAATGCCTTCGTCCGTTTTCCGAAGCAACACTGCAGCTAGCTTCCACGCTAAGTTCACCGCGTCCCCAATACCGGTGTTCATGCCCTGTCCGCCAGCCGGGCTATGAATGTGTCCAGCATCTCCGGCAATAAACGCACGTCCTTTTCTAAAGTGACTGCTAACGCGATGATGGACTTTGTATGTTTGGAACCAGTTCACATGTTGAATCGTTAAGCCTGTTCTCTGCTCGATCAGCGACTGGAAATCCTTGAACGCAACTGAGCTTTGATCGGTTAAATTGCGAGGAACTATTCCAATAATCCGTTCCATTCCCGTGCTTCTAACCGGCATGAATAAGTAAAAGGTGTCAGAATCTAAATACACATTTAAACTACTTTCAGCTATTTGTCCGGTGTTCGCTTTAACATCCGCCACAAAAAACAGTTCCTCGTACGTTCCACCTGGAAAATCAAAAGCAAGCTCTCTTCGAACAGTACTATGCGCCCCATCACACCCGCATATATATGAAAACTCACTCCGTTCTTCCTTATTATCTTTTTTAATAACGGCTTGAACATGGTCCCCTTCATCCATAAACGAAACCAACTCTGTCTCCCATTCCACCTCAACGCCTTCGTCGGCTAATTTGTTAATTAGCAGCTGCTCGTGATCATCTTGCGGATAGCTTAGGGCGAATGGGAAAGGACTTAATCCTTTTCCAAGATCACGAAAATATATGTTCGCTTTTACTTTCTTTCCTTCTCGAAATTGGATAGTCTTCACTTCAATCCCCTGATGGATGACTTCTTCTGCGAAGCCCATTTGGTCATAGAATTCTAGCGTTCTAGCGTGTACAATTAGCGCACGTGATGCTTCTCCGGGTCCCGCATTTTTCTCAATTATTCGTAATGAAACTCCATATTTCGCCAGATGGAGGGCTAATACAAGTCCAGTCGGACCCGCGCCAACAATTAATACGTCAGATTTCATATTCCAATCTCCTTTCAAAAATAAACCTATCATAACACATTAAGCTATTAACAAATCCCACTTTTTATGGTAATGATTATATAAGTATATCCTCATGACATGATACCTCAGTAAGAGATCCACAAAAAAAGAGAATGCGATGAACTATCATTCTAGCCTGGGCACTTGAGTGATAGGGAGTAAGTAGTGCAACCGGCTCCTTAAAAAGGAGAATGAACATGGAAAAGTGTACATTGTACGGGCACACTCATTTATTTTCATTGCAGTCACGACGGATAATGGAACTGCTAAGGCGTCACGATCCTCATGCCTTCGTCCATTCGGTGCAAACAACGAGCTATTTCATTGATTTCTGTTTGCATTACAATTTCCGGTCATTGTTGAAACGACCCTTTCTTGAGTCTGTTTTGCTACATGACATCGGTAAACTGCTTGTTCCAACAGAAATCCTTCAAAAAAAGAGCCCACTAACCCTTTATGAGAAAGAGTATGTCGAGCAGCATCCAGAGTTTGGAATAGAACTACTTAATGATTTTCCAGAGATTGATATTGAGCCGTCTCTTATACTAAATCATCATGAGAATAACGATGGTACTGGCTATCCTTACCAATTACACGATGAGCAAATTCCTCGATCTGTTTCGATTCTTCGAGTCATCGATAGCTACATTGCAATGACGTCTGATCGAGCTTATCGTCCAAAACATTCTGACCAATTAGCTATTCAAGAAATTCATGCCCATCGGAATAACTTCTATGAGCCATACACCACCTCCTTGTTTATCTCTTATTTGGAAAAACGGTTAAAAGGGAAAAAGATTCTGCTTCATTATTTTGATTACGCCAAACGTCAAAATTAAGCAGCGCTTTTCAATAACCGTTTAAACAAAACCAAATAGAACAGGGAGGTCGAATAGATTGCGACTCTTATCAACTAAGGATTTACTAATCGCTTTTTGTGATGCGTATACTCTTCAATTAGATGAAGCTTTTATTGAAATGTTAACTAGTGAAATCATTAGAAGAGGAATCACTCCTCCCCAAACACGAACAGAGTGTTATGAAAAAATCCTCAATTGCACTTGATAAAGCCGCTTCTCATGACTCTCTAAATATAAAAGAAGCTTATTTGGTCTCTTCTAGCTAATAAGCTTTTTTTGATATTTTTCATTTGATCTCTCCCCCTTTCACAAATAAATTCACTGTTAATACGCTTACATATGTTTGCATTTTTTAGGAAGTGGTAGATTTAAAGTGTGATAAAAAAGGTGATTATTATTGAAAGGAATGATCTTTGATGAAGGAATCAATCCCAGAACTAACGTTGAATGATGGACTTACACTACCCGCTATCGGTTTCGGTACTTACAAACTAAATGGAAATGAAGGCGCAACTGCAATTAATAGTGCGATTGATGTTGGCTATCGCCTCATCGATACAGCTTACAATTACGAAAATGAAGGTACCGTAGGCGAAGCCATTCGTCGAAGTACAGTTCCTAGAAATGAACTGCGCGTCACTTCTAAATTACCAGGTCGCTATCACGAATATAATAAAGCGGTTACGGCTATTCAGGAGTCGTTATATAGAGCCAATCTTGATTATTATGATTTGTACCTCATTCACTGGCCGAACCCTAAACAAGGTCTTTATCCAGAAGCTTGGCAAGCTCTAATTGACGCTAAGAAATGGGGACTCATTCGCTCGATTGGCGTATGTAATTTCCTTCCGGAGCATCTTGAGCAATTGGAGAAAGAAACCGGCGTAAAGCCAAGTATCAATCAAATCGAACTACACCCCTTCTTCAACCAGGAAGATCAGAGAAGATTTCATCAACAAAACAACATCAAAACACAATCCTGGAGTCCGCTAGCTCGAGTGACTGACATTTTAGAAAATGAAACGATTAGTCAAATAGCAAATCAACATAACAAATCAGTCTCTCAGGTGATTTTACGCTGGCATTATCAATTAGGATCCATCCCGATTCCTAAATCATCTTCTCCAGAACGTCAGCTTGAGAACCTCTCTATCTTTGACTTTTCTTTAAATGAAACAGAAATGGCGATGATGGCTGAATTAACGAAAACAAATGGACGATTGAATGATCAAGATCCAGCTACTTATGAAGAATTTTAAATTTCCCCATCTAAAGATTTAAGTAACCATTACCAACTAGAAAAGGATGCCCTTCAGCAGGGCACCCTTTTTTTACCATCTGTTCACTTCTTCAATAAATCAAATTCACTGCTACTTATTCCATTACTGTGCTTTAGCGCTCATTGGTTTATTCGTTTTTACATACTTCACGAACAACCACCGAACGAGTGGCCCTATAATGAGGAGCTGTAACGGGAAGGCTACAATGACATTTTTAATAAATAACGATACATACTCTCTTAGGAAGGAATGCTCCATAGATCCGCTATTAGCATATGACATTATTAATCCGTAAAATGACATAAAGAATACCATACCGATAACCATACAAGTTGAAAGAATTAAAATAATCTTCCATTTATGAGATTTGTTAAATGGCAAACGAAACGTAATTTTTTTCGCAATGGGACCTACCACAATCATTTCAAATAACAAAGCGATAATATAGCCAACCAGTAGACTCATAAGCAATTCTATAAGAGTCATTTCTCCCATTAATCCATTCGTAGATAAGTTATAGAATGTCATCACACATACCATTCCAAAACACATCATTAATCCAAAATAAAAACCTTCTTTTTTCGTTTCTGGCAAACGACTCATCCTCTCTTTCTAGCATAGTGACTAGTATAGTCATTTCAATTCGCGCTCGTAAGTGAACATTCTGTGAATATTTCAAGCGAATCGTATCGCATGAATATGCTAGTGAAGATATGCTACACTGTTGAAAATCACTGTTCTCATTTCAAGAGAAAGACTATTACGATGTTGTCTTCTCGATAAACAACGATATTGTTTTTTGAAGGTGCTGTTTGAATGAAAAAAGGACTACTACTCTTCAAAGCTTTTACCGTTGGGTTTCTCTTTGACCTTCTCAACATGCCCGCTGGATGGTTATTAGGGGCAATGCTTGTTGGAGCCTTCTATCGTCTTATGATTGATGATATAGCTTACCCGAATCTATTGTTTGACCTCTCGTTAGCCGTGATCGGTGTCAGCATCAGTCTAAGTATTAAAGCAAAAATGTTTCAGGAAGTCGCAAGTTACCTCTTCCCTCTAGCGGTCTCAATGATCATCTTATTAATCGCAAGCTGGGTCCTAGGAAAGATTCTAAAAAACTATTCAAACCTTGATTCAAAAACAGCGCTATTCTGCTGTTTACCAGCCGGAGCATCGGTTATGATGGCTCTAAGTCGCGAATACAATGCGAATCTAGGTATGGTTGCTGCCTTTCAAACGGTTCGCATCATGATGCTTGTCTCAACTATCTCGCTCGTCGCTGGTTTTATGTCTTCCTTTCTATCGACAGATGAAGTACAGGGTGCTGCGATGAAAGCCACTTCTCAAGTGAATATGCCGTTGGGACTTGCTATTCTTTTCTACCTTTTGTTAATTGGAATCACCCTTTTCCTCGCAAAGAAATGGCGCATTCCGATCGCACCTTTTCTATACGCCATTATCATTGGATTTCTCTTTCACACGTTTATCCAACCGCTTCCAACCATGCCGAATCTCCTTGTAGGTATGGGAATGGCGATGCTTGGCGTCATCATCGGAGTGCGATTTGATCGCAGAGCTTTAAAGGAAATCAAAGAAATCGGGTGGACAAGCGTTTGGATTCTTCTCTCATTCTTTTTCTTAACATTTGTCGTAACGTTTGTGTTCTATCTCATGACGCCGCTCGATTTCATCACAAGTCTACTCGCGATCGTTCCAGCTGGCGCACCGCAAATGTCTTCTGTTGCAGCATCTCTTGACTTAGATGCCAGCATCGTTGCTGCCATGCAGGTCATACGCCTGCTCGTGCTTGTATTAATTATTCCAATGCTCGTTCCTTTTCTGGTTTCCAAAGAGCAAGGTAATGAAATAAGCGGACAAGAAAACACATAAAAAAAGCAGGTTCACATCCTTTTAGTGTGACCTGCTTTTTCTTATGATTTTCATAGAAGTTGATCATTTTAACCTTTTGGAGTAAATAATCGGCGCGTTCATTCCTTCCTCATCTTCTTCAACCAATTCGATCAGTGCCACTTCTTCGATTCTGCCATAGACCGTATCATTCCGTTCAATACAATAGTGATACACCTTCGCTAAATCTTCATGCGAAAGATCATTAGCTAACGTACAGTGAGGAATCCACTTGCCAGGTAAATATAAAGAGTTAGCTGTTTCATTGAATTCGCCAAGGTTTTGATAATGATCCGAATGAAACGTAAGCAATTCTTGCGTCACCGTAGGCGTTAGAAAGATTGCCCCATAATCCAGGAAAGATCCGATTGTATTAAACGTAATCTCAATGCCTACTTTTTCATTATAATAGGCATCCACTTCGTCTATGAACTTCTTTTTATCTAAGCTTTCATAGCTTCCTAATGTAATATGTGGCCTACCATCTTTCACTTCATCTGCATAGAAAGAAATGGACTGCTCGCTTAGGTCATTCCATATGTCTTTCACCTGCTGTTCTGTCTTCTCATCAAATAGTGCTATAAACCAGTACACTTTTTTAGCCGCCTCTCTCTTCTTATCCCTTTGTTACGAAGCCTTCTCTCATACAATTTAGCTATAACGTTTGTTCCATTTCTTTGTTGCTTTTGTATTGTAGTAATTTGGCAATATGGAAAAACCCGTAGACCGAAATAAGCGTAATCCCCCAACCGACTATTTGTTTCAAGAGAATGCCTTTATCAAAAGAATCCACGCCATATTGTAAGATCAACCAAACATTGATCGACGCTACGATGATGTTCTTACACACAAAACCAAAAGTGATGAGCTTAAATATCGTTAAGATTTTCTTCTGGTAAAACTCCTGTTTTAGAATGCGACGGCTCCTGCCCTGGAGCTCCATGATATCGACTGTAAACAATAAATAGATCGGCCGATTAATCACAATACTTACAACCATAATCAGTGCCATCGCATAAGAATAGATGACACGATTCCAAAGCATTTGAATGGCAGACCCGGAAAGAACGTCAACTAACGTACTCGTTGCTAACGTCACAATGAGAAAAATCCCAAAAAAGTTTATTTTCTTCAGTAGAATAAAGCGGATGATACTATATATCAACCCAGGGATAGTTGATATAAGCATAGCATAG
Source organism: Pseudalkalibacillus sp. JSM 102089 (assembly GCF_041366475.1). Taxonomy (NCBI): domain Bacteria; kingdom Bacillati; phylum Bacillota; class Bacilli; order Caryophanales; family Fictibacillaceae; genus Pseudalkalibacillus; species Pseudalkalibacillus sp. JSM 102089. The sequence goes on from NZ_JBEWYW010000003.1 coordinate 106,115, forward strand.
TAGTCACCAATGATGTCTCGAGACAGGTGCCAAATGCCAATCGGAAATACAACGTAGCAAATGAGATCCCATATGAGAATATTTCGATTCACTAACTGTTCATCCTCCTCCGTACAAACGCTTGTGATTATAAAACAAGAGCTTCTCCTCATCCCGGAAAAGCTCTTCCTTAGAAATTTCATCGTGTTAGAAATCAAACGACTGATCAGTTCAATTCATATGTTCCATCTTCATACACTTTGTACAACCCTACCGTTCCAGAACCACCCTTTTCCTTAAGGGATTTAGAAGTAAGTTGCACAGTATAATAAGATCCACCATCATCTGTTTGAATCGGTCCCATCTCTCTAAAAACGATATCTTCAAAATCAATGTTTTGTGTTTCATCAGCTTCTAATTCACGCTTCAAATAATCGACAGCCGAAGAACCAGACGTTATTGCGACCTCGCTCGATTCAGAAGACTCCTCTTCAGAATCACCTTCTGTATGATCATTCGGATGCTCTTCTGTACCCTCTTCACTCGGATTATCAGATGTTGCTTCGCCTTCTTCATCCACAGAAGCTTCATCGCTCGTTTCGGTGCTTGCTTCTTCATTCATTGAAGCGTCGGATTCTTCACTCGAACTACTAGTCATTTCATTCGAGCCATTCCACTCGGCTTGCTCACCAGCTGAATTATTTCCACACGCAGCCAGCACCAGACAAGCAAACAAGCTCAGTGTAACCATTTTTCTATCCCATTTCATTTCGCAAGCTCCTCTATTGCAGTGATTTCAAACTATGTATCTAGCTCGCGGTGGGATTGAAGAGTCTAAACATCGATTGTTCTTCACCAAATCGCTTCAATTGGCCTTCACACGTCATCCCCACTTTTCGGAGAAGCTTACATGACGCCATATTTCGCGTTTGCGTCTCAGCGACGATTTCCTGTAGCTGCCATTCATTAAACCCGTATTCGATTACACAAGTAACGACCTCGCTCGCATAACCCTTCCGCCAGTACTGTGGTAGTAACTGATATCCAATCTCTGTACGAGCACCATCATGATAAGAATCAAGAAAAACAAAACCGATAAACGCATGACTGTCATTTAGAAAGATCGCCCAGTAGCGGCCTTTCTTTGCATGAAGCATATGTGTGAAATGATGCTTAAACGCCTCTTCCTCCACCGTTCCACCTAAGTATTTTCGCACATCCTCATTCTCATAAAGCTTTTTAACAGACTCATAATCCCTCTCCGAAAATAAGCGGAGATAACATCTTTCTGTTTTCAGGAATTTCCCTCCTATCCATCGCATTGTTTTGAACAAAATCTTTCATTAATATACAATTCCAATTATTTCAAAACAAACAATGAAATTCAATCATCTCACGTGAATGGCATTAAATCCTTCTAATGAAAAATCAACTTTTCGTTTTACGACATCAATGCCATTTGTTTCATTAACTTCTCTTTCGTAACTCGTAAGCTAGCTTTCTCTTTACCATTCTCGCTCTCTTCTTCATGATAGAAAGCTTGTCCTTCATATCTCGGGATCACATGCATATGGTAATGACTCAAATCGTTGAACGTCCCGCCATTTTGGCAAACTGTGATTCCATCTGGCGCATAAAGTGCTTTGATTGCTCGGGAAATTTTCATAGAAGCCACCATGATCGCATTGGCTGTTTTTATATCTAACTCTTCTACATCTAAAACGTGTTTCTTAGGTACAATTAACGTATGACCCTCATTAAACGGCTCAATATCTAAAAAGCAACAAACATCATCATCTTCGTATACGACATGTACCGGTTCGATTTTGTTTGCCAATTGACAGCCTAAGCATGCTGATACCATAGACATTCTCTTCCCCTTTGCTTAATCGCATTTATTTGGTGCATGAGCTAAATTCTTTTACTAGTCAACCTTTACTTCACCTGATAATCATTACTCGTTTTCACACCAAACCGATAAGTTGATTCTCCTAAAGACTTACCGCCTTTCCCATTCCAGAAGAAATGAAGACGATAGACTGTTTCACCATTAGTCGAAGGGGTAATGGTAATATTATTTGAATCCAATTTGATATGTTCGCCCGTCGTTTCATTTATAAGATTGATCGTAGATGGGGCTGGTTCCATCACATCAAAACTGATGCCTATGGATTGCTTGCCGATATCGACAATTTCAGGATTGTTCTGTGATTCACTATTAGCTTTTGTTACCATGACACAGTCATTCCAGCACACCGTTTTTGCGCTGTGCGCTATTTCAGTTTTCACTTGTTTATCAAGATTCCACACTTCCACTTTTGGTTTAGGCGCTTCTTCACCGTTCAACTCCCCACTGCAAGCAGTTAGTAATGCAATCAGAAGGAAGAGTAATAAACGTTTCGCCATATGCCATCCCCTTTACGTCTTATGAAAATTCACACCCTAAGTTGTTTCTCGATTTTGGCTCATTTGAGAGAAACCATTCCTTCACGTATCATTCAGCTAAGTCCAAACACTTCCTTAATGCTGACATCGATCAAATATGTCATCGCACATAAGGAAATGAACATGATTGCACCAAACCGAAAGTGGATAGGTTTCCTTATTATTAATCGATCGATAACCAAAAACGTTACGGCAGGAATGTGGCTACCTAAGCCTACTATAGAGCCAGCTAGCAAGTGCAGAATAGTCGTCATATATATTTCCTTTTGACGAGTTGTGATTGCAATCGACTTAGCCAACGAATCACTTATTACCGAAACCGGCACTCCGTAAAAAAAGACTCAATAGAACAGAATAATGTATGTATACGCCGTATCTTCTTGAAGCTCTGAGAGGCCCCTACTTAGCGTAGCGTCAATAAGAACGGCAGAAACAATGAAATAAATGCTTGCTAAGAGAAGAATCGTGAATGATCCAGCAATGATTTTTCTTTTTATATTTTCAATGAAACCTGCTTTACTTTTCAATAGATCCCCTCCAGTCTAGTCATATATCGGGTATCCTTTTCATCAAATAATCCCAAAAAAGTTTGTTGAAAACATTGATGTTAAGAAGATAATGATGAGCGCCAATTGAATCGATGTGAAAATATAATCATTTCTATTAGCTGCATACTTCTTCTCCATAATGACTCGAACAGCTTCCGACGCAATAATAAAAACAAACAAAAGAATATGTGTTTGTAGGTACCAAATAGGATCATGAAAACCACGATAAATAGTAACGACAAAACTAATGATCAGTAAAACGATAAAACTAATCCGAATGCCCCAATCCCATTTCTTATGTAGTTCATTCACATGGTTATAGGAGAAAATCGGTTTCTTTTCAACCTTAAGCCATTTTCTTAGAGCTTTATTTATGAAATAAAGTGCAAATCCAGCAACCGTCATCATTATGATTACCTTCGGGAAAAACGTTTCCACTACATCACCCTCAAACCTTAAAGTAACAAAACACGAACATAGAATTTATTAATATTTTTCAACTTTTCCCTAGCCCTCTCTTATCGGTTTATTCCTGTTGCTTCTTTCTAGAAAGAAGTGATAAGAAAAACAGCGCTAGTCCTAGAGAGATGGAGGCTACTATCATCGATTGATCCTCTTTCACACTGCCTTCATTCACCTTTATTGCTAACAAAATAACCCCAGCGATGATAAAGAAAACACCTGCAGCAAAATTGGCTTCCCCTAAGCGTGTTAACGTTCTAAACATCATTCCATTCGCCCCTTTTGATAGAGTTGAAACATGGTTTGGATATGTATGATTGCACTAACAAATTAATGAAGGAATACTTTCATTCGCTCGTTCTTATTTTCCGTAGTTCACTCACAATCCCACCTACACAAACAAATAATCATACAATGCCAACTACATTTACAAAGACGCCAGTAAAATCATCGAACTTAATACCTTCTTGAATATTTGACCAGAGGATTAAAACAAACAGAGCAACTCCAAAGATAAAAAAGAAGATTCGCTTCAAGAGATCACTTCAATACAGTTAATGCCTCTATCCGATCGGCTTCTCACTAAGCGTTACTCCATTTGTTTCACTGAATTCTCTATGTTCATGAATGGAGCCAACTATTTTTTCACAATCCATTTGAATAAAGAAAAGATGACTAAAGCACCAAGTACGGTGAATAGAAGCGCCACTAATGCAACCGACAAACCTCCCATCCCCATTCAACTCTCACATCCTTTTAGCGATCCTGTTCTTAATTCGATTGTTATCATCCTCTCCCTCTCACAAAGAAGTTCCGTATTCCCTTACTAACTATACGAAGTTCACCTTAGAATCGTTTCGCTTTTCCGTAAACAAAAAGGCTGAGTATAATGCTCAACCTTTTTTCATGCCTCTATAATGGCGTTACTTGTTCTCTTTTAAAACGAACTTTTCCGTTTGACCGTCCCACTCCATGACTGTATGGATTCCCTTATCGAGCTGAAGCTCATCACACGGGTAGACGCAGCCTAATGTATCTTCAATCTCGATCGTAGAGTTATTCATTTCTACTTCTCCGGTTTTCTGCCAATCAACATCGTAAGCTGTTTCACCACTGAAAGCATATGTAACATTCATAGAAGGCTTTTCACCATCGCCAATATATTCTAGCGTGATTCCTCTCAACTCTTTCCCTTTCTCTTCACGGAGATCGTATTGAACACTCCAATTCTCGCTCTTACCGGCTAGAATCCCTTCAGATAATGACCCTGAAGATGAATTTGAACACGAAACGACCAGCATAGCTAACAACACGACCCATAAGTATCTCATTCTATTGACCACTCTTTCGATAGATTTTACTATTTCCACAGAACGTCTCACGTCTAAATTATCATGAATGTCCGATGAGAAAGATGAGATAAGAAAGTCCAATCATGAAAGAGCCTAGAAATTGATGGTAATAGGCTTTATCATTAAAATTTCTCAGTCGTTCCTCGATCCCTTGATTCAGATTTTGAAGGAAAAACAATGCAAAAATCGGGCTAACCTTCATCATAATAGGATTGTTTTCACTATTAACGTCGATATTAAGACTTAAAAAACTATAATTAAAAGAAACGACTAAGACGATATCAGTAATCATAGAAATCTTGTAACGATCCTCCGCAAACATCCAGGTCCATTTGCTTCTAATACCAAGATGCCTTTTCAAATAATACTCGCTAAGCCACAGATAAATCGCTAGTAAACTAACTAAGCATACAATCGTAAAAGTATTCAATCGAAAGCTACCCCCTAACATTGTTTTTTATAGCGTAGCTTTCCATTCATCCGAAAGAATTGAATACATCTTAAAGTCATGAAACTTCCCCTTCGCAAACATCGCTTTTCTCATAATGCCTTCAAACGTCATGCCCGCCTTTTCCATCACTCTAGCGGATCCTTTGTTCGCGACAAAGCACCTGGCTTGAATTCGCTCTAATTCTAATACATGAAATCCATAATCTATGATTTTCTTAGCCGCTTCGGTCATATACCCTTTGCCCCAGCAATCTTCAGCAAGCACATAGCCTATTTCTGCTTTTTGATGTTTACTCTCAATGGTTACAAAATCGATCGTACCGGCAAGCTGACCAGAAGATTTTAGTTCCATGCCCCATAGTGCTTTGGTTTCTTGACGATAACCGTCAAGGATTGTCTCAACGAAGCCTTTTGTATCCTCTATAGATTGATGCGTTTCCCAACTTACATGCTGTGATACATTGGGATTGGAGCCGTATTGATAAATAGTTTGAAGATCACCCTCGGTGATTTTTCGTAGAATCAAGCGTTCCGTTTCTAACTGTGGTATTTTTAAAGAATTCAATAATTAGCCCCCCATTCTATGACGATGTAACGTATTTTTTCAGGAACACATTCTTTTAAAGAACATTGATTAAATCCATATTTTCGTATTCAACCGAACACCTATTCATATCTTAATGCTGTGTTTTGATTCATTACTCTGCTTACATCCATAAATATAACAATTTCATAAAAAGCAAAGTAAATAAGATTAGTAGGATGCTTTTCATTTCCGCTATCGGTGAAGGTTCTTCCTGTTTCTTCCTTATTTTTCGTCTATACTCATTCTGAATTTTAAAGAAACTCTTCTTCTCTTTCTTTTGACCCTCCATCTGAGTACCTCCCAAATGAATCCGTAAAATAGTCAATCCATTTCCAGGAGCTTTATATTCAGTTCTTACTTTGGTAACCCTTACATTACTAACGTCTCTTTTCTTAAAACCGCTGGATTTGTACCATTTTAACATATTATTCCACGTGGGGTTCCAAAAGAATGATAGGTTATTAATAAAACGACACATGAGCCGGCTCATGTGTCGTTAAGGTTACTTATTTCATATTCATCTAGAATTCAACTTAACTATTTTTATGAAGGAAAGGGCATTTTCCGACGATTGGCTCTATGTCATCCCCGATAAACGACTGTTTCCATTCATTATGGTTAGGATCTCCGAAGTGGCTAATATCCGGATGCTTCGGAAGGTTATCCCATTTCTCTACACGCGCACGCACTTTGTCACGCGACATAATGCCGCCTTTTTCGGTTCCTTCCAATCCTTGAAAGATCGTTCTTGGCTGAAATCCTAAGATCAGGCTATTACCAAGGTTACGCGTTTTGCGTTGTTTATAGGCAGGGGCGTTTCCAAAAGTAAAGATCGGCTCTCCCGCGAAGTGAAAATCCCATAAAAAGTGTTCGGGATCCTTTGGTGCTTCACTTGGCCATGGAAAACGATCCTGGTTATGTAGATACTGTAGAATGTCCCAGAAGTAAGAACGATAGTAGTCAATCGACTTTTCTTCCTTTTCCGGCTCTACAAAAATAAATAATCCATGCCTTATTTTCGTAGGTTCACGAAATAAGCTAAGAAAGCTTTCCACCGCGTCAGGCAAGTTCGCCCAATCATCGTGTTCAATGTAGGAATAGCGCAGCTCTCCTTTTAGTTGAGCAGTTCTACCGAAAAAACAAGGAAATGTCGGATCTGTGACTAACTCACTGAACGTCTTGTATTCAGATAACAGCCATTCTGGCAGATCTTTACGATTCTCAATATCCTCCTTTGTTAACAAGAAGCGACTTTCTGTCTTTAGCATGGGTTTCTCTCCTTTGAATAAAAACTTAACTTTGAAAACGTAGCCTGTTATGTGACTTAACCTCGTTTAAGTGGAAGAGTACAGCACCGAAACGAACCGCCTGATTTAATGATTTCAGAGAAGTCTACAGGCAATACGCGAAAGCCTTCAGACTCCAATACGCGATTTAATCGTTTGTTTTGCGAGAGGCTAACAATTTTACCTTGACCGATCGAAAGAACATTTGGGCCCATATAAAACTGTTCTTCTTTTGACACGTAAATCAAATGAAAACGAGCATTTAACTTCTTTAAATCCTCACTAGTAAAAGCGTGCGGATAGACGAGCGCAACCTTTTCACTAATGATGTTGAACACACAATCTAGATGAAGAATCTCATCGGTTAACGTTAATGGTTCAATTTGATAATCAGGTAGGCGCTTTTGTAGTTCTTGAATGGCTAAGTTAGACGTTCGTCCACTTTTTCCAACGTAAACGGTCGAGCCATCAATAACGACATCGCCCCCTTCCATTGAGAGCGGCAATCCTTCTTGATAAGTAATCGAGCTTTCTTCCAGCCATGCTTTTAATGTATTCGTTTCTTGCTGACGAACTTGTTCACTCATTGAAGCGACGAATAGCTCTTGACCAATCGTAAACCCAATGTCTCGCGTAAAGACTTGCTCGGGAAGCTCGGGATTAGCCTCAAGTTCATGAACATCAACAGAATGTTCTTTAAGAACGTCAACAAATTCACTGTGCTGCTTTAGTGCCTTAGGAATGTTAATGTTGCTTCTTTCATAATGCTTTTGCGTTTCATTTATAATTTCAGTTATTTTCATAAAGGAAGGTTTTACCACCAACACCTTTTTTAGATCCGTATATTCAGTGTTACACTGTATGTTTTGTTTGATCGCTACTTCGCTCATGTCCCTTACCTCCATCTTGCATTTACGTCTTTCTTCCCTCTCTCGGCCAACCTAAAACCTGGATAATCAAAATAAGTGAACGCTTTGTCAATCGGAAGATCTTTCATTCCTCATCTAAAAAAATCCCCGCGCTGTACGCAGGGATTTAGTATTTTACTTTTATTCCATTTAAGCATCCATCAATATTTCTCGTATATCTTCTTCCGTTAAGTTTGTGTTCGCCTTTTCGTCTGAATCAATGATTTCCCCGATGAGCTCGCGTTTTTTCTCCTGGAGGTCGTTCATTTTTTCTTCAATTGTACCGCGGGCTACTAGCTTCATCACGTTGACAACTTTATCCTGCCCAATGCGGTGTGTACGATCTGCCGCTTGCTCTTCAACGGCTGGGTTCCACCAAAGATCGTAAAGCACAACCGTATCCGCTCCAGTTAGGTTCAGTCCTGTGCCACCAGCTTTTAACGAAATCAAGAAGACATCTCGTTCGCCATTGTTAAACCGATTGCACTTCTCTACTCTTTCCATAGATGGCGTTTCCCCATCAAGATAGAAAAAGTTATGTCCACGAGCGGCTAGCTCTCTCCCAATGATTTGAAGCATTTTCGTAAACTGAGAGAAAATCAATATTCTCCGACCAGAACGCCTTGATTCTTCGACAATTTGAAGCAGCTGCTCGAATTTAGCAGAGCTCCCCTTATACCCATCAACGAACAATGCGGGGTGACAACAAATTTGGCGCAGTCTTGTTAAGCCAGCTAAGATTTTGATGCGATTCTTACTAATCGTATCTCGATCAAGGTGTTTGAGCGTATCGGTTTTTAACTTCGCAAGAAAAGCGGCGTATAGCTTCTTTTGCTCTGGTAGCAAATCTGTTAACTCTAGAGATTCGAGTTTATCCGGAAGCTCTGCTAAAACATCCTCTTTCATTCTTCGCAGTAAGAACGGCCGCACTCTTCTCGCGATCGTTTTTTTCGTTAAATTCCCGTAAGCTTTTATCCCCTTGAAAAGCTCAGGGAAAACAACGTGATAAATCGACCAGAGCTCTTCAATCGCATTTTCAACAGGCGTACCCGTTAGTCCAAAGCGATGATCGGCGTTGATTTTCTTTACCGCACGGGCGGTTTGAGTTGAAGGGTTTTTGAATGCCTGTGCTTCATCAAAAAAGACGGTGTGGAAGGATTTTGTTTCATACCATTTCACATCGCGACGAAGTAACGGATAAGACGTGATGATAACGTCCATTCCTTCGACCATTTGTTGAAGCTTGTCACGTGTTGATTGATTGCCATCAATGATCAGCGTTTGAAGCTCTGGAACAAATTTTTTCATTTCATTGTACCAGTTATACGTAAGGGATGATGGACAGACGATAAGAACAGGCTTTTTCTGTTCACGAATGGCTCTAAGCTCAGATACGATAAAGGTGATGCTCTGCAGCGTTTTTCCGAGTCCCATATCATCTGCGAGTACGCCGCCAAATCCATAGCTCGCAAGTGTTTTCATCCATTCATATCCTTGAATTTGATAATCACGTAAAATCCCTTCTAATTCGGGCGGTACTTCAAATTCCATTCGACTCGGATGCCGCACGGAATCGAGAAATTCGCGAAACGACTGGTCTGCTTGAAAAATGTTCTTCTGCTCGATCGCATCCATCAAATTGGCGCCTTTCGTAACGGGCAAGGAAAAATATGGCTCCAGTTGTTCTTGAGGAGGAACGGTCGTTAAGAAATGATGAATGTCTTCCATTTCCTTCGTTTCAAGCGATAAGAGCGATCCACTCCGAAGACGGTAGTATTTCCGCTTTTCTTCTAATGCAGCTAGGATTTCTTTAATTTGATTGTCGGATATACCGTCCATTTCAAATTTAAATTCTAACCAGTTTGTTCGTTCTCGCTTCTTCACCTTTACGTTGATTTTAGGATATGTTTTTTTGTGAACGAGACGATTCCGAACAGCAGTCGTCGCATATAACTGAAGCAGCGATTGAAGCTTTGGAACGGTATGATAGAGAAATTCATACTCAAGCTCTTCATTTTGCATCAAATAGCCACCGTCCGTTTTGGAAAATCCGCTCTCTTCCATCATCGCAAGAATTTCTTCTTCCTTCTCAACATCGCGAATGATGGTTGAACCCGGCACATCGCGATTCTCTAACGGCTGAATCACTACTTCTTCATACTGAAATTCAAGCCCTGCTAGCAGACGATTTCTAATGCGATCTAAGTAAAGTCTCGCCTTTAACGGTGTTCTCATAAATTTTTCACGGAAGGCTCTCGAAAGTTCTACATTTCCCATTCGTTTCAAATCAGGTACAACTTTTTCAAGAAAATGATCAATCTGTGTGTAAGGAATGGGAATATAATTTGTCCCGGGTGACGGGAGCATCTGCTTCAATTCAACGATTCGATGAAAGTCTCTCTCTTCTAATTGAAAGATCGTTCCATGATAGACCATCGATTGATACGCATTCAATATGGTCATGCGTTCGAGTCCTTTAATCGTGACTTGGCAACTGTCCGCATCCGACTCATCTACGATAAACCGGATCGGTGGTGAGCCGTCGATCACGTTGAGACGTTCAAAGGAATGACCATTATGTTCGAGTTTAACGTTAGGCGCCTTTGTTAACAACGGGATCAGGCTGATCCACGAAGATGGCGAGATGATCAAGGTGTCTCTCGACGTGTGATCGGTGGATGTGTATGGCGCTGATTCTAGAAAGGCCTCCTCATCACTAGCGACTCGAATAAGGTGATGAAGAATCGCATCTGCTTCAATTGAAAAACAGTGAAGATTTGTATCATAAGTAAAGTTCGCGGAAATTTCACTAGGCTTCCCCTGTTTCACATGAGAAAGAACGTCGCGAATGCGAGGCACTTTTGTTTGTTCAATCGCTACTTCTATCCCAAGCATAGCCTGATCGTTTAGCGAAACAGGTTTACATGTAAATACCGCATCAAGCATCTTTCTTTTTTCAAAATAGCGTTGATGGCCGCTCTTTTTTGAACCGTCCTTCGTAAATAGCGTCATGAAGTCTTCTGTAAGCTCTCTATTATCAACCTTGTTTTCCTCTTGTGCTTGCTGAAACTGTTGGATCGCAACGAGGACAGCCGCAATGTGCTGACAATCTTTTTGGAAAGTGGCAAGAGAAGGGCAGCTGCATTCCGTTTGAAGCTGTCCATTTTGATCCTTGATTACCGATACGAAAAAATCTTCCGTTCCATGAACAGTGGCCTCACACCGATCATTTTGATTGCATTGAAAGGATACTTTATTTGAACGGTAATAAGCCTCCCCTTTCTTGAAAGAGAGATCCCCACACATTTCTTTGATTCGATTTTTGTTTAGTTGAATATCCATGTTATCCCGATCCTTCATAAATAAATAGCGTGATGGACGCTTCCATCTTATCCACTCGTTTTCTAGTTCCATTTTAGCATATGTCACAGGCACTTACGGTCCAATGCCTATACGATAATATCCTTGTTCTCATACACTATCGTACAACTAATTAAGGGGGAAACGATCGTGTATCGACCATATTATCACCACGGACATGGAAGCTACTATCCTGGTTACGGCTATCATCATGGCCATGGCAGTTACAATCCCGGCTACAGCTATCATCACGGACACGGAACTTATTATCCGGGCTATGGTTACCATCACGGGCAAACAACTTACCATCCTGGTTATGGCTTTCACCACAGCCAGAGCACCTTCCACCGTCTTTAAAAAGATAATGTAGTAATAAAATAATGGCGCATGAAAGACAGGTGCAACATGGAGAAACGATTCGGAACGGCATTGAACTGCATAGATGGACGAACACAAATCCCTGTCACACAGTGGTTAAAAGCACAATATGGTCTCGATTATGTTGATCTCATTACTGAGCCAGGTATGGACCGCGTATTGTCCCATGGTCCACGATGTGAAATCGAGAGCATAAGAGAAAATACGCTCATTTCACTCACCGCTCATGCTTCACAGGTTATTGCAATCGTTGGTCATTTCGACTGTGCTGCCAATCCCGTAAGCAAGCGCCAACACTTTACAGATATCGTTGCTTCCACCCAAGTTGTTAAATCGTGGGGATTTCCAGTTTGGGTCATTGGTCTTTGGGTGGATGAGTATGGCCGGGTAGAGGTTGTTAGTGTATAAAATAAAGGGCCGTCTCCAGCTTTAGGAGATGGCCCAACATATGTAGAAGCAAATTGCCGTATTACCCACCACTATTTATTGTTTCTCGCTTCAAATACTTTAAAACCACGTTCCTAGAAAGATCATCACACTAAAGAAAAGAAGGAAGATGAAACTTCGCATTTTGCTTCTTTTCCAAACTCTAATCGTCATTAAGATCGCACCAGGAACAATAAAGACGAGCCCCATTACTTTTGCAATGAAAAATTCAAAAACATTGCCAACTGATAATAGAAACGCTCCAATTATGAGAAAGCCACCAGTGCACAAAAACTCTAGTGTGCCAAAACTTTCGCGAACTTCTCTTTTTTCTTTCGCATTCATCTTCTTATACCTGATTATGACCGCTATCATAGGAAAGCCGTATATCAGGCTTAGTGTAACAATTGAATCGACGGTACTACTCACAAGCACACTCCTCATTCCATTTATTCCCTTCTATCATGTCAAATATAAGGAACCATTTCAATGATGAATGCACGACCTTCAGATAAGAAGCAGTTTTACTCTAATAAAATAGGGAATTCATTCTTCTAGATACTTACATAAAATTGGAGTGGGAGGAAGAAAAAGTGAGTACCGAAAAAATGTCGGTTGGATTAGTTACCCCGCCAGGTTACCCAGAGAAGTTAAGTAAAAAATTTAGTAGCGAATTGCCTAATCTCCTTCGCTATTATGTAGAAGATGAGTGTGAATGGCATGTGGATTCAACCGTTGATCCTCTCACAGGAGTCACTGAAAAACCCGAAGAAGTTCTAGAAGCAGGTTATAAAAGAAAAGAAGAAGAAAATTGGGACTACATCGTTTGTTTAACAGACTTACCATTCTTTCAAGATAGAAAACCGATTTTGGCAGAAGCTTCTACAAATAAAAAAGTAGCCATCATCAGTCTGCCAGGACTTGGATCGACCCCTATGGTAAAAAGAATAAGGCAATCCATTCTTCAATTAATAAACGAAATGTACTATGGTAGCCCAGAGGAAGATCGAGAAAAAGCGCAGAGACGATTACAAACGAAAGAGAACGATGAATACGACTACTTAAAGGAAAAAGGGTCGAAAAGACTCTTTAAAAAAGGGGGATTCGAACGCTTTTCTCCTATCAAGCGGGTAAGGCCTGGAGAAGAAACATCTATTGATGTAAGATATATCGTAAAGTCGCGGTTAAGTGGGGCCATTCGCATCTTAACTGGAATGGTAAGAGCAAATCGCCCGTGGGCGATCTTTCCCGCTTTTAAAAAGGTGATTATTTTTGCTTTTGCGACTGGGTCCTATGCTCTCGTGTTTCCTACACTCTGGCAGTTAAGTAACAGTTACGGTCTATGGAGAATGTTTATGCTTATGATCGTCTCCTCGTGCTTAATGGTCGGATGGCTTGTCCTAGCTCATAATCTATGGGAAAAACCAAGACAGGATCGAGCGAAATATCTTCGAAACCTCTATAATATAGCAACGATCCTGACGCTTCTTGTGACGGTTAGTTTCTATTATATTATACTATTTTTTATGTTCGCCGTAGCGGTCATAGCGTTTATTCCGATGGGACTGCTAGAATCGCAATTATCAGGTTCCGTTGGATACGATAATTATTTCTACATTACGTGGACAGCTACGAGCATCTCGATTATTATCGGCGCACTTGGGTCCGCCCTTGAAGATGAAGAAGTGGTTCTTTCCTCAACATACGGATACCGACAGCAGCAGCGATATAAGACTGCGAATGACTCGAAGGAAGAAGAGAATACTTAAGTAGTGAAAATGAAGAGACTAATTCAAAAAATGACCCTCCGAGTTGGAGGGTCATTTTGCTTCTACGTTATTCTTCTTTGTTAAGGTAAAAAAGATGATCGCACCAATTGAAGACGTTGTAAACAAAATCGCTCCCATTGGAACCGCAGTTGATTCATCAATCCCAACAAGCGGTGACACCATCGAACCGAATAACAGCGGCAGCATGCCTAATACCGCACTTGCACTTCCGGCGCGGTGGCCCTGCTTTTCCATCGCAAGCGTAAAAGTACTTGTAAGTACCATTCCCATAGCTGTCATATAGATAAAGATCGGGATGACGAGCGTTGCGAGTGGCCCTTCAATAATCGTCATGAGTAGAAGAAACGATGTAGCCGTGACTGCTGTAATAACCGCCGTACGAAGAAGACTTCTTTCATGAAAATAAGCACTTAACCTGCCAATCATGAAGCTACCAGAAATAATCGCAAGTCCGTTAATTCCAAACAGAATACTGAACGCTTGAGGTGAAACGTTATAAATCCCTTGATAAACGAATGGAGTGCCAGATACGTATGCAAAGCTACCACCGTGCACAAATCCAATCGTTAACGCATATCCGATAAAGGAGCGGTCCTTAAGCAGACTTCCCATCGTTCGCACAGATTGCTTCACCGTGCTTGGTAGCCGTTTCTCAGGCGGTAACGTCTCTGGTAGTCGGAAACCGATAACCGTCACGATAATCAGTCCAAGAATTCCAAGGAAATAGAAGATCGTGTTCCAAGTCGCAAACGGCAATAATAAAATCGCCCCTCCCGCAATGGGCGCGATCATGGGCGCTGTCGCATTGATAACCATAAGAAGCGCGAAGAATTTTGTTAACTCTCTCCCGCTAAAAACATCACGAACGACGGCACGTGATAAAACAACGCCTGCAGAAGCGGTGAACCCTTGAATAAACCGGGCAATAACAAGTGTTATTATGTTCGGTGCGACGGCACATAGAATCGAAGCGACCGCAAATAAGAAAATAAAAATGAGCAACGGCTTCCGTCTCCCCTGTCCATCACTGTAGGGTCCAACGACAATTTGTCCAACCGCTAACCCGATTAGACAGGTCGTTAAACTAAGCTGAACAAGCGATGCGCTCGCATTTAAATCACTCGCAATTCCTGGAAAACTCGGAAGATACATATCAATATTAAGCGGACCTAATATCCCGAGCATCCCAAGCAATAACGCGAGGCCAAACCGTTCTTTTCCTGTTGGGTTATGAAGCATGAGTGTTAACACCTTTCTTGCACAATGCATCAGTTAGTAGTCCAATAGATTTTAGCAAACGAGCATTTTCATTACAATTGATAAGACCCCGATTTGGAAAAAGAAAAACGATCCCTACGTATCATAGGAATCGTTTCATTCATCATCCAAACTGGGCTTTATGCAGACGGCTGTATATACCGCTGGATTCGATAAGCTCCGCATGGTTTCCTTGCTCGGCAATCCCATCCTTCGTCACAACCATAATCCGATCAGCATTCTTAATGGTTGCAAGACGGTGGGCAATCACAAGCGTCGTGCGCCCTTCCGTTAGTTCTTCCAGTGACTTTTGAATCGCTACTTCCGTTTCCGTGTCGAGGGCAGAAGTCGCTTCATCTAAAATAAGAATCGGTGGATTTTTCAAGAACATGCGCGCGATCGCAAGCCTCTGTTTCTGACCACCAGAAAGCTTCACACCTCTTTCACCAATCACCGTATCCAATCCGTCTGGCTGACTATAAATAAAATCATCTAGCTTTGCTTTCCGCGCTGCTTCAAGAATTTCTTCATCTCCAGCTAATAGATTCCCATAAGCGATGTTCTCGCGAAACGTTCCTGAGAACAGGAACACATCCTGCTGCACGATTCCAATCTGACTTCGAAGAGAGGAAAGCTTCAATTCTCTCACATCGATCCCATTAATCGTAATCGCACCACTCTGAATTTCATAAAAGCGAGGCAGCAAACTACAAAGCGTTGTTTTGCCAGCTCCAGACGGGCCAACAAACGCAACCGTCTCCCCAGGCTGTATAGATAAGTTGATTTTATTTAATACAGGCGCATAGCCCTCATAGCCAAACGAGACATCTTGATAGCGAATCTCTCCGCTAAGCGCCATTTCAATCGCATCTTCCGAATCCTGAATGTCTGGATCAGTATCAATGATTTCGGTATAACGCTTAAACCCAGCGATCCCTTTCGGATAGCTTTCAATAACGGCATTAATTTTCTGGATTGGTCCGATAAGTATATTTGATAATAAAATAAACGCAACGAACTCTCCGTACGTGAGCTCTCCTGAGATAACGAAAAAAGTACCGAACAGCAGCGTAAATAGCGTTACGACTCGCATTAATAGATAGTTCGACATGACGTTTTGCGCCATAATTTTATACGATTGAAGCTTAGTTGAGCGATAGCTCTCATTGTTTTGACGGAACTTCTCCTGTTCATGGTGTTCATTTGCAAACGCCTGAACGACGCGAATCCCTCCGATGCTATCTTCTACGCGGGAATTAATTTCAGCAACATCCTGAAACATGCGTCTGAACGTTTTCGTCATCTTTTTATTAAAGTAGATGGCGAGAATAATAAGAAGTGGAATAACGATAAAGGAAAGAACGGCAAGCTTCCAATTAATCATCAGCATCAATCCAAATGAACCAAGTAGCGTCATCACCGCCACAAAGACATCCTCTGGGCCATGATGCGCTACCTCGCCAATTTCTTCGAGATCTTTTGTAAGTCTTGAAATGCTGTGACCCGTTTTACTATTATCATAGTAACCAAATGATAGCTTTTGCATATGCGTAAACAGCTTCTGACGCATATCTGTTTCAATGTTAATCCCGAGCTTATGTCCCCAGTAGGTGACGATAAAATGCAGGCCGGTATTTATTAAGTAAATGAGGAGCAACCCAGCACACGCGAGAAGAATGATGCCCCAATTTCCCTCGGGTAGTAACCGATCGATTACCTGATTCACCGCAAGTGGAAAAGCAAGTTCCAACACTCCGACGATGATGGCGGATACGAAATCAAGGATAAATAGCCATTTGTATGGCCGGTAATAAGAAAAGAAGCGTTTGAGCAAAGAAAAACCTCCCTATAACATGATCGAATCAATGACACTCATCACAATTGAGATTCATTATCAATTATAGAGTTTTAACTGACCGAATACAATCTTTTCTTCGCTTAAAAAACCGCACACTCATGAATGCTGATCCATGAGTGTGCGGCTTATCTTGGTTAAGGCGGTTTGGCCAATAAATTTCATTTTTGGCCAATAAACGGAGCTTCCGGCCTAACACCGGGCCGTCTACTCGCATTAGGAGGACATATAGTCCCCACCGTTTACGTGAATGCACTGGCCTGTCATGTAAGAACCGTCATCAGATGCTAGTAAAACGTATGGACCGAACAGTTCAGAAGGCTGCCCTGGGCGTCCCATCGGATTATCGGTTCCGAATTCTGCAACGGAATCTTCGTCAAATGTAGATGGAATGAGCGGTGTCCAGATCGGGCCTGGTGCTACCATATTTACACGGATGCCTTTGTCTACAAGGCTCGCAGCCATACTGCGTGTAAACGCCACGATCGCGCCTTTTGTAGAGGTATAGTCAATTAGCACCTTATTTCCTGTATAAGGATTAATGGAAGTCGTGTTAATGATCGAGCTTCCTTTTTGTAAATGCGGCACTGCGTACTTCGTCATGTTAAAAACAGAATAGACATTTGTTTTAAACGTTTGATCCCACTGCTCGTAAGAAATGTCTTCAATGCTTTCAGTTGGAAACTGAATCGCCGCGTTATTCACGAGAATGTCGAGCTTCCCAAAGTGATCAAGCGTTTTATCGATTAGATCCTTGCATTCTTTTTCTTCCGAGACATCCCCCGGAATCAACAGACATTTGACGCCTTCTTGCTCAACAAACTTCTTCGTCTCGTCGGCGTCGCTCTGTTCTTTCTCAAGATAGTTAATCGCAACGTTCGCGCCTTCTTTCGCATAAGCAATCGCAACCGCGCGACCGATTCCACTGTCACCGCCAGTAATGAGCGCTACTTTTTGATCCAGTTTGTGACTGCCTATGTAATCATGCGGTTGATCAGGCATTGGCGTCATTTTAGATTCGATACCAGGCTGTTCAGGCTGCGTTTGTTTTGGTTGTCCGTTTTGATTATTCACGTGATCTCTCTCCTTCTCTCTTCATTAAGTGAGTTTTTTATGCTGTTTTAATGAAATACCACGGAAGGAAAAAGTGTAAACTTCTGTAAGCGAATCCAGAATGAAAAGGGTAAAAATGTAATAGCCGTTATCTGCTACAGTCTAGATACCGAAGAAATAAGTTATCCATGTAGCAGCGACGGCGATACCAGCAATAAGAGACAATCCGATATTTAACATCGCAAGATTTTTTCGACCATCCGCTATGTTTTTTAATCCAGTAAGAAGCAAACGAATAAACCAAAACGTTAGTAAAAAACCCCAGCCTATATAATCATTAAATGGATCTGAATCAAACAAAAATTGAATAGCTCCAATGAAGAGAGCGGCATTAATGAGTCCCATTACTATTTTGCGGAGTTTCTTCCCCTGACGATTTTCCTTCATTTCCATCTCCTTTCGCTCCAAGTTCACTTATTTCATTTTCTTGATCAAATTCTTCCCCACTACTCGAGCGAGGAGTCCAGCGATTAAAGCGATGACGATGCTGATAACCGTGTTATCCGTCCACTCTTGCCCAAGGGCAAATCCAATCGCTAGCGCAATGCCGATGACAAGCCCTAACATCACTCCTTGCACTTGACTCATGTTCTCACCTCCAACTGAACGCTCTAGTCTTCTGAATCTCCGAAACTTTCCTCGCTGCTATACCGTCGACTCGGATGATCGAGAATCTCACCATATTTCCACAGGCGAACTTGCCTTAGTATAAGCCCAACAAAAAGACCAGCCATCGCGATGATTAATCCCGCTTTATAGCTGGTTAGAAGGGAGAATAACAATAAAAAGCAGGAAGGAATCGCAATGATGATCTGAACTCTTTTCATCGATGTCCTCCTATTGATCTTTTTCATACTGATCGCTTATTAATCAAACTGCTGAATGTAATCAAACGGAAAGGTTAATGAAAAATAGCCGAACGCTAAAGTTACGACTGCGAAGAAAACCAAATTCATGACCTGGATTTGCTGTGACTTAGCGTAGCTTTTATGAATGAGGAACAGAATCACAGCGTTCGGTAGCATCAATAAGAGATAAAGTTTTACCAACAGACTACTCTCCACACTCTTACTAAAAACCACTCCGTCATTCATCAGAAACATCCCGTTAAAAAATAAAATCGGACATAGAATGAGACACACCACACTATATAACACCAACAATAATGAAATCCCTTTTAATTGAGCAATTCGGCTCACTGAAATTCTCTCTCCCTTTTCAACTTCTTCCACAGAACGACTAATTGAAGAAGTGACATGATGACGATAACCTGGACCCCGAGATTACTAAATGAAATGCCTAAAGTTGATTCACCCCCGACTAATTTCAAAACAGCTAGCAGAAACAGCAAATAGATGATCATAAACAGCTGAGACTGAAATAACTCTTTTACTGTATATTCTCTCAAGCGTTTGAAAAGAAACGATGCAACAACAGTCCCAAACATAAGCAGAAGTAGAATGGATGAAGGAAAGGTCTCTTGTAAACTCATATCTGGAAAATAATCATAGATCAATAACAACGTGATAGAAAACAGAAACAAACCCTCTATCGCTTTTGCCAAAACCTTGCTTCTCTCCTTTCATCTATCAGACGGTGCTTTCTCTTTCTCAAGCAGCCGATCAACTTTAGTTTCTAATCGATCAAGCTTTGAGCTTCTCTTTCTGAAACTCACAACGATGAAGACAATCCCACCCAGAACGCCAAACATTAAAAGAAATGCAACTAATTGAAATAGGATATCCCCCATATAAAAACCGCCTCTTTAGTAGTTTGAAATAGCTTTTTATTACACATCGCAATACGAACACTAGCCACTACACTTATGATGGCTATAAATTTAAGTAACATATTCTCCAAAACTCTCAAAGGATAATCCAAGTAAAACCATTCCGAATAAACTTACAAAGCCGGCCAACATGAATTTCACAACTTCCCCCCTCGATCCCCACCTTAATTTTACCATTTCTTCAATGATTTTGTTTCCCTCGTTTTCTATTATGAAGGTGATTTTCATTGAGAAAAATAAAAAAACGACAACTCATAATGGCTGTAGCCCTTTACGAGTCGTCGCTTCTATTATCATTATGAATTCATCCTTGTTCAGGATAGTCCAAATAGCGGTTGATATCGGATGGCGTTAAGAGATCGGTGTCCGTCGGTTCATAACCTAGAGCTCGCGCAAGTGTTACGATCTGCCCTTTGTGATGAAACTCATGCGTAATCGTATGCGTCATTAACCATAGCGGAGACAGCTCTTCTTCCTCTTCTTGCCCCGGTACCTTGCGACTTATTTTCTCATCATATCGCTCGTCATATTCTTCTAGAAAACGATAGACGAGCTGATCAACACGTTCAAACACGGTTCTCATTTCATTTACATCCGTTACATCGTCCACTTCTACGACTGGCTCTTGCATTTCCAAAGCAAAGCGACCTAACCAGCTTTCATAGCACTCTGCGATATGAACGTGTAAATTACGAATCGAACCCCATCCGTATCCATCTACTTCTTTTAAGTAATCATCCTGATCGATTTGCTCACAGAAATGAAAGAGAACTTTACGCGTGTGTTTAACTAAATCATATTGCTCTTTTAGTACGTTCATTGCATTTCCTCCTGTTATCTTAAAGTGACTTCTGTCCGTCACTCGACCGTCTCAAACTATTGCTTCTATCTTCTACTCTTTATTCCTTTTCAACGGTGAACTAAACCTATACTTTTTTAGTGAGTTTGCTCTCAAATCATAGAAATTCACATGACATTTGAACTAATTATGGAGTTACATGTTGGACAATATCTCATCTTTTTTCACTATAAAAATAGAAATAAAGCTTCCTCTCAAGATCAAGAGAGAAAGCTTACTAGTAAAAAGGCTAAGCCGATCAAAATATACTTTAGTGGAAACTGTGATCCTTTTCCTTTTGAAGAAAATTTCCTTATGTCACCTATCACAATGAATAGAAACACAATCGCAATCACATACAGAAATACTTCACTAATTGAAAAAAGAGAATACACTAATCCGATTAACAGTATCATTGCGATAATTCCGATCAAACTCAATGGAATCATCGTAGGTTTAAACGTTATGCTTTTCAATCGCACTCTCCCTTAGTTCCAGAACTTCGAACCACTTCTTCAGCTGTCTGCGTGAAACGTTGCCTAATCATAGAAATAGAGGGAATAAACTTATTAGGATTGTCAATTCAGCCGCTTCCTCTTCCCAATTAATTTGTTTGCGTTACAATAACCCCCACTTCACTTTAGCATATTTATCCATTATTAAGCGATTCTCCCATTGAGAATTTATAAAAAAAGAACCCTCCTAAGAGGATTCATTGTGGATGCTAGAGGACACTTTTTTCATTGACAATAAGACTGTAAACGTACTTCCCACATCGACTTCACTTTTCACTTGGAGCTTACCTTGATGGTTCTCCACTAACTCCTTTGCGATGGAAAGACCTAGCCCGGTTCCTCCCGTTTCACGTGAGCGGTTTTTGTCAACGCGATAGAAGCGTGAAAAGATTTTCGACTGTTCCTCTTTTGGAATGCCGATACCAGTATCGGAAACGCTTAGTACAGCACCATCATTATGTGTTAAGTCAACGGTGATCGTCCCTTCCTCCGTATACCTCACGGCGTTTTCAACTAAAATAACCGCAATTTGCCGAAGCTGCTCAGCATCTCCTAACACAGTGACATTCTTTTCAAGATTTCCGATAAGATGTATTTCCTTATTTCCTTCGAATTGACTGATCACACGCTCAACAATACGAGTAAGATTAACGTTCTCCATCCTACTTTCAAAATGTTCATTACGAGCGATCGTAAGCATTTGTTCTAAAATATGCTTCATTCGGTTACTTTCATCATCTAACGCTTGAATTGACTTTTCCAAAACAGATGGATCGTCCTTCCCCCACCTTTTAATTAAATTCAAATGACCACGAAATGCGGTTAGTGGGGTTCTTAATTCATGTGAAGCATTGGAAACAAAGCTTTTCTCTCGTTCAAACTGTTCTTCTAGCTCCTGAAGTAGCTGATTGAACGTTCCGGCAAGTTCCTTCAGCTCTTTAGGATTCGAAGGTTCAAAAATCCGCTTCTGCAGATCTGACGAACCGTCTATTTTACTCACTTCATCCGTCATGTTTAGAAGCGGGTGCAGCTTCTTTTTTGTAAATTGATAAATCAAAATGGAGCCAATTATAATACTTACTATCCCTGTGATGAGAAGGATAAAGAAAATAAGCTGAATGAATTCAAACTCATCTTCCATATCGACTTTTAAATGAATATTACCATCGGTAAAAGATACATCGTTTCGATAAAATAACCCTTCCTCTTTGTTCCATATAAACTGATCAAACAACGGCAGGTTTACTTCATCACTTATATCTAGTATTTCGTCGTCTCCTCTCGATTGCGCGAGAATTTTCGCTTCTTCACGGATTTCAACATAATAATCGGCATGATCCGGATACAATACTTCATCAAGTGACTCCTGAACATCATCTTCCCGTACAATCATCAGCAATTTTTCTTCCATCGCTCCAACATCATCCTGTGTTCGATCTATCAAGAAAAATCCGATTGTACCAAGCACAACGATACCGATTAGGATAAGGGCGATAATAAACTGCCACACGTACCATGATGTAAATTGATGAAGTAGCGATTGATTTTGTTTTTTCTTCATGCGATTCCCTCCAATCGAACGCTTATGAAGAGCGAAGGATGTAACCGATTCCTCTAACCGTATGAATAAGCGTTGGTTCATACTCTCGATCTAACTTGTTGCGAAGGTAGCGGATGTAGACGTCGACCACATTCGTCTCTCCAACAAAGTCGTAGCCCCAAACCGCTGAGAGAAGCCACTCGCGACTGAGCGCCTCGCCTTCATGTTTCATGAGAAAAACAAGCAAATCAAACTCTCGCTGAGTGAGTTCAATTTCATTGTTTTCCCGTACGACGCGCCGACTTTTTACATTCACTTCAAGATTCGCAATCGTTAACTTATCTTCATCCTGTTGCTTACTTTGAGACTGAGCGCGTCGTAATACAGCACGAATGCGCGCAAGCAATTCTTCAATTTCAAAAGGCTTTGTAATGTAATCATCCGCACCACGATCAAGACCGAGAATTTTATCCCCCACATAATCTCTGGCAGTAAGGATAATAATCGGAACGCGACTCGTTTTACGTATCCGTCTACAAACTTCCAGTCCATCAAGCTTCGGAATCATCCAATCTAATAAAATAACGCTCCATTCTTTTTCTTGAAATCGAGCCATCGCTTCCTCTCCATCACGCGCCGCTGTCACGTCGTACCCTTCATGCTCAAGCTCTAACTTCATGAACTGAATAACATTTATTTCATCTTCTACAAGAAGAATTGATTCTTTCTCCATCTCTCCTCACCCCTTATTTCTTCTTCCTCTATTGTAACTACCCTTAACGTAAGAAACATTAAATAGAAAATGAGAATTTCATGAGAAAAAGCTCATCCATTTCTCATCCTGCTGTCCTTTTTTTATTAGATTCGATCCGTATCATAAGAAGTGTAGAAAAAACAGTTCAAGGAGGATAACTAATGAATATGAAAAAAACACTTATTATCGGCGGAACCGCATTAGGCATAGCTGGAGGAGCTCTTCTCTATCAAGGATCAGACGGTATAGAGAATGTGCTCGCTTCGGGCAATAACGAAAGCAAACTAATTGAGGAGGCTAAAATTTCTGAAGCTGAAGCTGAAAAAATCGCATTGGAAGAGGTTTCCGGAGACGTGATTGAAAAAGAAGTCGAGAAAGAAGACGGGAAGATCGTTTATGAGTTCGATATCAAAACCGATACCGGTGAGAAAGAAGTTGAAATTGACGGCATGAGTGGCGATGTTATTCAAGTTGAAGATGATGGTGAAGACGATGATGAGGAACAGAAGGAAGAGTCCGTAACTCAGTAATAAACTAAATCATGTTTGAGTTTATCTTAAATTATAAATTTAGACCAACACCCTCCTCCGATCGAGGAGGGTGTTGGTCCTTTATGGTCATGGGTTTAATGTGTACACGATTCTTTTATTATTAACTACTTCTTATTCACTCAATGCATCACTTTCGCCAATCCTAAAGCTAAATGTTCCCAAAGAATTTTTTCAACGACCTCCCCGTCAGTAATATCGCAGTTCACAATTAAAATCACTTCAGATTGTTTCCCTTTTAACTGTCGCTTTTTCTTATTAGTTGTCAATACAATAATCAAACGAATCACCAACCCAGTAACAAAACCAACGATCGCTCCGATTAATCCCCAATAGATTGGTCCCCACTTCCATTCAAAACCAAGGCTAGCAGTAACTACGGAAAACGCCGTGGCTAACGGCATTGCAATGTCAATAAGCGATATCCCGTCTGACCGATGGAGGGTATCAAATATCTTTCTATTTTCTTCACGATTATCAAGTGGGACTGCATAGATATCTTCTCGCTTAATACCGACCTTTTCTAGATTTGAAATAGCTATTTCTAAAAAGATATTATTTTCAAAAGTTGAGAACACTTGCATACTCATACCAGTTTTTTCCCTTTCAACATACAGAATGATGCTGCTTGATAATTCTTTTTAAGGAAACGCCTTTGACTTTTTTCATACAGCTTATTATTTTCGACTGTATTCATGTAAGCATCGAATATAGCAAAACCGTATAAAGAAGGAAACATGAGTAACCACTCCGGTTTTAGAACACTAGTCGCCAATTCAATTTCACCTAAGAACAGCAAAGATACTCCTTCTAGCATGTGGGAATAATAAAAGAATATAACACTCCAGATGATTACGACGAAGGCACTTACAATCCTATGAATGTATAGCTGCCCGAGCCCCGGCATAAGTAATGACCATAACGCCGCTAAAAACGGGCTTCTTTTATCTAAGTAATTGATTTCTAATGCCCCTATACTAAAAGAATTGATTTCATGATCTTCTCGTTCAGCAAGGATATAAACATTATTCATATCAACCGTTGATCGATAACTATCCCATATGGCGAAGATGTAAACTGGAATGTAGATAAGGAGCCATCGGGTATCTAAAACCGTTTTTGCCATAGATATGTTCCCCTGAAAAGAATAAATCATGGCAAGGTTCACGTGCGCTTTTAAGTTAATCACAACTTCCCATGCTAATAACAGAAAACCTCTTATATACTTAGAAAGCAATAAGTGACCAAACCCTGGAAAAGAGACAGACCACCAAGCAATAATGTAAGGATTTCTTAAATGGATTTGCGTGGTTCCAAGGATACTTACATAAGCTTTATACCTTCTGGCTGTATTATCGTTCTTGTAATTATCCAATTAAACTCACCCTCACATCCAAAATGATGCTGTTATTTTCTCCTCATCCACGAATAATTATCACAATCCTTATTAGTCACACTATAATACCGAAAATGAGTTGGAAGAAATACAATTTTCAGCTCATACATTTCAATGATTCGCCACCTATGAAATTAGAAGAAACAAAAAAAGCTCAAGATAAGGAAATATCCTTTAATCTCTTGAGCAAATATTGTTTAAGATTTACTATCTTGATTCCATTCCACGAGCTTTGTCTCCCCAATCATATACAACAGAAGTCGCAATAGCGCATAGCATGTTAGAAATCCAGCAACAATGCTAATCAATAGCATTGTCGCAAAACCTTTCACACTGCCTACGCCGAATACAAACAGTCCTGCCGCAGCCATTAATGTTGTGAGATGCGCATCAGCAATCGTAAGAAACGTTCGATTCGACGCTTGCATCACTCGCTCTTCAAATGACAAACGACGATCCTCTATTTCTTTTAAACGTTCAAACGTAATGATCGTCGCATCTACCGCCATACCAAGACCAAGAATGAAAGCAGCCAGTCCTGTTAACGTTAGGACGCCTTCCAGAAAAACGAAAATTCCTATAGCTAAATAAAGATAGCTGATCATACAAAGGATCGAGAGCAAGCCCAGCCAACGATAGCGCCAAATCATGAATAAAAAGATAAGCGTCATAGCTATGATTCCCGCTATCATCGTATTTTTCAACGCCTGTTCACCAAGCTGACCACTAACAGATTGTGAAGAAATCTCTTCTAAAGGAGCAGGGAGATCTCCAGTGCTAAGCGCTTTGGAAAGGAGTTCTGCTTCTTTTTGGGTGAATTCACCTGAAATCGCCATCCCGGAATTTTTTGTCCAGGCCTCATTTATATATCCTTCGAAAAGAATCTTTGAATCTTCCTTTGCTTTCTCTTTTATATACGCATCCCCGTCAACGTAATCAAGCCATAAAGCAAGACGTTGATCCTCATAAGTCTTAGTCACGTTTCTCATATCAATGGAGTCGCCGAACTCGATGGTCACGACGGGGGCAATGTCCTTGGAATACTGTTCTATTCCGACAGATTTGAAATCAGTGGACGAAAGGACAAGATTGTCATCTGTATCCCGAAACGTAATATTTCCGCCAATGGAAATAAACTCGCGCGCTTCCTCCTGATCTTCCACGCCAGGCACCTGTATGCGAATGCGATCTTCATCCTCAATCGTAATGACGGGCTCGCTAATACCTAGCAAGTCAATCCGATCACTGATCAGAGCAGCTGTTTGTTTGACACGTTCTTCTTCTGGTATGTTTTTTTCTTCGTAAGGATCCTGTACTTCATAAAGAATCTCAAACCCGCCCTGTAAATCTAGTCCGAGCTTTAATTCTTCTTGAATGGTTTTAGACGTTGTAATCATTAAGAGAAATATAAGTGCGATGGTGATCGTAGTGGAAATGATCCAGCTTTTTTTCATTAAGTAACAAACACCTTTTGTGAGAGTAGAGAATTCAAATCATGCCTGTCTCTTGCTTATCTAACTGTTCATGGGGATTTCACTATGAGGCTCGGAAAAATCATTTAAGCATTATTTGGCTTTCGCTTTCGATATGAGCGATACAACGAGTTACCGATAAACATAGCAAATCCATAACAAACCGCTACGATCGTGAAAGCAATAAGATTGTCATTCACAATTAAGAGCACACCTACAAGGATAAAAAGCATGAGTCCTAAAATATTTATCCTCCAATATGGTTTCGACAATAGCTGTTTTCTAGACTCCATTTCCACCACTCCTTTTTTGATGATCAATGACTTTCTATACTACTTGTACGATTTCACTTCTATTTGGTTTCATTTTCCAGATAAACAAAAATTGTCTAACTCATTTTGGAGAAACGTTCTTACTGCTTCGTTACAAAACGAACCGCCTCTTCCAACACATTGGGAAATTCATTCGGCCATTCATGCCCGATGCCTTCATTTACAATTAGCTTGCAAGGTATCTGATAATCTTCAAAAAGTTGAGAAGCTTCCAATACACTTTCATAGAAAGGATCTTGATCACCCGTTATAATGCATCCTCTTGCCTCGGGGTTCAGCTGATTGTGCAAAATTTCTTTTAGTGAATGGATATCGAAAGCTGGTGCAACAGCAATAAAGAAATTAAACTCTTCCATATCATTACTTAAGCTCATTTGAGTTGCGATACTTCCTCCTTGCGATGCGCCGGCGAGTATTTGTTTTTTATCTGATATATCAACACGTTGAGTAAATTCACAATACGTCTTTCTTACATCATTATAAGCAACAGCCATATCATCCCATGCGTAACATTGGTAGCTGAAAAGTTGAGAAGATTGAGGAAATCCCATCAAGTACTTCGTGACGAGATTCTCATCAGACCACTGCTCCGCAAAGTCTTTTGCATTTGAACCTTTCCAATGCAAAGGAAAAATGACCGTATCCGCTTCAGAATGCCCCTGAATGGTTAACTCCGCATGTGCAGATGCTTTTGTGTTTTCAAAGATCTCACGACATTGACTTACGATCGACTTAAATTCTGGGTGGGCTTGCAAGGGGGTCAACTCTGGATCAGATGTTAGAATTTCCGGGTTCCACCACAGTCCATGTTTGAGAACTTCTTTTAGTTCACCAACACCTTCTTCGTTCTTCCCTTCCATTACATAAATATTCGCTCTCCAATGACCCAACCGATCTCTTTTATGAGGAAACTTTTCTTTCGCTTCTTCCATAACACGCAAAGCTTCTTCGTTTTCTTTACTTTCCACAAGTTCAATCACCCTATTCTGTAGATCAGCAAACCTCATTGTAAAAACCTCCCAATATCTTAATTAGTTCAATATTAATTGAACTAATATATTAAGTCAATGTTTAAGTAGTTAATGTTTTGATTATTCTAATTAGGAACACCGTATGGTAAGATATGAAAAAAAGAGAGATATGGAGGGACACCTATGCCATTGCAAGTTAGAACGCTTTCTTCACCTGTTTATGAACTCTTATTAAGCATTTCGTTATATAAAAGACAAACATTAATGAAATATTTAGATCTTGGCGCAAAGTGGCCTAAGGATATTGAATTGTCCATTTCCCCTGAGTTACATTCTTTGATTGCTTCAAAAGAGAACTTGTTCTTTGAAGACATATTAGTTTTATTGATTGAACAATCACCATACAAAGACAAAATCGATCTCTTCTTTGATTGGTTAGGAAATCTATCTGGCGGTGAGCTTTTTGAACGAATCGCTCCTTTATTAGACGTTGATCGAACACTTCCTGCTGATCTATCATCACAAAGAGATCAATCACTCACGTTGTTAAAAGCCTGGAATGAGCAATATTTTCAACACATGGATCCCGATCTTTCTGGCCGATTAAATCGTGACGCAGAAGAGAAAAACGATAAGCTTAAGAATCAATCACAAGAGGATGTTGTTTTAGAAGCGAGTCATTTCATCATTGAAACGACTAGCGTGAAGAGCGTTTGCTTGATTCCCGCCATTCACCTTCAACCTATGTCGTTTATCGATCATTTGAAAGATACGCTATACATCACCTATCCTCTTAAAGATGCGAAAGATGAACTAACTGAAGTTCTTCGTTTCACCAAAGCGCTAGGGGATGAAAAACGACTAAAGATCTTGAAGTTTTTATCTCACGAACCTTCTACTTTCACCAATATCGTTTCGGAATTTGGTATGGCAAAAGGGAATATCCATCATCATCTTTCCATTTTAAGAGGGGCTGGATTGTTGAATATTCACGTCAGGGATAAGCGGAATACATTTTATTACAGCACAAACAAAGAAATCGCAGAAGAGTTACGTAAGAAGGTGGATCAGTTTCTTAAATAGTGCCTGTCACCACCTGATAATTCGGCTAATCTACGCCTTTTAAATGAAAAGAGCGCTCAAACGAATCGTTTGAGCGCTCTCACCTATTGCTACTGATATGTATTAATTTCCATACCAACCTTTATGTGCTTCTATTAAATTATCATGATCTTCGTCCCAATAATCAACACTATAAGAATAGTCATAGTTCATAATGCATTTAATCCCACTGCCTTGAGCATCGTGATTTAGTCCATAGTTATGAGAGAATTCGTGCTGAGCCGCGTGCCATGTATTCGTTGCGCCCTGATCGAGGTTAACTGATACTGCACTACCATAAGGTGAGTTCGGATAAACATAAGCAATACCGCCTGAGTTGAAATTAGCATCTCTCGTGAAACCTACTACAAAGTCGTATCCATTTCCATTCCAGTCCTTGTCCATGTCCTGAAGAATCTCAGATGCATTTGCCCCTTCAGAAGTCCACTCACCAAGAGCTTTAATCTCAAAATCAATGTTATGATCACGTGTAAACCCATTATCCGCGTTCTCAACAATGTTTTGCGTGAGCGTTTGCCAGTCGCTATGTGCAGCACGATACTCTTCATCCGCAGCAATCAATACGGTCACTACGCTAGCATCAGTTGCAGTTGGTGTTGTCGTTCCGCCTGAACCTCCAGTTGATCCTCCGTTACCGCATAATAGAATACACAATTCGCCTTCTTCATTAACCTGTTTTTTAGCATTCTTTTTGTTTTGTTTGTCTGCTAGTTTGTCTGCTTTCTTTTCTGCATTTTTCTTGATTTTCTTTTCTCCGATTTTCTTACCTTTTTCATCCAAAACATCCGCTACTGAAGAACTCTCCACTTCAGCTGGACGATCAAACTTCTCTTTCCCTTTTGTTTTGGCTTTGGGAAGTTCATGACCGATCGTAACCTCTGACCCCTGTGAATCTAGCTCTGCTGTTTTTGCACTTGTTTCCCCGAATCCTGGTACGATAGCGATTGATAATGCAAGCGTCAATGCTACAAGTCCTTTACGTTTCATACGTGTTCCCCCTGAGAAGTATTTTTAACACATCTCCTAATCTATCACATGGGTTCGACACTTCGCGGGGGCCAATAGATAGAAATCAACCGATATTTTCCAGGGGAAAAAAAGAACGGTTTTTCTTAACAAAAACTTAACACCGACATTTATTAAGAGGATCATCATTCATTTTTTCATCTCAAAGGTTCACTCAATTTCCAGAAAATGAAGCAAAATAATTAGAATGACTCCCCCCCAATTTAGCTTGTCTTTATATCATTTCCCTCTAAAAACTCATATACTATTTCATCTATGAATGAAAGAGGTGATTAAAAATAGATAGCATAAGATGCCCGAAATGTTGTTCCCTTATTTGTAATCATGAATGCAAAGGGAGCTCAACATATAAAAAACATTGTAAATGTAGAAAGTGTCACTGTTGCAAATGCATCTGTCCTCCTGGGCCTCCTGGGCCTCCTGGGCCTCCTGGACCTCCTGGGCCTCCTGGGCCTCCTGGGCCTCCTGGACCTCCTGGGCCTCCTGGGCCTAGCTTAAACACGATTTATTTAGCTGCAGAAACAGTACCGAGCGGACACTTTATTGGAGTTGGGACAGCTGATCTTAACTTTGAAGAAACAACTGTAGTCGTTCCATTTAGCGGTCTTATCACTGGATTAGTCTTTAGTATTCGTGATGAGATATTAACTGCAAATGAAAGTGTAACAGCTGAAATTTATAAAAGTTCTGATTGTGGATTCACTTCTACCCCTACTGGAATAATCGCAACAGTTATGGGACCAAATAATGCAAATACACCTAATTGCTGTGCTACCGCAATTGGTAATTTATCAATTAATCAATGTGATCTTTTATCAGTAAGAGTAACACATAGTAGCGGAGAAGCATTACAAGATGGTGCTACAGCAACCATTATTACAACAATTTAAACTCCTTGAGAATAGTGCCTGTCACCACCCAAAACCACTCGAATGGTTATAGATTTTGTCGAGTGTACTGAAATGAAAAGAGATCCCTCCGAAAGAAGGGATCTTTCTTTCATTATTTAAGGTTATATCCATATTTTCATTGCCCCTCCTAACTTTCCTCCAAACTACTTTCAAGTAAATATCATACTCAAACGAGAACTACTTTTGTAAGAAGTCATTCAGGAAAACCTGGATACAACTACTAGAATTACTGATAATGTGTTTGCTCTAAAATCTTCTTCCATCCCTTTGCTCTCAAGTGTAAGATTTTAATCGTCCCTCGAAACAGATGAAACATATAGACACTCTAAAATGTACCATTCATTAATATAGGTAATTACGGAAAACACCTCCATGATAAACACAATGTGTACATAACCCACTATCTATATGAAGATATTCCCGTCCTGGCCCATGATACTTCCCAATTGATGCTAAATAAGTGCAATGAACTTCAGCTGATGAATATTACCGACTAATACACCGCTATCAAAATAAGAGGTAGCCATTTTCTTTTTTCACCTAACGTCAAACTCTGATCCGCTTCCCCCTGCTTCCCTATCACCTTTCTTCTCTATTTATCTTTCATATCTTTTAGGCTCTTCAACCACTGAAGGCACTAGATCAGATAGGAAACATTGGACAGAGAATGACTACCTTTACAGCGCCGACAAGAAGCATCAGCGCTGTAAAAGTAGCCGCTCATTACTACTGAAGTATACTGAGACCTTCTGAGGTTTCCACCGTATCACCCGATTTGAACGCTTGAATTTCTTCAACAGCGCGCTTTCTACACATTAAACCAGCCCAATGTGCGTCATCTGCGCGCTGCTACCGTACCGTAGTACGCCTGGTTACCTACCCGAACCGTTAAAGGCCGTTCTCGCCATAGCTTCTCACCACAGAAACCGGGAACTGTGTATTTTTGAGAACGCTGAATTTTCTGCATCGGCTTCAGCTCACCTGACAAGTTTTGTTTTTAAACGTGTGGTAGGCGTTCCACGTTCTGATCAGCGGCGCACTTGAAGAAACCTCACTATCTCTCATTTTAAATAGAGCTTGGGAAGCCGCTGTTCTATATGAAGTTGATCGTGCCATTATGTAATAGGGAAAATGGGAGAGAGGCCCCCGCCTTCTCTCCTGTGCAATACATCACCCTGTATGTTGATTCGAACTTCGAGCGTTTAAGTGATCTGGCAGCTGCAGAATCGTATCGTTCAGCGTATCGAGCTTCTGTTCAATGCGGTGCAGCAAATAAAGCGTCACCACAACCGGGAAGCCAACATCGCTAATGAGAGACATCCAGGACTCCATTCCTTCCCCCTCCTCGTTCGTTTAATAGACTTACTAAAAAGGAAGGACAATTGCCCTTCCTTTAAACTACTTAACCGATGATAATGTCGTTCTCATTACGTTCAACGATACGAGCGCCTTTTTTCGAAACAAGATCGCCTCCGCTCGTTGTAAAACAGTTCTGCGTAATGAGCGTATCCATCGCCGCTGCGATTGCAGCTGGATTAACAGGCTCGACTGGATCGCTTAGAGTGATGGAGAACGGTTTGTTGTCACGCGTGTTGAATTGAAGTTCTAGTGTTTTAGCCATTTGGGATTCCCTCCTTTCTTCCCTTTATTGGTGACTACTTACGACTGAAGATCAGATGAATCATTGCGCTCAACTGCGAACAAATTGTGCTGTTGAAGCGGTGCTAATGCCAATGCGACTGCAAAAAGCGCATCAGGCGTAGCAGAAGTTTTCACGTTGTTGAAGTTCTTGCTGCGGAAAATGGATTTACCGTTTTCGTCAACGCCTACTTCAAGTACCATGCGAAGCTGCGTATCCATGAGAGATGCTGTTGCCATGTCGACCACCTCCTTTCACCTTATATATCGTTTGGAAAGTGGGAAAAGGGGCATTGGGGGAAATAAAATTATCTGGAACTAAAAAAGCCGACCCCACAATGGGACCGGCTTCGTTAAAAGATACTATTAGGAATCTGTGAATACTTCCAAACAAAAGGACCGCATTAAAAGTGCGGTCCTTCTTCTATCATCGCTATTACATTTTAAAATCGAATTCATCTGGGTGTGGGCCGCTACGAGCATTGTCATTCAATGCATCAAGCTGCTTCATTTCCTCTGAAGTGAGTTCAAAATCAAAGAGATCGATGTTCGCTTCAATGCGCTTTTCGTTCATTGATTTTGGAATTGTAATCACGTTATGTTGAAGATCCCAGCGAAGGATTACTTGCGCTACAGATTTATTGTACTTCTCAGCAATGCCAGAGATTGTTTCATTATTTAACAACTCACCAGCCATTAGTGGAGACCATGCTTCCACTTGAATGTTGTGCTCTTCGCAATACGTTCTGACTTCTAATTGTGTCAGACGAGGGTGGAATTCGATTTGGTTAATCACCGGTGTAATCTCGAAGTTTTTACGAAGATCTTCAAGATGATTCACATGGAAGTTACTAACACCAATTGAACGAACACGCTTTTCTTTGTATAGCGTCTCAAGTGCTTTCCAAGGCTCCTGGTATTTGTTATCCCCTGGCCAGTGAATAAGGTAAAGATCTAAATACTCAAGACCTAGCTTAGATAAGCTTGTTTCATAAGCTTGAATCGTTTCATCGTAAGATAACCCGTCGTTCCATACTTTTGAAGTAATAAAGAGCTCATCTCTTGTTACGAGACCTTCTTCAATCGCCTGATTCACGCCACGACCAACACTTTCCTCGTTGCCATAGATCGCTGCTGTATCAATGCTGCGGTAGCCTTTCTTAATAGCCGTTTTCACTGCTTCGACTAATTCTTGGCCTTCCTCTACTCTAAATACGCCGTAACCTAGTTCCGGCATTTCAATATTGTTATTTAGTGTTTTTGTTTGAACAGTCATGATTCATTGCTCCTTTCAATACTCCATTCATTGGTTTACCCGTAGATTTGATTTTAAATCTTCTCATCGAGAAAATCACGTTAAACGCATTATAGAAGTGGAAGGTGCCTGTCACCACCCGTTATTTGGCGTTTCATGTCGAAGGAGGAAGAGCATTTGCTCTTCCTCCTTTGTTTTCTAGTACATAGCAACAGTAAAGCTCTTTCTTAAGTAAACTCACATGGCGGCATCCCCGGTACTGCTCCACTCGAAGGGGAGAGGCGTTTTTGGCGACATTGTTCTTCTAGTACGAGATTTAAGATTTTCTGTACTTCTTTTGATTCGGGTGTTTCAAAGTCAGGATGAGCGAGGTTTTTCTCCTCTAGGGGGTCAAGTGTTAAGTTATACAATTCGAATTCATCTGGCACCGGGGTTGTTTTCGTAGTCGTGATGCACTCCGAAACCTGTTCATCTGCATTTGGTGGAACAGGGTCGGATTGAGTGACCGTAACATCCGAGACTCCAGGGTTACTCCAAAACTGAGGATTATCATAATACCGTCCATATTTCCAGATTTCTTTCTTTTTATCGCTTCCAGTAGGAAGCGTAGTAATAACGGCTTCAATATGATTCGGTTGAATAACGGACTCATAAGGCTCACCCGTTACGGTCACCTGATTCGGCCCCCTCGTCACGTCATCATCCGTCATAAAGTATAGTGGTTCATTAGCACGATAAAATCGCTTCCTACCTGACAATAATGGGGTGAGGTCTCTTCCAACAAGAGGATGAACTTCTGTATGATCAAGACTTAACATCTCTTGAACTTCTTCCTCATCGATTCCCGCAAGCCCTAACATAGTTGGCAGAACGTCCACGTGACTCGTTAGCATCGTTGTGCTCTCTTTACCTGAGAAAAGAGACGGACTATGAATAATCAGCGGAACATGAATCGATTCCTCATACATGTTATACCATTTTTGATAAAGTTCCCCGTGCGCGCCAAGGAGATCGCCGTGATCTGAAAGGAAAAGAACAATCGTATCTTCATAGAATATCGATTTTTTCAACGCTTGAAAAACTTTCATCATCTCGTTATCTGCCTGTTTCTGTAGAGAATAATAGAGCTTTCTATAAAAAGGCGTATCAATTAAAGGCTGTAAAGCTTTAGGATACACGTCGCGATAGCTACTTTGTGCACGAGGTTTTGTGTGAAGAGATTCTAAAGATGTAGGCGCTTTAGGGATGAACGGAACAGTGGGATCGATTTCAAAGTTATAAAGAGGAAGTTGCTCAGCGATCACGCCATACAGAGCAATATCATGTGGATTAATGAACGAGCTCATGATCATCCACGGAGGCGTTTCCTCTTTTTCTTCCTGCTCAAGGCATTGAATTAAGTCCACCACTTCAGTAGCATACACTACGTCTCGTCCGCTGACCCCGATGGCAGCCGATGAACCGGAATTACGAGGATTGGCACCATGTGGTTCAGGTCCAATCCATCCGTTAAAGCCAAATCCATCTAACCGACTTGCTTCAAGGTACTCCTGAACATTTTCTTTATCAGGCACGCCCGTAGAAGTATAGCTTGGTAGGGCATTGTTTGTCCCCGGAATAATAATATCCACTTCAGAAGCGTGCCATTTCCCTTTCCAGTACGTACGGTATCCCGCTTTACGCAAATAGTCTCCCATTGTTGGAACAGTATTGGGATCGAGCCAAAACATATCTGGATCAAACGGCGTCTTTGCTGCACCACTCGTTTGCGTGACTCCGTGAAGAGAAGGATACTGACCTGTATATAATGTTGTTCTACTTGGTGAACAAGCCGTACTCCCAGCGTAGTGATTTTTAAATTCGAATCCATTTTCTCGCAACAACTCTTGCACCAACAGATTTTCCTTGCTCCACTTCTTTATATCCTCATTTTCATAGATTGAGGGATATCGTTGCTCATCCACCATTAATATAAGAAAATTCGGCTTTTTACACCGTTTTGTAAAAAGAGAGGTGCGAGGCTTCGAATGATCTTTCCTCATGATTCTTTTCCTCCTTCAACTAAAACCCTTAACCCTATTCATGCATTTTCAGTAGTCTATGTAAGCGCCCAGGAAACGGTGCTTCTTAGTGATCAGTCTTGCCGCAATCCACCTAATTCTTTCAACGAATGCGCTATTTTTCATAACCTATTTTTCTATCACATACATTAAGAAAGGAAAATATTAGAGGGCTTCATAGCTTTCAAGAGGAGGCTCGGCTAAAATATGGATCAACCGTTCTCTTCATTACGCTATCCAGAAGACTTGCTGTCTCTTATTCAACATGGTCTACCGGGAAAAAGCAGCCCTAAGCACGTCATCATAATTGGAGCTGGACTGTCTGGATTAGTCGCAGGGTCGTTGCTACAGCGGAACGGCCATCATGTGACCATTTTAGAAGGTAATGATCGCATTGGCGGGAGAGTTTATACTTTAAGAAAACCCTTTTCACCGGGACAGTATATGGACGCCGGGGCAATGAGAATTCCAGATAACCATGCTCTTGCACAGGAATACATCAGACATTTCCACCTCCCAACTCATCCGTTTCTAAATGCCACATCAGAAGATTTGATTTTCACGAACAACGTGTTAAAGACGCGAGCGGAATACGAAAAGAATCCTGATATTCTCAGATTTCCTGTAGAAGAAAGCGAGAAAGGAAAGACAGCTACAGATCTGTTTCTTGAAGCAACAAAGCCCTTCATCGACCTTTATAAACAAAGTACGCCTGAAGAGCAAGAAAAGCTCGTAGCTGAATACGGAGAATATTCAATGGGGGAATTTCTGCAGTACAATCCACTAGGTAAGCCATTATCACTTAACGCCATTCGTTACATTGGTGTGATGCTTGGGATTGAAGGCTTTCCAGAGTTTTCTTTCACAGATATTCTAACGGACATCATCTATCCGATTTTCAGTAAAGAAATTCAGTTCTTTCAAATTGATGGTGGGAATGATCGCCTCCCTCTCTCATTCGCGAACGAGTTGCAAAATCAAATCTACCTTAATCAAAAAGTAATCAAGATCAAGCAGTCAAAGCGCGGCGTTACTGTTACAACACTCAACCCAGAAACGAATGAACGGTATCAAGTGAAAGGCGACTTTGCTATTGTTACCGTTCCTTTTTCTGTTCTGCAATTTATTGACATTGCTCCCTACAACTCCGTGTCCTTTAAAAAATGGCAGGCCATTCGTGAACTCATCAATGTTCCTGCTGTGAAAATTGGAATCGAGTTTCGTCATCGCTTTTGGGAGAAAAATAACGTCGGGAATGCTATAACGGATTTACCGACAAGATTTAGTTATGTGCCGAGTGAAGGGAGTGGTTCAAAAGGACCTGCTGTCTTATTAGCAAGCTATTCCTGGGGAGAAGATGCTGTTCTCTGGGGAAGTTTACCGCAAGAAGAATTGACGCGCATCTTACTAAAGGACCTCGCCAAAATATACGGCGATGAAGTGTATACAGAATTCATCAAAGTCGTTCCTTTTAATTGGAGTCGAAATCCTTACTCAGCTGGGTGCTTTACTCTTTTTACACCCGGACAAGAAAACAACCTCGGTGACATTATTAAGCAGCCTGAGGGGAAGCTTCATTTTGCCGGAGAGCACACCTCCTCTTTTCACGGTTGGATGGAAGGCGCCATCGAATCTGGCCTGCGGGCAGCTTATGAAGTGAACACGGATGAGTAAGCCTAATGGATCCCGTTAAGAACCACTAGTAATAAATCAGGTGGCTTCTTAACGGGTTTTTTGTATTCTTTAAACCTAATAAATAAGGAGACTTCCCCTTCAAGCCAAGTTACTGGTAACTATTACTACATATTGCATAAATGTTGTAATTTGTCGGAATTTATTGATAATTTGTCGATTTTCTGTATAATTAAAAATAGATTTGAATTTTCAGAAAATAATTAACAACTAGAGGAGCGACACAACTATGGCTGAATTTCTATCCGGTATTATTGATTTTTCAAATAACATTCTATGGAGTTATGTATTAATTGCAGGATTACTAGGAATCGGAATTTATTTCACGATTGCTTCCCGATTTGTTCAATTTCGATTTTTTGGAGAAATGTTTCGCGTATTAGGTGAAAAACCTGATTACAAAGATGAGGCCAAAAACATCTCCCCTTTTAAATCATTTTGCGTCGGTGCAGCTACACGTATCGGAACAGGTAACTTAGCAGGAGTGGCAGTGGCCATTACGCTCGGTGGTCCTGGTGCTGTTTTCTGGATGTGGATTGTGGCACTTCTAGGTGGTGCGACTGCCTTTATTGAAAGTACACTCGCTCAGGTTTATAAAGTGAAAGGGAAAAACGCGTTTCGCGGTGGACCTGCTTACTATATTGAAAAAGGCCTTAAAGCAAGATGGCTTGGCATTATCTTTGCCGTTCTTATTGCGATTACTTTCGGGCTTATCTTCAATTCAGTACAAAGTAACACGATCTCATTAGCATTTGAGAATGCCTTTGGAGTAAATCGTCTTGTGATCGGATTAATCATTACAGCGATTACGGGGCTTGTGATCTTCGGCGGCGTTCACCGCATTGCGAATTTATCTAGTGTGATTGTTCCTGTTATGGCGATTCTTTACATTGTTATTGCGATGATTGTTCTCATTATGAATGTAGCTGAATTACCGTCTGTCATGGCTTTAATTGTTAAGAGTGCATTCGGATTTGAACAAGCTTTAGGTGGAGCCATTGGTGCGGCTATTATGAACGGTGTGAAACGAGGACTATTCTCGAACGAAGCTGGTATGGGTAGTGCCCCGAACGCTGCAGCTACTTCAACGACTTCACACCCGGCTAAACAAGGTTTGATTCAATCATTAGGTGTATTTGTCGATACGATCTTAGTTTGTTCGTCAACAGCGTTTATCATCTTACTTGCCCCTGTATTCCAGACAGGTGATGTAACGGGGATTGAATTGCTTCAGAACTCACTAAACAGCCACGTTGGCGGCTGGTCAGGCATCTTCATTTCAGTAGCTATCTTTCTATTTGCTTTCAGCTCAATCATCGGTTCTTACTACTATGGTGAAACTAATATTGAGTTTATTAAAGAAAGCAAGCCTGCGCTATTTATTTTCCGCCTCGCAACGATGGGATTTGTGCTTATTGGTTCCGTCTCTAGCTTAAGTCTTGTTTGGAAAATGGCCGATTTATTCATGGCCCTGATGACAGTCATTAACTTAATTGCAATCGGGTTACTAGGTAAGATTGCATTCAAAGTATTGAAAGACTACGAAAATCAGCGCAAGCAAGGCAAAAACCCAGTCTTCAACCCAACTAAGCTTGGCATCAAGGATGCAGATGCCTGGATCGAAGATGAGGAAGAAGATGAAGAGGAATCTAAAAAAGAAGAAGCAGTAGGTTAATAGCGACATTTCAGAGCCCGGTGTATACACTCAGCCGGGCTCTTTTGCGCCCATCACTATCTTTTCGTTAGAAATTCCAAGATTACCGAACACCTAGGCTTTCATAACTTCTTCACCCTTTTTTTGACATACCCTTTTTAAAGTTCCTCATTCGTTATATGATAAGAATATGGTTAGACATCCCACTCATTTATTGTGATGGATAATCTAATTTAGATAATGGAATATGTTGTAAACTACGAAGAAAGGCAGGTTCTTTCTACTTATGATTACACCGATTTTCCGAATCTTTGATACTGAAAAGGCCACTGACTTTTATCGAGATTTCCTCGGCTTCAACGTTGATTGGAGGCATCGATACGAAGATAATATGCCCGAATACATTCAGGTTTCCTTTCATGACGCTCTTATTCATCTCACGGAACATCATGGAGATGCTTCTCCTGGAAGTTCAATAAGGGTGAAATTAAACAACGTCGAAGACTATCATCACACCCTTACTCAGAAAGAATACGCCTATGCCAACCCTGGCATGAAACACACTCCCTGGAAAACAATCGAAATGACCGTCACCGACCCTTTCTTAAACCGGATTACGTTCTATGAGGAAGAGTAGCTGGGAGCGGGTGCCTGTCACCTCCCGCTTCTTGTCGAACGCTGTCCATTAATCAATTGGATCTTCTGCTTTTCCGTAGCGAATAACATCGTAGATCGCCATGCCATCACTTGGTTTTCCATCGTCGTTTTTATAAGGCATTAAAGAGAAAAAGACAAAATAGAAAGAAAAGTAAACAAACTGTCTAAATACAAGAGTTTTCGGTAGCACTTCTATAAGAATGAGATAATTAATAATCAGTATGAGTATAACGTTAAATAGGCTACCACCAAGATAAATGGCCACGTGAGCCCATGTTTGGTTGTAAGTTAACTTATCGTATTGACACCAGCCTTCCATAAAATATTTCTTCCTAACCTCTAGAGGCCCTATATCAAATAATTTCTTACCAGTTCCGATACAAAATTTAATTCTCCCACCAAAGATTCTCGCTACTAGTACGTGACCAGCTTCGTGGACCAATGTAACAATTGGTAAAATAATAAAGAAGTTCACAAAAAACATCGGGATGTCGCTTAACGTAAACATGTATAACCTCCATTTTTTTCGGGCTATGTTAGCCAATTTTAGTAATCTTGTTAGTACGCTTTTACATGATGTTGGCTCAAAATGACTTCCTTAAAACTGACACTCTCTTCATTTTTTAAGGCATAAAAAAAGCCGAAAAGGAGTCGTTCTCCTTTTCGGCTTATGTCTGATACTAATTGTCCAGATCATTGCTACCTTACATATATGTTTGTTTCTTTTTGAGTTTGGTTGTCAGTCTTACAAATTGCTCTACCTGGTGATTTGCGTAAGAGTATGAAGATACAAGTTGTGCACCACACATCACCTAGATGAGATATTTATGAGTTTGCTGTAAAAGTCGTGCTTTAAAAGACCAAACATCTTATTTCAGTCTCAGTTTCTTATTGTAACGGCTAGGCTTAAAAAATGGCAACCCCATTTTAAAAACCTTATACATCAGCCGAACCAAGCGTCATCCCTCCGTCGATCACCATTTCGGTTCCCGTACAATAGGAGCTCTCGTTGGAAGCAAGAAATGCGACGGCTCTGGCAATTTCCACCGGCTGGCCGATTCGACCAAGTGGAATGGACTGATAAAAATCTGGAACCCCTTCCCCTTGCGTAGCCATTTCTGTCTCAACGCCTCCGGGATGGATCATATTAACACGAATCCCTTTTGGTCCTAACTCAATCGCCGCTGCTTTCGACATGGCGACAACAGCAGCTTTCGTGGCCGCATAGGCAGTAGATTACCCAATCGGAGCAAAAGCTGATATTGACACGTTGTTTACGATTGAACCTTTTTGCTGCTTTTCCATGAAAGGAACGACAGACTGCATGCCAAGAAATACGCCGAACTGGTTTACGTTAACCATTTCCTGATAATCGTCGATCGTTAACTTCGTAAATGGTTTTCTTTTTAATATACCGGCATTATTAACGAGCGTATCTAAGCGCCCAAATTCCTCACCAATCTCATCCATCACTGCTTCCCAATCCGCTTGCTTCGTAACATCTAATTGCACAGGATAGGCGCTCTTTCCTATAGAACTAGCTACATCCTTTGCACTTTCATACTGTCGAGCTCCAATGACGACACGTGCTCCTAATGCAGCAAGGTGCTCGGCAATAGCTTTGCCTTGCCCGCGATTACCGCCTGTAATTAAAATGACTTCACCGTTCAAATCTGGCATTTCACTCTCTCCTTCAGCGTTTTAACTAGAGTTTACATGAAGTATGTTTAGATTTCATTCAAAGGCATAAGGAAAAAGCTACGACAGAACGAATATCGCCCGTCATAGCTTTATGTTAGCTTCGAGAATTTTTCAAAAAACGTGGATAGGCCGATAAAGCAATCGCTCCACCTACTGCGCCAGCTAGAAACAGGATAAGCAGATTAAACCAAACATCGCTTACGCCACCGTTCTGAAGAATAATTTCCTTATACCCATCAAGCGCCCAGTATTGGGGAAAGCCTTTACTGATATTCTGCATAAATTCTGGCATCGTTTCAACTGGCATCCACAGTCCTCCGAGCAAAGCTCCGCCGAGTGCAATGATTTGCGTGAGCGCAATGCCCATGTTTTCTGTTTTTACAAGAACGGCCATCGCCATTCCCCAACACGTGACGATGAAGGCAAGGGCGAAGGATAAAATGATGATGGCAAACGGATCTCCTAATGATAGATCATACACAAGAATTCCAAATCCGAACAATACAGTAACCTGAATCAAAACGATGATCACGAACGGGATCCATTTTCCAAGAAAATAATGAATGATCGAAAGCGGCGTACTCGCAATTCGAGCTACCATGCCTCTCTCCCTATCTTTTACAAAAGTGATGACCATCGATATCATAATATAGAAAGCAAACATGATCGTATATCCTGGAATAATTTGCGTAACCACTTCTTTATAGTTCCCCATTTCAGAGAAAATCCCAACAAATGCTACGATAAACACAATCGGTAAGATGAACGTCCAAAACCATAACCCTTTATCATGTACCGTCTTTTTTAGTTCAGTTCTAACAATAGCCCACATGAGCATTCCTCCTTTCGTTTAGACATCACGTAGCTGAGTTCCTGTTAAATGAAAGAAAATATCTTCTAATCTCGGTTGATATAATTCCAATCTTCGAGGTTCAATCCCCTCTTCTCGAAAACGCCCAATGACTTGTTCAAGCGTAGCTAGTGGATTCTCTGAGGTTAATAAGTATCCATTTCCTTTTCTTTCAGGGCTACCGAAAGGAGATAATAGTTCTTCTGATATACCTTCTCCAGAAATATATAGCGAAGGCTTGCCATATCGCTCAAGCAATTCACCCATTTCACCGTACTCCATCAGCTTACCTTTATCGATTAAGCCGATGCTATCACAAAGCTGTTCCACTTCTTCCATATAATGACTCGAATAGATAATCGTGCTTCCTTCTAACTTTAGATGATGGATAATCGAAAATATCGAATTTCTCGATTGAGGATCAATACCCACTGTCGGTTCATCCATAATTACAATGGACGGTTTATGAAGCAAAGCACATCCAATGTTTAATCGGCGCTTCATTCCACCAGAATAAGTAAGCACCTTATCTTTTCCCCGATCTTTCAAACCGATCTGATCAAGCACCTCTTCGATCCGAACATGAAGATTTCTCCCTTTCAATCCATAAAGATGACCGAACAAACTCAGGTTTTCTCTTGCTGTGAGGGTTTCTTCTAAACAAATTTCCTGTGGCACGTAGCCGATTTGCTTCTTGATCGCCTGCCGATCTTTCGATACAAGATAGTGATTC
Organism: Pseudalkalibacillus sp. JSM 102089; assembly: GCF_041366475.1. Classification (NCBI taxonomy): domain Bacteria; kingdom Bacillati; phylum Bacillota; class Bacilli; order Caryophanales; family Fictibacillaceae; genus Pseudalkalibacillus; species Pseudalkalibacillus sp. JSM 102089. The sequence continues at coordinate 149,764 of NZ_JBEWYW010000003.1, forward strand.
ACAGACATTTCTCCATCAAACTGCATTAAAATTCCCGAAAGAATTTTCATTAACGTCGATTTCCCTGCTCCATTGGGACCAACAAGACCAAAACACGTTCCTTCCTTAATGCTAAAACTAATGTCATCTAGCGCCTGAATGGGACCGTATTGTTTACTTACGTTTATCACATCAATCATTCGCCAAACTCCCTCCTCTCAAGATCATAGAGACTACTTTCTTCTATCCAGCTACAAGTACGTATTGAAATGATGGAAAGTTTCTTATTCACAGCATTTAGGCTTCTTAAGAAAATAAATCAACTTTCACTTAATATATATAAAAGAGCCTCCACTTACATTCGATATCACTATACTTCTTCACTAATACTACGGAGCGGAGTAAGAAACCTCTATTAATATTGCGAAAATAGCTACTATTTGAAATAATATAGTGAACAGTAAAATAATGACACTATCTATTTTTATATGAAACGAGGGGTCAATCCATTGATTTACAGAAGAAAAACGTATGCGATACAACCCGAAAAGCTTAACGAGTTCAATGAGTTTTTTCATACTTACCTCTACCCTAATCAATTAAAGCATGGTGCAAAGCTCATTGGTCGATGGGTTAATGAAAGCGAAAATGAAATTACAGCCACATGGCAGTATAATAGCATCGAACAGTATGAGGAGATCGAACGTAGCATTAGACAAAGCTCTTTACATACAAAAGCCCAAGAACGAAGAGCCGAATTAGGAGAGCTTTACCTCGATAGCCGAGAGGAAATGCTAACTTCAACAGCTGAACCTTATTCGTATCACCCGCCAAAACACATCGTGTCCGCAGCTTCCGTTATTTTAAATGAAGATAATGAAATGCTTTTAATCAAAGGCCCGCGTAGAGGTTGGGAGATGCCAGGAGGTCAGGTTGAAGAAGGAGAATCCCTGATCGATGCGGCTGTGCGTGAAGCGAAGGAAGAATCAGGCGCAGATATTGAAGTCGTTAAATTCTGTGGTGTGTTCCAAAATGTAAAGTCCTCAATCTCAAATAATATGTTCTTAGCCAGATTTGTTGGCGGCGAACTCACAACAACACCCGAAAGTCTTGAAGTTGGCTTCTTTCCCATTCCTACAGCGCTCGAAATGGTAACGTGGAAAAACTTTAGACAGCGAATTGAATACTGCTTGAATGAAGCGCAGCATCCTTTTTATGTCGCTTTTTAATAACCGATTTACCGCCACTCAATAGAGAGGCGGTTTTTATATGAGCAAAATTGGTTTACTTCCTCGTCTCAAAAGGTATTTATTTACATATAAAAGGATGATATACGATGCAATCCTATTGGCGTAAAGTCTTAGAATTGCTAATAATTGGGATGCTCTTCATTCCTATCTTGACTATTTTGAACAATGAACCGATTTTCTCCTCAAAAAACATCTCGCTTTTTCTCGGTATTCTAACTTTCAACGTCTGCTTATTTCTTTGGAAATGGTTACGTAACTGACGATCATAAATTAACCTATTTGGAGGGCTGAAAATGACGAAGAAAAAAGTGTTATCACCTTTTAAAGAGTTTCTCGTTATGTTCTCACTGTTTGGGATTCTGTTCGGTGTCGGCTTTCTTGCCTTTTATTATTTGGGTTTTAACATTGGTTTCCCCATTGCTCTCGCTCTACTGATTCTTATCGCTTACATATCAAGGCGATTCATTAAACAATCCGACGAAAACTTTCTTACACCAACTGATCGCAAATTCAATATGAAGAAACACCCTTGGTTTGTCGGTGTTCCTCTTTTTATTCTTTTTTTCGTCGGAAATTATGTTCGCTATGATGATAGCCTCATCACTGCTCTGATTATAACGCTGATTAACTTTTTCTTTAGCTTTGTGGTGGTGCTCGGCGTCTATTATTTTAAGATGAAAAATTACGGATACCGATTGAAGGATGGACACTGGTCTAAATAACTGAAAATATGAGTTGTAAAACCGGAAGAGATAGCTGTTTCTTCCGGTTTTATTTTATCTCCATGGGGTATTTATGAATTGAAAACACAATTTCGACTGAATTCGATTTAATTTTACAAAAAAGGGGGTTAATGGAATCGATTACCTTAAAATTCATCTTTCATTTATAAAGTAACTAATCAGATTAAAACTTCTCTCTTTACACCATACTAACGGTAGTGATAGAGTAAGTAATTGTGTTTAAAAAGCGATTAAAGGAGTCTTCTATGAACAATAAAGAAAATGGGCGTATTGATTGGCCCGTCTTTGGAATAAGCGGTGGAGTGTTAATTCTCTTCGTTATTCTTGCACTTTTTGATATTTCATTGGTAGAAAACATCGTTAGCTCAAGCTTTGCCTGGTCTGCGAGATTTTTCGGAGGTTTTTGGCAAGTATTAATGCTAGCGACGTTCTTCGTAGGTATTGGATTGGCATTCTCAAAATATGGAAAGATAAAACTTGGCGGTATGGACAAGCCTGAACTAAGCCTTTATAAATGGTTATCCATTATTATGGCGACGCTACTCGCGGGTGGCGGTGTGTTCTGGGCAGCGGCAGAGCCAATGTATCATTTCTTAACCGTTCCCCCTTCTCAAGATGGGAAAGGCATTGAAGCAGGAACACAGGGTGCTATTGATACAGCACTAGCACAAAGCTTCATGCATTGGGGCTTTCTCGCATGGGCGATCCTTGGAACGATCAGTGCTGTTGTTATGATGTATGGTCACTATCATAAAGGTATGCCGATGAAGCCGCGTACCCTTCTCTATCCTATTTTTGGTGAAAAACTTCGTCACAGCTGGTTTGGAACGCTTATTGATGCGTTTTCTGTTATCGCAGTTGCGGCAGGAACGATTGGCCCAATTGGATTCTTGGGATTACAAGCAAGTTATGGATTGCAAGAAATCTTCGGAATTCCAAATCAGTTCAGCACGCAGTTCTCGATTATTTTAGCGGTTGTCGTGGTTTCCACGATCTCAGCCGTAACTGGACTTTACAAAGGAATTCAATATTTAAGTAGCTTTAACGTTCGACTGGCTATTGGATTAATGGTGTTTATCGTCATCTTCGGACCTGGTGGCTTTATCTTTAACCACTTTATCTCTGGATTTGGTGTTTATGTCGATCAATTTGTCACAATGAGCACATTCCGTGCTGATACTGGCTGGCTTTCATTCTGGACAGTCTTCTTCTGGGGCTGGTTTATCGGATACGGTCCAATGATGGCCATTCTTGTGAGTCGTATTTCAAGAGGCCGTACGATCCGAGATATTATTATTGCCGTTTCTATTTTTGCACCAGTAATTTCAACATTCTGGTTCACGGTACTTGGCGGATCAGGGATTTTCTTTGAAATTTCTAACCCAGGATCCATTTCAGAAGCATTAAATGCAGCTGGTAATCCAGCAGCGATGTTTGCCATTACAGAACAATTCCCGCTCGCAAGCATTATTTCACCACTGTTCTTAATTCTAACGATTCTTTTCGTTGTAACAACAAGTGATTCTATGTCCTATACAATTGCGATGGCCGTTACAGGCGAAGGCGATCCACAAAGATGGCTTCGCGTATTCTGGGCTATTCTAATGGGAACTGTTGCCGTAATCCTACTCATTACTGGAGACAGCGGTATTACGCAGCTACAGAACTTCATTGTTGTAACAGCTGTTCCCGTCTCCCTCATTCTCCTGCCGATGGTTTGGCTCGCGCCTAAAGTAGCTAGAGAAATGGCGAGAGATCAGAACATCATTAAATAAGAGAAGAGTTTAGAATGCGCACTATCTTAGGATAGTGCGCTTTTTTGGCTTTGTGGTGCCTGTCACCACCCGCTTTAGCTCGAATAAAGTCGAAATATCTTCTGAGAATTTGGGTATCCTAAGAGCTATGATACTTAAGGAGGATATGTCTATGCTTGAAGGGAAATGTGCGTTAATTACTGGTTCTGGTCAGGGTATTGGACTAGAGATTGCAACGGAGTTTGCGAAGGCCGGAGCGAAAGTGATGTTAAATGATATTAACGAGGATACGCTTAAAGAATCTGTAGAGAGTTTAACGTCCCAAGGGTTTACCGTTGAAGGTGTCGTAGCTAACGTTGCGAAGGAAGAAGATGTGAAGAATGCGATTGATGAAACAGTTAAGAAGTTTGGTCGCATCGATATTCTCGTGAACAATGCTGGCATCCAGCATGTTGCCCCTATCGAAGAATTTCCTAGTGAGAAATATAGCTTAATTCTTGATATTATGCTCAAAGGACCTTTCTACGGTATTAAGCATGCCTTCCCTATTATGAAAGAACAAGGCTATGGCCGCATTCTTAATATGGCTTCGATTAACGGCCTAATTGGCTTTGCCGGTAAAGCTGGCTACAATAGCGCGAAGCATGGCGTGATAGGGTTAACGAAGGTTGCAGCCCTTGAAGGCGCTGATCATGGAATTACCGTTAATGCCATCTGTCCTGGGTACGTTGATACACCACTCGTTCAGAATCAGCTTGAGGATCTTGCCAAAACCCGAAATATCGAGAAAGAGAAAGCTCTTGAGCAAGTGATTTATCCACTCGTCCCTCAGAAGCGGTTAATTCAAGTTCAAGAAGTAGCCGACTACTCGATTTTTCTAGTGAGTGAAAAAGCGAAGAGCATTACAGGTCAAGCAGCTGTTATTGATGGCGGATATACAGCGCAATAAAATTTAAAACCCCCGGTCTCCTTTTTTGATAAGGAGAACCGGGGGTTTTTACTTTATACATTTGAGACAATTAGTTAACACCCATCATTGCAAGGAAGATAATCGCAATGGTCGCAATCATTGGGATGATCAACCCAACGACAAATACGTCTTTGTAAGAGTCTTTATGCGTTAGTCCTGTAACAGTGAACAATGTTAACAGTGCACCGTTATGCGGGAGAATCGACGCTCCTGAAGCTACTGCCGTGATCCGGTGGAAAGCTTCTAAGCTAAGATTGTTATTAATCGCAATATCGTAATATTCTGGTCCGAGAGCTTCAAGTGCGATACCCATACCACCAGAAGCTGATCCAGTAATCATGGCCAGGAGCTGTACTGCAAAGGCCTCTGAGAAATACGGGCTAAGCGGGATGGCGAAAATGAGATCTTTCACTGCTTCAAACCCAGGTGATGCTGTCACGACAGAGCCGAAACCAACAGCAGCACTTGTATTAATCGTCGCCATAACGGAACCAGATGCGCCTCCGTTGATCGCTTTTATAAATTGCTTGTAATTTTTAATATTAAAGAGCATGATGAGTAGAATTCCGATACCAAGCGCAACGAGAATACTTAAGTTTTCAAAAGCGTTTAATGTTACAACTACAGCAATTAACGGAATAACAGAAAGAATCCAGTTTGGAAGCTCATCTTCGTTAATGCTTTTTACTTCGTTCGAGCCCTTAGGCTCAGTAAATTCCTCACCATTCTTCGTGAGTTGTTTCTCGCGGAACTTCAGATAGAAATAACCGCCAACTGCCATAATTAAGCCAGCTACAATCCCAAGAATAGGCGCGGCCATTGTAGACGTTTTGAACGTATTAATTGGGATAATGTTTTGGATCTGCGGCGTTCCTGGCAGTGCTGTCATCGTAAACGTAAATGCCCCAAGAACGAATGTAGATGGAAGTAATTTACGTGAGACGTTTGCCTGACGGAACATCGCTACGGCTAGTGGGTAAACGGCGAATACAACAACGAAAAGACTTACGCCTCCGTATGTAAGAATCGCTGCTGAGATAAGCATACCGAGAATCGCTCGTTTCTCACCAATCAAGTTTGAAATTTTATAAGCAACAGACTGTGCTGCTCCTGTGTCCTCCATTAATTTCCCGAAAATGGCACCAAATAAGAAAATCGGGAAATAAGCTTTCGCAAAATCAACGAAGCCCTGCATGTATGTTCCAGTGTAGGCTTCGAGAATGTTCATACCGCTCAAAATTGCTACAATACCTGATACCAACGGGGCGATCCAAATAATCGACCATCCGAGATAAGCTAAGAGCATCAAAAGAGCGAGCCCTACAAGAATACTAATCATAGCTGATTTGCCTCCTCAAAAATCTTCTGTCTGTTTTACTATGTCCAATCCAGGCAAATCTAAATCGACATAAGCCGACTTGCGCGTGCCTGTCACCACCCGCATTTACTCGAATTCACTCGAATGATGTTACCCGTTAATTTTCAGGGTAAAACGCTATTTATCACATTTCTCTCCTATTCAATGAAATTCATAAAAGTAAAAAATATCGAAACATTCTCGCTTTCTTCATTAATAACCATTGACATATGCCCCTATTTTTACATACGATGAAGATACAAAGTTTGCCCAAGGGAAAAATAGTAGACGCGGGTTAAAAGAGTAAACGGAGGTCAACTAATGAACTTATATGACGGTAAAAAAGGAGATCGCATTCGAATTAAAGAGGTAGCCATTGATGGGGTCATGAGAAGAAGACTTCTTGATTTAGGCTTTGTTCCTGGAGCTGTCGTTGATGTTCTAAAGAAAAGCCCACTTGGAGACCCAATTGCTTTTCGCGTTAGCCATACAACAATTGCACTCCGAAAAGAAGAAAGCACAAAAATTACTGGGGAGCTGATTCAAGATGATTATGAATAATACGTATCGGATTGCGCTCGCTGGTAATCCAAACACAGGTAAAAGCACTTTATTTAACGCCCTTACAGGTTTGAAACAGCACACTGGCAACTGGGCCGGTAAAACAGTCAGCCTGGCGGAAGGCGCCGTTCACTACAAAAAAAGCACGTTTAGGCTGATCGACTTACCCGGAACGTATTCACTGTATTCGAATTCAACCGATGAAGAAGTCGCACGTAACTATATCGTTTTCGAAAAACCTGACGTTACGCTAGTTGTGCTTGATGCGACATCCTTAGAACGTAATCTGAACCTTGCGCTACAGGTGATGGAGATGACTTCAAATGTTATTGTGTGTATCAATTTAATTGATGAAGCGAAAAAGCGTGGTATTGAAATAGATGAACAGCGGTTAATGAGACATCTTGGAGTTCCAGTTCTTAAGATATCCGCACGAAATAAAACTGGATTCCCTGCTCTCTTAGATACGATTGACCGTATGATTCAGGGAGAAATTAGCACCTCCCCATTTTCGATTCAATACAACGAAGAAACCGAAGCAAAAATCACACAGCTTGAGCCGAATGTAAAAAAGCTTGTCGGAGATCGGTTTCCTACAAGATGGATCACATTAAGACTACTTGATGGGGATACATCGTTACTTGATGAAATTCAAAAGAGAATGCAGCAAAAGGAGGACTTAACGTGGAACGCAGTGGGGAACACGAGCGCCAATCATTTAGAGAACTTCTAGATCAAGCAAACGACCTGTCAACTTCCTCTCTACGGGACGAGGTTGTCCAAAGTTTATATCAAACGAGTCAACAAATCTGTCAGAAAACAGTTCGCTTTACGAAAAGCAAAGAAGATAAGAAAACAGAGCGATTGGACGCTATTTTCACCTCGCCGATTTGGGGATTCCCCATCATGCTCGCCATGCTTGGGCTTATTTTCTATCTCACAATCGCCGGGGCAAACGTCCCCTCTTCTATGCTTGCAAGCTTCTTTACATGGTTAGAAGATTACATTTCGATGGCATTCACTGCATTGAATTCACCAGACTGGCTCCATGGCGTGCTCGTTCTCGGTCTTTATCGCGGAACGACCTGGGTAATTAGTGTTATGCTGCCACCAATGGCGATCTTTTTTCCAACGTTTGCTTTACTGGAAAGCTACGGGTATTTACCTCGCGTCGCGTTCAATATGGATCGGTTGTTTAAAAAGGTTGGCGCGCACGGCAAGCAGTCCCTTACGATGGCTATGGGATTCGGATGTAATGCAGCCGCCGTCTTATCCACGCGCATCATCGAATCCCCGCGTGAACGTATGCTTGCGATACTAACGAACAACTTCGTACCTTGTAACGGTCGCTGGGGAACACTCATCGTGCTTGCCTCGCTCTTTATGGCAGCTGGATTTACCGGAGGAATGCAAACACTCATCTCCTCTGGCGTTATTGTTGGTATCGTCATTTTTGGTATTTTCGTTACGTTTGTTGTGTCATGGGTACTTTCCAAAACGATGCTAAAAGGCGTGCCGACGCACTATACGTTAGAACTCCCGCCATACCGGAGACCGAAATTTTTCGATACAGTGGTACGCTCATCTCTTAATAAATCATACGCCGTTCTTATGAGAGCAATTAAAATCGCAGCACCTGCCGGAGTGCTCACTTGGGTGTTTGCGAACATCTATATCGGGGACACGAGCATCTTTATGTACGGAGTGAACTTCCTCGACCCGTTCGCTCAATCACTCGGGTTAGACGGTTATATACTGCTTGCCTTCATTCTCGGATTGCCTGCGAATGAAGTCGTTCTGCCGATCTTGCTAATGGGATACTTATCGACTGGATCGATGCTTGAGGTTGATAATCTGGCTGACTTAAAGAACATTTTTCTTGATCAGGGCTGGACTTGGTTAACGGCTCTTAACATGATGTTATTTTCCTTGCTTCACTATCCATGTGGCACAACGTTGATTAATATTTATAAAGAAACAAAAAGCTACAAGTGGACATTTGTTGCCTTCATCATTCCAACGGTTATTGCGCTAGGCGTTACATTTGCTGTCGCTCAATTAGTAAGAGGAATGGGATGGGTTTAAAAAATGCGACGAATCAAAAAGCATGCCCATCGCCGGCATGCTTTTTCCTATTCATCAGTTATGAACTCGCTATATTCTTTCTCTGCACATAAGAAAGCTGCTTTTTCACAAAGTAAACTAGTAAGCCGCCGATCAAACCGAACGACAGCAGACAAACCCCAGTCATGAGCGGAGCCACTTTAAAAGCGTAGAGAAACATGTCAATTTCATAAATATCTTTTGAAGCGACGACTGTGCCTGGCGTGAAAATGAGATGGCTTTTCCAATCTGACAGAGTCGATAATTGACTTGCCGTCCAGGAGGTAGCCCAGTACGAATACCCAAAGACAGTGACGAGACAGAGCATCGAGTAAAGTTTGAAGAAACCCCTTTTTTTCACACCATCACCTCTATGATTTTATACTGTATTTATTCGATAGTTACGTTGAACATTCCTGTATTTTCCTGAAATTGGTGCACCTATTTAGAGAGCGTACTCTCCAACCTTGATAGATATAAGAAAACACCTATTTCCAAATAGGAAATAGGTGTTTCAAGCGCTCTATTCTTCTGGAAGCAGAACAATCTTCCCTAATTTACCCGCCTTTTTAAAATATACCTGCGCCTCTCTCGCCTTTTCTAACGGAAAAGTTCGATCAATAACGGGTTTGATTTTACCTTCCGCTATCGCCTCAAGCATGCGTTTGAATTCTTCTCTCGTTCCAAGAACAGAGCCGTAAAGAGTAATGTGCTTCAGATACATCGTTCTAAAATCAAGTTGTGTCTTCTGACCACCAGCTGATCCTGATGTACAAAACTTGCCGCCTTTCTTTAATACTTGAAGCGACGTTGCAAACAGAGCGTCTCCTACTACGTCTAATATCGAATCAATCGGACCACCGTTTGCTTCGATGATTTCTTCAGCGAGCTGATCGGATTTATAAGAAAGCACATGAGTGGCACCGAGGTCTTTCAGCTGATCTTCTAGGGCAAGGTCGCCAACGATCGCAATCACCTTAGCACCGAATACGCGAGAAGCGATTTGAACATTGAGCGATCCAACGCCACCGTTCGCCCCTGTTACCATGATCGTTTCACCTGGATTGGCTTGAATTTGTTCAACCATGTGCCAGGCCGTCATTCCACTTACAGAGAAAACCGCGCTTTCTGTAAAGTTAGGAAGGGGCATATCAAAGCATAATTCCGCTGGCCAAACGACGTATTCGGCATAGCCACCGTCGTATTCAGAGCCAATGAATGACATATCTTCAGAAATATGCTCCAATCCTTCTTCTCCACTAGAGGTAAATGGAAACAGCACTACATCTTTTCCGATCATCTTCTTATTATGCTCATTGCCGGCTTTTACGATTGTTCCGGTAATATCAGACCCTGGCGTTCTTGGAAACTGAACTCCCTCTGGACGCCAACCAGATTTCTTACCAGTCCCATAAGCTCCTTCTCTCATCCAAATTTCCGTGTTATTGATGGCGCAAGCTTTAACCTTAACGAGCACCTCATCTGATTTTGGCTCAGGTATCGCTTGCTCCACCACCTCTAATTGATCCACATCACCGTATCCCATTACTTGAACTGCTTTCATTCATTTATTTCCTCCATTCAGCACTGCGGTGCCTGTCACCACCCGATATTTGTCACATTATGTCTTGTTGGATATTTTATCAGTTTCTTTCTCAAGATAGTAGTAATAGGGTGATTCATTTGATTGAGAAAGAAGGTAGTCCGTATGAGAAATGAACACATTGTTCAGCAAACGGTTCAGCGTGCTCAGGAAAAGAAAGCGAACAAAGGCGATGATCACCGGCTTCACTGGTGGCAATTAACGCTTATTGGAATAGGCTCCATTATCGGAGCTGGTTTCTTTCTTGGTAGCGGTCTATCCATTGAACGAGCAGGTCCTTCTGTTCTTCTCGATTACTTAATTGCCGGGATTATCGCCTTCCTCGTTTTTAGCGCACTCGCTGAAATGTCTGTTCATGACAATGAGACGGGTTCTTTTAGAAAGTATGCTCAAATGGCTTTCGGTCATTCAATGGGATTCATGAGCGGGTGGATGTACTGGGTGTCAGGCTTGCTCATTATGGCGAGTGAAATTACAGCGCTAGGGCTTTTCACCCAGTATTGGTTCCCATCTGCACCACTCTGGCTATTGATGATTCTCTATACAGCACTTGGCATAGGGATTAATCTATTAGGAGTGAACAATTTCAGCACGCTAGAATCGTTATTTGCCGTTGTAAAGTTAGCCACACTCATCGGATTTATTGGCTTTAGCTTACTGTTTTTATTTAATGTAGTTGCGCCCGCTTCCTCTGTTCAAACCGAGACAGTGAAGATAAGCTCCCTTTTTCCAAACGGCTTAATGGGTACATGGTCTGCGATGATCTTCGTTCTCTTCTCGTTTGGAGGGATTGCGGTCGTAGGGTTAATGTCGAGTGAGCTTAAACATAAAGATGAAACACCTAAAGCAGGACTCGCTACCGTTGTGATTATGACCGTTCTCTATCTGTTATCGATTTTCTTTATTCTCTATATGGTTTCATGGACGGTGATTAGCGAAGAGGAAAGCCCATTCGTCACCGCCCTTTCGCAATTTCAACTTCCTTTTATCGGATCGATATTTACGATCATTTTAATCACAGCGGCTTTTTCCACAATGGTTGGAGCCCTATTTTCCATTACGAGGGTGCTTGTCTCTCTTAGTCACGCTGGAGATGCTCCTAAATTACTTGATCACCACACGAAAAAGGGCGTTGCCACACGGGCATTGGCCTTGAATGCCATCGCACTCGGCATCATGATTGTCGTATCTTATGTGTTACCTGATAAAGTGTATGAATACTTAACAACAGCAGCAGGGATTATGTTGATTCTAAACTGGGTGGTCATCCTCTCTTCCCAAATCAAAAACCGCCGCCATTACATTGAAACACCAACGAAGAAAAGATACTTTAAAATGATTGGAGCGCCCTTCACCTCCATTCTCGGCATTGTTCTCATCTTCATCGTCATAGCAGGGGCTGCATTTCAAGAAAGTGAACGGATAGGGCTATTTATTAGCATTGGGATAATGGCGATTATTTTCATTTCGTATTTTTTTGTGAGAAGGAAGACACAATCTACTCGCGAATGAAGGCAGCACAATACAAAAAAACCCTCCGTTGAAAATAACAGAGGGCTCTCTTCCTAAATTAATAGAGCTTCCCATGACGATAAAGAATATTAGAAAGCTTCATCACGGTGTGAATATAACAATTCTGTCTAAGGGCAAAAGGGTCACTGAAAAACTGCGGATAAATTTCGTCCATCGTTTCTTTCATTTTCTTAAAGAGAAGCGAGAATACTTCTTCTTCACTGTAGAACTGTGTTTCTCTTCCTTGTAGCCATTCAAAGTATGAAACGATAACACCGCCGGCATTCGCCAGGATATCTGGAATAACGAGCACACCATCTTCACTAAGCTTTCGGTCGGCGCCAAGAGTAATCGGGCCATTCGCTCCTTCAACGATCATGCGCGCTTTCACTTTATCGACGTTGTCTTCATGGATTTGGTCTTCAAGGGCAGCCAAAATAAGAATGTCAGTATCAAGGTAAAGCACATCCTCCCGATCTTGAATGTCAGCTTTAATATTATTTTGGCTCAACGCTTCATCCGTTGTCGGCAGATCTCCGTCATGATTCGAAGTGAACTCAATAAGCGCCTTCACATCAAGTCCGTCTTCATTATAAAGTGTAACGTTGCGATCACTTACCGCTACAACTTTAGTATCTAAATAGTTACAGCTGTAAGATTCAAGCGCCGCAACAGATCCAACGTTACCAAACCCTTGAATACCAATTGTGAGCGGGCGTTTGGAATGCTCAAGCGCAGTCTTCGCAAATCGGTTATCATTTTTCTTAAACCACTCTTCATTCTCCTTCACAAAATTATGGAGCATGTAACGAAGCGTATAGTAAACCCCTTTTCCAGTCGCTTCTCTTCGACCAAGCGACCCACCGTTCACCTGACTTTTTCCTGTAAAGCTTCCGCGATAAGGACGCCCTTGGTGAATGTTTTTGTACTCGCCCATCATCCAGTCCATTTCTCGTTCACCTGTTCCCACATCTGGCGCAGGAATATCTTTATCCGGACCTAATATATCGCAAAAATTTTGAACGTACGTTTTCGAAATCGTATGTAATTCTTTTTCCGAGAACTCACGAGGATTAATCACAACGCCGCCTTTCCCTCCACCAAATGGCACATCGTGAAGCGCATTCTTAAGCGTCATCAGCGTTGCAAGGTTAATCACTTCATCCTCTTCAACTGTTTCATGGAATCGAATACCACCTTTATACGGGCCAACGGCATTATTATGCTGTACGCGGAAAGCGGGAATTCGTAAGATCTTGCCGTTCTCAAGAGGAACGCGAAGAAATGATTTTTGAATTTGGTTCGGTGTAGAGAGAATCGATTCAAGCGACTTGAACGCATTCTCACGATCTTCGTCCTTGAAATTTGGTAAAAACGATTCATCTTCGAGTAGTGCATTTAATGATTCTTGAACAACTTCTCCATATTTACTAGCCAATTTCATCCCTCCATTATTTTCTAATCTATTAATATCGTACCCGTTTGAAACTAGTTCAAACGGGCTGGATGAAAAGGCTTACTAATTTTTTAACACAATCACAAAATCCACCGTACTACCTAGAAAAAAAGCCTGGCATGAGGCGGAATACGCTCATGCCAGGCTAGGAATTTAAAGATCTGATTCTTTTAACGTTGATCAGCCGGAAAGACGACTCCGATTTGCTTACGTGCTTCATCCATGACTTCCACTGACCGAAGAGAATTTTCGTGTGAATTAATCGAAGAATCCAGTTGACCAGACTGAATGAGCTCAATGAACTCCTTCGCTTCGTACATCATCGTATGAGACTGGTTCTGTGTGAGATCTTCAATTGATCCATCTCGATAGTGGATTTTCACATCAAGCGGTGAACCTATTTTATCGATTAGAATGCTACCATTCTCTCCTTGAATTTCGGACGGAAGATGAGAATCTGTGATTTTGGAATACATGATCACCGCTTCTTTGTCTTCATACCTAAGCAAAATACTACCTTCTCCATCAACGCCAGACTCAAGCATAACGCCTTCTGCTTTAATCGACTGTGGCATTCCTAACATTGAGACAACGGGGTACACACCATATACACCGATATCCATCAGTGAACCATTGGAGAATTTCGGGTTAAAGGCATTTAACACCGTTCCTTCTTTATAGGCATCGTAGCGAGATGAATACTGACCGTAATTCGCAACAAAGCGACGTACCTGTCCGATCTTATGCAGGTTCTCTCGCACCATTTGCATGTTTGGCATAACAGTTGACTTCATTGCTTCCATTAGAAGAACCCCGTTCCGAGAAGCAGCCTCAACCATCTGTGTCACCTCGCGCTTATTTGACGCCATCGGCTTCTCACAAAGCACGTGCTTCCCAGCATTCATGAAAATAACCGACTGCTCTGCATGAAGGGAATTCGGACTCGCGATATAGACCGCGTCGATCACATCGCTGTTAGCCATCTCCTCGAGACTCGTAAACGTCGCTTCTGCCCCATGCTTCTCAGCAAACGCCTTCGCCTTCTCTTCCGTTCTAGAGTAAACCGCCGTTAGCTTAAATTCGCTAAGCTCATTTGCCCCCGCGAGAAAATTATCCGTAATCTTATTCGTCCCAACTACACCAAAACGTACCATCAAATTCCTCCTATTTTGTTCGACAAGTGACAGGCACCGCCCGCCTTACGCCGAAATGTGTCACATTATGTAATTAGATTTAGTTTAACGCTGTCCGTACATCGTTTCAATGGAAATGAATCAAACAAACGCAATGCTGCATAAGCATTGCGTTTGTTTATTCGCTTTGTTCTATTTCCCTTTCATACCTATCATACATCGTTTCCAGTGCCCTCAAGCTACTATCAAACGTACCATGAAGGTTACCGTATTGAATTTGCGCTAAATCTCGAGTTAAAAAATTCGCATCCTTTAGCTCTTCTACACTTTCTTCAATCGCAAGACAGTTCTCAATAGAAAGGCGCAATTGTTTCTTAACATCGGCGGAATACGTCTCTTCAAAAGACAAATCGATTAACACATTTCTCGCTTCCTTGACATCAAAAGCTACATTATCAAGATCCTCTTTCGTCATGATGACCGCCTTCTCACTCATAAGCCATTCTTGGTCATACATCTGCAAAATATATTGAAGACGATCCATTGTAGGATCATCCCCTGAACCTTCAGCATACATCTTGCTTAATCCATTCATTTTCTCGGTATAATCTTCTACAAGATAAGGATCCGGGCTGTAGGAGATTGATCGATGCAAACTAAGAGAAGAATAAGGGTATAACCAGGTGAAGATAACGAAGAAAACCACAAGAGCGCCAATGAGAGATAAGATCGTAAGCTTCATTTTACGTGACATTATTTATTCCTCCGGTTCCGCAAGTTCGCGAGTGACAGGCACCACCCGTATCCGCTCGAACGCTGTCGAATCAGATCAAGCGCACGCCAAGCTGCTGCTCTAGCCATTTTGGTACAGCGAACCTAGCTGTCATTAATGGATCCACAACCTGACAGACTTCCACCTGACCAACAGCACTCATCAGCATTGTCGCATCCCCAATGGACATGCCTGTTTTCTCAGCAACTCGGTCCACCATTAGCTCTGTCGCAAGCTTCACGGCATCATCCAATGTGTCGGCAGACGCAATCTGTGTGACAAACTCTTTGTTCTCCAACATTGGTTGAACCAGTGGCTCTCCCTCTAACACTTCAAGCTTAACGGTCGCTCTTCCAGGCACTTCAATGCCCGATACACTGACTTCTCCGTCCCCCATCGCAGCGTGGAAATCACCTAATCCAAACAGTGCTCCTTCCGCAAATACTGGGAAATACAGCACGGCTCCTTCTGTTACCATCTTGTTATCCATGTTTCCACCGTGAGCCCCAGGGGTGCCGCATGAAATACCTGCTCCTTCAGGCGCAACCCCAATCACTCCGATCATCGGATTAAGCGGAATCGTAAGGCCATTGAAGTGAGCTACGCCATCTTGAATAGGAATAACTTTAGACTCCATCTCTTTCAATCGGTGCCCCATAATACCAAGCTCTGGTCCAACGACCATAACACCCTGTTCTCCAATCTCGAGCTTTTCAATTGTCACCTTTAACACATCTCCAGGTTTGGCTTCCTTCACATAGATAGGTCCCGTCGCTGGATTCACTCGGTTCCAATCAATCCCGCTAATCTCATCTTCTTCGGTTTGAAGCTGATTTTCAAAGCAGTCATACGTCACAATTTCTATCGTCGCGCCTGATGGAACAACTTTTACTGGCTTATGAGACTTATTAAAATCATAGATAACAGAATCGTTCATAAGTAACTCCATTTAACATTCCTCCAATAGTTTCATTATTAAGATGATTTTAACAGTTTGAAACCGTCTTTGACTACTTTATTCGCTTAACTCCTAAGTACTCTTCAAATAACTAGTTCTGTGAAAATAGTCTCGAAACCGCAAGTTTATTCGGTCATTCGCAGGTCACGATCTTATTACGACTAGTTATTTAATCCCGATTTTCTTAATAGCATCCTTACAATCTATTAACATTCACTTCAAATCTATCACGTAGACTATGGGCTGTGAGAAAAAATGATCCAGGGGGAACCTACATATGTTTACTAAAAATGTTAAAAAGAAACTCATTCCATTCGCTGTGATTTCATCATTAGCCGTTGCAGGATATGCTGGTGTGTCTACAGATACAGATGCTAAATCCGATAACAGAAAAAAAAATAAGAATGAAATCGAGAATGTCATTTTCTTAATCGGTGACGGCATGGGGCCGGGCTATACAACGGCTTACCGCTCATTTATGGATGATAAAACAACACCTTATATGGAAAAAACAGCTTTTGATGAGTATCTAGTAGGCGCTCAAGAAACGTATTCATGGGATCCTGAAGAAAGCGTAACGGACTCTGCTGCAGCAGGAACGGCCATGGCGGCAGGGGTGAAAACATATAACGGCGCGATTTCAGTTAACGTGGACAAAAACGAAGTAAAGACTGTTCTAGAAGAAGCTAAGGAAAATAAGAAAGCAACTGGTCTTGTCTCTACTTCGCAAATTAACCATGCAACGCCAGCATCGTTCGGTGCGCATGATGAAGATCGCAATAACTATAACGACATCGCTGACGATTATTATGATGAGATGATTAACGGTGAGCATAAAGTAGATGTACTACTTGGAGGAGGAACATCTTACTTCGAGCGCTCAGATCGCAATCTAACAGAAGAATTCCAAGAAGATGGCTACAGCTATGTAACATCGAAGGATGAGCTTAAGAAAGATAAGAACAAACAAATCCTTGGCCTTTTCGCTCCAAAAGGAATGGATAAAGCAATCGACCGTACAGAAGATGCACCATCTCTTGAAGAAATGACAGATGCCGCGCTTAACCGCTTAAGTGAGGATAAAGATGGATTCTTCCTTATGGTAGAAGGCAGTCAAATTGACTGGGCTGGTCATGATAACGATGCTGTGGCAGCGATGAGTGAAATGGAAGACTTTGAGAAAGCTTACGCAGCAGCGATTGAATTTGCAAAAAAGGACAAGCATACGCTCGTCGTTACAACGGCTGACCACTCTACTGGTGGCTTCGCAATGGGACGTGACGGTGAATACAAATGGGATCCAGCTCCACTAAAAGCAGCAAAAAAGACACCTGACTACATGGCAGCACAGATCGCTGATGGCGCTGATGTTGAGAAAACACTTACTGAAAACATCGATCTTGACTTAACATCTGAAGAAATCGCTTCTGTCAACAAAGCCACTGAAACGAATGACGTTGTGGAAATTGACAATGCCATTGAAAAAATCTTTGATCTCCGTTCAGGTACTGGCTGGACATCTGGCGGACATACTGGTGTGGACGTGAACGTCTATGCTTACGGTCCACACTCTGAAAAGTTCGCAGGTCTTCACGACAATAATGAAACAGGGCAATTGGTGATGGATCTTCTAAATGCGAAACAGAAAGGCGATCGTGATGAAGACGACGATCGGGACCATGACAACGACCACCACAAAAAAGACAAATAAGGAAGAAACTCCCGTTGCTTTAAATGCAGCGGGACTTTTCTTCCTGATGAAGGAGTTTGGTTCAAGTGAAATATGTACTTGTTGCGCTTTTATCAGCATCTCTTTTTCTCGGAGGGTGCGCAGCGAACGATGCTGATAATGACGCTGAATCACAAGCAGAGAATTCTACAACTACCGAAAAGTCTGAACCGAAGAGTGAACAAAAAGAGAATACTCGTGTAGTCGACAGCCCTCAGGCGCCTGACGACAGCTCGCTTACAGAAGTTGGTCAAACATTTCAGGATGCCGACGGGTCCATTAAGTTAAAAGCTGTTTCTGATTATAACGAGAAAACAGAAATTGGTGATGTTGAGTTAACCATTTCAGATGTTAAAGTAATGAAATACGAGCCCTCCCCTGACTTGATTGATTTCTTCCACGGATATTCTACGAATGAAGAGAAATTCAACTATGTGAAGGTTCGGGTCAATGTGAAAAACACATCGGATGAAACGGTTAACTTCGCTCCTGTTTCCTTACTTGAAACGAGTGATGGAGAGAAAAAAGGATACGATGATGATTTTTACTTGGAGAGTCTTTACGGAGATTTTGCTCCGGGTGAAGAACGGATCGGTCAGCTCGGTTTCGTATTGAATGAAACTGACGTTGAGAATCTCAAGTCGCTCACGATTCACACGAGCAACGTATTCGATGAACAGAAAGAAACGATCACGAATAGTAAGGAGATCGCGATTCCTTTTTAAAGATGCCCTACAGGGTGTCTTTTTATTTTCCGCGGATAAAAAGAGCGTTTCGCGGAATTAAGTGATGTTTTCGCGGAAAAAAACCGATTATCGCGGAATTATTTCAATTTCCGCGGAAATAAGCTGTTAAGTTCCCTATCAGATCATTTCATCTTCCTACTTCATACCGTTTTGTATCCCTTTTTTAAGTACCATAAGAGATACGTTACAAAAGATAGACCAAGCCCACCGAAGAGAAAGACTGATTGAAGTTTGTACCCTTTGTTTTCGGTCATCCAGTCCATCACAACATAAAAAACCGCTGCCAAATCTAGCATCTACATCTCCTCCAGAGTGTTTGAATACTAGATTATAAGCGAGCGGTTTGGAATATATACCAACTTTTTCATTATGTGAGTGAATTAAGGCGATCGGTTAGCTGCATGAATGACTTACGGTCACGAGAATCAAGAGCCTGGTCAATTTCTTTCTTTAGAATGTCTTGTTTTTGTTCGATGCTGGAAGCATTGATGTGTGCGATGAGCTGTTCGACCATTTCCTGTCTCTTTTCCGAAATCTGATTTTGGTAGACGTTTCGATTCTCCATCATCCAATCCTCCATTCATATTTATAGAAACGTGTTAACGTTTTCTATGCGATTAATTACAGTTTAACCGATTTTTACGATATTTAAACAATAGTTTAGAAGATTCTAATAAAAGAGGTCGAATTTTGTACTATTTTACTAGACTAGAGCTTAGGAAGTCTTAATGATCGTCTTCCTGCTTGGAGGCAGCAATTTGTGCAGAAGTCGTTTCGATCAGAGAGCGCTCCTTTTCCTTTACCTTTTCCTTATGGTCCCTTCTAAGGGAAATAAATAGCGCTCTACACATTAGAATCATGATAAAGGTAAATGGTAGAGCTGAGATGAGTGAAGCGGTTTGGAGCCCTTGAAGACCACTGCTAATAATGAGCACGACAGATATAGCAGCAATAAGTGTTCCCCAGACGATCTTCGACGCCATCGACGGGTTCATGCTTCCTTTCGATGTCATCATCCCTAATACGAAGGTTGCCGAGTCAGCAGATGTAACCAAAAAGACAGCGATTAAGAAAATCGAAAGACCTGACAAAACGGTTGTTAACGGAAACTGTTCTAGCGTAACGAATAGCGCACTCGTGACATCGTTACTAACAGCAGCGGTAATAGCCGTACCGCCGAATAGATCCATGTTCAAGGCTGCTCCTCCGAAAACAGCGATCCAAACCATCGCAATAAATGGAGGTACGATCAGCACTCCGAAAATTAACTCGCGAATGGTTCTACCTCTTGAGATTCGCGCAACAAAAGAACCGATAAAAGGCGACCAAGCGATCACCCATGCCCAGTAGAATATGGTCCAATCTTTGACCCATGATCCACCCTGGTACGGTGTCATATAGAAACTCATCTCAACAAAGTTTTGGATGTAATCACCAATCGCAACGGTAAAGCTCTCAAAAATAAAGACGGTTGGTCCAAGTATAAGTACAAATAGCATGAGTGCCAGAGCAAGCCCCAGATTCAGGTTGCTTAAGTATTTAATCCCTCTATCAAGTCCTGTTGTCGATGAAAAGAGATAGAGCACAAGAAGAATGCCGGTTATGATCAGTTGAACACCTGCGTTCTGCGGCAGGTCATACATATAATTTAAACCGCCGTTAATTTGCAGAATTCCCATCCCAAGTGATGTCGCAACACCCATAACGGTCGCAATAACAGCAAGCGTATTCACGATTGTTTTCCAGCTCGCCTTTTTCTTCGGCGTTTTCACAGTGATCGTTGAACTTATAAGTGCTCCTCGATCTTTTTTATATTGAAAGTATGCCATCACAAGACCAACGACGGTAAAAACCGACCATTGATGAATGCCCCAATGAAAGAAAGAATAGCGCATCGCTGTCCGAGCAGCCTCTTCTGTCCCGCCTTCAACTCCCAGGCCAGTTGGAGGTGTACCGAAATGAGTCATCGGTTCTGCCACTCCCCAGAAAACAAGTCCAACGCCAAATCCAGCGCTAAAGAGCATGCCGATCCAAGTGAAATAGGCATATTTTGGACGTTCGTCTTCTTTACCAAGACGTACTTTCCCATACTTACTTAGAGCTAAGTATAAACAAAATACGACGAAGAACATGACCGCGATTAAGTACAACCAGCCAAATGCATTCGTCGTAAAATTAAAAACCGAACCTGCAATTTTCGCAAACCCAGCTGGAGCAGCAGCTCCCCAAACGACAACCAGTGTAATGACGAGCGCGGATACCCAGAAAACTGGATTTCTGTAATTCGAACTCATATGCTTCTCCCCTTCATTAAATGGACGTGTGGTCTGTATCATTCTTCGTATTCTATCCTTAAAGGGTAGTACCCCGCTGCCAAAATCACTTGAAATGAAGTCGGTCAATTAGTAGGGAACTGCCCATTAAGCACAGAAGATTTACTAAACCGTCAGAGAAGGAACCCCTTCCCTGACTGAAGTTACTTAAGCTTTCATTCGATGTTTCAGCTTAAAACTAACGACTCGTGGCTCAGTCATTTCAAGAATGGAGCTCCTCACACCTTCTCGCCCAATTCCTGAACCTTTAACCCCACCGAAGGGCATTCCATCAATTCGATAATCTGAGCTATCATTAATCATTAGCCCACCTACTTGCAGTCGGGTTATGGCTTCAAAGGCTTTTTCGAGATTTTCAGTGAAAATCCCCCCGTGTAATCCATAGTTCACACCATTTGCAAGATCAATAGCTTCATCTAAATCATTGACAGGGTAAAGAAGAACAGCGGGTCCGAAAATTTCCTGCTTGGCGATCATACAATCCTGAGGAACGTGTGTAAGGACAGTTGGTGTATAATAAGCCCCCTCTCTCACACCGCCAGTAAGGAGATTCGCTCCTTGCTCCAGTGCCTCACCTACCCACGCTTCCACTCTTATCGCTTCCTTTTCATTAATCATCGGCCCCATGTCAGTCGTTTCAAGCATTTTATCACCAACAGACAGAGCCACCGTCTCTTTAACAAACAGTTCTTCAAAAACGTCGTAGATTCCTTCCTGAATATACACGCGTTGAACGCCGATGCAATTTTGCCCAGCTGCCGAAAACGAGCCTGATACGATTGCCTTTACAGCATGTTCGAGGTCCGCATCATCCAATACGATTACCGGGGAATTCGAGCCTAGCTCCATGCTGATTTTCTTTAAACCTGCTTGGTGTGTAATCTGTTCACCTGTTTCTAGACCGCCGGTAAATGAAATCATACGAACGTCAGGATGTGTCACAAGCACGTTTCCAATCTCACTCCCTCTTCCGGTAATGACAGAGAGTACTCCGTGTGGAAGATCAGCATTGTCGAATGCTTCCGCTAGAAGAAGCGCGCTAAGCGGAGTTACTGTAGCAGGCTTCACGATGATCGCATTGCCTGCTGCAATTGCTGGTCCGATCTTATGCGCCACAAGATTTAGAGGATCATTAAATGGCGTGATGGCTCCTATAATGCCAACGGGAAAGCGAAAATAATAACCAAGTCGATCTTCACTCCCGGGACGCTGATCAAACGGAATCGTTTCCCCGTTAATTCGCCTTGCCTCTTCAGCTGATAACCTCAACGTTTCAATACAACGCTGAACCTCTCCTCTTGCTTCCTTAATCGTTTTACTACCTTCCATTGCAATCGTTCTAGCAAAACGCGTTCGATTCTCATCAACATACTCAGCAGCTCTGTGAAGGATCGTCATTCGCTTATGAACTGGAAGCTCACTAGCGATTTTCATTCCTATTTTCGCTTCGTTAATGGCGAGATGCATATCTTCAGCAGATGCAGAAGGAACACTGCAAATAAGAGATTGATCATGCGGATCCAACACTTCAATCTTTGCCTCTCTCGTCGTCCATTTCCCTGCAAGATACATGCCCTGAACAGCCGTTTGCGTCGTCATCCTCACATCCATCCTTCCCATTAGGTAGTAATCGCTGTTTTCTCCCGATGAAAGTGAATTAAATCGATTAATAGCGAGAAGCCCGTTTCTTTAATTCCAGCTCCTGCTCCTGATAAAGTAATCGGCCCAGCAAGACTGCATTCATACGTAATCGCGTTCGTTGCACCACTAATCGTAGCAAGAGGATCAGTAAGCGGTAGCCGTTCTGGCCCTACGGTTGCAGTGACGCCATTCTTTCCTTTCTTTAGCGTTCCTAACAGCTTCCACCGTTCCCCGTCGCGCTTTGCATCCACGATATCCTGATTCGTTAAATGCCTTATACCTTTGCAGACTACCTCCTCCACTGCCAAAGATGCGCCCATCACATAATTTGCTAGAATGACAGTCTTATATCTAACGTCATATCCTTCAATATCGTTCGTTGGATCAGCTTCTGCAAATCCAAGATTCTGCGCTTCTTTTAATGCATCTTGAAACGATAAACCTTCTTCCATTCGAGTTAACATGTAATTGGATGTCCCGTTAAATATCCCTCTTATCTCAGAAATATCATTTCCAGCGAGCGTCGTCATGGGCA
Organism: Pseudalkalibacillus sp. JSM 102089; assembly: GCF_041366475.1. Taxonomy (NCBI): domain Bacteria; kingdom Bacillati; phylum Bacillota; class Bacilli; order Caryophanales; family Fictibacillaceae; genus Pseudalkalibacillus; species Pseudalkalibacillus sp. JSM 102089. The sequence goes on from NZ_JBEWYW010000003.1 coordinate 172,899, forward strand.
TTCGGAGAGCTGGAGTGCCGCTCATAACGGTTCCTTCAAATCCAAAAAACACTCCGTTGTTCTTCGCAAGCTGACTCAGTTCTCGATACGCTAGTGCAATAGGTCCTTTATTTGTTGTAACGACATTTTTGCTTGCTTGAAAAGCTGCTTTACAGTGATCAATCGCAGGCTGTCCTGTCCTCACATCCGTAAACGTTACTTCGACAATCGTATCCGCATTCGACTGCTTGATCGTTTGCATACTATTAAGCCCTCTAATAAGTCCAGGTTCGTTAGGATAAGACTGAAGCGATCCTGTGGAATCCAACGTTTCCTTAACTACTTTGAGATTAAGACCTTCTGGATGATAAAGTGAACCTTTCATCATATCCGAAATAGCGACTACTTTAAGTTCCAGCCCTTCTTTTTCAACAAGTTCATTACCTTGATTTTGAATAATGTCGGCGAGTCCCTGACCAACTCCCCCAAAGCCTATGAAGGCGATGCGATGCGCCACTTATGACACCTCCGTTTAGATTGTTTGAAGCATTTCGTGCGCTGTTTTCGTTAGAATCGCTGTTCCAATCGGAAGACATCGTTCATCAATATCAAATATAGGTGTATGAAGCTCTCTACTAATCCCGTCTCTTATTGCACTACCAAGGAAAAACATCGCTGCCGGCACTTGCTCTGCCATATAGGCAAAATCTTCACCGCCTAGGCCAAATGGTCCGCGTGCAATTTCCATTTCTGGATTTAACTCAGTCGCAACCTTTTCAATGATGCGATTCACGCGCGGTGAATTTCTGAGAGCCGGCTCGCCATTCTCAACATGAAACTCATATGTCCCACCAAGTGCCTCCGCTATCTTAAATGCTTTTTCAAGCTCTAAGGTCAAGTTCTCCCTCACTTCTGCCGAATAAGAACGAAATGTCCCAACTATCCTCACTTCATCCGGAATAACGTTGCTAGCACTCCCAGCGTGAATCTCACCAATGCTTGCCACAGCTGTCTCAAGGGGCGAAATGCGACGATTCACAATGCTATAGAGCGCTGGAAGCACAGAAGATAATATCCAGATCGGATCCGATCCCATATGCGGATATCCCCCATGACCTCCTGAGCCAGTTATCACTCCTTCAAATATGTCGACATTCGCCATGCTTTCTCCATCATTTACTTGAATAACACCTACCGGCTGCCACGGACATACATGAAGAGCCACAGCTGCTTCCACGTCATCTAACACTCCATCCAAGATCATATAAGAAGCACCTGAGAGCCCGCTCTCATCCGTTGCTTCTTCAGCAGGTTGGAAAATGAGCTTCACCGTACCTTGAAGACTTCCATTACGCAAATCCTCAACTAGCAGTTTTGCAACGCCAAGAAGCATCGCCGTGTGAGCATCATGACCACAGGAGTGCATCACTCCGTCGTACTTCGACCGATAGCTGTGAGTACCTGATTCTTGAATAGGAAGGGCATCCATGTCCGCTCTAATGGCAATGGTTGGTCCTGATCCTCCACTAATTGTTCCAACCACTCCATGACCCCCACACGCCTGAATATGAGGCACACCTATTTCTCGTAACGTTGTCGCAACGAATTCAGCCGTTTGCTTCTCTTGAAAGCTAAGTTCAGGATGCGCATGAAGCGTTCGCCGGAATCTAACTAACTCCTCCTTCATCGCCTCCGCTCGCTCCATTTCCGTATGCTTCGGCGCCATGACCGTCCCTCCTTTGCCGTGTGTCTATACCTTTGCCTCGCTGGATACGGATTGGAACGCCTGTTCAAGATCAGCAATCAAATCCTCAACATCCTCAATTCCCGCTGAATATCTGACGAGACCTTCTGGAATGCCCATGAGTGCCCGCTCTTCTGGCGTACATTCAACATGGCTCGTTGTACGAGAAGGTCCTACTGTCGTTTCCACCGCCCCGAGATTCGCCGCTCGGTTGGCATATTTTAGTTTCGGAAGTAACTGACGCATCGTTTCAACCCCGCCTTTCACAGAGAAGCTGAACATTCCTCCGAAATCCTTCATCTGTTTCTTTGCAATCTCATGGCCTGGGTGCGTTTCAAGCCCCGGGTAAAAAACAGCTTCTACAAGCTCCTGAGTTTGGAGATATCTCGCAACCTTCATTGCGTTTTCACACTGTTTCTTCACCCTTAGATGCAATGTTTTCATACCTCTTAAAAGGAGATACGCGGCCATCGGATCCATTGTCGCTCCATTGATTTCTCGGTAGTGGTAGATTTTCTCGATCAGTTCTTTTCTTCCACAAATGACGCCCCCAAGTGCATCGGCGTGGCCACCGAGAAACTTCGTTGCACTATGAAGAACGAGGTCAACACCGAGCTCCAGCGGATTTTGATTAATTGGCGTAGCGAACGTATTATCTACAACGACAAGTGCACCAACATCATGACCTGCTTTCGCCATGCGCTTGATGTCCGTAATTTTTACCGTTGGATTTGTTGGTGTCTCGAGATAGAGAATCTTACATCCCTTTGCCACTTCCTCCTCAATCATCTCGTGATCTCCTGTTTCACATAACACCACTTCGATGTTTAACCTTGGCAAAAACTCGGTGAAGATTTTATTCGTACCTCCATAAGTATCCTTAATGGATACAATACGGTCGCCAGGCAAAAGAAAAGTCGAGAGTGTGTTGCTGATGGCGGCCATCCCTGTCGAGAAGCTAGTAGCTGACTCAGCCCCTTCAAGAGCTTTCACTTTGTCTTCAAAAGCCTGAACAGTTGGATTCGTATTTCGTCCGTAAATATGTCCCTTCTTGTTTCCAACCGCCACTTCATACCATTCGTCCATATCGTCATACCCATAAGCTACACTAAGAACGACCGGAACCTGAGTGGCCCCATGTACAAGATAATCCTTTTCCCCTGCCCATACCGCTTTTGTTCCATTGTTTGTTTTCTTCATCTTCGTCATCTCCTTTTTCTAACTAGTGAATGGATGCCCATGCTTTCTTTTCCTTAAGCAAGTTGTACGTATACAGAGCGATCGCTGTGTCCTGGACACCCGTTCCAGTTAAATCGCATACCGTTACTTGCTCGTTAGTAACTCTGCCTTTCATACGCCCCGCCGTAATCTCACCAATTTCCACTGCCTTCTTCATCATTTGTTTCTGATCAACCGCATGGTGAATTTCTCCTAGTTTACGAGATTGATTTTTCACATCGCACACAAAAAGGTCCGCCTTTTCTAGAACTCCCGCTTCAAGCTCCTGCTTCACTTCGGCATCTGATCCCATCGCGGTAATATGAAGGCCGCTGTGCAGCCATTCCTCTTTGATAATCGGGGTTGTCGCAGGGGTGGTTGTCACAACAATATCGCTATTCCGTACAACGTCTTCCGCGCTCGCTGCCTCAACCTTTATCCCAAGCCCAGCCTCCATGTCTTTCATATAGCGCGCAACGTTATCTTCCTTCCGCCCGTACACTAGTACTCTTTCAATTTGACGTACGCGCGAAATCGCCTCAAGCTGATAGCGCGCCTGACTTCCTGATCCGATAACCCCTGCCGTTCGTGCGTCTTCCCTTGAGAGATGCTTCGCCGCTACTGCCCCTGCGGCTGCAGTTCGAATATCCGTTAAATATCCATTATCGAGAAGGAGCGCCTCAGGCTTTCCTGTTTGTGAGTGAAAAAGCATCATGAGACCATTTCCACTAGGTAATCCTCGTTTGTAATTATCGAAAAAACCCGTTGATACTTTGATCGCGAAATAATCTAGTCCTTCCACATAAGCTGATTTCACATCAACTTCTCCGTTGTAAGAAGGAATATCGATCCGCATAATCGGAGGCATCTCTACTCGCTTTGTAGCAAAGCTCGTGAACGCATCCTCCACTACTTGAATGGTCTCGGCATTCAGAACAACGTGCTTTCGAATCTCTTCCTCTGTTAAAAGAATCATCACATCACTCCTACACCGCATCATTATCCATCGCAAAAAGATTTGTTGCGGTAATTAGTTTTCGCGGCATGTTTGCCAGCACCTCAATGCCTGAATTAGTGACGTAAAAAGACTCACTAATTTCAATACCAAAATCGTCATACCAGATTCCTGGAATCATATGAAAAGCCATATTCGGCTTCAATACTGTTCGATCCCCCTGCCTGATGCTCGCCGTATGTTCACCCCAATCTGGCGGATAATTCAGCCCCATGGAATACCCAATCCGAGAATCCTTGATAACACCGTACTTCGCAATCGTTCTGCGCCAAACTTCCTCCACTTCCTCGCACGTGACGCCAGGCATCGCAAATGCAAGAGCTTCATTCAAGCCTTCAACGACAACACTTGCGATGTCATTCACTCGATCTTCTTGAGAACCGATCGATACCGTTCGAGCCATTGGACAGTGGTATCGTTTATAACAGCCTGCCAGCTCAATAATAACGAGATCTTTATCTCGGTACTTTTTATCGGTCCAAGTTAGATGCGGTGTACATGTGTTTTCACCAGAAGGGAGCATGGGCACAATGGCAGGATAATCACCGCCGAATTCAGGGGTACCACGAATCAAACTTTGATATATATCACCAACCACATCACATTCTCGAACCCCTTCTGCAATGGACTGAATCGCCTTTGTCATGCCACCTTCAACAAGTCTTGCCGCATTGCGAATGTACGCAATTTCCTGATCTGACTTAATCATCCTCACATGATTGACGAGCAGCGTCGCATTTTTCCAAACCGCATTCGGCAGCCCCTTTTTTAAATGTTCGAACGCGAGAGCTGAGAAATAATAAGCCCCCATCTCCACACCAATGACGCGATTACCCTGACCAATTTGCCTTAAGATATCTGCTACAAAATCCATTGGATGCTTGACGTCTGAATGAACATAGTCATCCGTATAGGAAATAATGTTCTCACGATAGAGCCACGTCGTCGCTTTCGCACCATTCGCATCCATTTTTCTGCCGATCCAGAGCGGATGCTCTTCATCAATGATGACAACGACCATCTGATCAACATAGAAGGACCAACCGTCATAACCAGAGAGATAATTCATATTTGCTGGATCAGTGATCAACAACACTTCAAGACCTTCCGCTTCCATCCGTCTCTTCGTGCGCTGAATCCGCTCCTGAAATTCACTCATCTCAAATGATTGCATCGAGATCATTCCCCCTCCCACTTCTTTTTTCTGAATATTTAGTTAATTGATTACATTCATCATACCTAACAGAGGTTTTTAAGACATCCGCTAAATTGTATGAAGTTTACCTTTTTGCTTTAGACAATTTTAATCATGAGACTTCTCTTGTAAACAAAAAAAGGCAGTACCCTCGCCCGGGTACCACCTTCTGAACATTACGATTTTACTTCAATGATATAAGTTGTTATTTCTTTAATTCTTCCATCCTTGAATTTATTAAATCGATAGGTTTCACAGAAAGCATAGCCTTTCTTTTCTTCTAAGTCATTCGTTGTATGAATTGTTCCTTCGACAGCGGCCGTTATGCCATGCGTAATGATCGTCTTAACGGTCAATTCAGTCTTTCCTTCTCGAGGCATCTCCTGAAACGCTTTCTCGAATTCATCTTTTCCACGAATTTCGTCTTCGCCTACCATATTCCACTTAATATCATCTGTCACACTATTTAAAACAATTTCCTTATCTCCTCGTATAAATGCCTCGTTAAACTCCTGAAGTAACTTGCCTTTCGCAGTCGCCATCACTCATTCGCCTCCATAAAGTTTAAAGTATGTTCAAATAAGACAGCTCTTAAATCCAGTTCACTCCCCATAGGCTGTGCAATAGAATCATATAAAATGTCATAATGACCGTTACAATCATGAAAATCAACGTAATAAACCTATAAGGTAGACCTTTTTTAAAAGTAATGATGGAAATAATAATCGAAATAGCAGCCACTGCATAGTAAGCAAAGAAGAGCGGATAAAATGTGTAAGGGCCTAGAAATAGACAGAACACTGCAAACTGAAGTATGAAAGCTAAAAAAGAGAGTGATAGCCATATTAATGAGCTCTTGTAAACGAAAGCAGTAACAATCGACAATAGGAAAGTACAAGAAAGTAGGACAACAAGGGACCATTCGTAAACAAAAAACAACGATTCGTCCGATACCGCTAGAGAGTAGCCAATGATTGATAGCGGAATAATAGCTAGAAGCAGAAGCGCATTTATCTTGATATAGCTCAATTCATTCAGCTTCAAGTGATCATGACTTAATTCGGTGGAAGTCAAAAGCGTCCCTCCTTTAAAACGTCGGAATCTCTTAACCCAACCGACCAAATTTTGATGCTTAAATCAAGTAAAAACACGTCATCAGGATTCATTAAAGATAGCCTTGTCAACGATTCAATTTTTCGTAGTCGATACAGAAGAGACTGCCTATGAAGATTGAGCTTTCGAGCGGTTTGACTTACGTTCCCATTATTTAAATGATAGGCAGTGAACGTACCGATAAGATCCATCTTTCGCTTCTCATCGTAATCAACAAGCGGGGTGATCGTTGACATCGTAACCTCCTGCACATCCTTATCGTACGAGAGACGTTGCAACAACCGATTGATTTTCGTATCTTCATAATCTATGCGACTGCCCACGCCTTTTTGTTTTCTTCCAAGCTCTAGTGCTACGCATGCTTTACTGTAGCTCTCTTCAAAAACAATCACGCCATCACCATGCTGCCCGATCCCCCACGTCAGCAAGACGCCAGGAAGCAATCGACTCAACCTCCTCTCCAATAAGTCGAGGTATTGATTCACAAGTTCATTCGTTCCAGGAGTCGTTTCTAGAAAGATAAGTAGCTTCGATTCTTGAACGGTGGTAAGAATTCTCTTCTGAATCGTTTCTCCAGCAACAAGAATTTCCTCGCTCACATAATAGATCATGCTTTCAAACCAGTGTTGATACGAAGCAAATCCTTCTTTATTCTTTCTGAACAGCTCCTCCAGATTATCCAGCTCTCCTACAACACAAACATAAGGGAGCGTGAGGTTATATCCGAGAAGTTTCCCTCTCGAAAGAAGACGCTCTTTTGATACAAATTCTCCATTTGCTAAACTTAGAATAAAATCATCCTTTAATCGCATTTCTGTCTCTTCGATCGCGCTGTCTTTTAGAAAAGAAAGGGCTGCAGCAGTCGTGGCATGCTCAAGAAGATTCGTATCCAAATTGTTCGGATGATTGACGGAAAATATCACCATTTGACCCTGTTCCTTACCTGCAGACTGAATTCTCATCAACAGCCCAGGAGTATCGCCAATGACGATTTTCTCCATTTTTTTATGAAGAGGATGAAGATTTCCATCATGAACAACGGTCACATGACACTCACAGTGGCGTTGCCAATGAGTAACATGTTCAGTGGTACACCCTGCTTTGCCTTTCACTCTTCCTAAAGGGTCAGTAATCAGGACAGGAGAACCAAGATGTTTATGAACATAACGAGCTATATCTGAGCAGCTTCCGCCTTGAAGAACCATTTCTAAGAGACGTTGCTGTACCTCTTCTGATCGCTTCAGCTCTTCCTGCTGATAGTGATTAATTTTCTCCATACAAGAATGAATAACATCGGAAAACCGAATTTCCCAGGTCATTTCAATAAGGACAAAACCTCTCTGTTCTGCGAAGGAAATCACTCGTTTTGGAATATCGTATAAATGTCGACCTGTCGCAAGGGCAAGGGCTGACGCGCCTGATTCATAAACATCCTCGACAAAACGAAGCAAAGCATCTGAATCGTTGCCAAGTCCCACGCCAGTGGAAAGAACAAACTCATGCTGACGCACAAAATTTTCCACAGGTGTCTCAATCACTGAGACCCACTCAACTTGTTTCTGTTCAAGACGAGACTTTCCAGAAAGGACTCTTGCATCCGCAAGCATTGGTAACGCTGTGATTTCCCCAAGATTAACAGCCATCTTCATCACCCTTATGTGTGGAGATGACCTCTAGCAACCGGTCAACATCCACATTACTCCCGCTTACAAGCGCCGCTGTTCTCAACCCTATCTTTCTCGTTTTTTTATGTAAAAGGACTGAAACAGCTGTTGCTGCAGCTCCTTCAACTCCAATCTGATGGTGTCGGAATAAAAAGGACATGCCTCGCGCAATCTCTTCTTCTGAAAGCAACACGATATCATCCACATAATTCCTCACCATCGTGAACGTGTATCGATTATCCGCTCCTATACCGCCTAGTAAACTATCGGCTAGCGTAGTTTCTTCAGGCATAATAACTGGACGAGTCGCGCGAATGCTTTCGTACATCACAGCTGCACGCTTCATTGAAACCCCGATCACTTGAATGTTCGGATTAGCCGCTTTCAATCCGAGTGCAATTCCTGATAGAAGGCCTCCTCCTGACAAAGGGATCACGCACGTATCGAGGTTCGGAAGTTCTTCAAGTAGTTCAAGTGCAATCGTTCCCTGTCCAGCGATGACTTCAGGATCATCGAATGGTTTAATGACCGTCATCCCTTCCCGATCACGCAGTTCATAGCTAAACGCCTCAGCATCATCTTGATTTTGACCAGCCTGTCGCACTTCCGCTCCCATCTCACTAAGCTTCTTTACTTTATTTATAGGAACGCGATTCGAAATGCAAATATGTGCTTTCACTCCAAGCTGCCTTGCTACATAAGCAACCGCTAATCCGTGATTACCGGTAGAGAACGTCGTAACACCTTTCTTCCGTTCTTCCTCTGACAAACTCAGAATCTTATTGGCTGCTCCCCGTAATTTAAACGAACCCGTTTCCTGAAGGTTTTCTAATTTAAGATAAGCCGCCGTATCACTTACACTTGAAAGTCTTTCTGATTGAACAAGAGGAGTTGTTTTAATAAATGATGCAATGCGCTTCTTAGCGATCCAAATATCTTGGAGCGAAGGCGGGTTGATGGTTTTTGGTTGAAGGCGATTATGGGAAGTGGCCATATACATTGATGCCTCCTTTGAAGAATTTAAAGGACTACTCGATAATTCTATATATTCTGTTAATTATACAGGGAATAGGTATAAATTTCTAATTTTTCAAGAAATTATTCACAAAAAAAGAGCCTCTCATTTTTGAGACTCTCAAGTTGGATTTTTTCACCATCATCTCTTCTTTTCTAAAGCTCTTTCATTTAGAAAGGTTTTATACTAAGAAAATGAATGGAGATTTATATTGGCTCTCATAGAGATAGAGAGCCCCGATGCTGCTTTTTCGAAGGAAGCGATAAGATTGTTAACCCACCAAATAGTAACCCAATTCCGATCCAAGACATAAGAGAAAGTACCTCTCCTACAATTAAAACGCCGAGTAGTGAGGCGGTTAAGGGCTCTGTTAATGAGAGCGTTACAGCTGTAGCAGACGATACTCCTACTAATCCTCTCGCATACAATAGATAAGCTAACCCGGTCGCTAAGATACCCAAATGGAGGGCAACTAATAACCCATTTATCTCCAGAAGCCACGACAGATCATAGAAAAAGAGAAGTGGCGAGAGTAAGAGAGCGCTTAGTGTAAAAACAACCGCTACAATAGTATCTGGTAAATACGTTCTAACTAACCTTTTACTAATTAATGTATAAACAGCAAAAGATAGTCCAGCACCAAACGCCATAACAATCCCAATAAGATCTACACGTATACTATCTCCATTGGAGACTAATAAAGCACAGCCGAGAATAGAAAGTCCAGTGGAGAGCCACCACTTTTTCTCCGGAATTTGCTTTTGTATGAGCCATTCTAGTATCCCTGAGAAAACCGGCGCACTCCCAATCGCTACCACTGTTCCAATTGCCACTCCTGTCTGTAAAACAGCCGAGAAAAAAAGTGGTTGGTAAGCGGCCATAGCGATAGATGCGGCGATAATGTATGGAATCGATTTACTGCTTATCAACAGTTTTCTTTGAACGAATAAAAGCACTAATAGGGTTAGTCCGCCAAATGCAAGACGAATCGCTCCAATCGCAATCGGACTTGCAAGCGGCGCAAAAGATTGCGCCGTACCAGTTGTTCCCCATAGCATAGCACCTACAATAATCAATACGACAGATTTTCTATGTTGCATCCTCTTCCCCCTCTGAATCTGAAGTCCATATGTTTATCATAAGGGAGATTTCTCAGAGATGCTTATCATGAATGAAGCTCCTTTTTGTCCAATTTCATGATCTTTCGATAGTGCTGAGGAGAGCATCCTGTATATTGCACGAATAAACGGGTAAAGGAGGAAGGGTATTCATAACCGACCTCTTGGCTTATGTTAGTAATCGACCAGCTCGTTTCCAGCAATAAGCGTTTGGATTCTTCTAAGCGAACATGATGAATATAAGTGCTTACTTTTTTACCTGTTACCTTCTTAAACCAGGCTGAATAGTAAGATGGATGATAATGTTCGATTTTCGCTAAGAGTTCTAGGTCCACTTTTGAAGCAAAGTGATCATGAATGTATTGAACAGAAGCATACCGGTTCTTCTTTAGCTTTGTGCCAATGAATCGTACTAATTGAGTTAAAGCTGCTGAAGAACGATCTTGATACGCCTCTTCTAAAAGCAAATATCGGATAGATTTCCACTGTTCATTTAAATCAATATACTGTTCCTCTAAGCTTGTGAGGGAACCAGAGAAATAATGACTCGGAATATCCAATGTAAGACATTCATTGTGGGAAGAGGAGGAAAAAGTATGACGACGAGATGGGGCTAAATAGAATGCATGATTCCCATCAAGCTCTAACATACCGTTATCTGTTTCCATTGATAGCAACCCTTTTAACGGAAATAAAAATTGACCATACATATGCTCATGTGTATTGGCTTCCTCCGTATAAATGCGTTTCTCACAAACGGCCTGCGTTAACTCATCCATATTCTCCACCTCCCTAACCGATTTCCTATCATTTTATTCTTTTTTGCATTCTCTATCTAGTCCCTACTGAGAAAATACCATTTCAAAAAAACAAAAGACCATCTCCTTCGAACAGAGATGGTCTTTCTCAACAGCGCTATTATTTATTCTTAATATGCTTTCCTTTACCGAAGTAGAAAATACCTGAAACGATTCCTAAGATCACCATAATGATCGAGAAAATCAGGCCGGCTACCGCACCAAATTGAACGATAAATGGTACAGATAGCGCCGTTACTAGTCCACCGCCAAGGAACGGTTCATAAACGAGCTGCTTGTAACCAAATGCTTCAAATGCTGGTGATTCATTCTCAGGATCAACGATGCGCATCAGTAGCAATCCTGTTGCTGTAACACCCATTGATTGACCAAAATCACCGATGCCTCGTTCAAACCAGTAGTCTGGAATGATTTTTGGAGCAAGTGTAAGGAAACCAAATAAGTTCCAGGAAATACCTGCTATAGCCAAAATTAAGAATGGCACGAGATACTCACCGATGACATCAAGGGAAACCGTTGCGATGGCTGTGATGATTAACACATCAAGCGCAAGTCCTTGTATACGATTAATCATACGACGATCAACAAGATTGTATTTATCTTTCTTGCTGAAGAAGACTTGAAGAATAATACCACCGAACATCGCGATCGGGAATAGCGGTATATACTTCATGAAGCTTGAGCCTGTCCAGTTTGTAATCGTAATACTCTCTAGACCAATTAATCCCTGAAGAATTAACCAACCGATCAGAATCGCAAGCATTACAATCGATAAGTGAAACGATAGAGGTTCAATTGATTCAGGACGAGTCGTCATTTTACCCGCTGGCTCACGATTTTGATATTCCATAATGCCCTGCTTACGAAGATCAGAGAAGCCATTCACGTCTTTGATTACTTTTGTTTTACCTCTACGAACGGCCCAGTTAATCAGTATAATACCGAAGATAACACCTGAAAGCACACCTACTGTCGCTAGACCAATAGCGAGGTCAAAGGCCTCCTCAAATCCGAGCTCTTCAAATGTACTTGCCATACCTGCAGCAGTACCGTGGCCCCCTTCGAACGCTACTTCAATCAGCGCACCAGCCATAGCCGGTATATCAAAAAATGGGGTTAAGATGAGAAGGGCGACAAGTAAACCGATCACATATTGCCCCCAGCCAATAGCCCAGCCGAATGCTAGCTGTGGACCACCGAATGTCCAAATATCGCGGAGCTTTGGCATCGTGGCTCCAAGAAATAGTGATGCAAAGACAACATTAATCATTAAACCTGGTAATGCTGACCATACTTCTATAATGGTTCCCGTCATAATTCCATTTGCGAGAAAATGATCTTCAGAAACGAAGTTCAGCATAATTTTCCCTAGCACCTGTGGCCCGAGAAGCAATGCAACAAATCCACCGATAATGGAGGAAGGTAGGAATAAGTTCTGTAAGACCTTTACTTTCAAACGAATGATCTTCCCTATTAGAAGAAAAACACCGATATACAACAACGCGAATCCAATTTGTTCAGGATTCATTTCTTTCACCTCTTTGGTTTTTATGATTCCTCAGCTAATGAGGCAGCTGCTTCACCAAATTGGTGATACGAACAGTCCACTTTTTCAGTTCCTCGAAAAAGAAACGATAAAACTTGTTTTTTGAAATTTTTCTTTAGTTTTTTTCCTGAAATACGTTGAAAAAATTTAAAATTTTTCATCTATTTTCCGATTAGCGAAAGAAAATATTATTACGCCCTCTCCTGAAGTAAATAGGTAAAGTTCTAATACCTCGCCTTTCTAACCTCATAGTCCCAATCATGTTATAATCATTTAATGAATAATTAGGTCTTAGGCTTCATGACTACAGTTCGACACAAAAGTGTATTAAAATAGAGTTAGCGAAAAATAGGAGTGGTAGAGATGGAAAAAGAAATCAAACTAATTGCATTAGATATGGATGGCACTCTTGTCAATCATGACGGAGACGTGTCAGAAGAAAATGAAGCGGCTGTTCAGCGCGCGAAAGAGAAAGGCATTCACGTCGTGTTGAGCACAGGACGCTCACTGCCTTTCTGCCGTGATATCGCAGAACAACTTGGACACTCCGCTTACTTAGTTACAGTAAACGGCGGACAGATTTTTGATAAAGAACTAAACCTAGTTGATAGCTCTCACCTGGATTATGAACTTGTTGAACGTTTGTGGGAACTAAAAGTGAAGCATGATGTGTATTTCTGGTCATCTACAACAGAAGGTGTATTTAATACACAAAAGCCGTTTGACCGAGAAATCAATGACTACACATGGTTGAAATTTGGCTTTGATATTAAAGACGATGATATTCGCAAAATCATTACAGATGAAGTAACAGCGAATGAGGCGTTTGAAGTGACGAATTCAAGCCCAACAAACCTTGAAATCAATCCATCTGGCGTTAATAAAGCTGCAGCACTCATGAAAGTTTGCGACTGGCTTGACCTTTCAATGGAGAATGTCATGGCCGTTGGCGATAGCATGAATGACATTGCGATGATCCGCGAAGCTGGCTTTGGTGTCGCAATGGGTAACGCGCAAGACCGCGTCAAAGAAGCCGCAAACTGGGTCACAAAAGATTACACCGAGCACGGCGTTGCTTACGCAATTGATCAAGTATTGAAGGGGTAGTGGTGCCTGTCACCGCCCGAATAAACTCAATAAATGTCGAAAAAAGGCGCAGTGGATTTACTCCACTGCGCCTTTTCCTTTTCACGCTTATTTCTCCGTGACTTCAAGCACATAAGGTTTATGTGTATGAAGCTCTTCCCCCTTCTCAACATGAACTTTCAGCTTGTACGTTCCCAGATCGGAGATTTCTGATCGCCCCTTATACATGCCTTCACCGTTCTCTTCCGTTTCTGTGTAGGTATGCTTTTCCTCTCCTTCTTTCCAGTATTCAAAACGTACATTGGCTTCTGTAAGGAGCTCTTCCTCTTCAGTAATTGTTGTCATCAGAACACCTGGATTTATCTCATTGTTCTTAAGAGAGATGCTAACGTGTGCACCATGACCTTCGTGCTCATCTGTCTTCTCTTCAGAGATCATAACCTTAAGGGAAGACTCATCCATTTGTTCTTCCTCTGAAGACTCAGCCTCCTCATTCTTCGACATACTACCAGTCTCTTCACTGTTCATACTAGAACTGATGGCATCATTCCCTCCACTAGACTCATCCCCCGTTCCTGAACATGCACCTAGCGCTAATAAACAGGTAAGCCCCATAGTAAGTGATAGTCTCTTCACTCGACCCATCTCCTTTTCCGCCTAACTTCCCTGCCTAGAGAAGTTTCTCTTTATACAAAGCTAACGGAAGTAATATCAGCATAGATCACTTAATCACTGGAAGAATTAAAATTCCCAGGTATCCCCTTCTATACTGAAACTCGTTTTCTAACCATAGTAAAATATTCTCTTTATTCTATTTATTCTGACATATTACATGACCAATCTACTGGAAGCTGTTACCATATAATAAGGGATGGCAAAAAAATACTTAATCCGGGGAGGAAGAAGATGAAAAAACTCGTTTCTTTGTTAGCAACTTTCTTATTGGTATTTGGATTTACGAACGTTGGGTATGCGGCTGATGATAAGAATTGCGATGATTTCTCTTCTCAAGAAGAAGCGCAAAATTATTATGAAAGCAACGATCCTGATGCGGACCCAAGCGGCCTTGACCGTGACAATGATGGTGAAGCTTGTGAAACTCATTCCTATAGCGGCTCTACTTCATCTGATGAAGAAGCTACATCAGGCGGCGAATCTTCCGATGAAGAGATGACAAGCGAAGAAAGCTCAGAAGCAGCTGACAGCGAAGGTGCTGAAATGGCCGATACAGCTACAAGCTATCCTGTTTATATGTTGCTTGGACTTGCCATCGCCGCATTCGGCTCTCTTCTACTTTTAAAAAGACGCGTCCACTCTTAATGCACATACCATCCCAGCGAGATAGGCGAACGCCTATCTCGATTTCTAAAGAAGGTGATTACTGTTGGTAAAGAAGCTCAGTATGTTACTCATTTTAATCGGCATAATCATAACCGGATGGAGCGGATATGAATGGTGGAGTCAGAAGAGTGTCGCAACCTTTCAACCTGAAAAAGCCCAGGCTATTTCAAGGAATTGGGAGGAAACTGATTATCAAAAGACAGTTAATCGAGAAGTGATTCAGACAAGTGATGCTACTCCATCAAGTGAAGCATTTCATGCGAAAACAGGGGAAAAAATCGGTGAATTAACGATCCCTCAATTAGGATATCTCTACCCGATCTATTGGGGAACCGATGAACAAACGTTGAAACAGGGAGTTGGTATGTATGACACAGAGTTCACAACTTTACCAAGTCAAGCAGGCCACACTGCACTTGCAGGACACCGCGATACCGTTTTTGACGATCTTGATCAACTAAAAAAAGGTGATCGTCTTTACCTCACATTAGACGATACAACATATGAATATCAAATCCGCAAAACGTGGATTACAGACGAGCATGATCGTAGCGTTATTGTGGATAAGAATTCCCCCACTCTCACACTCACCACGTGCTATCCATTTGATTATCTCGGTTCCGCACCAGATCGTTATATCATTCAAGCAAGTTTAATAAAAGTCGATGACGGGAGTGACTCGCAATCCTGAGTTACCCCTAATTCGAAATGCCGCAACCAAAAAGCTATGTTAGCGTATTTTGTTGATCCCTCGATTTTGACTCGTTGAATGAATTTTTTGTTTCACTCACCTTTCAGCTCTCTGATGACCAAAATCAACAACATTCATTAACATATCCAAAAAAAAAAAAGAGAACTGAGTCAACAGTTCCCTTCATCATGTTAGCGTATTTGACTAATCGAAAGCTTTTCTTGAACGATTCGAATCGCTTCAGCAAGTAGTGGCGCAATCGATAGAACTTTAATTTTCTCAAGATCTTCTGAATCCGGAAGTGAGATGGTATTCGTTACAACCACTTCTTTAATGTTCGATTCAGCAATTTCTTCCGTTGCGTGACCAGAAAGAACAGCGTGGGTAAATGTCGCGTAGACGTCCTTCACACCGTTTTCTTCAAGGATACGTGAAGTAAACGTAACGTTTCTTCCAGTATCAATCATATCATCAATAATAATCGCTGTTTTTCCTTGAACATCTCCAATAACATTCACAGTGGATGGTTCTCCCGTGTCATAAGAACGACGATCAATCAAAGCGATTGGCGCATCTAGCATGGACCCTAATTTACGTGCACGAAGCGCACTGCTATTGTCTGGTGCCACAACAACAACATTTTCTAAATTCTTGTTCTCAAAATATTCAGCAAGGATTGGAATACCAGAAACTTGGTCAACTGGAATATTGAAAAATCCTTCAATTTGGTTGGCATGCAAATCAATGGTTAACACGCGCGTTGCGCCTGAACGTTCTAGCATGTTCGCAATCAATTTTGCAGTGATCGGCTGTCTAGGTCCTGTCTTTCGATCCTGTCTTGCATATCCATAATACGGTAGCACAACATTAATGGTTTTGGCTGATGCTCGTTTTAATGCATCAATCATAATCAAGAGCTCCATCAAATAATCGTTTCCTGAGCCTGCGATGGATTGTACAAGGTATGTATCGCAACCACGGATGCTTTCCTCAACGTTCATGTGGATTTCACCGTCACTAAAGCGTTTGACGGAACAATTTCCAACTTTAACCCCAAGTGTCTCTACAATTTCTTGAGCCAACTCCGGATTTGAGTTCAAAGCGAACACTTTCACATCTTCTTCATGGCGTAGCATAGCGTAGCTCCTTTATCTTTCGTTTATCCCACGAATGGTCCATTCACAATACAACTGTGTATGAAACATTTACATATGTATTTAGTTTAAACTTCTCCTCCACTATACCATACACGGAAGCTCAATTTCTGCAGACTTTTTTTGGAATTCTGATGAAAAATCATCAAATTGTTCACGATTTTTTCCTGTATGCGCTTTACTGTTCATCATTCGAAGTATTTCCTTTTATTCTCTATCTCCACTTAATAGAATGCACAATATAGAGAATAATCGCACCAAAAATCATCGTAAGAAAGAGAGGCATCACCCATCCAGACAGACCTTCCTCGATCCCCTTTGCCAATTGTACACTTTCTACCGTCACATACGAAAAGAATAGCGCAATCGTATTTTTCAAAAAGCGCATGAGCACAACTGCACTTCTGTATTGTAGAGCTGCATTGCCATCTGTTATTTTCACAATGTAATTGTACTTATGAGGAAAGCGCTCAAGGACCGTGAGACCTCCCCAGAGAAAAGCTCCCATCATTGGCAACAAAATAATAGTACCCTTTGGTCCCCAATTATCCGCTATACCAGAAGCATTAAAATGGATTGGAACTTGATTCGGTATGCTACCCCATTCGAGCGAAATATAGACAATACTTAGAAGAAGAAAGGTAATGGCTGCAACATCAAACCCCTTCTGAACGGATGACTTTTCAATTTTTATTCGAGGTCGCTCTTTCATATACACTCTCTCCCATCGTTACTAGTCATACGTTTTGATTACTGAAAAGTTCCAACAATTTGATCCTCTCCCCACCTCTATTATAGAATGTAAGGGACACTCGACGACTCAGATAATCGTTATAAGGAGAGTAGCTTTCCATGCAGAATGAATACAATTTAGACTCTACAGAGTTTTATTCACTTAAAACCGCATCCAAACGATTATTTAGATTGATAAGTGACCGTTTAAACGTAAATACCGCTTATGTAACAAAACGCGGTAACAATGCAATGACCGTTGTAAGCTCTTACAATGAAAAGGAAGAAATCATTCCTGAAGGATACGCTGTGGAGTATAGTGGTACATACTGTCGGTTGATTATTAATAATGAAAAAAGCGTCATGCATACAGCTAACTTAGCACATGATGAAATCACGAGACAGCTAGAAGTAACTTCACAACTAAAGGTAAAAGGATTTCTCGGTGTTTCACTAACAGATACGAACGGAAAGATTTTTGGAACGCTTTGTGTGATGGATAAAGAAGAGAAGGAATTTAATGAAGAGGATATTACTTATTTAAAATCAATGGCTGAAATTCTTTCGTACATGATCGAGCTTGATCAAACGAAGTATAATATGGATTTCTTAAGCGTACCTATTGTTCCTATCACAAAAGGAATCTCTATATTAACCTTGCAGGGCGTGATTGATGAGAGAAGAGCGGAGAACATTATTAAACAAGTTCTTCAATATGGGGCAAGTAACCAAATTGATTATTTTATCGTTGATTTATCAGGCTTAAAAATTGTAGATGGGTATTTCCCAACAATTCTTGGCGATCTCTTTCAATCCATACAACTGATGGGAATTGAAACAATCATTACAGGAGTTACACCTTCGATCGCCCAACAAGAAGTAGCGAATGAACAGCTTCCTCGTTTTAAAACCGTCCAAAACCTTGAATCCGCTCTAGATTATATCGGATTTGAATTAGTCGAAAAAATATAGTCGACTAAAAGCCGCACCCCACTTTGAGTGCGGCTTTTACATGTTCCTTTTACATCTTCGCAACTTTTCTTGACTCTTCATCAATTTTCTTCATCTCATCTTGTGTAAGCTTAAATCCTAGCACTTTCACATTATCTTCTGCATGCTTTAATTTCGAAGCACCTGGGATCGCTACAACCGTGTCCCCATGAAAATGAACGAGCCAGTTTAACGCCACCTGGCCTGCTCCAATTCCATAAGCATTCCCAATCTCTTTTAACACATTAATAAGTGGCAGCGTTCTAGCTAATCCCTGTGGTTTAAACTGGGACATATGCTTTCTCGGTCCTGAAAGGTTTGCTGCTAAGTCGGGATGATCATGGAACTTTCCAGTTAAAATTCCCTGTTCGAGTGGAGAATAGGCAATGATTGTTACTCCGTGCTGCTTCGCAAGATCGAGTACACCGTTCGTTTCAATTCTTCTATCGAGTAAGCTATACTTCATTTGGTTAGAAGCAAGGCTCCGCCCGTGACGGTTCAACTCTTGAATTGCACGATCCATTTTATTGCGATTAAAGTTACTTACACCAACAGCGCCAATATGGCCCTCTTTAACGAGCGAAGCCATTTGTTTCATCTCCTTTTCTGGCGAAGAAAAAGAAAACGGTTGATGCACTTGATGAAGATCAATACGACGACCTTTTAATGCATCTTTCCGTTTTTGAATCGTTCCTGTAATCGATCCTGCTGTACGCAAGAGTGGCCACCACTTTGTCGCAATTAGCGCTTCTTCTTCTTTTATTCCAAGACGATTTAATGCTCCAGCAAGGGCTTCTTCCGACTTTCCCTTTCCATAAGCTTCCGCTGTGTCGAACCAGTTAATCCCGCCATCTAAGCTCGTTTTCACAATCGCGTCCATATCGGCTTCTGAAATCGTAGAGAAATAGCTTCCAATTAAGCCGCTCCCTTGACTAAATTGCCACGTTCCGAGGCCGATCGGAGAAATCTCATAGTTTGTTTTCCCTAGTCTTCTCACGTCTTTGCCACATCCTTCATTTGTCTTATAACCAAGTATAGCATTCAGTGAAACAAACCTACTAAGATCTGACTTTATGACTTCAATACCTTTTTAAACACATAGCTTACCTGATCATACGCCATCTTTTCTTGATAAAAGCGATGAGCCTTCTTTTTAGCAATGCCTGAGGAAAGAGCCACTGCACCATATCCACTTTCAATTGCCCACTCTTCAACAAAAGATAGCAGCTTTTCACCATGCCCTTTCGAACGGTGTTGTTCACTAGTGACAAGATCACATACCCAAACAAATCGTCCGTAGTAAAGTGTAATCATTGGCTTAAATCCAGTCACCGCAACGATTTCATCCCCTTCGTAAAGAGCAAAAAGTCGGTACATATCCTTTATTCGAGCTTCTTCTACTAAACTAAGAAAAGTTTCTTCATCTAAATGCGACCTAAGCTCTTTCATAATTTCATATGTCTCCAGTAACTGTTCTCTTGTTTTCATTTCATAGATCAAACCGAGTCCCCCAAACAAATGCATATATTTTTTGAACTAATTATTCTATAGGATGACATATTCTAATAATAAAACAGTTAAGACCGATTCACTTTTTCAGTTATCTTTGCTCCAGTTTGTTTCATAAGATCTTCTATTTCTAATCTATTCTCCACAAGATGAGGAGTCTTCGCTCCAACAATTGATAGGGATGCAATCACCCTCCCTCCTTGATTGAAAATAGGAACAGCCATACTAATCGCTCCATCAATTGGATCGTCAATACTAACGGAAATCCCCCGTTCTTTTACAATCTTCAGTTCCTCTAAATAAGCTTCCTTATTAACAATTGAATTCGAGGCATATGACTTGAGTGGACTTTTTTCTATATTGTGGAGAATGGCCCTCTCCTCCATATGGGATAAGAAGATTTTTCCGAAATTTCCGTAGGTAAGTGGTAAAGTTTGACCTGCCTTAGAGAAAACCCTAAGTTCTTTCGTACCTTCTACCGTTTCAATAATGAGAATTTCCCCTTCGTTTAATATAGCTAATTGGACAGTATCTCCTAAACGGTCTCGTAATTCCTTCATATAGGTCAATGCTAGATTTCTTAATTCATTTTGACTTTTTAAATTAATGCTAAGTTCAAGAATTTTATAACCTAGTGAATATTTTTTAGTAATCGAATCTTGTTTCACAAAACCTCGATTCTCAAGTGTTTGTAAAGTTCTGTGTAGCGTACTTTTCGTAAGATTTAAATACTCTCCAAGTTCACGAATACTTCTCTCTTTGTTATTACTTAATAACAATAGCAAGTCGATCGCATTATCTACTGCAGCTATGCGCGAAAATGATTTGTTTGAATCAGACACCATTAACTTCCTCCTCATCAACATTAACTCTTCTTTCAATAGCATACCATTTACTAATAGCTATAAAATACTAATAAAAACCACATAAAAAAAACTGACTCGGTCTAAGTCAGTTTTAACATCGCAAATTTAACTTACTTTGTACTTTGAAGAGAAGTCTTTATATTTACTCATTAGTTCTTTCGCAAGAGCCAAGCTCTCTTCTGGTTTGAAGGATTTATGATCAAAACCTAGCATCTCTTTTAATATTTTATGAGTGTATTTAGAGTAAACAACAGTTCCATCTTCTTTCACCTGATCAATGCCATCTAGTTTTGCAGAGGTTTCGTTTATATAGATAGCTTCATCTAAGGTAATTTCTTTAGGAAGCGCTAGTTCTGCCCCACTCTTACTAAGCACGATTGGATATCCTCCAGGCAATCCTTTTGGTGAAGGAGAATGTGTGAAAATACCTGACGGACTCAATAACGCATACATGTTTTTAATAGTAGAACTTGCAGATACAGTTGTAAATTCCGTGCCAGAAGGGTACAACTTTATTGCATCCCATAATAGTTGATCTGTATCAAACTGACTAGTTACGTCATTATCTTGAACCATTATTTTGATAAAGTGTGGCGCTTTCTGATATCCAGATTCTCTAGGATAAACCCACCATTGATGATGTGCCACAAGGTAAACCTTCACAATATCAGTTGGTACTTGTAATTCATTCGACACCACTAGTTTTACAGCAGGTTCAATTAATTCAACATTCCCAATACCGATTGTTGGGGCGAGTCCAACCTTAGCTAGAACCGGGTTTACTAGATCAGATAGAGCCGTGTTAATAACATGGGGCTGAAGTCCAGATGCTTTAACAGCTAGCATTAAATGATACGCAAGAGCTAATTGGCACGGTAACCATGCTCCTAAACTTGCTTCACTTAACTTTTTGTATACTTCATTAGGTAGTTTTCTTATCGTATGCCAGGTTTGTAAAACAGCGCAATTAATGATCACATCAGGGTTTTCTTTTTTAATTAGAGAAGCTGTAGTCTCCACATCAAGCAAATCTAGTTTTTTAAAGGTAACTTTGGGATATAGTCTGAAAATGGAAGCACCACTGAGTGCATTATGGACCTTTTTCATTCCTACTTCCTCATTTATATCACATACAACTAATTCAGGACACTTCGCGTCTCTCACTAGAAACTCCAAGATATGGCTACCCACTTCACCAGAACCCATAAGAAGTACTTTACTCATTCATTAAAACCTCCTAATTTAGGGACACTGTCCCGTTTCGTTATATTTTATCGGTTTTGTCTGAAAATTTCAATCTTTTTTCTAAATAAGTGGCATTTTCTCACACCAATTATCAGATAATATACAAAAAAAAGCTTGGAAACATATTAATATGTTTCCAAGCTTTTTTGGCTCATCCATTCACAGCAGCATAGCTTAGTTCGTTACATAATCCATAAGGCAAACAAAGCGGCTGGCCAGAACGAGGATCGTAAATGATATCACTTCGAACACCAAACACATCTTCTAATACATCAGATTTCATCACTTCAAGCGGAGTGCCCGTTTTCTTCACTTTCCCTTTTTTGATCGCCACCATATGACCAGCGTAGCGGCTGGCATGATTTAGATCATGAACGACCATGACAATCGTCCGGTTTTCTTGAATATTTAACTTTTGAAGAAGCTCAAGCACTTCAAGTTGATGGGCCATATCGAGAAAAGTGGTTGGCTCATCTAAAAAAAGAATTTTCGTATCCTGAGCGAGCGCCATCGCAATCCAGGCGCGCTGGCGCTGGCCACCAGAAAGCTGGTCAATCGGACGGTTGGCAAACTCTCCGATTCCCGTCATTTCAATCGCCCAGGCAATTTTTTCTTTATCTTCTAACGTAAGAGCTTTTAGTCCTTTCTGATGTGGAAAGCGCCCGTATGTGACAAGTTCTAGAACTGTTAGCCCTTCTGGAGCCGTGGGGTTTTGAGGAAGGATCGCTAACTCCTTCGCAAGGTCCCGCGTTTTCTGCTCATGAATAGCACGTCCATCAAGGTAAACCGTTCCACTTTTTGGCTTCATTAATCGAGATAGTGTTTTGAGAATGGTCGACTTTCCTGATCCATTCGCTCCAACAAGAGCCGTAATCTCTCCTTCAGGTATGGATAAATTCAACTGATCTACAATGATGTTTTCCTGATAACCGATCTTAAGATCCTCTGTTTGAATCACCACAATCACTCCTTTCGCTTATACTTCTACAAAATCCTTATGATGTGTAGAATACATGGCCATGGCTTCTGCCTCAGGATCAAGAAAGGCTTTTGCACTATTTAATGCTTTAGGTCCTTCCGCAAGACCACCTGCTATGAGCGTTAAACGATGGGGGTATGTGACGATATCTCCTACTGCGAAAACACCTGGTATACTCGTTTCCATTTTTGCATCCGTAACGACTTTTCCATCATTCATCGTCATTCCCCAGTTTTGGATGCCGCCTAAGTCGAGATTAAATCCATGATTAACAAGGAGGGCATCGATTTCAACTACTTCTTTTTCACCTGTGTCGACATGAGTAAGAACAACTTTATCAATACGCTCCTTACCAATCACGTCAGATACATAGCACGAACATTTGATGTGCGTTTCCGAGTTGTTCATCTCTGTGATACTACTTTCGTGGCCAGTAAAAGCCTCTCTGCGATGAACAATCGTTACCTTATCTGCAATTGGTTCAAGCCGATTCGCCCAATCGATCGCCGAATCGCCTCCTCCAGAAATCAGAACGTGCTTACCTCTGAAGCTTTCCACACGATCCACTGCGTAATAAAGATTCTTCCCTTCAAAATGCTCCGCGCCATCAACTGGAAGTTTTTTCACCCCAAGTGTCCCATGTCCAATAGCTAAAATAACGGTCCGAGTGTAATGCTTTTCTCCATTATGACTCGTTAAGATATAGGTTCCGTCCTCTTCTCGCTCAAGATCGTCTACTCTTTCCCCAAACACCATAGTTGGATCAAATGTGCTCGCCTGTTCTTCAAGCTGCTTAATCAAATCCGCTCCGGAGACGCCAGGAATTGCCCCAATATCTCGTAGAATTTTCTCTGGATAGAAGTAAGTCACTTTCCCACCAACTTGCGGAAGATATTCAATGACTTTCGTCTTAAGCTCGCGCATACCGCTATAAAAAGCTGTAAATAAGCCAATAGGGCCTCCGCCAATGATCGTCACGTCATATATTTCATTCTTCACATCGTTCGCCTCCTAAGCTTTTGCTCTAGCAAGTAAATATAAAAAGTATGGAGCTCCGATAATCGCAACCATAATACCGGCATGAATTTCAGATGGTGCGAGAATCGTTCGACCAATCGTATCAGCTACTAAAAGAACAAGTCCACCAGCAAGAGCTGACAACGGCAACAGGAATCGGTGATCATTTCCGACTAACTGTCGAGCAAGATGTGGGCCAACCAGACCAACGAAACCAATTCCGCCACTAACTGATACGCAAGCAGATGCAAGGGCAACAGAAGCACCTAGGAGCAAGAAACGCTCTTTCTCTACTTTCACACCCATTCCGGTCGCAAGCTTCTCACCAAAAGTTAATCCATCTAGCGTCCTCGCTTTATAGAATATGAACGTAAATAAAACGATAATCCATGGCAGTAACGTCAGAACATGGACCCACGTCGTTCCCCAAATCTTACCGGCAAGCCAAATGGCAATGAATTGGTAATCGAACGGATCCATCCGGAGCGTTAAGATAGTTATAAGAGCACCAATACCGGCGGCGATGGCAATTCCATTTAGAATTAGGCGCTGAGGCATCAACCCTTCTCTTTTACTATAAGAAAGGGCATAGATGATGATCGCCGTGGCACATCCACCTATTAATGCAAGAAACGGCATGAGTAGAATGGGCGCGTCCGTTGTTTTTGGAAAGAAAGATATAAAAATGACGACCATTAAGGCTGCTCCGCTATTGATCCCAAGGATCCCCGGATCTGCAAGGGCGTTTCGAGAGATGCCTTGGAGAATACATCCTGAAATGGCAAGACCAGCACCGACGAGAACAGCAATCACTATTCTAGGTAAGCGAAATTCGAATAAGATCAACGATTGTTGCTCTGTTCCATAACCAAAGAGCGTCTTCCATACTTCAATTGGACTTAATTTCGTTAACCCTGTATTAAGGCTGATTAAAAAGGTGACAACAATCAATAAGAGAAAAATCGCCATAATAATATACCGACGGCGATTCCGTCTCCGCTGGACGTCAAATAAAGAATCTAGATCCACTATAACTCCCTCCCTTCACGTCTCGCTACAAAGAGGAAGAAAGGAACACCGATAAGCGCAAATATCGCTCCGATTGGCGTTTCATATGGCGCATTAACCATTCTTGCCCCCATATCGGCAACAATCATCAAAAGTCCTCCAAGAACTGCTGAGCATGGGACAATCCAGCGGTAATCAACACCAACCAGAAACCTCGCTATATGTGGGATTACTAGGCCTACGAACCCTATTGGACCAACAGCTGACACGGCAGCACCTGCCAACACTAGTACAACAACTGCCGCTAGAGCTTTTATTAATTTTGTACGCTGACCAAGACCTACGGCAACATCTTCTCCAAGACTAAGTAACGAAATCGATTTGGAAAGAAATAGCGCTACAATGAGGGCTACAATGATCCACGGCAATAGAATCTGAATTTGTGGCCACTTCAAACCAGCTGTTCCTCCGGCAAACCAGAAGGCAAGGTCCTGGGATAGCTGAAAATGAATAGCGACTCCTTCACTCACTGCAGTAAAGAGAGCACTCACAGCAGCCCCAGCAAGCACTAACCGAACAGGCGAGAGACCATTTCTTGATAAGGAACCGATACCAAACACTAATCCAGCCCCAATACCAGCACCTATAAAGGAAAACAGCATCAAATTGTTATAAGATAGACCTGGGAAAAAAGCAAAGCTAAGCGCAATCATTAATGTTGCTCCTGCATTTAAACCAAGTAACCCTGAGTCAGCAAGAGGATTTCGCGTCACCCCTTGCATAATAGCACCAGCAACAGCAAAACTTGCTCCAATTAATATGTCAGCAACTGAACGCGGCATTCGAAATTCACGAATGATCGAATGTTCTGTTGAGGTTGGATCAAATTGAAAAATCGCCTGCCAGACTGTCATTAACTTTATATCTGCTGCTCCAAGCGCGATTGATAGTCCAAGGCTCAGAATGAGGGCCGCACTACCAGCAACTAAAATAAGCATAGCCGTAACAGGTCGCGATTGAACAGCTAGCTGATTTTCTATTTTATCTGCAGTCGGCTCAACTTTCTTTGACATGTGATAACTCCTTGCTTTATGTAGTAAAGAACCCCGGTGCCAGGCACCAGGATTTCTTCATTATTCATTGTTTTCTTTAAATGTTTCCACTATTTGATCTAGCTGACCTTCTACTGCAATTGGATCATAGTAGTACATTTCTTCAAAGTTCATTTCATAGAGGTGACCATTCTTCACAGCATCGAGGTTCTGCCAGAGGGCACTTTCCTTCGTTTCCTTTAGTACATCTTGATTATCCTCAGCGGCATACTCGGTGTAAAACATGTGATCAGCTGCATATTCAGGCAATACTTCTAGCGAAATCTGTTTCCAGTTGTCTCCTTCAATCACTTCTTTTTGGATCTTCTCAGGTGCTTTTAACTCAAGAGCATCGTAGATGACCTGACCACCACGACCAAAGTTATCACCAAAGACATAGAAATCTTTCGTTTGTACTTCATATATGCCAACCGTCTCGTCTTCCCCAATAACACCGTCTAGTTCTTCACGCGCTGCGGCTGCCTTTTCATCAAACTGTTCAATCCACTCTTTCGCTGCATCTTCTTTACCAGCAATTTCACCCATAGCCGTCACTTCTTCATCTAGTGAATCATAAGCTCCGAATGGAACTAGGACAGTTGGGGCAATTTTAGAAAGAAGATCGTATTGTTCTTGATCCGTCACAACGATCAAATCCGGATCAAGTGACGTTACTTTCTCCACAGATGGCGGCGTACCAATATCTTCAATATCCGCAATTTGTTCTTCAGTAAAATAAGGATTATCTAGCACAAATTGATCCGGAGCTCCTACTGGAGTGATCCCTAATGATAAGAAATAACCAACGTAATCGGTTGCAACAATTCGTTCAGGATTAGCTGGAATATCAAATTCTTGCCCGTCAGGCAAAGTAAATGTTTTCATCTCATTGGTTTTCTCACCTTCACTTGATTCGCTTTTCTCATTCTCGTTACCACACGCTGCTAACATCAGAACGAGCGCAAGCATCAAGATAAAAGTAACCCTCTTTTTTGTAGCTTTCATTATATGTACCTCTCCCCTTTTGGTGATATTGAGATTCATTATCATTTAGAATGATAACACTTCTCATTACAGGTGTCTAGTTATAAACGAACAATTTTTCGGCTTCAAAATAGCTACACACAAGGTTTTGTATGCGTTTTCTATTTCTTTATGAATTTTTTGTGAGAAAAAAAGTGGTTTATCACTTTCTATCTAAGGTTATTATTACTGACATATTCAAATAAATTGTTGTGTTCGAACTTTTATGTTAGGAATCCTTACATAAAAACACAATTATCTGTAAATATCATTAGAATGGACACTAACAAAAAAATTAAAGGTGAGGTTATTTAATCCATGACACTAACAAAGAATAGTATTCAACAGGACATCATGAAGGAAGCAAAAGAAAAGAAAGTCGAATTTATTCGTCTTGAATTTACGGACATGCTTGGTGAAACAAAAAACGTTGAACTTCCAATCGAAGAATTGGAAAGCGTTATGAATAATGAAGCGATGTTTGACAGCTCTTCCATTGCAGGTTTTTCTGATATTCAGGAAAGTGATATGTATCTCTTCCCTGATCTTGAAACATTCAAAGTCCTACCGGACGCTGTTGATCAGGATTGTATCGCTCGCTTTATCTGTGATATTCATACACCAGACGGCGAACCTTTCGAAGGGGATCCTCGCTACATTTTGAAAAGAGCGATGAAGGAAGCTGAAGATATGGGTTATACAGTAAACGTCGGCCCTGAACCAGAATTCTTCCTTTTCAAGCTCGATAAAGATGGTTATCCAATTCGTAAGATGAATGACCGCGCAGGTTATTTCGATGCTTCACCAAAAGATAAAGGTGACCAGGTACGTCGTGACATCGTACGTACACTTAAGAAATTCGGTTTTGAAATGGAAGCTTCTCACCACGAAGTAGCTCAGGGACAGCATGAAATCAACTTCCGTTTCGATAGCGTCATTAAAGCAGCTGATAACATCCAGACATTCAAAAACGTTGTAAAAGACGTTGCGACAAGTCACGATTATCACGCTACTTTCATGCCTAAGCCAATCGCAGGTGAGAACGGTTCTGGTATGCACTGTCACCTTTCCCTCTTCACTGAAGGCGAAAGCGCATTTTATGATGAGAACGATCCAGAGGGCATTTCTAAAACAATGAAACAATTTATGGCTGGTATTCTTTCACATGCAAATGGACTTGCTGCCATTACTAACCCGAACATTAACTCATACAAGCGTCTCGTTCCTGGTTATGAAGCACCAGTTAGTGTGGCATGGTCTCACTCTAACCGAAGCTGTATGATTCGCGTACCAACAACTCGCGGCATGGGTACTCGATTTGAAATTCGTAACCCAGATCCAACAGCTAACCCTTACCTAACGCTAGCTGCTGTTATCCACGCTGGACTTGAAGGTATCCGTCATGACCTTGATGCTGGCGCACCAGAAACACGTAACTTGTATGAAGTAAGTACAGATGACGTTCCAACACTTCCGACTAACTTGAAAGAGGCGATCAAAGCACTTCGTGAAGATAAAGTGGTTATGGAAGCATTAGGAGATCATACTTCAAAAGTATATATTGAAGAGAAACAAAAAGAGTGGATCGAATATTCCCTTAACGTAAGTCAGTGGGAAGTTGACCGCTACATGAATAAGTAATAAGTAAAACAAGCTACCTCTCGATGAGGTAGCTTGTTTTTTGTTATATGATGTAAGCTTAATTATGGCAAGAGTATTTTTTTAGTTTTTGATACTGAACTATTTTCTCATCTAATCGTTTACTTAAGAGAAGTATTTTCCCGCTTGAGTAATCGTCAGCTTCTTGTCCTAGATCATAAAGCACCATTCGCAGCGTATGAATTTCATCTTCAAGGCTTTGTAGCAACATAGCGCTCTCCCTTATAATTTGTCTTTTTATTACATTACCACAAAAAAACCTTGACTGATTCATATTCTTACAAATTACATAATTTTTAACATTTTGCTAATCATTAACACATTTGTAATACAAGTGTGAAAACATTGAATACTGGAACATTCCTTAAAATGATTGACCCTCGTTTTTTTCATTGTTATGATTCTCGTTATAAATTTCATCTAAATAAACCTTGTATAAGTTCAGGAATACGGCCTGAACGTTTCTACCAGCTACCGAAAATGGCTTGTCTACAAGGAATCATGAATACATTCATATTCCTTGTGATTTGACTCTGGTTGCTGGCCAGAGTTTTTTTTATTGATCAGGAGGGTCCATCATGAAAAACTTCTTCCAGTTCGCTGAACGGGAAACGAATTACCGAAAAGAAACGTTAGCTGGGGTTACAACGTTTCTTTCCATGGCATATATATTAGTTGTTAACCCCATAATCCTAAGTGAAGCAGGCATTGATAAAGGCGCACTCTTCACAGCAACTGCTCTATCTGCAATCGTTGGGTCCTTACTTATTGGCCTACTCGCAAACTTCCCTGTCGGCATTGCCCCAAGCATGGGATTAAACTCTTTCTTCACCTTTTCCGTTGTTATTGGGATGGGAATTGATTGGGAAATTGCACTCACAGGCGTCTTTATAGCCGGTATTATCTTTATGATTCTTAGCTTACTTAAAATACGAGAGAAAATTATTAACGTCATACCAAAAGACTTAAAGCACGCCATTGCTGCTGGTATTGGTTTCTTTATCGCTTTTGTTGGCCTTAAAAATGCAGGAATCGTCGTTGGAAACGAAGAAACGTTTATTTCGATCGGACAGCTTACAAATCCAACGACGGCTTTAGCTGCATTCGGCTTTGTTATTACTTTAATGATGTTGATACGCGGCATTCGCGGTGGTATCTTCTATGGTATTGTCATCACCACGATTATTGGAATGATTATTGGTCTTGTCCAAGTACCAGGGTCGGTTGTTGGACAGGTGCCAAGCCTTGAACCAACTTTTGGGGTTGTCTTTCAACATTTAGGAGATATTTTCTCGCCTGAAATTCTAGCTGTTATTTTCACATTCTTATTCGTTGCTTTCTTCGACACGGCGGGTGCTCTTATTGCCGTAGCAAGTCAGGCCGGACTTATGAAAAACAATGAAATTCCGAATGCAGGCCGAGCGCTACTTGCTGATTCTACATCTGGAGTTGTTGGAGCAATCTTCGGTACATCAACGACTGCCTCATTCGTAGAATCTTCTGCTGGCGTTGCCGTTGGTGGCCGAACTGGATTCACATCTGTCGTTATATCGATTTGCTTCTTTATTGCTCTCTTCTTCTCACCCATTCTTGGCGTTATAACACCTGAAGTAACAGCCCCAGCCTTAATTATCGTTGGTGCGCTTATGGCAACAGAAGTGAAGCAGATTGATTGGAGCAGATTAGAAGTAGTGATCCCGGCTTTTGTAACGATTATTATGATGCCACTCACGTTTAGCGTGGCAACAGGGATCGCCCTCGGGTTCATTCTTTATCCATTTGCGATGATCGCTAAAAAGGAATGGAAGCAGGTGCATCCGATCATGTATACACTCGGTGCTTTGTTCATTCTTTACTTTGTCTTTCTATAACGTTACAAAGGGGCATTTCAGTTGAAATGTCTCTTTTTTTAATCCACACTGTTTCAACTTGAAAAAATAGTGGTAGTATTGCGGTGGATGGTTTAAAATAAGTCATTAACGAGAAAAGCTTTACAAAAAGGTAGTGATTAAAAACATGCTATATATATGGGATATTGAAGAATTGGTTAAAGACACATTGGCATTTCACCAATTACCAATCAACTATGAATTTAATAACGAATTAAACGCTCCTATGAGCTATAACGTATCGACGAATACAATTAAGTTTAACTATTTACAATTGAACGGCTATCAAGCCAAAGTAAACTTCAAACTAAAAGAAACCGAAGAAAACATCGCAAAAATTCTTCTATACCATGAGATCGGTTACTACTTGGATTTCAAGAAGCATAGACACGATCTTAGGATTTTAATGTACGAGGAAGAAGAGGAGCAGCAAAAGTTTCTTGCTGAAATCGAACGAAATGCCTGGGATTTTGGGCGGAAATTGGTTCCTGATGACCTAGTAGAGTCCTACGATAAATTAAGGGAACTCGATCAGCAGTTTCAAAACGGACAATAGAAGGCACTGAAAAGGACGAGATCTCATTGATCTCGTCCTTTTCCATACTCTCAATACATCAAATCTGAAACTCACTTCTCCACTTCGCTATCTTATCCAGCGCTAACTGATCTTCCTTTACTTCCCCCGGCTTCACACCGCTACCGATGACGTAATCGACGAACTCCATGTTCACGAACTCAAAGATATAGCTAAATTGCTGAATAAGAGGAAGTCCTTTCATTTTCGCACTGCTTCCGCCCGTAACGATCACATAAGCTTTTTTCTTTGCTAGCTCTTCTTTTAAATTTAATTGTTCATCACGTAAATATTGCGACCAGCGATCAAAGAAATTCTTCATTGGACCGCTCATTCCATACCAATATAGAGGTGTTGAGAAAACGAGAACATCATGGGCTAACAGTAGTTCAAGTAACTCGTCATAGTCATCCTCTACTGGTGAGAACCCTCCTTCTGAATGTCTCTCATCGACAATCGAATTTATATGTTTATCTGCAAGAGAAACTATCGTATGGTCCGTACCTTCAAGCATTCTTTTTGTCAGGTACTCTGAGTTTCCATTTTCACGAGTACTCCCTAATAGTGCCATAATCTTCATACTACACTCTCCTTTTACAGTGAAGCGTCTATTTCTTAGAAGTATATCATTGCAACAAACATCAACGTTATCTATAATAATTGATACTAACTATCGAAATTATTAATGGAGGGTCTGATGGATTTAAATTACTTTTATACTTTTAATGAAGTCGTTCGATCAGGAAGCTACACACAAACAGCAGAAGAACTAGGTTATGCTCAGTCGAGTGTAACGACTCAAATCAAGAAGCTTGAAGACTATTATCACGTGAAACTGTTTGAGCGTATTGGAAGGAAAATGAGGTTAACGTCATCAGGAGAACAGCTTTATGATTACGTGAAGGAAATTATCAAGCTTGCAGATGAAGCAAAAGCTCACCTTCGAACGGATGCCAATTTAAAAGGGACCATTCGCATTGGAACTGGCGAAACACTTGCAGCGTATTATATTACACCTTATATTAAAACGCTCAAAGAAAAGCATCCTGAATTACGCATCCGACTTGAATCGGGTCAGTGTCAAAACTTAATTGGCGGCACAGTAGATGGCACGTACGACATCACTATTTTGTTAGACCAATTACAACATCATCCTGATCTAACAACGATCCCCATACGTCAGGAAGAAATGGTTATGATCGCCCCTCCCCAACATCATTTCACAAAGCTTGATGTATTGGATTTAAAGAAATTAGAGGAGGAAACGCTCATCCTGACCGAAGAAGGCTGCGCCTATCGAGTTCTTCTAGAAAAATGGCTAAAAGAAGCAAACGTACAAGCGAAATCGATCATTTCCTTTAGTAGTCTTGAAGCCATTAAGCAATGTGTCGCGGATCAACTCGGTATTGCGCTTCTACCAAGAATAGCGGTTGAGCGAGAAATTCAAAATGGGCTTGTTGCCGTGCTTCCATTTCATTCGAATAACATCACTCTCTACACCCAAGTTGTATATAAAGAACGAAAATGGATTTCACCACCGCTGCAACAGTTTATCGACCTGATGAAGAAGTAGACAGCAAAAGAGTCCCATAGGGACTCTGCTGACCTATTACGTTTGTTAGCTATTCATTAATTGAACAATTCCAGCCACTACTGAAAAAAGGCTAAGTCCAATGAAAAACAGCGTCACTCTTCGCTGCTTTTTCTTAGTTTCTTCTATATAAAAGAAACTAAGTGATGCGAATACGGTGATGCTGATGACTAATCGAAACAGATTTTCGTTCCCACCAGAAAAACCTAACCATGCGATACTACTAGCACCAGTAATAATAACACTCAACAAAAGAACTCTTATGATTTTCATTCTCTTTCCTCCCCATTAGGCCCTTTCCTATTGCTCTTGACTAACACGAACGTCACTCCAACAACCATAGACATGATCACTTCCTTCGAAATACCAGTTGATGATTTGTTTATGTAATATATGGATAACAAACTAAGCATCGTGAGACACACCAAGAGCATTATCATTAGCACATTCCTCTTCATACGTTCTCCCCTCTTTCATGTGCTTTTGGCACCTGCATCTCTTTTACAAAGTAAGCTCCTATTAATAGAAAAAGCATCGATCCTAGTAAACTATATAATCCGAGGAAACCAAACCAGTATCCTAAAGGATTGAATGCAGCACTAATCAAGAAACAAACCGGGGAAATAGCCGATTTAAAGCCCGTTAAACCCATCCGTTTTCTTCTCGTTACTTGTATATAGATCCCTATTAAAAAGACGATTGAGAAAATAATCGTTACGATTACTTCGATCATCTCTCTACCTCCTCTCTCAATAAAGCGTTTTCTTATTTTACGATTGAGAGGAGAAAGAAGTTTCATTCTTATAGGAAAGTACGCTTTTTCCCTCCTACTTCTATTATTTCATGTGTTAAGAAGTATTTTACACAATACAAATAAAATAAAAACTGAAAGCCTTTCATATCGCCAGGCATTTCATAAAAAGACATCGCCATCATTCCATTGGAGCAATAAAGAACCTAAATACCATAGGTTCTGTGTAAATCTTAATTCAAAATAAAGCACTTAACCACGGTAAAGAATATAAGTGATATGTTGAATAAGAAGCGTGGAACACAGGTTGTAAGGGAAAAAGCCACGTCTCAAGAAATAAGTTCTTGAGACGTGGCTTTTTTGATACAATTCCAAAGTGAAAATGAAGGAGAAGAACGTTTCACTAACTTGTAATTAACGTAATTTATAGTCGTGATGGTTTAGCGATATAGCCATTGTATAATCTAACATTTCCATCAGTAGACGAAAACGAAATCGATTCACATGCATGGTCTGGATAAATCAAACTGGTAAGCGCATATTGCCCTTCGTTAATAAATAGTTCTATCGAAGAGGAATCTATTATTAACTTTAAATTAATATGGTTGATATCACCAATTTTCACCGTCTGATCCTTAGAAAAATTAGGCGAACAATTGATTATACCCGAACCTTCACGTACTAGACGGATCTCTCTATTATTATAATTGATTTCTATCTTGGTGAATTGCTGTTTTGAATGATTTACAACTATTCCAAGCTGTGTCGCACTTTGTTTTTCAATATTTATCGCACAATCCACATAAGCACTTTCAACGTGATAAGTTCTCTTATCATTTTCATGAAGAATTTCCTCATCTATGACTAGTTCGTTATCGAAATAAGATACCATCTCTTTAACTGGTAATTGGTTCACATTATATTCTCCAGCTATTTTCTCGAGCGAAAGTTCTCTTGGTATAGTCATTTGGCCTCTCCAACCATTAGTCGGTACTTCATTTGCATAGCGCCAATTACTCATCCACCCCACATAAATTCGCCGTCCATCATTATGGGGAATATCAGAAAAACTAACCCCTGCATAGTTGTCCTTACCAAAGTCTAGCAATTTGCTCGAACTTTGATCTGGTATAAAGGTTTTCCCATCAAACTCACCAACAAAATACTGTGTTTGAGATCCAGTTTCAAAATCTGGATTATCTCCAACACTCACTAACAACACCCATTTCTTTTCGTTCCCGCCTGTTACCGATAATTGAAATAGGTCAGGACACTCCCATACACCATGATGAAGCCCATTGCCTTCACCAAATTCACTTTCAAACTCCCAATCAATTAAATTAGGTGAAGAATAGAAAGTAATAGTTTGTCCTGTTGCTAATACCATAATCCATCTCCTAGTTTGTTCATACCAAAATACTTTAGGATCTCGAAAATCAATTTTTGTTTCACTTGATAAAACTGGGTTTCCCTCATATTTCTTCCAACTTCTCCCACGATCAAAGCTATAAGCGATCGCTTGAGTTTGGGTAGGTTCTGTTCCTTCTTTTCCCTCGAGGTGATAAGTGAAGATCGCTACTAAGCCTGGCTTATTTGGAAAGAAACCAGACGTATTTTCCCAGTCGACAACAGCACTCCCTGAAAAAATCATTCCTAGTTCATCAGGATATAATGCAACATCAAGCTCTTCCCAGTCTATTAAATCTTTACTAACAGCATGGCCCCAATGCATTGGCCCCCAAACCGTACTATACGGATGATACTGATAGAACAAGTGATACTCACCTTCAAAGTAAACTAATCCATTTGGGTCATTCATCCAATTTTTTTCTGGCGCGAAATGTAGATTTGGTTTGTATTTTCCTATCGCATTCGTTTTCATTTGTTCTCCTCCATTTTGCTAGGTATCATTTTTGGTAAATTATTTAATTCCAGTTCCAGATCCGCCAAGTCCTTGCAATAAATATTTCTGAGCTACAATATAGACAATAATAAGCGGTATCGTCGAGAGAGTAAGAATCGCCATCACCTGATTGGTGTAAACCGGTGGAGTTGAATTAATATTTGTTATAGCAACTTGCAATGGGAATTTTTCTGTATCTGTTAAAACCATTAATGGCCATAAGTAATCATTCCAACTTGCAATAAAGGAGAGCGTTCCAACAGTTGCAATTGCTGGTTTAGACATAGGAAGTATAATTTTCCAAAAAATTGTCCAATAGTTCGCACCATCCAATTGAACGGATTCAATAATTTCATCTGGAACAGCTTTAAAGAAATTACGGAAAAGGTAGATAAACAGCATATTAGCAAGCATTGGTAATACTACTGCTAACCTCGTGTTTAATATTCCTAACTCATGTGCCACTGTAAATTGTGTAATAATCAATGTTTCCATAGGAACGATCAAAAGTGCTAAAAGCAAACCAAACAAAAACTTTTTGCCAGTGAAGTTAAATTTGGCGAATGCGTACCCTGCCATCGCATTCACTACTATCGATCCTGCTGTCACGATGACAGCGTATATCACACTATTAAACACATATTTCAACACATCAAATCTTGCAAATAACTCTTCGTATGTTTTAAACCAGTCAGATGGATTCACTGAAGGAAAGAAAGATTTAATTGATCCCATATCAACATAAATATCGCCTTCAGGTTTCATTGAGGATGCAATCATCCAAATCATCGGAAAAATAAATATACTTGCTAGTAAAATAAGCAACGAATATTCTATGATTTTCTTAAGCGGTTTGCTCATGATTAATCATCCTCCTTTGATAGCTTGTTTTGAACAATTGTTACAAGCCCGATCACAATTCCAAAAACAACGGTCATAGCACTTGAATAACCAATCAACCGATCTGAAAACCCTGATTGATAAATATAATAAACTGGTGTCATTGTTGAGTTCATTGGACCACCTTGTGTCATAACCATTGGTTGAATGATTAACTTAAATGCTGCTATAAAAGTTGTAATCATAATTAATAGAGTCGTTGGCCTTAAGAGCGGAAGCGTGATATGAATGAAATTTTGCCATTTATTTGCGCCATCAATTTTACTAGCTTCATAAACGCTAGCAGGGATGTTTTGAAGGCCCGCTAAGAAAATTAACATTTGGTAGCCTGCCCCTTG
The DNA here is from genome assembly GCF_041366475.1 of Pseudalkalibacillus sp. JSM 102089. NCBI lineage: Bacteria > Bacillati > Bacillota > Bacilli > Caryophanales > Fictibacillaceae > Pseudalkalibacillus > Pseudalkalibacillus sp. JSM 102089. The sequence goes on from NZ_JBEWYW010000003.1 coordinate 209,661, forward strand.
CCAGGCAGATACAAAGACAATTGTGTAAAGTGCTTGTTTCGGACTCGAAAGGAACGGCTGGGCGTCAATGCCTACTTTTTCTAATAAAACATTGATTAAGCCTTCTGATGGATTTAATAAATAAAGCCAAAGAACAGAAATAACGACTAGCGATAAGACTACTGGAGCAAAGTAAGCAATTTTAAAGAAGATGTTTCCCTTTCTATTCTTATTGATCAGCAAAGCCAATCCTAATGCTGCTCCAATTTGGATCGGTATGACACAAACAACAAAAAGAACAATATTCTTTAAGCTTTGTAAAAAGATCGGATCTTTAAAAATTTCAATAAAGTTATCTAATCCTACAAACTGTTTGTTATCAGGCGTTAATAAATAATAATCAGTAAATGCATAATATATGGCCATTAAAGCTGGAATGATTAGAAATAATCCCATTAATACTAGCGCAGGAGATAAGAATAAGTACGCTGGTAAATTCATACTGGAATTGAGCTTCTTCATCTTTGATTTCTCCTTTTAAATGTAAACCGACCTGAAAATTGTGACAGGTCGGTTTAAAATTCTATTATTGTAACGCTTTGTCAATTTGTGAAGACTTGGTATCGAGTAACTTCTGAATATCTTGATTTTCTTCAAAATAGGTTACATCACTGATGGTTTCCTGGAATGTACGACTTACTTTTGGATAACTAGGAAGGACAGGTCTTGGATGCGCTGTTTTTGAATTTTGGTCGATGAGCACTTGCATTTGAGGAGAAACTTCCTCACGAATCTCTTCAATCACTGAAGTCGCTGCTGGTAGAACACTATTTTCAATACTAATCTTTGTAAGTGCCTCTGTTTTCGTTAAGAAATCGATTAATGCACCTGCTGCTTCCTCTTTATCCGTTGTAGCGGACATCGCATATTGCCACGATCCAGATGGAGAAATTAATTCATTCGTATCGGGAGACGTTGGATAAGGCATAACGCCATAATCTACATCTGGATAACTACTGTTCATTTCGGCAATCGTCCATGAGCCTGTCATCATCATCGGGTATTTACCAGTTTGAAATCCTTTTTCTACTGGTGTCTTTGTTGTGTATCCCTTTTCAACCATCTCTTGAATAAAACTCATGGCTTTTACGGCATTCTCATCATTGAAAAAGCCAGTTGCCTTCGAAGCGTCTTCAGAAACAATGTTGCCACCCTGCGACCATAAGAAAGGTGTGAACGCATACATTAACCATTCACTTTGATCCTTTAATCCCATATCAATAGCGGGCTGATCATACTTATTTATAAGCGTTTCATTTAAGTCCATAAATTCATTCCAGTTCCACGGCTCTTCCACCGTTGGCAGTGTTGCTAAATCAACCCCTGCCTCTTCTAACATTTTTTTATTATAAAAAATACCTACGCCTGATTCAGAATATCCAACGGCATACAATTGATCATTATAAGTTCCTTGCTGAATAATACTAGGAAGTAAATCAGCTTTATTGCTGATATAGTCACTAATGGGTGCAATCATACCTGCCTCAGCATAAGCAGCTGTATTAGGCCCATCAAGTGTTAATACATCAGGTAATGAATCCGTAGTCAAAGCGGCATTTATTTTATCTTCATAACCGCCACCACTTCCACTTCTAGGAATAAACTCAATTTTGGCTTTATAGCCATCCTCATTTTCTTCGTTAAACTGATCAATAAGACTCTGCATTGCTTTACCTTCAGCTGTTTCATTTGAAGTATGAACCCACATTGATACCTCATTTGTATTTCCACTTGATGCTTTCTCATCACTACATGCGGTGACAACTACGGCCAAACACATACAAAAAACAAGTAAGATTAGCTTTCTCAATTCATATTCCTCCCCTTTTAAATTACGAAAAATGACTTTACTTCATAAAACAATGGCAAGAACAATCAATATTAAAACACCAATAAATGTAACCGCCTACATCAATCATAATATGTCATCCGGTTTCATATGTCAACCGGATGACATAAAATTTTCAAAAAAATGTGAATACCACTTCGAAAGAAAGTAGCGTACATCGATACCGCTCTTACTTTCTTGTAGTATCACTTTCAATTAACTTGACGGGTATAATCGTTTCCGACTTAAAATCATCCTCTTTATTAATTTGTTTCAATAATATTTCTAATGCATTGACTGCTATATCTCTTATTGGTTGCTCCACCGTACTTAATTCCGGAAGTAATAACCTTGTCGTTTCGGTACCATCATACCCAACCACTTTTAATTGAGTTGGAATGTCAATTCCTCTTCTTCTCGCCTCTTGCATGACTCTAGAAGCAATTAAATCATCACTAGCAAAAACCCCATCCACTTTTGGATTTTCGTCAAATACGCGAGATAAAATCGATTCATTTGAATCATATTCGTACGTAAGCGGTGTCAATTGATGTGATCTCATAACATCTTCATAAGCTTTTCGTCGCATGTTTGCGGGAGTTTCTAATGAAATTGGCCCGTTAATATGGATAATATTTTTGCAGCCTTTGTGAATTAATAATGTTGTGGCTTGTTTGCCCCCTTGGTAATTATCACTAGATACAACCGGGATTTTTTTCGATAAGTAGCGATCGATACCAACTACTGGGAGATTAGGATCTTCATATTCCTCAATTCCTTTGTTATGTGCCCCTGCTATGATCCCGTCAACTTGATTTCTTTGCAGCATCTTTAAATAACTTCTCTCTTTATCTTCTCGTCCCTGACTATTACAAAGTAACACCTTATAACCAAGCTCAGCAGCAATATTTTCTAAATGAAAAATAAGCTGACCATAAAAAGGATTACTTGTTGTGGGAAAAATAAGACCGATCAGAAATGTTTTTTTGATAAATAGAGAACGAGCCACTTCATTCGGATAATAGTTTAGTTCTTCCATAGCTTGATGGACCTTTTCCCTCGTTTTTTCACCTATATAACCTCGATTATTAAGTACCCGAGAAACCGTTGTCGGTGAAACGCCCGCTACTTTAGCAACGTCTTCAATTTTTGGCTTCACATTCAGCTTCCTCCCTATTTCTCAAAGAAATAATTACGATAATAAAATTTAACTTATCGATCATTATTTTACCATACTTTGCTATTGAAGTAGAAACGTACCTGGCACATCCTTATTCCGTTTTCGTACCTCTTATATCTTTACTAGTTAGAAATGCAAAACGAAACTCATTCACTAATATGTAAGTCTTACATGTAAATCATTCCCCATTCACTGCTTTCCATCAGTTATAAAGTTTATGAAATAGCCCAAAAACATAAATATAAAAAAGCTAAAAAACATTAAAGTGTTAGCGATCATAAGCCAATTCTTTTTGATCAAAGCTGCAAAGACAATGCCTATCGGTGCAATAAAAAAAGTTGCGATCCATAGTTGACTAGAAGTTTGAAACAATACATTAGGAATCCAAACAAGTAAACTAACAGTCAAACAAGTTTTTGATATTAATTTAAAGTTACTTTTCTTGACCATCGCTTTTCACATCCTCATTTCATAAGTTCTCTCTTAGACAAATGACTGATTTTCTCTCGCATTCAAATCTCCTTAAACACTAACTTCTACCAATTATTTCAAATTATATTGCATAACTCAATCTAATAGAAGGATCGCTTTCCTACTAAATCACTTAATCTACTCTTATTAGCTCTATTAAAAGAACCATTGATCCCCCTTCCCAGTAGTAGTCAAATTCAACTTTTCTTACCTTAATTTCTCCCTACTCTTTTCAGTTGGTTCCTTTGGGTTCTTCATTACTTCGCTTTTTTACTTTTCCTTGAGAGCCTGTTTTCCTTCCAGTCTATACCAATAATGACTTTTCCACATAAACTATTGAAAAATGAAAGGGTGGCATTATGTCATTATTTAACGAGGAAAGATGTAATAAACAACATTCTGATTGTTGTTGTGAATGTTGCTGTGAATATTGCTGTGAATGCAGTTGTTTTGATTGTATATTTTATTAATACCAGGGCCTCAAGGACCCCCAGGACCGCAGGGACCGACTGGGCCTCAAGGGCCTTCAGGAGGACCGATTGGTCCGGTTGGACCCGCTGGGCCGACAGGACCAACGGGACCTCAAGGTATTCCGGGTCCAACTGGGCCTCAAGGAGCAACGGGACCTCAAGGAGATACAGGACCGGCGGGTGCTACTGGATCTCAAGGAATCCCCGGATCAGCTGGACCTGCTGGACCCCAGGGAATTCCAGGGCCAACGGGGCCACAGGGAGCAACGGGACCTCAAGGAGATACAGGACCGGCGGGTGCTACAGGTGCTCAAGGAATCCCTGGGCCAACTGGGCCAACCGGTCCTCAGGGAGTTCCAGGACCAACGGGTGCAATGGGATCTCCAGGAACGCCGGGTGCTACCGGTCCAGCTGGACCTCAAGGTATTCCAGGTCCAACTGGGCCCCAAGGTGCAACGGGACCCCAAGGAATACCCGGAGCAACGGGACCAGCCGGACCTGCTGGCGGAGTATTAGACTTTGCAGATTTCTTTGCATTGATGCCGCCTAATAATGCAGCAACTGTAGCTCCTAATACAGATGTAAGCTTTCCACAAGATGGCCCAAATAGCGGATCCGGCGGTATTACTCGGACAGGTCCGAGTTCGTTTAACTTATCAGCAATTGGCGTTTATCAGGTGCTGTTCCAGGTGAGTGTAGACGAAGCTGGACAGTTGCTTCTAACTCTAGATGGTGTTGACTTACCGTATACTGTGGTAGGAAGAGCAACTGGAACTACCCAAATAGTTGGTATGGCTCTTGTAGAAACAACGTCCATCAATGGAGTGCTTACAGTACGTAATCCTGCAGGCAATTCAACTGCACTAACCATCACTCCTTTAGCTGGTGGAACAAGACCTGTATCCGCCCACCTTGTCATCACAAGACTTCAATAAGAAACACTAGTGCAAGCTAAATGATCTCTCAATCTCAATAGTATTGCTAATATATTACATGTTATCGATTGTACACCTTTTATGTGAGATGCTGATAATAATGCAGGCAGAGAGATCGACTTGTTCTTTTATTCCGTGCGTGTTCACTACTTTTTTTGTAACTATTGTATTGATTTCTTCCTCAAACATATCAATATCTCGTATAGGATTGGACTCTGCCTTGCTCACGTTATTGAGTCATAATATGAAACCCATCCTCTTTTAGTTATTAAAAGAGGATGGGTTTTTAATGCTGAATAAGTAGTGAAGTTTACTCCACTAAATTGACCTTGTAAGGTTATGAAACCCAATCTGAAATGATTATAAAAGATACTTCTAAAATTGAAACAGAATGCCATGACCAGAAATAGGCAGATAGCATTCATTAAATATATCGACTTCCGTTTCTTTGTCTTACCGGTTATTTCTCTAATAATTCTCGATTGATATACAAGGAAACAAACAATAATAATAACACCATAATAAAGGCTAGAGCGAAGTGATCATATGGGTAAATAATGAAACTATGAACAATGAGTATCATCCCTAAAGGGAATAAGAATCCCCATCCCACTACTGTCCCTAATCTGCCTTTATCACGAATCGCTTTTTCATTAAATCCAGCTAATAACCACGTTTGTTTCATTACACCTACCAAATAAAAAACAATCAGAATTAAAATTCCAATCACTAACAAATTTAGATTCATCCCAAACTGCCTCCCTTCTTTTTCTATTAAACTCACACAATGTTCAATCCTTCTCGTTGACTTTAAATTTAAACCGAGCTATAGTTAAAATAACAAGGGGAGTAGCGACCGGTAACGGCTGATGAATCATCAATACGGTATTACGATACCTGGTTCATCGGGCTAAGCTTTTTAGTACGCAAGACCTTGGTACAATTTTGTTGTGCCAGGGTTTTTTCGTATGCGCTGGCGGAGAGGAGTTACACATGATCATTCTTATCTTTCTTCTTGCAGCTACCGTAGTTGTCGGTGCCGCTATTTACTTGAATCAGTTCGGTGATGTTATTAGTAAGAAATCTTCTTTAAGCGGAGCTGTTGTGGGGACATTCTTAATTGCGGGAGCCACGTCACTTCCAGAATTAACAACGAGTTTAACAGCTGTGTATATCGATAATCCTGATATTGCAGTCGGTAACATGCTTGGAAGTAACGTTTTTAACCTTTTAATTTTGGCTGTAGTGGACTTAATTTATAGACGACGAAGATTATTTCAGAAGGTAAACACGAAGGCAAATGTCCCATCTGCCCTCGTCGGTCTCCTTTTCCTCGTCATTTTAATCGTCTCTCTGGTAATTCCAGGAACGATTTCCATATTTGGTGTTGGGGTTGAAATGGTTATTATTGTTTTATTGTATGTCTTATCAATGAAATACATTTCAAGCGACGATGGGGAGCAGGAAGATGTACCTACAAAAGATTACTCTCTTCGCACTGCCGTCATTGGCTTTATCGTCGCAGCACTCATTGTTTTCGTATCAGGAAGTATTTTATCCATTGCGGGAGACAGACTAGCTGAGGCAACGGGTATGAATGCAAGTTTTGTCGGTAGCTTTCTAATTGCCGCTTCAACCTCTTTACCAGAGCTTGTCACGGTGCTTGCTGCTTTCAAACTAGCAAACTACAATATGGCGATTGGTTCGATTCTTGGAAGCAATCTCTTTAACATTCAGCTATTAGCCCTGACTGATATTCTCTATCGGAAAGGACCGATTCTAGCTGCAGTCGATATGTCTCACATCTTCATTGCGGGTCTTGGTTTGTTAATGACGATCGTGATTATGTACTTACTTCTACGTCCACAAACGCTCCGAAGTCAGTGGCGCTATGCTGCTCCTTCACTCGTGATGGCGTTATTATATGTCGTTGTTTCCTATGTTTTGTTCTAACAAAAAGCGTGCTGACTCGTTGTCAGCACGCTTTTTTCTTATCTCAAAAACGTTAATCTCGAAAGCCACCATCTGAATGAATGATTTGCCCTGTGATCCACCTTGATTCATAACTCGCTAGAAAGCTAACAAGTCTCGCCGCATCGTCAGGCGTGCCGATACGTCCCGTCGGAAACTTCGGCTTTAGAAAAGTTTGGAGTTCATCATCCATCCACCCTGAATCAGTTGGTCCAGGATCAATAGCATTCACTGTGATGTTGTAAGGAGCAAGCTCAGTTGAGAGTGATGTCGTGAACGCTGAGATCGCTCCTTTTGTCGTAATATAGGCAAGATTGCCAGGCTGTGGGCTTTTGTCCTGCCCAGAAACAAAGTTAATGATTCTGCCTTCCGCTTGTTGCTTCTTTAACTGCTTCGCAAAAGTAACAGACAGCATGCACGTTCCTCTTACGTTAACAGCACAGTGCTGATCAATGATTTCCGCTGATAGTTCATCATGATCGACTTCTACACAATGGGTCGCATTGTTTACTAGAATCGCTAGCTCTCCGGTCATTTTCTTCACTTGTGCTATAAGGTCCTCTGATGCATTAGGCTCACTTAAATCCAGTTCCATTTCTTCAGCTATAACGCCCATTTCCTGCAGCTCTTTTTTGAATATAACTGGGAACGTGTCGGTCGCATCCTTATAACCTGTGCTAACGTCATACTTCGATAAGTGAGTAAAGAAAATATCATGGCCCTTCCTAGCAAGCTCACGACATATGCTAGCACCAATCCCGTTCGGACGGCTAACGCCTGTAACAATGGCAATGCGATTCCTTTGGTTGTTCATTTTATTTTCCTCCTTATGAGGAACACCTGACCAATGTGAAAGGAGATGATTCGAAACAGGACAGCAGCCTAAGGCCCCTGTCCTGATCATTTATCAATCATGAACGCGGTGTCCCCCTGTATAGGTTCCATTGACACACCTATCTCTACTTAAATAGGATTATCAATAAATCTAAACCATTACAGGAATTGTCCACACATGTTCATGATCCCCTTTCCATACATCTCCGCATTCACTATATCAAATAGTTGTCTGTCATTTCAAGAAAATTCTGTAAAAAAAACCTCTATTAAACATAAACTGTCCATTACATATCTCGAATTCAAGAATTTAGAGTTTGAAATAATTGGTATAGTGGAATTACAAAATTATGACTACTATTATAGGGAGATAAAACATGCAGAGCCAAAATCAACTCATTCAAAAACTCATTGCCAAAGACAGAAGTTCCTTGAATGAATTGTATGATACATATATTCACCACGTCTCTCGCATCCTGTCCAACAGTGACACTCCTCAATCTGATCACGAAGAAATAATCACGAAGCTTTTTACTCAGATTTGGACCTCACCGCAAATCCTTTATAAAGAAAAACACCTCTCCATTGCCATAACAAAACTTTGCCTCAAGCTTACCAATACTCATTGCTCTAGAATCTCCTAATTCCATAACAACTACCAAACAAAAACGGAGCCATAAACAAAAGGCTTCCTTTTATGTTCTACTATTTGTGAGTCGCTTAAAAACTTTGTTGAGGCAACTTAAGTAAATCTATTCGTTGATTATGTGAAAGCTTGGTATAATAAATACAGAGAAGGAGTTATCGTATTTTGTTATAGATAGAGTGAGCACAACGATTTTACCGTCCAAATAAACGAAATGAATATAAAGGATCGAGAGGAGCACTTATTCATGCAAAGAAACAAAGATCTTTATCAATTTTTATTAAATAAAGCAGAACAATTAACAGAAGACTGGTATGCATCACTTGATAAAAGTGGAACAGGTGTTTATTCTTCTACTGATCCAGAAGTCATTAAAGGACTTAAAGCTCAGAACCTTGAATTCCACCAACATTTGTGCAAAATTTTCATCATGAAGAAAGACGATTTCTTTGAGGAATTCGAAGACTGGGTGCGAGAAATTGGCCGTGACCCTGAACATTTAAACACTCCGACTCACCTGATTATGAGGGAATTTCTGCGCGTACGCGAGCAGTATATGGACTTCATTGATATGTATACAAAGGAAACAGAAGATCTTGTCTCACAGAAAAGTATTGATATCTGGAAGTATGCTGTGATTGAAGCCATTGATGTGCTTATGACACGCGTCGTTGAAGAAAAATCAAATCATTTGAACGCCCGTATTGAAGAACAACAGCAAACGATTAATGAACTAAGCTCGCCATTGATTGACCTCCCTAACGGTAAAGCTCTCCTGCCGCTAGTCGGTGACATTGACTCCGATCGAGCGTCGGCGATTTTTGAGAACACGCTTGAAGGGTGTACAAGTAAACGTGTGGATCATCTTTTCATTGATTTATCTGGCGTTTATCTCGTCGACACACGGGTCGCTCAACAAATATTCCAACTGATTACAGGGCTTAAATTAATTGGTGTTACTGCTACACTATCTGGCATTCGGCCAGAAATTGCTCAAACAGCCGTTCAACTAGGTATTGATTTCGGTGAAATTCGCATCACTTCAAACCTGGCACAGGCCATTTCAGCTGAAACTACACCTTCTTAAAATAATTAAACTATACTAACAAGGAGAAAGCCGTCTTACGGTCTTCTCCTTGTTAGTATGGTTTCTCATTCTAATGTTCTTCGATTTACTACTCCACTTAAATAGGTCTCCACAATTATCCGGTAAGACTCTTCCAAAGAAATAGGTAGCTGAAAGCCGCCTTTGTGATACAAATCGACCATTCCATGTAAAAAGCTACGAAGCCCTCGGACGATATGGATTCTTTCCACTTCTGACAGGTGATATGGCTCAAACACCTTCATCGTTAAGGTGACAATCGCTTCTCCAGCTTCTTGGACATCAGACTGAAGAGGATTCGCCGCCTTTAAAGTAGCTTCATACAAACCTGGGTGCTGAAGTGCAAAGGAAAGGTACGCCTCTGCTAAGGCTAGAATGCTTTCTCTCCCTTCCGTCTGGTGTTCTGTCTTCTCTGACAACCAATTGAAGAACTGGTTCAACGCTGCAACGGCCATACCATTTTTGATATCATCTAAGCCATCGAAATGATTATAAAGAGAAGGAGATTTTATCGATAGATTACGAGCAATGGTTGCCATCGTTACCTTTGAATAATTTTCTTGCTCTGCAATAGCGAGTGCTTCTTGAATCACAATACCCTTTGAGATTTTCACTTATCCCTCCACCCGCTTTTTTGCTTGAAGGATAGCTCTTTTCAGCGCTTCTGGTTCGTATAGAAAATCTCCATGGCCCACACCAATAACGGATGGGTTGAACGAAACTAGCTTTTCCGCTGTGGCAATCGCACGCTTCTTGTCCCACGTAGCCAGAGCAGGAAATGGAAAACGCCAGCGTACATCACCAGCTACCGCTATACCACCTTTTGTTTGGAGGGCATCTGCGGCTATTAATATATGATTTCGTTTATCTATAAAAGTCATCATGCCAGGCGTGTGTCCCGGAGCCTCAATCGCAATCAGTGAGCCAACCATATCTCCTTCTTTAAGAAGAACATCTGGTTGTGTCTTATTGTTTCTAGGTACGCCGCCCTTTACTGGAAGGTCTCCTTCGCCAGGCTCGAGTGATGAATCACCATTTAACAATTTTAACTCTCTTTGAGGAAGAAGAATTTCCGCATGAGGAAGACTTGCTTTTAACCCATCAAGTGCCCCCATATGATCCGTATGTGCATGTGTAATAATGATGCGGTTGATCGGCTTCCCAATTTGAGCGGCCGCTTTTAGAATAGCGTTTTTACTAAAAGAAAGGGCTGCATCAATTAACGTTAAGCTCTCCTCTTCTTCAACGAAATAACAATTAACAGGGAACCAATTGGCCATGAAAGAAAGCTGATAGACGGTTTGTTCCTTTATCATTCTCATTTCTTACACTCCCCTTAAACTAATGATATTAGTTTAAGTATAACTAATACCATTAGTTATACAAGCTATATTTTCCGAACATATATATTAAGGGTAGGTGGACAAAAATACAAAAGGTGTCTTCTATTTTAGGAAGGACTTCTTTTCTCCTACAGCTCTTACTTTTATTTGAATCTCTCGCAAACGTTCATTCTCTTTATGTGAGATAAACGAGTCAACAATTTGTCGAATGAAAAAAGGTCCATCAGGCTCATAACCCTGTTCCGATACGAAGCTTAATAGGGTATGATAATAAGCATTATCTTTCTCTCTCCCTTCTCTCATATAAACACTTGCATACTCCCCCTCTTCAAGTGTGATAATCTTTTGTCGCTCTATTTCACTATCATCTTCAATTAAAATAAACAATCCATCGTACTCCATCGTTTCTCGTGTTTTCATATGCTCCACTGATAAAATAAACCCTACTTTCCCAACCATGATCGGAGTAACATGATCAATCTCCTTTTTTAAACCGCGTAGCACACTTTCAATGTCATCTAGCGTATGGAACTGACCCTGAATGGCTAATAGATAGCGGTGAGGAAGTGTACGAATTTGCGGTTCACCAATGAAGTGAATATCTCTCGATTGCTTCAAATCCAAAATCTTCGTTTTCAAATGCTTCTTCATCTTTACTAATTCATTGATTTTCTCATCATTAATTCGTTCATATTCAGATAGTATTTCAATAAATTCATCTACGGTGCTATGCTCTACTTTTTTCTTTATTTCTTTTAATGGAATGCCCATCTTCTTCAAATACCAAATCATGTCCAATTTTTTAAATTGCTCTAAACAATAATAGCGATAACCTGTCTGCTCATCGACTTCAAATGGCTTGAAAAGCCCAATTTCATCGTAATATCTAAGTGTTTTCACAGGAATATCATGGAGTTTTGACATCTGGCCAATTGTAAACTTATGATCCATGCTCCATTCCCTCCTAATCGTCAACGAGTCGTGATGAATTGAAATAAACCAGAATTAGTTTTCATTCTCTTCATTATGTTCATTTCACAAGCAATCTTCAACTTAAAAAAGGCTTAGCATAATCGCTAAGCCCTTTTTCTTATCTTACACAGTAAAGAAAATATGATCGTTATTACAAAACTAATTTACCTTATTGCTGATTTGTATAGCTTTCTTTCAAAGCCATCTTCAGCTGCATACTATTTGTAAGAACCCCCAGGAATCCCATCACTGCAAAAATCACAGAAAGAAAGATTGAGACTAAGTCGATCCATCCAAACAAGGAAAAGAGTCCAGAACAGAATATCAAGAAAGAACTAATCATTCCCACGATATAATAAAAACCGTTTTTCTTCATTTATACCTCCAACAGAAAGACTAACGTAAGCATCAGTCTTGTTAATCCTTAAACGTTACATCCTGATCTGAAGGGAGCATAAGAGCAGCCCCTAAGTAAACGACCACAAAGATTCCAGATGTTAAGAGCGTTAGTGCGATGTAAGCAATTCTTAATATATTTGCATCTACATTCATAACCTCACTTAATCCGCCTAAAACACCCGCTAATTTTTTATTCGTCGTTGATTTGTAGATTTTCTTCATACGTCACTCTCCATTCATTTTGTTTCTTACTATTCTTTACGTATTCAAAGCGAATTAGTTTCAATTACAACAAAATCATGCGTTAAATGATGAATCAGAAAGAGCGTTCATTGGTATAACCTGAGCTATGCTTCATACTTTAAACTAAAAGACTACGCCCAGAGGAGGCACCCCACTTGGTCCAGACACCACTTACTCCATGGCAGGAACATCATTTCTGGATTGAAATTCTTGCTGATCATGCGATCTTTGTACGTGATTACTTATCCCCGTCGGAACATAATTTTGTGAATGAAGCGAATCAGTTTGCTATGGCCTTCGATGAGCTTCGCGCGCAACTCACACCTCTTAAACGTGATGAACCCGCAAGCTCTGACGCTATGATTTCCTTTTCACGTAAAGCTTATCAGCTGGCAAGGGCCTATTTCAATTTCGAAGGCACGATACAACGGCTTAGAATTCGGAACGAAATCAACATTAACCTAAGTCCATCTTACTTTAATGGAACGCTAGATGAGAATGAAGAATATTTGCGTCAGCTTACTTTCTACATCGAAGGAAAGGTGCCGCCCCCTCTTTCTCTTCTCGACTTAATGGACTTATGGTTAACTGATCAAGTTGGCCACGCCTCGCTATTAATTGATATTCTCGATCCGATTGAAGTCGAATTCATCACGAAAGCCCAAACTATTCAAAACCAATTTCGTGTGTATATCTCAAAAAACAGAGCCATGCGCGGTTTTCTTCGATTTACACCATCTGGCTTTCGAGCTCAGCAACGATTTGCAGATGAAGTCGCACATTCGATTCAAGATTTAAACGCTCTTGTTGAAGAAGTGATGTCTCTTTTTAAAATCGATGAAGTTCTAAACAATACAACATTACGATTTCTTGAACATCATTTTCCTGAAAGCTGTTATTTCCTAGCCCATCTTAGCCACTATGCTCCATCGATTCCAGCGCCTTCTTGTTCATTAACAAAACCTTCCTATTTGCCACCAAAAGAATGAATACACATCACTTATGAACCTTCATTTTCTATTTTAAAAAGAAGGATCACGGTTGTCCCTTTATTAGGGGAGCTTTCATAAATGATCTCCCCGTTCATGGCCTTCATAATGCTATGTGAGACCATCATCCCTAACCCTGTCCCTTTTTCTTTTGTAGTGAAAAAAGGCTCGCCCATTCTTACTACCTGCTCTTCCGACATACCGATGCCTGTGTCTGAAATACTAACTTTTAATTCAAAACCTTTATGTAAAGCATCAACAGTTAGTTCTCCTCCATCTGGCATCGCTTCAATGGCATTTTTTAAGATGTTTAGCAGACACTGCTGAAATTTACGCTTTTCTGATTGAATATAAGTAGGGGATATATCAATTTTTGAGTTGATATTCACATCCGACATTGTAGCAAGAGCCTGAATGACGCTAAGGCTTTGTTCAAGTTCACTTTTCACATTTATTTTCTCAACCTTTTCTGGAAAAGGTTTGGCGAAGGTTAAATAATCATTAATAATTTCTGTTGCTCGATCAAGCTCATGAATAGCAAGCTCCATATACCCCTTCGTTTTCTTATCTTCTAAATCACTGTTAATCATTTGAAGAAAACCGCGACTAACGGTTAAGGGGTTGCGCACTTCGTGTGAGATGCTTGCGGCAAGATGGCTCACTACCTCTAGCTTCTGGCTCTCCATCACTGAGTGGAGCAGCTTAAACTGGTTAATAAATACTTCATAAATAAGCGTTGCTAGTACGACACCAGTTAAGCTAATAAAATTGAATAAAACCCATGTTTCAATGCTTATTTGCGATTCAAAAAAAACAAGCGACACTCCAGTTGATATACTCCCAAGACAGGCATCTAATCCAGCAGCAACCGCTAACTTCCATTTAAGATCTAGTTTGAGAAAGTGTTTTGATACTAGTGAAGTGAATATCGCAACGAGTGAAAACGAAAAAAGTGTAGGATAAAACCCGCTTCCTCCAAGCATAAAACGATAGCTTAACAGAACGAATAAATAGATAAGCGACACCCATTTCCCGCCATACAAAGCACCAAGAATAAAAGGGATTCTTCTAAAATCTAAAATGAAATTTTCATTAATCACTATTGGATACATCATACAGAGAATAACGGATAGGAGGGGGAATATCGCGAGTAACCAACCTGATGATCGTTTTAAAAAGGAAGTCTGCTTCAATAGATAAAGAATTTGAATAATACTTAACGGTGCAAAAACGAGTAGTAAATTGAGTAGGAAACTCTTTGCAGTAAGTATCATCGTCATTGCCACCACTTTTCTAATAATTAGTAAGGTTGTCATAGTAAATATTCTTTATCTTTCAGTCTAATTCCTCTTTAATAGATGAGTAATCTTATTCATTTCTATTGATAATCGAGCGTTTTCTTTGTTTTAGATGACTCACATTTCTTCCACTTTCGGAACACAGGAAAACAAATCAAGCTTTTTATCCCATTTACGAATCGTTTTCTCATAGGACATCCCAATCCGCTTTGCCACTTTAATAGAAGATTTGTTCTCAGGATCAATTAATGAAATTAGCTTCGAAAGACCTATTTGCTCAAAACCATATTTCTTACAAGCCAACGCGGCTTCCGTTGCATAACCATTTCCCCAATATCTTCTAGCAAATAGATAACCGATCTCTACTTCAACACAACCGTCCATTTTTTGAAGTACAAGCCCACATTGCCCAAGAAATCGACCGCTTCTTTTCTCTTCTACGATCCACATGCCAAAGCCATAAACTTTGTAATGATGCAGCGTCCATTCCACCCATTTCATCGTGTCTTCTCTAGTTTTGCATGCAGGATAGTACCTCATTGCTTCCTTATCAGAAAAAATCTCTAAAAGGTAATCAACATCCTTCTCTCTCATTTTTCTTAAGATCAGTCGATTCGTGGAAAGAACTTGTGCTGTCATATAACTCACCTCTTTGGCACTAAAAAAGTTACAATCAAAACCTGATTGTAACTCTTTTTATCATTATCTTATACTGAGATGTAAAAAACATTCATTCCCATAATAGGAGGACGCTCATTCTCTTCCTCATCCTGATCGTTTGTTAAAGAGCTTCCTCGTGCCGATTTTGTTGATCATGATCCCCAAACTCCATCGCCTCCAATATGGCCTCTTCTGAAAAGCCGGTTAATATGGAGATTTGTCTTATGTCACATGTCCTTTTCTGGTGCTGCCTAATGAATTGAATGGCTACCATTGCTTGATACATAATCTTTGTATACTTGCTTAATAGCTGTTGACTCATCGAGCTTCGGCCACTTCCTCTCTTGGATGAGAGAAGAGAGGAGCATCTCTCCCTTATACTTTAACCTATCACTCTTAGGCCTTTGTTCCAATAAGAAAAACTGAATTTTTACAATTTTTGATTAGAAACTTTCGTAGCCGACACAATAATTGGTTTTCTTTGGATTTGCTTCCTTTTTATAGGTTCGTTTAGAAAGAAAAAGAGCATTCCTACAAAAAAACCTCCACCTACGATATTCCCAATCGTTACAGGGATGAGATTATGAATAAATCCACCCATATTGATAACCTCAGAATGTGGAGAAGTCAATGAAATGAGAAACACAGCTAGATTCGCAATACTGTGCTCATAGCCTGAAATGAAAAATGTGAAAACAAGAAGCATCATAAGAACAACTTTGGCCATATCTTCCTTCACACGCATAGGAATCCATACAGCAAGACAAACAAGCCAGTTTGCAAAAATCGCCCTAAAGAAGAGATAGGAAGTCGGTAATGTCATTTTCTTTTCTGCTAACGTTAATAACAGATGGTCCTCACCAATCGATTGAAATACTCCACTAAAGTATAGAAGCGTCGTAAAAAGCAGAATACCAAGAAAGTTTCCTCCATAGCACGTCATCCAAACGAGAATGGTTTCTCTCCACGTCGTCACCTTTTTCATCGTTCCAATTGTCATATACATCGTATTCGATGTAAACAATTCACCTCCGCCATAAACAATGAGAATGAAGGCTATTCCAAAAAATAAAGCGGTCATCATATATGTCACGGGCGAATGTACTTCATAGAAATATTGACCTACTGTAAAGCTTAGTACCAAAGCAAAACCGATGTACACTCCTGCTAGCATAGCACGAACGACATAATGAGCCATTCTGTCTGATTGTAAATCGCGCTTAGAAACCGCACTGCTACAGATCATATCAATCGTTTCTTTTTCCATATCTCTCAGCTCCAATCTAATGCTCATCATTTCACAATGTAGTTAAAGTGTAAGACTGGTTTGATTCCTCAACAAGTTCCTGGTTCTACTTGTTTCTAATTCGTCATAATGAAAACGGCTTCTCTATGAAATCTGAGTATCGTGTGACACTTCTTACTGTTTATTGAGAATTCTTAGTTTTTCATCTATACTAGCCATATTGACTGACCAGTCAGTCTAATCGTTTAAAACAATAAAGGAGGAACATTCTATGCAATCCGTTGAATCTGTCTATCAATCCAACTTTAAAAAAGGGGCATATGCTTTCTACGAAAACTTGCGCCAAAATGAGCCGATTACGTCCATTGGAAACTCCAATGGAAACAATACGTGGATCGTCACAGCTTATGATGATGTTCTTGAGCTGCTGAAACGTCCTTCCTTTATTAAAGACCAATCAAAACTCTTCTCAAAAAGCGCTCGTATGGAAGACGAGCCAATGGAAACGAAGATTTTTCATCATATGATGCTAGATGTTGATCCACCCGATCACACGCGGTTACGTAAACTTGTTCAGCCTGGTTTTAACCCTAAAGCGATTAAACAACTAGCCCCCCGTATAGAAGCCATTGCTGATCAATTAATTGAAGAAATGAAGCAAAAGAATGATATCGTGGACCTAATTGATGATTTTGCTTTTCCTCTACCAATTATCGTCATCTCTGAATTGCTTGGTGTACCAACAGAAGATCGAGATAAGTTCAGAAAATGGTCCAACTCCATCGTCTCCGCTTCCGACAATATGGAAGGCGAATTCATGAAAGATGTACAGGAGTTTACCGAATATCTCACAACTCTCTTTAACAAAAGAAAAGCTGATCCACAAGATGACTTGATTTCAAATCTTATTAAACATGAAGAAGATGGAGAAAAGTTAAGTTCGGATGAGCTCTATTCAATGGTTTTTCTACTCATTATTGCCGGACACGAAACGACTGTTAACTTAATTGGCAACGGGATGCTTGCTCTCTTCGAACATCCAGATCAGCTTGAGCTGTTGCAAAGTGACTTTTCGTTAACAGAAAGTGCGATCGAGGAAGCTCTTCGTTTTTATAGTCCCGTCGACTTCTCGACCGCTCGCTGGGCAGAAGAAGATTTTGAGTTCAAAGGCGTTCCATTAACAAAAGGAGATATGATACTCGCCTCCATCTCATCTGCTAACCGCGATGAGAAGAAATTCGACAATCCGAATAAGTTTGATATTACTCGTAAACCAAATCCTCACATCGCATTTGGCTATGGCATCCACTTCTGCCTTGGTGCTCCACTAGCAAGGTTAGAAGGAAAGATTGCTTATCAAAAATTACTTTCTGCTTTCCCTTCGATTCAATTAGCAGGAGCTCCTGAGGATGCTAAATGGCGCAATATGTTCTTATTACGTGGACTAGAAGAACTTAAAGTTCAGCTCTAGTTGTTGTAACCTCTAGCTTAAATCAAAAGCCCCTCCTATTTTGTAGGAAGGGCTTTTGGTTTCATTATATCGGCACGTGCCTTTTTAATAATAAAAAGTATCCATAGCATATGAGATAAGCAAGCAAGTATGAAACATATGTCCAGTAGATCGTCCACCCATTAGAATAGTGAACGAGATTAATCCATACGCCAATCCCCTCAATAATCGTGGTGATCAGAGAAAAAAGTAGGATAATGACGAGAGGATGAAAGGAAGTTCGTTTGATAGTTAGAAACAAAAAACCTGCTAGTATCGGATAAACACCAAAATACATCGGCATCGCTGCAATGGTTTCCATTTCATATTCAGGGTCTATGCGCCAGAAATCAAAATGGATTCCAAGCACATCAAAAATAATCGCTACAAAGGCTGCAAAAGGGGCAATCAGAAGAAAAAGCGTAAAATCTTTTCTCACAAGATAGATTCCGGCGATCCACGGAATTACAAACGCAGCAACAATGTTAAATAGCATTTTCGCTCACTCCTCATATAAGGAATGCACGAAACTGCTTAGATTTATACATGTTCTTATGAGTTTGATCTACCCGATTCAAATCATCGATCGTTTTGAGCAAAAAATCGAGAAATCAGCATAACGTCTTCGTTTACAGATATCATAGAAAATGATTATACTCAATCTATACAACAGGTTGGAAGTAGGAGGCTATTAACGAATGATTGCAGTAAGAATAGAAACAGAAGAAGCATTAAAGGAAGCCTTTAAGATACGTAAAGAAGTTTTTATCGATGAACAAGGCACACCTGAAGACGAAGAGTATGACGAATTTGATTCGCTCGATACAGCCGAACATATTCTCGTTCTAGATGAAGACAAAGCAGTGGGCACGGCTAGATGGCGCATAGTTGACGGCGTGGGGAAATTTGAACGTATTTGTATTCTACAGTCGCACCGCAAGCTTGGTATTGGCCATTTAATCGTACATAAACTTGAAGAGCTCGCAATAAAGAAAAGCATTACGAATGTAAAGCTACATGGCCAGGTGCAGGCAGAGGGCTTCTACCGTAAGCTTGGTTATGAAACACAGTCAGATGTTTTTATGGAAGATGGTATCCCTCACATTCTCATGAGGAAAATACTACCTGAAACTTTCACAGTTCTTTAATCGTAAGTTAGCTTAGAATTAAATTTGGGAACATATCTAATATAGTGAATCTATTCTTACGAAAAGGATGAAGTATACATGATGCGAAGCGGAAATCCCGTTTTAAAAAACAAGACATTTAATAGAACACGTGATCAAGGAGAGGCGATGACAATTGGAGGAACGGTAGCAAAGACGTTCTTCTTATTCCTCTTTTTACTCGGATCATCCATCTATACCTGGTACCGCTATGCTCAAGGAGAAGATGTGTATACGATGATGGTCATTGGTGCGATCGGTGGACTGATCTTTGCACTAATTACAGCATTCTTTCATCGTGCTGCACCGATCACAGGCCCAATCTACTCTACGCTTGAAGGCTTTGCCATTGGTGGTTTATCCGCGATTCTAGAAGCCCGATATCCCGGAATCGTTATTCAAGCCGCCGCTTTAACTTTCTCAGTAATGGGCGTACTGCTTTTCCTTTATGCTGCTCGCATTATAAAGGTTACAAAGAACTTCCGATTAATGATCGTATCCGCAACGCTTGCGATTTTTGTTGTATATATTATTGACCTTGGGCTGAATCTCTTCTTGAACGCCAACGTTCCTTACTTACACTCGAATGGCGTCGTAGGGATAGGCATTAGTCTATTCATTGTGGCCATCGCTGCGCTCAACCTTGTACTTGATTTTGATTTTATCGAAAAGGGAGCAAACCGCGGTGCACCAAAGCATCTTGAATGGTATGGCGCATTCGGACTAATGGTTACGCTCGTATGGTTATATATTGAGATTCTTCATTTGCTACAGAAGTTAAGACGATAACGACCAAAAAGCCACGTCCTCAGGACGTGGCTTTTATATTGCTGAAAGTTTATTGAATTTGCAGTGTTTGACGCTTTTTGTTTCTTTTAAGCCATAGACTATAAAATATAATAATCAAGAATCCAAACATTACAGCAATCAGGTAAATAACCACTAAATTACTTGAAATTCCTTCAACGAAAGAAGAAAGAAATTGTCCTAAGAACGTAAAAGAAGAGAAATAAGCAAGGTTCTTCCCTCGATTACTTACATTACTTTTTTCAACAACCATATGGTTCGCCAAAGGAATGGTAAATCCGAAACCAAAACCTATCACGATTCCTGCAAGGATAGCCAATGCAAACAAACTTTGTCCTACAGATAAAATAATAAAACCAATGGTAAACAATGAAAACCCGGTCAGAAGCGTCTGATAATCAGAGAACCGCTTTACCATTTTAGGCATAACACTCGCTGAAATGACAGCTACTAAAGAAATCATTGCTAAAAAATAACCTGTACTGGCAGATCCCAACCCGAAGTTTTCTGCTAAATAGAATGGTAAGGTGATGAAAGCGATAAAAAACATCGTCATTGCTAATAATGCCGCAAGTAAGACGGACAAAATGGAGGTAGCATTGGTTGTATTCGTCTTCTGCTCTTCTTCCAAATTGCTCGATTTTCGAAAAGGTACGAAAATGATGAGAAACAATAGGGCAACCCATGCGATTAAATAAATCATAAAAGGCCACTGCCATCCTAATCCACCAAGTACTCCTCCAATACTTAGAAAAATTATACCGCCTGCTTCAATGGACATTCCCTGAAGAGCAATCATCTTCAACCGCTCTTCACCCACAAAAAATTCGGCCAATAGGCCTGTCGAGGATGACATGACGATCGCCGTCGCTCCACCTAGCAAGATACGATCAGCAAAAATAGGAATTGTTCCTGAAAGCCAAATAGCTGAAACTCCAATCGCTCCATACAGTATTAAGCCACTAAATAAAGCGACATAAGATCCGACCCGATCAATCAATCGGCCAGCAATTGGCGCGAATAATACAACGCCAAGTGCAGGCAAGGTTGTCAGCCATGTCGCCATATCCTCTACTCCATAATGCTCTGATATTTGAATAAGTGCCGGTGTAATAGCACTTCCTACCATGATTGTTAAGCTTGCAGCAAGCATTAATGAAAAGACACCCACTCTGGATAATTTGTTCATCTTTCATCCTCCTTTATTACAAAGAAGAGCATAACACAGTTTAATTAGTTAGGAAACTAATTAAACTTTGATCGATATTCTTCTTATCACTATGCTAAAATACAATTAGTTTAGGAGGTAAACGCTTATGCATAAATCTCATAAGGATGACATCGGGTATCAAGTCCAGCAAATATCTCATTTAGTAAAGCAGCTTCAAAACGAACGATTACTAAAAGAAGATCTTAGCATCTCACATATGAATGTTATGTTTGTTCTCTATGAAGAAGATCGAGTAAACCAGTCACACATTCAAAATAACCTTGGAATAAAAGCCTCCTCTCTATCTAAGCTAATCGATATTTTAATACAAAAAGGGTTAGTAACTAGAGAATCACTGGATGGAGACGCTCGTTCTAAAATTATCTGTCTTACAGAACTAGGGAAAGAAAAACAACAACAGCTATATCGTGTAAGAGATGAATTAGAAAATCAGCTCACTGAACATTTAAATGAAACGGAAACGAAGCAACTTGCCAGGATGCTCTCGCAAGTGAAGAGTAACTTACTGAAGCACAGTTGACCCTTCATTATTAAAAAAAGAACTCCTATCAACAGGAGTTCTTCATTGTTTTAATTCAATACACAATAATAAACCTCCCTATAAGGGGAGATTTCCGCGAAAATCAAATTTATTCCGCGCTTTTCTCATTAATTCCGCGAATTACACCGGTTTTTCCGCGATATTTAAATTAATTCCGCGAAACCACTGTAATCGCTCGGATCAGCCGTACTTCTTCTGATGTTCCTTCTTCTTCTCTAAATAAGCTTCATCTGTACGCACGATTTTCCACTTTTCTTCAAAAATCCTTGCTGATTCTGCTTTCTCGTCGTCTATATCTCGCTCGTTCACGTCACCGTCGCTGTCGTATTTCTTACCGCCTTTGTAATTCGCATAGCGACGAGCTCTTGTATAACCCATTTGAATGAACTTGCGAGCCATATCCATTCCTACGAAATCATCGTTTTCCTGATAGTCTCGAAACATTTGATAGATTTTTTCTGAAGACTCCTTCGCGATATCTGGCGTTTTAAAGCGCCAATGTGGAAGGATCTCACTTTTATAAGGCTCTACCATTAGAACCCCCTGCTCACCGCGACCAACACGATATTTTTCTGGCTGCTCTCGAAAGTTGATATTATCGAAATCGAGATCGTAGTTGAATGCCATCCCTACCACTCCTTTTGGAGAGGATTCCCAATATGAGACAGAGAGTAAACTAGCCACGGCCTATTAAAGCTCTCCTTTCAGATTCCTACTCTCTTTAAAAGACGCGTGCCCCTTGCACTCTTTAGAAAAAATACACACATAGCACATTCTAACGTTCCTCCTCATGCATTTTTGGGTAAAGAATAGTCGACAATGATGACAGACGTTAGGAGGATCCTATGATATTTTTCGGTTACGCTCTCTATTTGCTTCTCGCCATTCTTAAATTTGTGCTATTTAGCTTCTATACAAATACGGCTTTTCCATTTACCTTTTTTCTTATGAATTTAGCCGGGATGCTGCTTTTATCAAGCTGGACACTTCTGATTCAATGGAAGAAACGACGGTGGATTTGGCTTACGCTTTTATTTTTACATAGTCTTCTTCTAATCTCAGATCTCTGGTATTACCGCTATTTTGAAGATATGCTTTCAGTCTCTCTCTTTTCACAAATGCTTCAAATGAGCGATGTTGGCGGTGGGTTTATGGCGCTAATTCGCTTCCAAGACTTTTTCCTTTTCGCTGATGTTGTGATTTTTCTTTTGATACTCTTTTTCACGAGAACGAAAACGTTTGAAGTAACGAAGAAAAAACGAAGAACGATGGCAAGTACTACATTTCTAATCGGAGTCGTTCTGTTTGCGACACCGTTAATTTTTAGCGCTGTTCAAGATGATCAGTCGCCAAACCAATCTGTTTCAGATATGCGGGACTACTACCAGCTTGGTTTCTGGGGCTACCACGGTGTTGACCTTTGGAGAGGTGTGATGGGAGTCCTTGACTCTGAAGAGAACTTATCCGTGAATCAACAAAAAAAGCTGGAAGAAAATAATACTGAAAACGCGGATGGTTCTCCTATAAAACCGAATATCATTATGATTCAACTAGAATCCTTTCAAGGTTCTCTTATTGGACAGAAAATCAACGGAAAGGAACTGACCCCCAACTTAAACGAACTAAAAGAAGAAACGCTGTACTTCTCTTCGTTTTATCACCAAACACACGAGGGAAGGACATCTGATGCAGAATTTATAACAAATACGTCCCTCTACCCCTTGAAATCGGGATCCGTTTATACACGTTTTCCGGAAAATGAATTTGGATCCTTACCGGAGTTACTAAAAGAAAATGGCTATGACACAGCAGCCATGCATGCGTATGACAAAGGATTTTGGAATCGCGATAAGGTGTATGAGAACATTGGATTCAATCATTTCTTTAGCAACAAAGATTACCCTGATCAGAAAAAAATCGGTATGGCTTTAAATGATAAAAACTTTCTCACGACCTCTATTGAACATATGGAAACGTTAAAAGAACCATACTTTGCGTTCATGGTGGCATTAACGAGCCACACGCCATATGAAATTCCGGAAGAAGAAAGAGAGCTGGATTTATCGGGATATGATGATCCAATGTTAAAACGGTACTATCAAACTGTTTATTATGTTGATCAGGCCGTTGGGTTAATGGTTGAGGAGTTAAAGCAGAAAGGGATGTGGGAGAACTCCCTTGTGATTTTCTATGGTGACCATGATAGCGGACTGACGAACGAAGGCAGCGAGATGAGAAAGGAAGCCAATGTTGAAAGCGTCGTAGACGCTTTTGAACTCGATCGTCAAGTACCCCTTTTTATTAAGAAACCAAATGAAGATAGTGGCCAGGTGATCAAAGAAAACGGTGGGCAAATCGATATCGCTCCAACTATCGCTGACATGTTAAATATGGAAATGCCGTATATGATGGGGAATTCTCTTCTTGATGATCAACCAAACCTCACTGCATTTCGAGATGGGTCTTTCCGCTATCGTGATTATTATTACGAAGCTGATTTAACAGAAGATGCCGGAAATGGAACGTGTTATGACGTTTCTACGGCAGAGAAAATATCGCTTGATAAATGTGATGATCAAATCGAAAAGGTAACAGAGCAACTCCGCCTTTCTGATGCGATTATAGAAAAGAATGGTCTTGAAAAAGATAATGAGTAGAAACGAAAGAATGGACGATTCAGACATTTAAAGATCTGGATCGTTTTTTTGTGGAACGTTGTTATAGTACCTTTGACACAGCTTTTCAATGAGAGAGGAAACACTTGTAAGAACTTCATAGAAACTCGTCGAATGAACAGCGATTGCCGTTCGATTGACCTATACTCTAACTAAGAAAATTAGTGAAAACGCTCCTTGTTTAATAAACTGAATATTCTTATAGTTGAAGGGGTATAAGACTCATTTCAAATAGGAGGGTTTTATGAAGAAATGGTTGGTGTCACTATTGGTGATGATCTTCTTGCTCGCTCCCCCTTTCGCTCAGGACGCACAAGCCGGTATTATAGGGAAAGGTGATGCAACTGGTACCCCCGGTGAATGGTACATTGGTGATGAACCCACGACCGTCAAACCTGGCTCTCTTCCACTCGTATTTGTACACGGCTTAAACAGCTCTTCAAACACCTGGATTGATCAAAACGATATGGATGAACTTACATACAGCAAGAACTACCAAACGGCTTTCATTGATTTATACCCTACGAAAAACATGTGGGACAATGGGCAGCTGCTTGCTAGCAAACTAGCTGAGATCAACGCGTACTTTGGGAAGAAAGTGATTCTTGTTACCCACAGTAAAGGCGGGATTGATGCACAAGCTGCCATCGTCCATGCAAATGCACAACAATATGTTGATAAAGTTATTACCCTCTCCACACCACACAAAGGTTCACAGCTAGCTGATCTTGCCCACAGCAGCTGGGCGGGATGGTTAGCTGCAATTATCGGAAATCGAAATGACGCCACCTATTCACTACAGACCGGCTATATGAGCTATTTCCGATCCGTTACCGACTCAAAACCGAACATTTCTTCCACACCTTACTACACCTTTGGCGGCACTAGTTGGGGAAGTTTCGGTGGCGCGCTCTACTGGGGCGGTTTGTATTTACGACAATATGGCTCAAATGATGGCGCCGTTACTGTGAACAGTTCGAGACTTCCCTATGGAAATGAGATTCGCATCGGGAATTGGGATCACTCGTCCATTCGAACTGGGAGCGCTACGCTTAACTTATTTGAACCTTACTTAACACAGTCGATCCCTGCCTTTGCCCCGCTCACTTCTATCAATGAAACGGCCGCTTCTGATCAAGCTAATGTCCTCATTCGAGGCGGTGAATTTATGGGAACGCATGTAGAAAAGTTTGATGTAGAAGAAGATACGAAAAGCATTGCGCTTGATTGGATGAGTCAAAATGAGGATTCGTTAATCACCCTTCAAGGACCCGATCAGAAAACGTATGCGGTGACAGAAACATCTCAAGATGAGGCGATGTTTGAAGGAGCGTTTCATCACCAACTGAAGGTAGATCTCCCTAAATCTGGCACTTGGAAACTAAAAGTAAAGCAATCAAAGAAAGAAAGTTACGTGATGCAAGTTGCCTATGAAAGTGAACTAAATCAAGAGCTCCAACTAAAGAGCTCTGCAAAAGAAGTGAAGCTTAATATCGACGAAAACAATGTAGTGAAAGATTCAATCGAAGGAGATATTTTAATTCAATATAGTAAAAATGGAAAAACGAAACAAAAGAAAGTGTCACAGGAAAAGTTGAGTGCTCAAAAGTCCTTTCCTATTAAAAATGCTGGTGAAGGCGTTTATCACATCATGCTTGATGTGAACGGTGATACAAGAAAAGGAGCATCCTTTGAGCGAACCATTCTTCATACGGTTTACATTGATGCCGATGGAAAGGTATATCAGCCTTAATCAAAAAGCCCCCTTCGAACGTTCGAAGGGGGCTTTCATGTTACTCGATTCCTTTTTTAATCTCGCTAATCATTTCTGTCACTGACTCCAGTCCGCCACCAGATAAATACCAGTAGTTCGGATCTAAATAAACGATGTGATTATTTTTATAAGCATCTGTATTTTTCACAAGTTCATTTTCAATTACTTCCTTTGCAGACGTTTCGCCACCATCTACAACAGCGTCACGATCAACAACGAATAGATACCCAGGGTTCTTTTCTGCAATGTATTCGAATGAAATACTTTGTCCATGCGTCGATGCTTCAAGATTCGAATCCGCTTCAGGTAACCCTAACACATCGTGAATGAGTCCAAACCTTGACCCAGCTCCGTAAGCACTTACCTTACCACCAGTCACGAGTGTAATTAATCCTTTCTCATCTAAAGAAGATGTAAGCTCCTGAACAGATGAAATTTCTTCATCAATTTTCGCTAATTCTTCTTCCGCTTCTTTTTCTTTCCCAAAAATCTCACTAAGCGTTGTGACATTCTTTTTGAATGAAGGAATATAGTCTGTTGTATCGACTCCCATATAAATTGTTGGGGCAATCTTACTTAATTCTTCATAGGCATCCGACTGTCTGCCTGAAATGATAATTAACCCGGGGTTCATTTCTGCGATTTGTTCAAAATCCGGTTCCTTCAAACCGCCAGCGTTTTCGTATGTATCTGCTTCATATTTTGAAAGGTAAGATGGAATATTAGCTTGCGGAACACCCGCTACCTCTACACCTAATTTATCGAGAGTATCTAGTGTACCAAAATCAAAGACAACAACATTCTCAGGATTTTTTTGAACCGTTGTTTCGCCAAGCTCATGCTTCACCGTTACTTCTTCCGTTTCTGTTGAGGCTGTTGCTTCTGCATTTGCTTCTGTTGCTTCGGAATTATTCGTACCGCATGCAGATACGATCAGTGCTAGAGCTGATAGAGCTAAAATCAAAATCCATTTTCTCATTATTCTTCTCCCCTTATATCTTTTATTGGTGTTGATAGAATTGATAACAATTCTCAATCATTCACAATAAAAAAGAATGACCGAAATCATCTATCTCAATGATAATGATTATCAGTATCACTTGTCAACACTAATTTCGATATTTAAGAGAAATAAATACCAATGCGATGGTCACCGTATTGCTCAATAGGAATATGCATATCATAAATTTCTTGCAGAACTTCTGTCGTAATCATCTCTTCGGTTCGCCCTTCTCTTATTAGCGATCCATTTTTAAGCGCAACGATTTGGTCTGAGTAAACCGATGCGAAGTTAATATCGTGAATTACGATTAAGACGGTTTTCCCCAACTCATCAGCTAGGCGTCTTAATACCTTCATAATTTGAACAGAATGCTTCATATCAAGATTATTTAACGGTTCATCAAGAATGATGTATTCCGTATTCTGTGCAATAACCATGGCAATAAAAGCCCGCTGCTTCTGACCACCGCTTAAATGATCAATAAACTGATCTTGGATTTCTTCTAGTTCCATATAGCGAATCGCTTCATCTACATATGCCCAGTCCTCTTTAGATAGTCGCCCCTGTGAATAAGGAAAACGACCAAATGAAACCAATTCACGGACTTTTAACCGAACGTTTAGCTCATTAGATTGTTTCAATATGGAGATTTTCTTTGCAAGCTCATTGCTTTTCGTTTTTGTAACGTTATTCCCATCGATGTAAACTTCTCCTTCATCACATGAAAGCAAGCGACTCACCATTGAAATAAGCGTACTTTTCCCTGCCCCGTTTGGACCGATGAAGGAAGTGATCGTCCCTTTTTGAACAGTGAGAGAGACGTTCTGAACAACTTTTTTCTTACCATATGATTTTGAGACATTTTTGATTTCAATCATGATTTCCTCTCCTTCAGTAGAAGATAAATAAAGTACACGCCGCCAATAAAATTAATAATAACGCTAATCGATGTTGAGAATGTAAAAACACGTTCGACAATTAGCTGTCCTCCGACCAAAGCAATCACGCTCATAAAAATTGATCCTGATATGAGATAGCTATGTCGATACGTCTTAAGAAACTCATGTGCCACATTGACTACGAGTAGTCCGAGAAACGTAATTGGGCCAACTAGTGCGGTCGAAATCGATACGAGAATCGAAATGACAATTAACAATCGTTTCACGATGTGATCATAGTCTACGCCTAGATTCACAGCGTGATCACGTCCTAGTGATAGCACGTCCAAGTACTTTATGTATTTCCAGGCATAAACCAATACAATGACAAAAGCAGCAATCGAGACAATCAAGACATCTGTGTTCACATTATTGAAGCTCGCAAACATTCGATCCTGTACAACCTGAAATTCATTCGGATCGATCAGCATTTCCATGAACGATGAGAGACTACCAAATAACGTGCCGAATATTAAGCCAATTAAGAGCAGGAAGTAGATATTCTGACCTTCTTTTCGAAAGAGGAGCTTAAATAATAGACTTGCAAACACCATCATTAAGAAAACTGACAAAAGGAAGTTAATATTTTTATTTAATATTAAGATGTTCATTGATCCAAATAAGAAGATAATGACGGTTTGAATGAGCATATAGAGAGAATCAAGCCCAATAATGCTAGGTGTCAGGATTCGATTGTTTGTGATAGTTTGAAAGATAACCGTAGAGAATGCAATGGCACTTCCTGTTACAATAATAGCCACAATTTTGATTGCACGCCTCGGCAAAATATAGCCTACATTTCCTCCCAGGTCGATCAATAGAAACGCGCTAATGAGCAGCAAACTGAGCACAAAAAGGAGACTATTTTTCATACGTTTAGACATAAGCTCTTCTCCTTAACAACAAGTAAATAAATAGAATACTTCCGATTACGCCAACCATCAAACCAATCGATATTTCATAAGGATAAATCATTACTCGTCCAATAATATCGCAGATTAATACAAATACAGCACCCATCATGGCAGTTGGAAACAGATTCGCTTTCAGATTATCCCCCATCATGATCGAGACGATATTCGGAATAATCAAACCGAGAAATGGAATGGCTCCTACTGTTAACATCACAACCGTCGTCACTAAAGCGACGATAACGAGTCCAATGTTGACGATTTGCTTGTACTTTAAGCCAAGGTTGACCGAGAAGTCTTCTCCCATCCCAGCAATCGTAAATCGATTTGCATATATATATGCAATGATAAGGCCTGGAACGCTTATGTATAATAGTTCATACTGTCCTTTTAATACGACTGAGAAATCTCCCTGTAGCCATGAGCCGATGCTCTGCATTAAATCATACTTATACGCGAAAAACGTAGTAATTGACCCGAGAACATTCCCAAACATCAACCCTACTAGTGGAATGAAGATCGCATCCTTATATTTCACTCGATCGAGCACCTTCATAAAAAGGAACGTACCCGCTAAGGCAAACAAAAACGAAATCATCATTTTTTCCATTAAGCTAGCGGAAGAAAATAAGATAAGGGAAACGAGAATCCCAAGTCTAGCAGCATCCATCGTCCCTGCCGTTGTTGGAGAGACAAACTTATTACGACTAAGCTGTTGCATAATAAGTCCACAAATACTCATACTTGCTCCGGCAATAATAATACTAACAAGACGCGGAACCCGACTAATCCAGAACACCTGACTCTGCTCATCCGTGAAATGAAACACTTCAAGTGGTGACATGCTTTTCACCCCGATAAACAGGGATATAAAGGATAATAAAATAAATAAACTGATTAAGTATCTTTTCTTCATCTCACTCTTCCCTTTACTAGATTTGGCTAAATCGCTATTACCATACACATCTAATTTATAATGATAATCATTATCACTTCGTCACGCAACCTATTTATGTCTTTTCATTAGAAATATATAAACATAAAAAAGAGAGAATAGCAGCCAATTTTCTAGCTCGCTTTCTCTCTATCTTTCAGTAACCTATCTTATTTTGATGCATACCAATCGAGCGCTTTCTCTTCTATTTCTTTTACAAGTGAATCCTTTCCATCGATATAAGCTTCCATATCCTCAGGATAACGCATCGCAAGCTCAGCCTTTGTCTGTCCGTATTGCAAGCGATCACTCCGATGTTCCATTAAGTAGTCTCGAAATGCCAGGTGGCGATCAATGTCCGGATTTCCTAATTCATATAGATGAACATGATGAGAGCGCTGATCTCCACCCTTCCGAAAGAAACGGCGGCCAGTCAGTCCATTTTCACCAAGCGCTTCATATCCAAGTTCTTTCATGTACTCATTTTTTTGATCCACTAGACGAAGATCTTTCACAACTGGCATGATATCGATCACAGGCTTCGCTTTCAACCCTTCAACCGCGGTGCTTCCAATATGATGAACTTCGATCATATTATCGCCATATACACGCTCAAGCTTCTGAGCTTCTAACAAAAAGAGCTCACGCCATATCTCATTAAACTCCTGAACTTCTACTTTCCTCATTGTGCTCACCTCAATTAGTTTGAATTTAGTCTCGCATTCTAATTAACGCTACTCACAGACCCTCTACGCTAAAAGTTCCACTAGAAGGATGGGCTCGAAATCCTGGAAAATAGTTCGCAACTCTCTTCCGTAAAGATAAGTCACCCCTGTAGACTTCTAGATCGGAGAGGGGGAACCTCCCAAAAATATGCGAGGGCTTGCCCACAGGAGTTATATTGGCCAAAATTCAAGTTTATTAGCTAACTAGAATCATCACACCTAATTATACCATTATATGGAATAAACCCCACTCCTCCTTAATGAAATTTTTACAATCAAGACGTTTGTAACGAGACGATGATGAGAGTATAATTTGATAATTGATTGAGGGGAAAACTACTTCACTACTACTAATGAAAATGATGAAAAATTGCGAGAGGAGTCCTATCGTGACCACCAAACCTTATAATAAAGTGTTAATTGCGACGCTTCTGCTAGCTGGAGCGTTTATTACAATTTTAAACCAGACTCTTATGATTACGGCGATTCCACCGATCATGGAGGAAATGAACATTACCGCGAATACAGCACAATGGCTGACGACAGTCTTCATGCTTGTGAATGGAATCATGATACCGATCAGTGCTTTTCTTCTTGAACGATTTACAACGAGACAACTTTTTATTTCAGCGATGAGTATTTTCTCAGTGGGAACGGTGATTGGCGGATTCGCGCCGAACTTTGGCGTGTTGTTAATTGGGCGTGTTATTCAATCCGCCGGCGCTGGGGTTATGATGCCACTTATGCAAACCGTCTTTCTGATGATTTTTCCAGTGAACAAACGCGGCGCTGCGATGGGTTACATCGGGCTCGTGATTTCATTCGCACCCGCCATCGGTCCTGCGTTATCCGGTTGGATTACAGCTGCCTATTCATGGCGCATACTCTTTTGGTCAATGTTGCCACTCGCGATTATGATTATTGCCGTTGCCTATTTCGTTATGAAAAATGTGACAGAGCTCACGTTTCCAAAAGTCGATCCGATCTCCATTATTCTTTCATCGATCGGTTTCGGCGGATTGCTTTATGCGTTCACGAGTGCAGGGAACATAGGCTGGGACAGCATGAGAACGATTGTTGTTCTTATCGTTGGTGTCGTCACGCTGACGATATTCATATTAAGACAGCTACGTCTTTCACAGCCGATGCTCGAGTTTCGAGTATTTAAAGATAAGATTTTCACCATTACGACGATTATTGGGATGATGATGTTTCTTGGGTTAATCGGCTCAGAAACGTTGATCCCACTATATATGCAAAACATGAGAGACTTTACCGCATTTGAATCCGGACTTGTCCTACTTCCTGGGGCCGTTATTACAGCGTTTATGTCTCCGATTACTGGACGGATTTTTGATAAAATCGGTGCGCGTCTCCTTGCAATTGTCGGTTTAACAGTTGTAACTGGTGCAACGCTCGGGTTCTCATTTCTCGACACATCGACAACCATTACGTTCTTAACAGTGATGTATGCGATTCGTATGTTTGGTTTATCGATGGTCATGATGCCTGTCACAACGGCTGGATTGAATCAAATGCCGAAACACCTTATTCCACATGGAGCTGCTATGAATAATACGATGCGACAAATCGCGGCATCAGTCGGAACGGCGATTCTAGTGACGGTAATGACAACGACCGCTCAAACAGCTCAGCAGCAGCCATCTATCTCAAGACCAGATATTTATGGCGTAAATATCGCCTTTCTCGTCATTCTTGCTCTCACGATTGTGGCGCTGGTGCTTTCGTTTTTTGTGAAAAAGAACGCGCCTCAACAAGAATTCATGCAATCGAATGAAGCTCCGGTTGCGAACGACAGGAATCAGCCTAAATCTGTTAATGCTTAAACGAACATTTTTCATTCAACCGTTCAGTCATTTGACTGAGCGGTTTTTAATATTGAAATGTTGACGACAGGATTGTTTCCCGCTAATCAGGTCATACTTGTTAGTAAATTCAATTACAAGGATGAACAAATGATTTACATCTATCATGACTACGGTGGAACACACCACATCAATAGCTTCAGCCTTTCATTTACGTCTTTTAAAGCCCTCCTCTCTTCCTTTAACGAGTGAAGAAGTTCTTGCCGTGCCCTTTTTTAACAAATTAACGAAAAAGGACGTGGGACGTCTCCTTCTCCACGGACGGGATTCAGATGTCTAAAAAGTGCAGTCCGCTCATTTATGATCTCGTTGAGCATACGAAAAAACAAGCTCACCTAACGACGGAAAAAGTGCTCCAACTCGAGAGTCAGCATTTTAAGATTTAAAAAGTTTCACTTGTTGCGCGTCGAACCATCGTTTGTTCAACGCGCACTTTTCAGACTAGGTGTTTTCTAAGTTGTAGTTAATGGGATAACTCCAAAAAGTAGGGCAATGATAGCTAATAGATAGATTAAATACGAACCCCCCGAGACCACTGCTCTCGGGGGGTTCGTATTTACATAATCTGAACGCTTTGTAGTAAAGCTAAATAGCCTGATATGATAAACAACACGCTCATTAGAAATGAAAAAAGTGGTGACATCTTTTTCATAAACGCAACAATCATCACTACCATAAACACTACAGCTAAAGCGCCAAGCAACATCGTATTCACGTTAACGACTAATTCAATAGAGGCACCAGATGGGACTAAGCCGTTTGTGAATAGCGTAAACAGCGGTGATACGCCTTCAAGACGAATGAGAGAAGCCAGGTTGTTTGGAGGTGAAGAGTGACTCATCGCACCCGTAGCGGCAAAAATCAATAACACCATCACGGATTCTACTTTTGTCCACGGTCTCGGATCAAAACCTTTATTCTCTTTAAGTTTTTTCTTCATGATAACACCATTTAGAAAGGCATATCCAAGTAGTGGGACAATGAGCAAGTGTTTGATTAATAAACTTTGTCCGTAAGAAACCATCCATGCATCAGGATAATCTTGTAATGGAATAACGAACTGCATTAACAATAGCCCTGTGATCCCTACTACTATGAAACAGATAATAGCGGTTGGGTGAAACCATCTCAGAAATTGCGTCCAGTTTGCCGCGTTTTTTGAAAGCCAGCTTATGACAAAAAGTACTCCTACCCAGGTAATGACAGCCGTAAAGTGTATAGTGTGAACGACAAATCCTTTAACTGGATGAAGAGAGCTTGAATGGCTCGCCCACCCTAGTGCTAGAATGAGAAACAGAAGAAGAACCATACCAACGAATGGATATCTCTTCTCCTGTCCATCATCAACGAAGAGAATATATAGGCTTAAAATAATGGACAGAAGAACTGTAAAACTCCAAGCCTGCCCCACTTTAAATGTAACTAATACCGACGACAGAGCTTGTCCTATTCCATAGTCCTCATATAAATAAAGAAGTAAATCCAAAATCGGCATGAAGGAAAAAAGCGCAATCCCTCCTGCAGCCAAAAGCCGAACCTTTTTAGGAACATGAATAACCGGCTTTTTGTCTTGAGAAATAAATAAGAAAAGATAATCCGCAATCAGTAACGCAAAGCTAATATAAAGCAGCGCTTCACTCATTACTGTTAGGAGAAACATTGATTATTTTTTCCTCCTCATTAACCATATGCTACCAATAAGTACAACAACCAGCACACCAATAACAACACCGATTACCGTCCCATTAGAGTTTTCCTCTTCGGCTGTATCTGTCTTCGTCTCTTCTTCTTTATTCATTTGTTCTTTCGTCTCTTCTGCTTCTGAATCTTTCGTTGTTTCTTCAGATGATGGCTCATCTTCCTTCACTTCTGATTCAGGTACGTCTACTGAAAAAGAAAACGTTCCTTCAATTGGATGACCATCAACCCCAATAATTTTCCATTGTACTTCATAATCTCCGTTTTCAATTGGCTGATCAAACGTTCCAGTCATTGTATTGTTTTCAACTGTGATGTTATCAACCGCTACGGTTTCACCATTCGCATTTTGTAATTCAAACGAGCTTGTTTCCTCAATTTCTGTTTCGAAAGTGAGAGTTACTATGTCTAAATCCTCTGTTATTGTACTTCCATCTTCAGGATTAGAACTTTCCAACCCAGTATGGGCGTAAGTCATATTCCCAAATGTGAGTAAACACGCAATTGTTAAAACTAATATCTTTTTCATTATCGTTCCTCCATTAATTATTTCTGCTGTCAGAATGATTCTCCGTTTCTTGTAAGAAAATGAATCAAAACATACGATAAAATGTGTGAATGATTCACTAATGATCACATTCTTCAACAGTATAGTTTCATTATGAAAAAGGCTAAAGGTGATTTCAATGCTTGCATCGAAACAGTTTTGGATATTCCATGAACTTTCTCAGTGAGAATAGAAGCAATATTTCCTTTTCAGTCAAGACAGGTGTTCTGCCTTGACTTTTGTAGTTTAGACTGTTCTCTCATACCTAAATTGATTGAAAAAAAACGAGGGTATGGCTACTATTTAGCCAACGGTTGTACTTTCTCGAGCCTCGTACTAGTTCGTTTGAATAAAACAACTCCTACGAGAAGTAACGCAAAGATTAGCATTACACTCGAGCCTACTATAACGCTAAAACGTATAGATATAAGTTCTGCAATGATGCCGCAGCCAATCATCACAATTGTAACAAAAACCGCCTCAATCCAGCTGAACAAACTCCCAATCCTCCCCATAACATCAACAGGAATATTGTTTTGATAAAAAGTGTAAAAGCCAGTATTCATGAATGAAAGGGAAAAAGAAAGAACAAAGCAGCCGATCGCAGCTAACTGAAATGATGACGATAAAGCAAAAATCAGATACCCAATGGAAAGCACAATGGCCCCTCCCCCTATTAACGAAAGGGGATTTCTTTTTTCTGCAATAAGGGTATTAAGAATGGCTCCGAAAAGAACTCCGATCCCAGCGATACTTACGAGAAAACCATATTCTGTATTCGTTAGATGAAGTACTTCTGTTGCGAAGCTCGCTTCAAGTGAATCTACTCCCCAGCTCATCATGCCAACCGCACTCACTAGAAAATAAATGAGAATCACAAAAATAGCGCTTCGACTAAACGTGTATACAATGCGCCAATCTTCTTTAATCACTTGAAATGAAACAACACCTGATAAGTTCATCCGCGTCTCTTTTTCTATATCAGGTAGCAAAAGAAACAACGTGCCAGCAAGAAATAATGCTCCTGAATTAAGGTATATGGCATGGGTTGGCGTTCCGATAATAAATAGCACGCCAGCAATCGCTGGCCCTATCACAAATGCACCTGAATCAACTAAACTTCGAAGGGAATTGAAGTGGATTCGCCTTTCTTTAGGAAGAAGCTTCGTCATGTATGTCATTGATGTTGGATGAAAAACCGAGCTACCCATGTTAATCAAAAATACAAGAGCGTAAATCGTCCATAAACTTGAAAGTTGTGGGAGAATAAACATCACCAATGCCTGAGCGACATTCACCCAAATCATAAGCCAACGTTTGTTCACACGATCAATTAGACTTCCAGCCCATGGATTTGTGAATAAAGTTGCCAATGGCTTCAGTAAGTATAGTCCTGTCACAGCAAGAGCTGACCCTGTTTGATTTAAGATGATGAGATTCAGAGCAATATGATACACCCATCCTCCGATATTTGACACACCTATTGATGTAAGCAACAATAGATCGTTCATCCGAATAGTACTAAGACGCTTCATAGCATGTCAGCTCCGATCGCGATAAGTTTTTAACCAATTAAAAAAATCTCACCCCCAGGACATATAGTCCCGGGGGCGAGATTGCTTATCGCGGTGCCACCCCGGTTCAGTCATGTGTCGCCACATTACTCTTATCAGGTACGGCAGAAGCTGCTTATACCATAGCTCGTTAACGGGAGCTCCCGTTACACCATCCCCACGTTCGGTTCCGATGTACAGCTCAGAGGTTTGGTTCAATCATGTTACCTTCACTCCTTTTCAGCTACCGGAGCTCTCTGTGTAAGGTCACATCATCTACTCTTCTCATCATCGCACTTGATTTTGTTATATAATACCAGTACAGCCACACCTTGTAAATGCTTATTTACAAGCCTCTTATTTTATTTAAAATCATACGCTGTTCAACAGAGGCAACCGACCTTCTTGTAGCAGCCACAGTGTCCGGATTAATGCTCACGCTATCGATTCCTTCTTGAATGAGGAACTCTGTGAATTCAGGGTAAGTTGACGGCCCTTGCCCACAAATCGAAACGGTTTTACCATACTTATGCGCTCCGTGAATCAGCTGTTTAATCGCTCTTTTTACGGAAGGATTACGCTCATCAAAGTACCCCATGCTGTTTAGAATGCCAGAATCACGGTCAGATCCAAGAATAAGCTGTGTTAAATCATTGCTTCCGATGCTGAAGCCATCCACAAGCTGCGCGAACTCCTCCGCTTCAAAAATGACAGACGGCACTTCCGCCATAATCCAAATCTTGAATTCCTGATTTTGAACTAGTCCTTCTTCTGCCATGATCTTCTTGACTTTCTCAACTTCCCACGTTGTCCGAACGAACGGAAGCATTGTCCAAACGTTGATTAGACCATATTCATCGCGAACCTTTTTAATCGCTCGACACTCCAAACGGAATCCTTCTTCATACTGTGGAGAGATGTAGCGAGAAACACCGCGCCAGCCGATCATCGGGTTTGCTTCAACGGGCTCTACTTCATCTCCCCCGATGAGGCCACGAAATTCATTTGAGCGGAAGTCACTCAAGCGAACAACCATTGGCTTTGGATAGATATCCTGGGCCACCTTTGTTATTCCTTCGGACATTTTTTCAATAAACATCTCTTCCTGTCCGGTCTTCAGCAAATGCATCGGGTGAATTCCGATATTTGAAAATATAAATTCCGTTCGCATTAAGCCAATTCCATCAAACGGCAGATGTTTGTATTTATTGATTAGATCAGGCTCACCTAGATTCATATAAATTTTAGTTCCTGTGATTGGAGCCAGCTGGTGAAGAAGTGATTCATTGAATCCTTCAGTGCTGTTCGTCACTTCGTTGGCCTGTTCTTTCTTTTTCACTTGTTCAGTTTCTTTTAGAAGTCCTTCATATACTACTCCACGCGTCGCATCAACCGTCACTTCCATTCCATCCATTAACACATCTGTCGCAATCGAAGATCCAACAATACATGGAATCCCAAACTCACGTGAAACAATAGCGGCGTGACAAGTACGCCCGCCTTCATCCGTAACGAGTGCTGCCGCTTTTTTCATAGCAGGAATCATATCCGGATTCGTCATAATGGTCACTAGAATATCGCCTTCTTCTACAAGAGAAACTTCACTAATATCTTTGATCTTGCGGACTTTTCCGCTTGCAGACCCAGGAGAGGCAGCTAATCCTCGAACAAGCATCTTCTTTGGCGTTTCTACCTTTTCAACCACTTTTGTTTCCTCCTCTTTTAGTGTTGTTATTGGACGAGCTTGCAGAATGTAAAGTTCATTTGTTTGGCAATCAAGGCCCCACTCAATATCCTGAGGCGTTTGATAAAGTTCTTCAATTCGAACAGCGTCACGTGAAAGCTGAGCGATTTCAGCTTGTGTTAAGCACTGTTGGTTCACGTGTTCCTCACTTAAATATTCTTTCACCGCAACCGTATCCGTTCCGATTGCGTTGGCTTTCTTTACGACAAGCACTTTCTTTTCGGCTACGTGCTTTTCGATTAATTTGAACGTTCTCTTATCGACAATATATTCGTCTGGTGAAACCATCCCTGAGACAACCGCTTCGCCAAGTCCCCAGCTCGCATTAATCATCA
Source organism: Pseudalkalibacillus sp. JSM 102089 (assembly GCF_041366475.1). NCBI lineage: Bacteria > Bacillati > Bacillota > Bacilli > Caryophanales > Fictibacillaceae > Pseudalkalibacillus > Pseudalkalibacillus sp. JSM 102089. The sequence continues at coordinate 248,247 of NZ_JBEWYW010000003.1, forward strand.
TCTGTTCGCGTTCACCTGTAATTGGATTCGCTGTAAAAATAACGCCTGATTTTTCACTATTCACCATTAGTTGTACGACCGCACAAAGAGAGACATCGAAATGGTTGAACTGCTGTTTTTCGCGATAGTAAATGGCTCGTGATGTCCAGAGCGATGCCCAGCATTTCTTAATGTGATAAAGAAGCTCTGTTATCCCAGAAATTTCAAGATATGTATCTTGCTGACCTGCAAAAGAAGCTTCCGGAAGATCTTCAGCCGTCGCCGAGCTTCGAACGGCAACGAACGGATCCGTGACGTTAAGATCCTCACTAAACGCTGCATAGGCATTTCGGATCTCTACTTCAAGAGATTCAAGCATATCTGTCTGTAGAATCCATTCCCTAATCTCAGCACTCACCTCATTAAGCTGATCATTATTTTCATAATCAAGCGTCTTCATTTTTTGAAGAATCGACTGATCAAGTTCTCGTTCAGAGATAAACGTGGTATACGCTTCAGCTGTTACACAAAAACCAGGCGGTACGTGTACACCACTCTGCGTAAGCTCTCCAAGATTTGCTCCCTTACCACCGACAAGAGCAATATCATCTTTCCTTATTTCATGAAACCATCGAATCGCACTTTGCTCCACCTTTTATCCAACGCCTCCCTACTAGATTCGATTATTAGAATAACACATTAATTTAATTATGTCATACTATTTATTTTTAAAGTTTAATAATGTTGAACTTATAGGTTGATAGGTTTTTATTTTCGTCATTTTTTCTCACCTCTCCTATGATACGATTCCACTTTCCTTTGTGAATCCTAACAATTTCTTAACTTCTCTTTGTGAAATCCCACAAAGGTGTTCATTTTCTTGTATACTCTAATCAGAAGTAATGAATGTAAGGACATCGTTTACGAGTCATAAGAAAGGAGTGGTAGAATTGCATACCGATCAAGAACGTCATAACCCTTTTCAGGGGCCATTCCGTTCGTTAGAAGATTTAGCTGACTGCATTCGAGAAAACCTTGGTTGCCCCGTCACGATTGAAGATTCAGATCATCGCATTCTAGCGTATAGTTCACATGATGAAAATGTGGACCCTGCTCGTATTGCCACCATCATGAAACGAAAAGTTCCAGAAGATGTGATCAAAAGTCTATGGAAAAAAGGCATTATTCCTCAGCTATTTGAGAGTGATGATCCGGTTATTATCCCGGCGATCCCAGAAGTTGGGCTCGGCCAAAGAGTGGCGATATCGGTGCGAAAAAACGAAGAACTTCTCGGCTTTATTTGGGCTCAGCTTAATTGGGAAGTAAAGCAAGAAGAATTAGCGCTTCTAAAAAAAGCGGCTAAGGTCGTTAAAAATCAAATTCTCAAACTTGAAATAAAGAAGCGACATTCAGAAGAAGGTCATCGCGAGTTTTTTTGGAAACTGCTTACGGGTCATTATACAAAAGAAACAAGTATACTAGATCAAGCCTCCACCTACCACATTAAGTTAAAGGGTGAAATGGCGATCGTTGTCTTTGAGTTTAATGATGAAATACAACAATCGCTCGAACGCCATATGAACTATTACATTCAGGCTTCTCACCAAATCGAATTAATTTATAGTACGCTGGATCAGAATCAGCTCATTCTGCTCGTTCGACCAACAGATCAAAAAAACACGGCCGAGCAGCTATCAGAATTTGTACAGGTGTTTGTTGAGAAAATTAGTAATCGCCTTGGTGTCGATACACTAAAAGGCGGGGCTGGTACGCTCTACCAAAGTCCTCTTTCCATTAAAGACAGCTATCGTGAAGCACTTCATGTGTTATCCATTAAAGAACGATTCAAGCGTGAAGTAATGTCGATTTATAGCTATCAAAACCTTGGGATCTATCAGTTTATTGATCTTCTCTATAAAGAGCGCAAGCATTATCAAAACAGTTATATTGAGAAGCTCAAGCAGTACGATGCGATTAATCACACTCAGCTACTAGAAACGCTAGAAGTGTATTTGCAGCACGATAGCAACGTGAAGGCCGCGGCTCACGTTCTCCACGTTCATACAAATACGTTAAACTATCGGTTAAAACGCATCACTGATGTGGCAAATCTTGATCTAAAAGACGCTAATCAAAAAGTCACGCTCTATCTCGATTTAAAAATAGAACAAATGAAATCATAGGGTGTTTGTGTAATTACACAAACACCCCCTTTTATTTTCTTTTATTTACACAATGTGAAATCCATATAAGGCGTCTATAATCGTAGGTAATTGATCATTAATTAAGGCTAAGGGGATGAAATGATGTATATTGGTATTCCAAAGGAAATTAAAAACAATGAAAATCGCGTAGCGATTACTCCAGCAGGTGTCATCGCACTAACAAAGGCTGGTCATCACGTAACAGTTGAAACTGAGGCAGGAATTGGAAGCGGTTTCGAGGATATCGACTATCGCGAAGCAGGCGCCACAATTGCGACAGATGTAGCCGTTGTGTGGAATCAAGAAATGGTAATGAAAGTAAAAGAACCACTTTCTTCTGAATATACTTATTTCCGTGAAGGACTCATTCTCTTCACTTATCTACATTTAGCAGCTGAGCCTGAACTAACGAAAGCTCTTAAAGATAGCGGCGTAACAGCGATCGCGTACGAAACAGTTGTCGATCGTGGAACATTGCCACTTCTTACACCAATGAGTGAAGTAGCAGGGCGCATGGCTTCTCAAATCGGTGCACAAATTCTCGAAAAGCCTAAAGGCGGAAAAGGCATTTTGCTTGGCGGCGTTCCAGGAGTAAAGCGTGGCAAGGTTACCATTATCGGCGGTGGCGTTGTAGGTACAAACGCAGCGAAAATCGCGATGGGTCTTGGCGCAGATGTGACGATTCTTGACTTAAGCGCTGAGCGCCTTCGTCAGCTTGATGATATTTTCGGAAATGCGATTAATACGCTAATGTCTAACCCACTTAACATCGCACAAGCTGTTAAAGAAGCGGATCTTGTTGTTGGAGCCGTACTCATTCCAGGAGCAAAAGCTCCGAAGCTTGTAACAGAAGAAATGGTGAAAAGCATGACACCTGGATCTGTTCTTGTCGATGTTGCGATTGACCAGGGCGGAATCATTGAAACAGTTGATCACATTACAACGCATGATAACCCAACTTACGAAAAGCACGGTGTAGTTCATTATGCCGTAGCGAACATGCCTGGTGCAGTTCCAAGAACATCAACAATCGCACTAACAAACGTAACGATTCCTTACGCGATCCAAATCGCTAATAAAGGCGTAACGGCTGCGATCCAAAGCAATCCTGCACTTGAAAAAGGGTTGAACGTAGCAAACGGAGCGATTACTTACGAAGCCGTTGCACGTGATCTTGGCTATGATTATGTAGCAGCAAACGATGCTTTGCTTGGCACGCATGCTTAAACCGTTAAATTGTAAAAGGGGAACTCCAATGAGAATGGAGTTCCCCTTTTTTTCATTCAATTAAAGCTGCGAAATAACGAAACAGAGGACGAAATCTAATAATGTTGAATTCCCCTATTATGAAAAATAGATTCTCCTTAATGCGGAAAACCAATTACTTAATTGTTTTTTCAGCTGAGATTAATAAAAACATAGGTCTTAGGGTCTCATCTTTCATTTCAGGATCGCTTTTCAGCATTTCATTAGAAGGAACGGATTCATTAACTGCTCTTATAATAAATCCAGTGTCAATTAAGTCATTTATATATGAGGAAATCGTACGATGGTATTTCGTTACATTTTCAGTTAAGAATGTTGTTTCACGAACTCCCTCTACTTGATAGTTGTCGACTGGCCAATGCAGACGTTTACCCTGTTTATTGTAATACCAATCTTGTTCATCACGAGAAGTGAAGATAGGATGTTCAACTGAAAAAACGAAAGAGCCTTTAGGCTTTAAACAATCATATACCTTTTTACTGATTGATTTAAATGACTTAATATAGTGCAACGCCAACGAACTAACCACCACATTAAATTGCGAGTCTTGGAAATGAATATCCTCTATCGGCATTTTAATATAAGTAATGAAAGGATCATCCGTCATTTCACGGGCTTTTCGAAGCATTTTTTCAGATAGATCCACTCCAGTAACCGAACTTGCTCCTTGTTCACGAGCGTAAAGGCAATGCCACCCAAAACCGCATCCCAAATCCAGTACATTACTATTTCTCATTTCCGGTAAAAGCTTTTCTAATATATGCCATTCTCCAGCCCCTTCAAGTCCTCTCACTGAACGAGGCATTTTTTCATACGCATTAAAGAAATTTTGATCATCATATTTGTTTTGCTTCATTATGATTACACTCCTATTTTAAGATAGCCTTCCTAAAATCATCAAAACACATACCTATTTCAGGAAGGCTAAACGTCTTCTTCTTACCATTTCTTTCACCTCATTATTTAATACCCCAGTGTACTCTTTAAATCCTTCGTACTTACTTTATGAAATTCCTTTAAATAGCCCCGATTAGTGAAGATCATTCTTCAACATAACGTTGATTTGTTATATCAGAATTCCAGTCGATTGCAAAAGAGTTCGAAAGAAAACTTTTCATAAGAAAAACATAGTAAGAATTTAATCTCCCTATGTTTTCCATAACATTATTTATCTGTCTGTTTTTGCTTCTTTTTTAAATACTCCGCACGCATTTTTTCAAGATGCTTCTTTTTATCAAATTTAGAAGTCGGCTGTTTCTCATGAAACTTTGTCACAGCTACCTTACTTTTGTGATCCAATTGATATCTTCCCACTTTGTTCACCACTTTTCTTCTTTTACAAGAGAATCTATTCAACAATATAATATACCTTATTTTACAGCAGTCATCTTTATTTTGAACACTTATTTCACAAAAAAGTGTCCTTCTACTTCTTAAGAACATCCTTCGAGATACTTGAATACGATAGGAAATTTGTTTACTCAGATACTATATAATACATTTATTACCCAATAGGTAAATATGAATCCTAGGATTGTATTTATTACTCCCAAAACCATAATGATCTTACCTTGATTACCAACTTCGTAATCTCTTTTTAGCACTAAGCCAAGAAAAAAAGCAAAAGGACCAAATACTAACGGGCTAAATAGATAAGGTAAAAATGCTGAAATCCAACTTATTGTTAGAAGTATCCACTTTCCAGTTTTCTGTTTTTGTTCTCCATCCAAAAATAAATCCCCCTCAATGTCTTTGAACGAAACTCTGTTATACCGTTATCTTGTTCAAAATTCTTATACAATTTTTTTCAAATGAAACTATATAACTTAATCTTTCATTCTAGAAAAGAAGCCACCTTATTACAGATAGACTCCGAAACTCGATTACTGTTCTTTCTTTTGTTTTAGCAACCGTTAGTGAAAATACCTAGTTTGAGATTGCTCATATATCTATTCCAAAAAAATTAAATATTTCTGAAATGATTTCATCACTTCCTGGCGTAAACATAAATATTGAGAACGCAATACTTATGACCCCTATCAATACCAAGCCATTTCTTTTATTACCAAATAGCCCCTTAACAACTAAAAATATTCCTACAAATAATATTAAAAAATACCAAAAACCCATAACCTCACCCCTTAATAGAATAACGTTTCGTCAAATCTTGCACCAGATTGCTAAGCGATAACCACTGTGTAGCTAACTCCGAGATTGTGGAAAACCTGATTTCAAGATACTATAATCCTTTGATAATTATGTTTTATGTGTTTCCCCTAATTTTAACCCATTTGCAATAACGCCAATTGCCCCTGTAATAATAAATAGATAGGCAATAAACAAAGGAGTTGAGGATAGCGTTTCAGTAAATAATCTAAACAAACCAACTGCAAAAATAAGAAAGCTACCTATTAATGCTACAACTATTCTACTCGGCATTTTCACTCCCCCTAAATAAGTTTTTTTCCCTTTCACAAAGTTAATGCATTTTATAGAAATTCTATTTAGAAATCGCGAGCACATCCGCAATACCAATTATTTCAAATTAGTGTAAACAACTCAATCTTTTCTTTCATATTAAAAAGAAGCCTATCCTACTACAGATAAGCTCAGAGTTTATTGAAGAATTTCATTGGAATCCATTTCCAAAAATTACCGTGTGCATATGGAGATAGACGTGCGACTTTTTACTATTTGTAAGAATTTTTATTAATTTCTACACACTTAGAAGCCTTCGAAACGAAGGCTTCTTTTCCTTTATTTACTCGAAAAAACATACATAATTTGATTATGTATAATAGTTACAGAAGATGTTCAGAAACTAAAAACCTCTCCTTTTACATTAAGATACTCTTTAGACTATCTATCAAGTCAACGACTGCCATATCTATTTCTTTGATAACTATTCCTATACTTTCTCGAATTTTTTCTAGAATTTCGTCTTTTTTCATAATTTTACACCTCCCATTAAAAGTCCAAAACATTCCACTATTTCTATCAATTCATAACCTCAAATACCGTCTTTCTTTGCTTATAAGTCTGTACTATGAATAGATAAACACAGTTTACCTTAAATTTGAGCCTTCAACAATCCAGCCCTTATCTTGAAGACTCCAACAACCTACTAATCCTTTATTGATTAATATATGTACCTCTCTTAAATGCCCTTTTTATATCTACTACATTCTATCTACCCTCGTGAGCAGTATTATCAATTGATGAAAATTCAATTGGCTTCCTCTCATTCACCAAAGTGGTTCTTCTTCGTTACTTAACTGGTAATACAAAGGAGAAAGAAGAAGAATGAGTACTAGTAGAGCAAATGAAAAACTCAAATAGAACCATATAGAAAGCCTATAAATTGAAGTGATCGCAAGAGGAATAACGACTAGCATTGATGTATAACTCGATCGTTTTCTCGATTTAGCAGATAGATATTGTTTTGCGTCACAGTTTGGACAGCTGGCCTTTGCGCGATAGATTAACCTCAATGCTTCCTTCCATTTCCATGTATAACCACAAGTCTGACAAGTTGGCATGTTCTCTTCTCCCTTCTTTCTTTTATTTCTCACAAGAAAAACGCCAATTTATGGCTAATAGATCTTTTTCTAAATTTACTTTCCCTCCTACTTCTTTACATTCCTCAGCCGAAATCCCAATCGCCCGGTGGTTCATATAAGACGCTACTCCTGTTATCAATAGAATAAATGCGATTGACAGGATAAAGGTGTAACGAACTTTCTTCATTTATTTAACACCTACTTTTACTTTACTAATCCATTAAAATAGTCCTCATAATGATTTGCCATTTTCTCAAATTCTTCTTCATGCTTTTTCACATATTCCTCGGCGAATGTTTCCTCCATAAGCTGCTCCTCACTTGGAAATTCACCAAATTTGCTCATTAATGTGGCTACCATTTCATCTCTCGTTATTCGGAAGCTCTCATCTTGCACTCGAAATTCATATTCTTTGGCGTTCGGCACTAAGATCGTTAAGTAAATCGCGTTATAATGGAAAATCCTCTGAGCGCTGTTCGCTCCATCAAACCAGGTAGAATAGAAGTCTAATTCAGAACTTGCTCGCTCCTCGTCATAGGTCACGCTTATCTTTTGATCAGATAAATCAATTTTATTAACTGTTCCGCTTCCCGGAAGTTGAGCTAGAATCGCTAGAACAGCTGAATTGTCCCCAACATACGTCCCGCTAAATTTCAGCAATTCGATCCGATCGATTCCGCCAATCGTTTTCACACCCTGTTTATCCGACGACGCATTTCCATTGGAGCATCCTGTCACTAACAGAATAACGAGTATGATTGACATCCATTTCGTCTGTTTAGAGTACATCTTATTCTCCTTACTGTTATTCTTTGTTCCTACTTTATTTACGATGGAAACTACTTGGAAGTTTCAATAATGAACTAAAAAGGTAACTCCGCTGTGATGAGAGTTACCTTTAAAGCCCCTCGCATATGATTACGGCATTTTCTCCACGTCCATATACAACACATTCCATCGATGACCATCTAAATCAATGAACCCCGCTCCATAGAGCCATCCATCTGTTAAGCCAGGTTTCGCATAGATTTCTCCCCCTGCCTTTTCCACGTTCTCTATCATTTCATCTACTTCTTCACGATCTTTCGCTCCAATTGAGAAAAGCACTTCCGTCGCTTTCATAGAATCCGCTACTCTGTGATGGGTAAACGTTTCAAACTTTGAAGAAGGAAACAGCATAACCTTCGTCCCTTGAGCACCGATCGCTACTTGAACGCCGTCTCCTATGGTCTTAGCAGGAAATCCGACCTTTGTAAAAAAAGCTTTCGACTTTTCTACATTTTGCACAGGAAGGTTCATCCACAAATCAGTCGCCATCTCTACTCCTCCTTAAAAGCTTTACTAAATAAACTTCTTTGGGTTCCTCACCTTAAGAGAAAGGATCGTACCGCAATTAACACAGAAAGAAGCATCAACTGGGGAACTTTTTGCAAATCCTTTTTTCTTAAATAATGAGCCGTAGCCAGTAAATTCTCCTATTCGTGTTTCTTTTTCGCCACACTCAGGGCAACTTTTTTCATTTTCCTTCATCGTTTCATACCCTGCATTTTTTTGACTTGATCAGCATGAAACGGAGAATCTACCACTTCACTAACCACGCTAAAAGGATTATCATCGATGTCAAAGAAATCAAAACATGTCATGCCTCCAAATTGTTCTAGCTCATTCGTTTTAACACCGCTCTTATTGAGCTGCTCATTAAAAGCTTCAATATCATCAACAAGAAAATTGAAATAGCTATTCCGACGTTCTGCTTTGACGTGAAATTCAGTTGGCTGAACGTTCTCCACTTGTACTAACGCAAGCTGAGTCGAATCATTTGGAAAATAGAAGCCGACACCTTCAGCCAATCCTTCTCCCCACTCTTGAATTTTATGAATACCTAGATGCTTTTCATACCATTTCACTGATTTTTCAAGATCCGTAACGGGTATAAAAATACTGCCAACTCGAATCATAAGACCAACTCCCTTTTATGCTCACACTTTCTAGCAAACGCTTATGACTATGCTGTTCCACTAGACATATTTCTTTTGATTCCTCTTCTACTTTTCCATATTCGTTGTTCGAATCCCTTTCTTTCCCTCCTCATATGTAAAGGATTTCAAGAAAATCTTTGACAATTACGATGAATTCCTGTAAATTATCAAATGGACGAACATTTAAATTAAATTAAAACGTATTATTCGTTTTTAGGAGTGAATCTCATGGAAAACGTATTCGATTATGAAGATATTCAACTAATTCCCGCTAAGTGTGTCGTAAACAGTCGATCAGAATGTGATACTTCCGTTAAGCTTGGCAAGCATACATTTAAATTGCCAGTTGTACCTGCAAACATGCAGACGATTATTGATGAAACAATTGCCGTTACTCTGGCTGAAAAAGGATATTTCTATGTGATGCACCGTTTTGAACCGGAAAAGCGTATCGCTTTTATTCGAGACATGAACGCTCGTGAGCTCATCACATCTATTAGCGTCGGCGTCAAAGAGGAAGAATACACGTTTATTGAACAGCTTAAAGAGCAAGGCCTAGCACCTGACTATATTACGATCGATATTGCCCACGGGCATTCGAATGCGGTCATTGAAATGATTGGTCATATTAAGAAACATCTCCCAGAAAGCTTTGTGATTGCTGGTAATGTTGGCACGCCTGAAGCTGTCAGAGAGCTAGAGCACGCAGGCGCTGATGCAACGAAAGTCGGTATCGGACCAGGTAAGGTGTGCATTACGAAGATTAAAACCGGCTTTGGTACTGGTGGCTGGCAGCTCGCCGCTCTACGCTGGTGTGCCAAGGCAGCAACAAAACCAATCATTGCAGATGGCGGGATTCGGACGCATGGCGATATCGCCAAGTCCGTTCGTTTTGGTGCTTCGATGGTGATGATCGGTTCTCTCTTTGCAGGACACGAAGAATCACCTGGTGAAACGTTCGAACGAGATGGCAAGCTATACAAAGAATACTTCGGTTCTGCCTCTGAATTTCAAAAAGGCGAGAAGAAAAACGTTGAAGGTAAGAAAATGTTCGTTGAGCATAAAGGAGATCTTCAAGACACGCTAACAGAGATGGAACAGGATCTTCAATCGGCCATTTCTTATTCAGGCGGAGACAAGCTTGAATCGATTCGTACGGTAGATTATGTTGTAGTGAAGAACTCCATTTTTAATGGGGATAAAGTATATTAATGAAGTGGATGCAGCTGCTAATATGCAGCTGCTTTTTTGTGTCATCATGATTATAGGCTTATTTCACTATTTTTCTCAGATAGGCATGTGTAAAAAGATTCAACTTTATTGAAGTGAAAGGGGATTTGAATGTGTTACACGAAAGGTTTAAATTGAAACGACCATTCAGTTAATTAAACGGAGGTGAACAAAATTAAGTAGAGTCCCTTCATCAATGTCTTTTAGTTGAAACTATATTTGATCATACTAAACAAAGAGGAGATGATGAATTGAAACAAACACTGAAAAGCTGCTTAATCATAACACTGCTGTTCCTCCTTATCTTCCCCCCTCTCACTTCTCATCAAGATGCAAGTGCAGATAAAACAAACAGTACTCTCTCAACAGAGTTAAATGAGATCCTATCAAATCAACTTCTAGATGGCGCAATCGCAGGGATAAGCGTCCGAGCAGCTAGTACAGGTGAATTAATCTATGAGAACTATGGTGAAACCCGGCTCACTCCTGCCTCTAATATGAAATTATTCACCGCCGGAGCTGCACTTGAAACACTTGGTCCAGACTACCGGTTTAGCACTGAACTGCTCACTGACGGAAAACTCAAAAACAATAACCTTAAAGGAAACATTTATCTAAAAGGAAAAGGAGACCCTACCCTTCTTAAAGAAGACTTTGATGAACTTGCACACTCTTTAAAAGAAAAAGGTGTACATAAGATACAAGGTAATCTTATAGGCGATAACAGCTGGTATGACGAAGAAGCTCTCTCACAGGATATGGTTTGGTCGGATGAAGACAACTATTATGGTGCCAAAGTTTCAGCATTAACAGCTTCACCAAACGAAGATTACGACGCGGGTACGATCATTGTTGAAGTTTATCCAGGAAAACAACCTGGCGATCAAGCTAATGTTCAACTTTCACCTTCTTCCGATGTCCTAAAAGTTGAAAACCGTGCCATAACAGTCAAAGCGGACAAAGAAGCCGAATTAACTATTTCACGAGAACATGGATCGAATACAATTTTAGTAGAAGGTGAAATTTCTGAAGATGTCTCACGTAAGCGTGAATGGATTGCGGTATGGGATCCCCCGCAATATGCACTTAGCTTAATGCATCAATCACTAAAAGAAGCTGGAATTAAATTCAAAGGTGACATCCAACAAAGCAAAACACCTGAAGATGCGACTCTTCTCATTGAAAAGAAATCCATGTCATTATCGGAGCTTCTTATTCCATTTATGAAGCTAAGCAATAACGGTCATGCTGAAATATTAGTGAAAGAGATGGGGAAAGTGAAGAAAGATGAAGGCAGTTGGGAAGCTGGGTTGGAAGTTGTGACAGACTTTCTTCAAAAGCAAGGCCTTCACACCGACGATATACGTCTGCGAGACGGTTCAGGTATCTCTCACGTTACATTAGTTAAACCAAATCAACTTTCCGAATTTCTATTTAACATCCAAAACGAAAGCTGGTTTGACCCCTTTTATCGTTCTCTTCCAATTGCAGGCGATTCAGATCGATCTGAGGGCGGTACACTACGATATCGTATGAGAGATACAGCTGCAGAACAGATCGTCCATGCCAAAACCGGATCATTAACCGGAGTCTCTTCCCTCTCAGGATATGTGGAACAAGGGAACGGTCTCGTCTTTTCCATTTTACTGAATCAATTTGTTGAAGAAGATGACATCAAGGACATTGAAGATGAAATCGCTATAGTGCTGGCAGAATACTCTACTGAAGGAAAAGAATAAGATTCACAGGAAATCGTTCAGTTTGGAAATGCAAAAAAGAAAATTGAAGCACATGATGTCCCCAGGGTTTCACCTTAATTTTTGGGGGCATCTTTTTTATTCTAGAGAAATACACTTCGTTAAAATCGCTGCTATACCATTGGGGGAAATAAGCAGGATATCATAATGACAATAATGCTATCGGAACCGCTCTTTTTCGCCATTTTAGGGCAACATTCATTATGTATTCTCCTTTTAAAATAAATTTCAATGTTTATCTAAAAGATTTCTTTTTGAGAAACATCACATCACTAAACGCGATGCCCATCGCTAGTCCAAATGAGGTGAAAAATTCATATCCGGTTATCTCCGATGAAGTAAAATATGAGAACAATAGATTCATAACGCTTAGACCCGCAAACCATTTGAGAAATGTGCCTGCCCTCTCTTTTAATTCGTACTTGTTTAACAGTCTCATTTTCCAAATAGTTAAAACTACAAAGTACAAAATAGAAAGAAAAAAAACACCTAAACACCAGAGCACAATTTCGCTTGAATACGCGTAGTCATCTCGCCAATAAATAAAGATCATCACTGTTCCTATACTGATCAATATGAGACAAAACATCACAACAGAAAGCCGATTAGATTTTGTCATTATAGTTAACACCTCCTCTTTCCATTTTTTCACTTATACGTTATTTTGTCATTGTAAAGTTATAAAATAAAAAAGCCATTCCTATTTTGGAAGTGGCTTTTCACTAAGATTTATTCTTTTGAAAATCGAAAGACAAAAGAACCTAGCGTCATTCCGATCAGACTTAAAAGCAATAGCTCAACGGATGCTAAGTACCATTCCCCGAGCAATACCACTTGCAACACGATACAGAAAAGCAGTGCCGCTCCCATAAGAAGAGAGAAGTGATAGGATTTGCTATGCTTCCTAGTAAAGCTGATTATCCACGCCGGAACATTGCCAAGCTCAAACAATACGATCGTAATAAGGGCAATCGCTACCCAATGTTGGAAAGGGAGAATCCGCTGCCATTCCGGTGGATAACTAGAAAAAATGCCCTAGATAGCTAACATATGACGCCTGTCGAAATGGCTCCGAGTGCTAATAATAGACTGTATAACCCAGCTATATCCCCAATTGATCTTCTCACCATTTCGTGCTCTCCCCTTTATCTAGAACTACATCATTTCAAAAAAAGTTCCATTCAATAGCAGCACAATATCTCCGATCAAACCGATACAGAAAAAAATAAAGTAGTAGCTTGCTTTCGTAATCGTTTTATTAAAAAGCTCTTGAAAGGCTTGAATAAATAGCTGCTCAAATTTAAACCAGCTTAAGATCCAACCAATAAGTAAGAAGCTAACAATTGTCATGCTTCACATCCCTCCCACTTTTGGCGAAACGTTCAATCGATCTCTTTCATTTAATCATATGATCTAAATAACCTACTCTCTCATAACGCAGATAATCTAAAAAAAGTTCAATCGCTAGTACAGCTTATTTACTGCGCTAACGAATCGAACTTCTTTCATCAAAATACTGGCTGCTATTCTTTTTGATCGGTAATGAGCATGTGTCCTGGCGCATGCGTGACCATCATCTCAGGCTTCACGTTTAACCCAACATATTGAGGTGTAACGCCACACGCCCAGAAAACCGGGATTCGCTCTTCTTCGTCAAAAGGGGTAAATTCCCCGTAATCCGGATTCTCTATGTTTTCAATTCCTATTTCTGATGGATGGCCCACATGAATCGGCGCTCCGTGCGCAAGCGGAAACTTCGATGTGATGCGTATCGTTTCATCGAGCTCTTCTTTCTTAATCGCTCTCATGCTTACAACCATCTCCCCATTGAAGCGACCCGCGTCTTCACAAGGAATCGTCGTTTGATACATCGGAACAACGCGGTTCATTTCCTGATGCAATAAGCTGATCCCTTTTTCAACGAGCGCTCGCTCAAACGTAAAGCTACACCCTAACAGAAATGTAACGAAATCATCTTGCCAGACGTCTTTTAAATCAAGTACTTCCCTTTCTAGCTCGCCATTTTTATAAATGCGATACTTCGGCAAATCTGTTCGAATATCAGCATCAGCGATACGCGGCGTAACCTGACCTGCCTCAAGAACATCCACGACAGGGCAAGGCTTTGGGTTGCGCTGACAAAATAGAAGAAACTCGAACGCATACTCGGCCGGAAGTGTAATCATATTTGCCTGTAAGTAACCATCACATTTACCTGAGGTCGTTCCACTATCTAGATTTTCACGATACTGCTGTCGCTGTGTATAGGGTTCCAACACGTCATCTCCTTTATAGCTCTTTATAGATCTCAAGAAACTTTGTATTAAAATCACCTTCAACGAACTTCTCATGCCTTAGTAATTTTTGATGAAAGGGAATCGTTGTTTTCACACCTTTGATCATAAATTCACTGAGTGCCCGCTTCATACGCTGCATCGCTTCCTCACGAGTAGCGCCATATGTAATAAGCTTCGCTACCATCGAATCATAGAACGGAGGAATCATGTAGCCTGGATATACGGCTGAATCAACTCTCACGCCAAAACCGCCTGGAGGTAAATACGTTTCTACTTTCCCAGGTGATGGCATAAAACCGTTCTCAGGATCTTCTGCATTGATCCGGCATTCGATTGACCATCCCTTCAAACTCACTTCATCCTGTGTGAGGGAAAGTCTTTCACCATCGGCCACTTTAATTTGTTCTTTAATCAAATCAACGCCAGTGACCATCTCTGTTACGGGATGCTCCACTTGAATTCTAGTGTTCATCTCCATGAAATAGTAGTTTCCATTAACGTCATAAATAAACTCCACCGTTCCTGCCCCAGCGTAGTTCACAGCTTTAGCTGCTCGAACAGCTGCATCTCCCATCGCTTCACGTATCGATTGATCTAAAGCAGGTGAAGGTGTTTCTTCAACGAGCTTCTGCATACGTCTTTGAATCGAGCAGTCTCGCTCACCGAGATGAATCACGTTACCATACAAATCTGCGATAATTTGAATTTCTATATGGCGAAAATCCTCAATGAACTTTTCAATATAGACACCCGGATTACCAAACGCTTTCTCTGCTTCCTGCTGCGTCATGTTAATCGCTTTAATCAGTTCTTCTTCCTCATGTACGACGCGAATTCCTTTGCCGCCACCGCCTGCTGTTGCTTTAATAATAATGGGATAGCCCATTTCATTCGCAAGCTCAAGCGCTTCTTCTTTCGTTTCAATAATGCCGTCTGAGCCAGGAACAACTGGAACACCTGCTTCTTCCATCGTCGCTCGCGCAACATCTTTCGTTCCCATGCGATTAATGGCTTCTTTACTAGGACCAATAAACGCAATGTCACAGTCTTCGCAGATCTCTGCAAAACTAGCATTTTCTGCAAGAAAACCGTACCCCGGATGAATAGCATCTACGCCGCTATTTACGGCAACCGTCATGATATTTCCAACATTTAAGTAGCTTTCACTTGAAGAAGTTGGGCCAATACAGTAGCTCTCATCTGCTAATTGAACATGAAGCGCATCTCGATCCGCCTCTGAATATACCGCTACAGCCGTAAGGTTTAGCTCGTGGCAGGCGCGAATAATGCGAACAGCGATCTCGCCTCGATTTGCAATTAGTACTTTCTGAATACCCATCTGATCCCTCCTATTCTGGCTTTACTAAGAATAGCGGTTGACCAAATTCAACAAGGTCACCATTCTCCACAAGAATTTCGATGATTTCTCCATTCACATCTGCTTGCACGTCATTGAACATCTTCATCGCTTCTAGTACACAAACAACGGTTTCTTCCTGAACGGCATCCCCTACTTGGATAAAGGCGGGATCATCAGGAGAAGGTGAAGAGTAGAACATCCCTACCATTGGGGAAGTAACAGTATGAGTGCTTTCTGAGATCTCTTCCTCGTCTGGACTCGGAATAACATTACCTTGACCGCGCTCCTCTACAGCCGTTGGTGTGATAGTAGCAGACTGCTCTTCTCTTTTAACTTGACCTTCTCCGTAAGGATTCTGGTTTTTCACTTTTACTACGAAGCTATCATGCTCATAATGAACCTCATCTACAGTTGAACCATCCACATATTTAATCATTTCAATAATTTCTTTTGAACTTAACATGTTGTATTCTCCTTTATCGACGGGGATTAGACACTTTACCTAACGTACGCATAAAACGATCATTCTCTTCATAAGCTTCTTGCGCTTCTTCTACAGTTACTTCACGAAAACGAATCGTACTACCTGGCATCGCTTGAGCGAGATATGGAATGTCACTTGAGATAACAGTCGCGATTCGTGTATAACCGCCGGTTGTCTGACGATCAGACATAAGAATGATTGGATCGCCACTAGCAGGCACCTGAATACCGCCAAGCGGAATCGCTTCAGAAATAATATCGGCCGAGCCCGCGTGCTCGATTTTCTCACCTTTCAAGCGAAAGCCCATTCGATCTGATTGCGGCGTCACTTCATAAGGTGTAGATAGAAAGGTATCGGTCCCTTTTTCAGTAAAAGCATGAGGGCCCATGACAACGCGTATATCGAGCTCTTTATGATAATCAGGAATTTCTTCCGGATGAAGGGCACGCCCGCTAACTCCTTTGATTTCTTCTGCACGACAGAGCACGTCACCTTTTTCAAGAGCTCGGCCTTCAATACCGCCAATCCCTGCTTTTAAATAGGTTGACTTACTACCCATAACGAATGGAACATCGTAGCCCCCTGCGACGCTGATATATGACCTTGCTCCTGAAAGCGGCTGCCCAAATTCAAGCTGATCCCCTTCTTTTACTTCGAAGCTCTTCCACATTTGCACCTTTTCACCGTTCACCTTTGGGGAAAGATTACCGCCACAGATTGCTATAACAGCCCGATTTAACACTTCTAATACAGGACCCATAACCGTTACTTCTAGAACCGCTTCATTCCCTTTGTTACCAACAAGAAAATTAGCAATTTTCATGGAAAAAGAATCCATAGCTCCTGATACAACAATGCCGTACTGCTGATATCCTTTTCGCCCATCGTCCTGAATGGTGGATAAAAGACCTGATTTTTTCACTTTAAATAGTGAGTTAGACACTGGCATTCACTCCAACACGTTTGATCTCTATTCCATTTTCCTCGATACGTTCTCTCAATTTCCGAACAAAAAGCAGCGCCTCAGGCTCATCTCCGTGCACGCAAATCGTATCAGCTTGAATACTAATATCGCTGCCATTGACGGCGGTTACTTTCCCTTCTGTTATCATGCGAATGACTCGTTCCACAGCTTCGTCCGCATCATGAATCATCGCATTCGGCTCCGTTCTTGGAGTCAACGTACCATCTTGTTGATACGTACGATCAGCGAAAACTTCTTCCGCAACGGTTAACCCGCATGCTCTTCCTGCCTTCACTAATTCGCTTCCTGCTAATCCGTATAAAACGAGGTCCGGGTTAACGGCATAGATAGCGTTTGCAATCGCTTTGGCAATAGCAGCGTCTTTCGATGCTTTGTTATAAAGCGCACCGTGAGGCTTCACGTGATAAACAGTGGCTTGATGGACATTCGCAACACCCTGAATGGCACCGACTTGATACGCGACGAGGTTATATACCTCATCAGGTGACACGTTCATATCTCGTCTGCCAAACCCTCCAAGATCAGGAAATCCCGGATGTGCACCAATGGATACCCCTAGAGACTTTGCTAACTCGACTGTTTTCATCATGACATTATGATCTCCCGCATGATAACCGCACGCGATATTGGCTGATGAAATAAAAGGAAGAACATTCTCATCATTGCCGATTTTGTACGCCCCAAAGCTTTCTCCTAAATCACTATTTAAATCAACTGACTTCATGATATCCCACCTTCTTCTCTTCGGTTTCAACAACATACTCTCCACGCCTAATCGCTTCTTTAATTTCTAGAAATTCTTTTTTACTAACAGAAACAAAACGTAAGTAATGTCCTGATTCTAATAAAATCGGAGACTCACTTGTCGGGTCATACAGCTTAACAGGCGTTTGTCCAATAAGCTGCCAGCCACCTGGTGACTCTAGCGGATAGACGCCCGTTTGAGCTCCAGCAATACCAACAGATCCAGGTTCTATCTCAGCACGTGGGTTTTCACGTCTTGGCGTTGCGATTTCTTCAGACATTCCTCCCAAATAAGGAAATCCAGGGACAAAGCCCATCATGTAAATGAGGTAATCTTTATCTGCGTGAATTGAGATGACTTCTTCTTTACTTAATCCGTTATGCTCCGCTACAAATTCTAAATCGGATCCTACTTCATCCCCATAATAGGTTGGGATGATATAAACAAGAGAAGCAGATTCTGCTTCTCTTCCATGTTGTTGTTCGTTCATTTCCTCAAGCTTTTCTTTCAGTGTACTGTAAGAAATTTTGCTTGGAAGATAATAGATCGTTAATGTTGTGTAAGCAGGCACCCATTCTTCCACTCCATTAATAGGGTGCTGCGCTAGTTCGTCTGCAAACATTCTTATTTTCTGATTCGTTTCTTCTGATATTTCGGTCCCAAATACAAGCTGAATGCCCGTATCACCTAGGGGATAATATTCAAGTTTCACACATGTTCCTCCTAACAATTAAGAAAAAAGCTGTGGCACTTTATCAATAAGCGTAACAATCGCTAAATAGGCTGTAATAAGGAAGACGAACCCCCCAAAGATCGTTAACCAAAGCGGATGCTTGTAATCTCCTACGATTGATTTCTTATAAGCAGCTACTAGCAGTGTTCCAAGAGCAACAGGTAAAATCAATCCGTTAAAGGCTCCAGCAAGGATCAGTAACAGAACCGGCTTTCCAATGAAGGTGAAAATGATCGTCGATACGGCAATAAATCCAATCGTTACTCCGGAATGATGACGATCCACTTTCTTCGATAGCGTTCTTAGGAATGATACAGATGTATACGCCGCACCAACGACTGACGTAATCCCCGCAGCCCAAAGAACAATACCAAACATTTTATAACCAATTGCCCCTGCAGCTTGTTGGAAAACAGAAGCAGGCGGGTTAGCTGGATCTAGTTTAAATCCTGTTGCAACAACACCTAACACCGCAAGGAATAGAAAGACGCGCATAATCGACGCAATTAAAATTCCTGAAACGGAACTTTTCGTCACCTGGTGGAGGTTTTCTTTACCTGAAATCCCCGCATCAAGCAAGCGATGTCCCCCTGCAAACGTAATATAACCGCCAACTGTTCCACCTACTAATGTAATAATCGCAAACACATCAATTTTATCTGGGGCAAATGTATGTGTAATCGCATCTCCGACTGGTGGATTACTTTGGAACGCCACGTACAATGTAAGTAAAATCATAATTCCACCGAGGATTCGCGCGATTTTATCCATCGCTACGCCAGCTTCCTTCGAAAGGAAAATCCCGATCGTAATCACGCCTGTAATCGCCGCACCGATACGTGGATCAATGCCAAACAAAACATTCATCCCAAGTCCGGCACCACCGACGTTCCCGATATTAAAGGCCAGTCCACCAAGCGCTACGGCGAAGGCAAGGAAATAGCCAAGTCCAGGGACAACCATATTGGCAATGTCCTGTCCTTTCTTCTTAGAGACAGCAATGATTCGCCAAATATTAGCTTGTACACCAATATCTAAAATAATGGACATTAGAATAACAAATCCAAAGCTTGCTAGAAGTTGTTCGGTAAAGACAGCCGTCTGGGTTAGAAAACCTGGTCCAATAGCTGATGAACCCATTAAGAAAGCCGCGCCAAGAATAACGCCCCACTTGCTTTTCGTTGGACGATTCTCTATTGATAATGGTTCTTTATTTTTCGAAGCCATCAAATTCCCCCTTTTTTATATGATTCATCCGTTACATGAATCGATGCATTTTTCTCTTATCTCTACGATATCACGTAATTTTCAGATAATTTTATAAGATTCCGCACAAAAAAACCGCCCATATCGGGCGATTTCGCTCATGTTATATCATATTTATCGATTCGACGCTGTAGAGCATACCGACTGATGCCTAGCAGCTTACTTGCCTGCGTTATATTCCACTTCGCATCTTGAATCGCTTTCTCAATATATTTCTTTTCGATTGATTCAATATGATCTTCTAATGAAAAATCTCGATCGAAGACGACCTCTTCAATTGATTTCGATCCTTCTACTTGTCCTTCAACTGGGTTCAAGAAGTCAAAATGATGAGCGGCAAGCTCATCTTCTCGATGTAAAATGGCAATGCGCTCGATCGTATTTTTGAGCTCTCTAACATTCCCCGGCCAATCATAGTTCAACAGTCGCTTTTTCGCATCCGCTCGGAGCATTGGCGTTTCTTTCCTCATTTGCTGACAAAATTCATTTAGGAAATAGTCTGTTAGCATGACAATATCATTCTCACGTTCACGTAAGGGAGGTAGCTTCACCGGTACGACGTTCAATCGATAATAAAGATCGGACCTGAACTCCTTCTCTTGTATCATTTTTTCAAGGGAACGGTTCGTTGCGGCAATCACACGAACATCCATTTCAATATCGTGCACACTGCCAATTCGCTTAATCTTCTTATCTTCTAAAAAGCGCAAAAGCTTTACCTGAATATCGAGTGATAAATCACCGATTTCATCAAGAAATAGTGTTCCGCCATCTGCCCATTCCATTAACCCGATCTTCGGTTGAGATTGATCTGGTGCACTATTTTTTTCTCGACCGAAAAGTTCCATTTCAATGAGATCTGAAGGTATACTCGCACAGTTCACCGCAACAAACGGTCCTTCATGACGATGACTTTGTTGATGAATGCTTCTTGCCACAAGCTCCTTGCCTGTCCCGGTCTCTCCTCTAACGAGCACGGTCGTATCATTGCTTTCTGCAATAAGAGAAATTTTGTCTTTCAACTCATTCATTTGGTCACTTTCGCCGATCATTCGAACGAGCTTGGTTCTTCTCTCCTCTTCTCTATATCGCTCTACTTCTTTTT
Organism: Pseudalkalibacillus sp. JSM 102089; assembly: GCF_041366475.1. Lineage (NCBI taxonomy): Bacteria > Bacillati > Bacillota > Bacilli > Caryophanales > Fictibacillaceae > Pseudalkalibacillus > Pseudalkalibacillus sp. JSM 102089. The sequence continues at coordinate 269,197 of NZ_JBEWYW010000003.1, forward strand.
CAAGATGGTGCTGCTTCATCCATTTTTCCAGGGTGATTTTCAGTTCTTCGAGCTCAAAAGGTTTTGTTAAATAATCAAAAGCTCCTTCTTTGATCGCACGAACGGCCGTCTTTGCATCACCATACGCCGTCAGCATCATCACAGCCATTTCGGGGTAATGCTCTTTCCACTTGTTCAGGGAATCAAGACCATTCCCATCAGGTAAGCGAATATCTAATAGCAGCACTTGAGGACTAAATTCATCCACTAGCGTCCAGCCTTCTTCAAGCGTTGAGGCGACTCGCACTTCATAACCTTCATCTTCAAGAAACATCTGGAGTGTAAGACGAAGCGTTGTTTCGTCGTCAATAATCCCTACTTTCACAGCCATCTAAACCTCCCCCTTCCTCGTTGGAAATGTGATAAAGAACGTCGTGCCTTTTCCAAGGGTACTTCTTACATCCATTTCCCCGTTATTCTGAACGACTAGCTGATGGACGATCGACAAACCAAGCCCTGTTCCTTCAGAACGAGTAGTAAAGAATGGATCAAAGATCTTCTCCATCACAGAATCTTCCATACCTACGCCATTATCTGACACCGTCATCGTTACATTCGCTCCGCTCTTGTAACTTGAAAGCATCAGTTTGCCGCCATCAGGCATAGCGTTGATACCATTTAGAATTAAATTCAATAGAATTTGACGAACATGATCGCGGTCTACGATGATTTCATCTTCGTTTCGTTCAATCTCTAGCGTGACATTCTTTTCGCTCGCCATTGTCTTCATCAGTAAGACAAGTGAATGAAACGTATCATCTACATGAATGACAGAAGGATTCGTGTCCATTGGCCTTGAGAATTGGAGAATATTCGTGATGATTTTATTCACACGATCAATATCCAACATCATGTTCTCTGTCAACGCAAGCTGATCTTCTGACAACTCAAGTCTTCGTGTTAATAGCTCTGTCGTCGTTTTAATGCCAGCTAGTGGATTCCGAATTTCATGAGCAATTCCGGATGCCATTTCACCTAATGAAGCAAGGCGAGACATTCGCTCCACGCGCTGCTCTAATTTTCTTCTATGTGTAATGTCTTCAAATGTAATAATGGACCGCTGCTTTTCTGTTGTGTTTAAGACTTTATAACTCACCGCATAGAACACTTTCTCTTCATGTCGTTTATGATTCCAAATTTCTTCACTTCTTTTTTTCGTTTCGTGAATCGTTAATTTCTCAAACCGCTCTCTTAAAAGAGGGTCTTCCTTCATCATCGTCTGAGCCGCTTCATTGTAGACAGAGCTAGCTCCTTCTATAACAAGAACGATGCCTACGTGAACACTATCCAAAATCGTTTCATTCAACTTCTTTATTTTCTCAATTTGGACATTTCTTTCATCAAGTGTTTGCACCATTTCTTTTAAAGAGGTTGAAAGCACGCCGATTTCATCTTTACGATTTTCTTTCATATGAAGATCGTCCTCTCTCTCTCCAAGAGCAATCCTTTTGCAAAAAGCAGCAAGGTTTTTGATTGGTTTTGAAAGATGATAAGAAAGAATAATCGTAAACTGAACGGCAATCACACCTGTAAAAATGCTAATTAACAGCGTATATTTTTGAATATTCGGGAGTGATCCGGAATAGAAAGAGAATGTCAGCGGATGATAAAGTGTCCAGCTCCACTGCTCTAGCTGCTCTGTTAGTACGGTGTTTTCTGTCCATAAATTGGAGTTAGCTTCTCCATTGTACCAATCTATTTCATTAGGTTGAACGACTTCCCCCTCTGAAGATAGGGTTCCATCCTCTTCTTCTATATACAAACCTTTCGTTTCATTTATCATGATTTTGATCAATGACTTCGCATCTTCTTCACTCATACTTCCGTTCTGAACACGTTCATCCAGCTTATCCGCATAGCGATTAAGACTAATCAACTGTTCTTGAGCTGTTGCCTGTTTTAATTGTTTCTCAGACTGATAGCTCGACCACATCGATACAGCACCAATGATAAAGATCGGTAGCAGAACGATAATTAAGAAAGGGACTAATATTTTACGTTCAATAGAATGACGCATTAGGAAGATCTACCCCCTTTCCAAAAGAAGAAAAATCCTGCTATTGCAAGGGATGGGAGAACGGGATGATAAGTTGACTGAACCTCCTGTGGAATAAGAAGAAAGGCAATAAGATAGGTGATTAAGCCTCCGAAAGATGAACGAAGGGCATTTCGTTTCGCCACTTTCGTGTACAGGCCCCCGTATAAAGGGAAAAACAACGAAACGGCAATAATCCCCCATATATGTCCGCTAAATGGAACGATTCCCTCTGGCGGAGTAAATGCGATAATGAGAGAAAACGTCGCAAAAATGAAAATCATCCAGCGTGTCCATGAAATCACCTTTAGATCAATCGCTTTTTTCTTGCGGATCGGAAGCGTGATATCATACACAAAGCTCGTCGCCATTATAAGGAGCTGAGAATTAGCCGTAGAAATAGCAGCAGCGACAACGCTAATAAGCAGAACCCCCTTCAGAGGCGTTTGGAGTAAATACGTAATAATAAAAGGATAAATTTCATCTGTGCTACTAAACGAAACGTTAGGATCCAATACTCTTGAGCCTATACCTATTACAAAAATAGAAAAATAGATTAGAACTAAAAAGACCGTACTCGTGATAACCATACTTAACGCTACTTCTTTCGATCGAGACGAAAGAATCCGAACAGCATATTGAGGATTTGCCGCAACGCCAATGCCGAGTGATAAGAACGCACTTACTAACGCCCAGAACGATAAGCCTCCCTCAGGAAACAGAGCCAAATAAGAATTACCGCTTCGGTCAGCAATGGTTGATAGCCCCGTCACAAATTCAGATAGCCCTCCTATTTCGCTCACAATAAATAAAGCCCCTAGCATCGTTCCAAACAGGATTAAACAGAAATGAAAAATATCCGTGCGTGCAACAGAGTGTAGCCCTCCAAACGTCGTGTAGAGAACAAAAATATAGATCAAAAACACACTTACCGTATAAGGCACTTCAAGCATTTGACTAACCACAATACCGAAGCCTCGGATTTGGATCACAACGTATAAGAGATAACTAACACTAAGAATAATCCCAACCCAAATTTGCAGTAGCTTTGAATCATAGCGTACTAAGAAAAACTCTGGAACCGTTACAACGTTATATGTATAGAGTTTTGTTGAAATAAAAAACAAGCCGATTAATCCAAGCAACCAGGCGATTGCCGTTGTCCAAATAACGGCCATTCCCCCTTCATAAATCAATCCCGGAAGACCAAGAAGCGATGCTGCACTAAACCAAGTTGCGCAGAAGGACGCAATACTCGGAAATAAAGGCAGATTTCTTCCCGCTAGAAAATACCCTTTCAGCTCATCTGTTTTATCGAAACCGTGTTTCCCAAAGATAAGAATAACAATGGTGTAGATGAGGAAAACACCTAGATAAAGTAATTCATCCATTTGGCTCCTCCCTTCAAACGTAGTAAATCTATGGATACCTTAGCGTAAAATGGCTCATTCGTTTCAGGTTTCATTATATACAACATAACGTTGAGACACCAGAAACGAAGGAGTGATGGGGTTCGAACTACAAAAAAGGCCGCTACCTTTATGGTAACGACTTATTTGGTCTATTTAGTTAGTCACTTGGTTTATGAAACGTCTAAACGCTTGCTGACCCGCTTCATCTTGTTTAAATACTCCCGCATGTTCTAGAACAGTCGAGAAGGTGACACCAATTTCATGTCTAAGCGTGTCTCGTAACTGATCCTTCGAAAGGGATCCGTGTTTCTTTATCACCTTTTTAGCCCAGGGTACATGCTTCGCTACCACTTCATCATGTAATGCGCGATCAAGGTGTTGATCTTCTATATAAGAAGCGAGCTTTTCCATTTCGTCTACTAAACGCCCAGGTAGAACAGCAAGACCCATGACTTCAATCAATCCAATATTTTCTTTCTTAATATGATGCACTTCTTCATGTGGATGAAAAATCCCCATTGGGTGTTTCGCGCTCGTTCGATTATTTCGTAACACAAGATCTAACTCAAATTGATCTCCGCGCATTCTTGCGATTGGGGTGATCGTATTATGAGGTTCTCCATCTGTTTCATGTACTAAAGCGACATCGCGATCAGTATACCCTCTCCACGACGTTAGAATCTTATTCGCTAGCTCCGTTAGACGCTTCCGATTCTTTCCTCGCAAGCGAAGCACGGACATCGGCCAGTTTACAATCCCGATCGTCAAATCCCGATAGCCGTTAATGTGAACTTTTTCCTGAATCTCCGCTTTCGCCATTGGGAATTCATGATGCCCTCCTTGGAAATGATCATGACTTAAGATCGATCCACCGACAATTGGAAGGTCCGCATTGGAACCGATAAAGTAATGAGGGAACTGTTCAGTAAAATGAAGCAAACGATCAAAGCCTTCATGAGAGATTGTCATCGGACGATGGTACTCAGATAAAATGATTGCATGCTCATTGTAATAAACGTAAGGAGAATACTGCATGTACCAATTTTCTCCCTCAAGGTTCACTGGAATGATTCGATGCTGATCGCGCGCTGGATGATCAAGTCTTCCAGCATACCCAACATTTTCTTTGCAAAGCAAGCATTTCGGATAGGCTAAAGATGGATTGGCTTTCGCCGCAGCGATCGCTTTAGGATCTTTCTCAGGCTTTGATAAGTTGATCGTGATTTCAAGGTCACCATACTCAGTCTTACTATACCAATGTACATTCTTCGCAATTCTGTTCGTTCGAATGTATTGCGAATCCTTCGAAAGCTGATAGAAAGTACTTGTCGCTTTAATTGGACTGTCCCTGTAATCTTCATAAAACTGACGTATGACCTCTGACGGTCGTGGAACAATTGTATTCATAATTTTAGAATCGAACAGATCACGCTCAGTAACGGTGTCTTCTTCTATTAAACCTGTTATCACAGCATAATCCAGCATGTTCTCAAGGAAAGGTGTTGGTGTGTCGAGCTGCTCTTCAGGTGGATGTGGAAACGATTCAACTCCATTTAATTCAAAAAGATGTAGAAGAGCGTTTCGAGCGTAATCCGCATCAACCATCTCGATTAGCTGTTTTTGCAAACCATATTGAAGAAGACGCTCGATCTCTAAATAAATATTCGGTTTCTTTTGATGCCTCATATTCCTTCCACCACCCTGTGAGCACCGTCGCCGATTTCAACAACATAGAAATCTCCTTCAAGACCTGTTTGATGTTTGTAACTTACACCAACGTTTTTAATGAAGGCCTCGACATTATCCTTCTCCACAATACTAATCGTACAGCCTCCAAAACCAGCGCCTGTCATCCGTGACCCAACGGCCCCTTCCTTCCAAGAAGCTTCCACCATTGCGTCTAATTCATTGCCTGTTACTTCGTAATCATCACGTAATGAGACATGCGATTCATTCATAAGCTTTCCAAATGCCTCAACATCACCTTCGTTTAGAAAATTAACGGCTTTCATCGTGCGACGATTCTCATAAACCGCATGACGCGCACGTTTTCGAGTTTCAGCGTCTATAATCAAATGCTTGTAAGCTTCGAACTGCTCTTCTGTCACATCACCTAACGAGGTAACGTCAAGCTCTTCTTGCAAAGCTTTGAGTGCCTCTTCACACTGCATGCGGCGTTCATTATATTTCGAATCGGCTAGTCCTCTACGCTTATTCGTATTCGCAATAATCAATGCATGATCTTCTAGTCGGATAGGAGTTTGCTTATACGTAAGCGTGTCACAATTCAGAAGAACTGCATGATCCTTTTTCCCCATGCCAATTGCAAACTGATCCATAATTCCACAATTGACTCCAACAAACTCATTCTCTGCTTTTTGAGAAAGCTTTACCATTTCAACCATCTCAATTGAAAGATGAAAAAGATCCCTCAGGACAACAGCTGTGGCTAGCTCGATTGATGCAGACGATGATAGACCAGCTCCATTTGGGATATTGCCGTAGTAGGCAATATCAACGCCTTGCGGAATCGCATAGTCCTGTTGAAAAAGAGCGATAACCCCCTTCGGATAATTCGCCCAATCATCCTCGTCGCTATAAATGAGCGAGTCCAATGAAGATTCTATGATTCCATGACTCGGAAAGTTCATGGAATAAAACCTGACCTTCTGATCTTCACGTTTTCTTGCAACAGCATACGTACCAACGCTTAAGGCACATGGAAAGACGTGTCCCCCGTTATAATCCGTATGCTCGCCAATTAAATTCACTCGCCCAGGAGCAAAATAGAGAGCTCTCTCTCCTTCCTCTCCGAATTGTTCAATAAATTCCTGTTCAAGTTTCTTCATACTTCTCCACCTCTATTATTCTGATCCGTCTCGACTAATACAAATACGTGAGAAGAAAAATCTCCTGATTCTTCCAAACCACCCGTTTGTGATCCATCATAACCGCTTGATAATTGAATTCCAGCGTTCATTAATTCATCCCCAAAGTAAGTTCCTTCATAGCCACTTACTTCATATTCTTTCTCTGCAGCAAGCCCCTTCAAATACAAGCGTTTAAATGAGGGGTTAGGCTCCGCAAGTACTTGATAATAACCAACGATAGCTTTCGTTTGATCGCTTGATACACTCATCCAACTAGTGACATTTCCTTTCTGTTCAAACGGACTTCTTAACCGATAGAATGCTCCGTATTGAAGGAGTTGGCGATTCTCTTTATACCAGCGGATTTGCTCCGTCATTTCCTTCAACTCATCTTTATTCATCTTCGTCACGTCGAGCTCATACCCAAACGCGCCAAAGTAAGCGACATTCGCTCTTGTCTCAAGCGACGTAATTCGTTTCACCTGATGATTCGGCACAGCTGATACATGCGCTCCCATACTGCTCAGCGGATAAACCAACGATGTTCCATATTGAATGCTAAGTCGCTCCATTGCATCTGTGTCATCACTCGTCCACGCCTGTGGGGCGTAATAAAGCATACCGGGATCAAATCTTGCCCCGCCGCTTGCACATGATTCAAACAGGACGTGTGGAAAAGCTTCGATTAAACGTTCATACAGCTCATAAACACCTAGAATATAGCGGTGTGGTACTTCCGCCTGCTGATTTTTCAGAAGCGATAGCGAACCGATCTCCGTCATGTAGCGATTCATATCCCACTTCACATAGTTAATGTTCGCTTCATTTAAAATCGTTGCCATCTGTTCATAGATGTAATCCACCACTTCCGGATTCGCAAAATCAAGGACGAGCTGGTGCCGCCCAATAGAATTTGAACGTCCAGGTACTTGAATGACCCAATCTGGATGTTTTTGATAGAGTTCACTTTCTTTCGATACCATTTCAGGTTCAAACCAGAGTCCAAACAGTAGCCCCATATCATTCAGCTTTGATGCAAGATTTGGTAATCCTTCTGGAAGTTTCTTAGAATCCACAAACCAATCGCCAAGAGAGGTCCGATCGTCATTTCGCTTACCAAACCATCCATCATCCAATACAAACAGTTCGACCCCTGTTTCTTTCGCTTTTTCAGCAATGCTCAGTAGTTTTTTCTCATCGAAATCGAAATACGTTGCTTCCCAATTGTTTAGTAAAACAGGACGTTCCGCATCACGCCACTTCCCACGTGCAAGACGAGATTGATAGAGATCATGATACGTTTGACTAAGTTCATTTAACCCATGTTTGGAATAAGCCATCACCACTTCAGGTGTTTGAAAACTAGCGCTACTTCCTAACGTCCATGAGAAATCAAATGGATTAATTCCCATTGTCATTCTTGCAGTTTGATAGTGATCCACTTCAACCTGCGCCTGGAAGTTCCCACTATAGACGAAGCTAAACCCGTAGACTTCTCCAGTATGTTCCGTTGTCATTGGTCTTTTTAATGCAAGAAACGGATTGTGCTGTGCACTACTAGTTCCACGAGTACTTTGAATGCTTTGAATACCTGGGCTAAGCTTCCGTTCGGACATATGACGCTCTCTCGACCACGAACCTGATAGCTGAATCATTTCATAGTCCGCATCTGGAAAATCAACTGAGGCACTATGTGCTCGTTTGATTACGTGAGTCTCTTCTCCATGATTTGTAAACAACGCAGAGCGAGTGATGACATTTCTTCCATGGTAGACAGAGTACATCAAGGAAAGAGACAGATTCGTCACTTTATCGTACATATGAATCACTAACGTATCTGCCTCCCCATCGTCCTCAACATATGTAGCGGGTAAACCTGATAAACGAGGTTTTCCTTTTATTAGTTCATATGATTGATAGGTGAAATCTGAAATACGACTTCCATCTGGATGTTCGATTTGAAAAGCAGGCTCTCGATAGTCTGACGTTCCATACCCTGGATATTCCTGTTTAATTAAATCTAATGAAAAGGTTGAGTCATCATCGTACACGTAAGAGGAAGTCACTCTAGATTCTCGTTTAGATAAATGGCTGAAATCTGATCGATTTCGGATTTTCTTCCCAAAATACAGCTGTCCGAGCTGCCCATTTTTCATAACATGAAATACATAGCTGACGTCTTTTCCTTGTAAGTGAAACTGAAGTGTTTGATCATTAATCATGACTGGCATATACTTACCTCCGTCTTCTAATCGAAAACGTTTTCATATCCTCGTTTTCGTATCCACATCTAGTTTAAAAAAATCCCTATATCTGATCAATGGTAAATAAATTTAAAAATAATGCCTTTTATTGCTTAGACTTCTCTTCCTATATAAGCTAAAATGCTATTTAGAGTATGATTCATCTGTACGTTCTCATTAGACAAATGGTACTATTTTGCTTGTTAAGGAGGGGTCATATGGAAGAAAAGCCATTACAATACGGATCTTACGGCTATCGTTTTTCAGATCCTACACTTCAGAACATCGCCCAAATCTGGTCACTAGGATGGGATGAACAAACCACTTCTCTCTACGATTGGGACGGGACGAATAGACGTGATACCGGAAAATATATATTTCAATATACGATCTCTGGTAAGGGCTGCATCGACATTGATGGACAAAGTCATGAATTAACACCTGGTCAAGGATTTATCGTAAATATTCCAGGTGACTACCGCTACTATTTACCTGAAGATAGTGATCGCTGGGAGTTTATATACCTTACTCTCTACGGAGATGTCGTGAAAAAGTATTGGGATGAAATTCAAAATCAAATTGGACACATTATCCATTTCCAACCAAATTCGGAGCCGGTTCACTACTTACTTAATCTATTAAGTATGGCTTCAAACCGACAGATTTCTAATGCTCACCAAGCTTCCGGTAAGGCTTATCAATTCACAATGATGCTTTATACGTACTGTTCAAATCTAGAAAAACGGCTGTCTGAGTGGCCTGAGGCAATCGTGGAATCTTCGATGTATGCAATGAATCATTTTAGTGAAGAAATCGGCCCAGATGAAATGGCGGCTTCATCCGGCATGTCTCGTTATCATTTCACTAGGCAGTTCAAGGAATATACGAACCAAACGCCTATACAGTATTTAACAGATATTCGCATTAAAAAAGCAAAAGAGCTCCTATTGAATACCAAATATTCTTCAGAGGATATCGCCCTTCTTATTGGGTACAAAAATGCCAATTACTTTAATAAAGTGTTTAAAAAGGTGACAGGCACTTCACCAGGAAAATACCGAACGAACACAAATGTTTCGTTACAGAAATGAAAAACAGGACCGCCTAAGCGCGGTCCTGTTCTATTTTGCTACTTCAATTGTAATCGAGCGTTTGTCATAATTAATGGTCATGCTTTTCCCTGAAGCTACGAAATTTTCCAGAACATCCTTTGACAATTGCAGTGCAAACTGTGTGCGATCAAGCTTTTCTATATCAGCTGGGTCCACAAGATCCAGCTTTTCTTCTTGCTCGTTTACTTCCTTTTGAAGCTTTTCTAGAGATTCGTAAACGCTGTGATATAGCGATTCAATTGGCTCATTCGCCTTACTCATCCCACATCATCCTTCACTCCATTTGACATTGTTCCTATTATATCAAATGGAAATCCAATGGAACATTACGAAATGATGCCAATTGGTGAAAGCAACGTATAAATAATAATCATCGCTACTGTCGCTGCAATACCTACAGGATACAGTAGCTTCCATGGAGACATATCCACCTGCGCATTCTCTTCAAGCACAAAGTCCTTATCACGTGGCGCAATTTTTCCAATCACGAGCATCAGAATCGTACAAGCCACAAACAAAATACCAAGAATATGCAAGAAATGAATCCCTGTATCCCAAATAAGTTGAGTTGTCGCATAGACCGATATGAAAACAAACAGGGAAACCTTCGCTGCGATCGAAGGCACGCGTTTTGTTAAATACCCAACAATGAGAATCGTAAAAATCGGCACGTTATAGAAACCGTTTACGATTTGTAAATATTGAAAGAACCCTTGAGGAACTTTATCAATCATTGGAGCGATACACATTGCAAAAATAGCGAGAATAATTCCAACGAATTTTCCTTTTCGTACAACTATTTTGTCTGGCGCTTTTGGATTAAAATAAGGTTTATAAATGTTAAGAGCAATGAGCGTCACCGATGAATTTAGAGCAGAGTTAAAAGATGATAGAATTGCACCGAACAACACTGCTGCAAAGAAGCCAACAAGCGGCTTTGGTAATACTTCATTCACTAGCATCGGATAAGCATCCGTTGGTTCAAGACCCGGTCCAAACATATTAAAGGCAATAATTCCAGGTAAAATAAGAAACACAGGTCCAAGTAGTTTTAAGAAGGCAGCAATCAAGACGCCCTTCTGACCTTCCTTCAAATTCTTAGCTGCAATCGCTCGCTGCATAATGTGCTGAGCCGTTCCCCAGTAAAATAGATTAACAAGAAGCATCCCCGTAAACATCGTTCCAAACGGAACAGGACTGTTGTTATCGCCTACCGAATTTAACTTCTCAGGAGAGTCCTCAACTATTGTGCTAAATCCTCCGAGTATTGATCCATCACCCAGTACATACAATCCGATAATTGGGATCATTAACCCACCGATTAAAAGGCCAATACCATTAATCGTATCTGATACAGCAACGGCTTTAAGACCACCGAAGATCGCATAAATTGCCCCAATAATCCCAATCGCAAAAACGGTTACATAAAGACTTGCCATTCGACCAAGTCCTAACACCTCTGGAATATTGAAAAGCCCATTTAGCGCTACCGCCCCTGAATAAAGAATAGGTGGAAGCAAGTTGAAAACATATCCAAAAAGAAAGAGAATGGTAACAATTTGTTTAGTGCCAAAATCATACCGTTCCTCTAGAAAATCCGGAATCGTCGTAATACCACCTTTAAGATACCGAGGCAATAAGAAGAAAGCGACGATCACAAGCGAGATGGCTGAACCAACTTCCCAACCCATAACCGCAATGGTGTCTGAATACCCCTGAGCATTCAAACCTATTAATTGTTCGGTTGATAGATTCGTCAGCATCAATGAGCCTGCAATGACCCATGCGCCTAGGCTTCTTCCTCCTAGAAAATATCCATCCTGTGTTGCTAAATCTTCCTTTCTCGTTACTAGGTAGGAGATTACGGCTACCATACCTGTAAAAAATAGAAATGAACCGACTGTAAATAAACTCATTGCTGCCTCTCCTTTTTGTAAGCGGAATCAAAGTGATCCGTACAGTTATGTATGCGTTTTAATGTCTGGTTAATATTCTATACTGCGTTCTGTAAGCGTTTCAACGGTAAAAAAAACAGAAAGTTATGCACTTTTTTGCTTTATTCCGTTACCGGAGCACCAAAAAACCACTGCTCTGAAGAAGGAAACAGTGGTTCGACTTAAAACAATTTAAATAGAGGTATAGTTAGTGTTAAACATTTTCTAGCTACGAAGCGTTTCAAGCTATTTTTCTAGTAATTGCGAGCACAACCTTATCCAAAATAGAGGATTTCTTTCTTAAATGGAGAAACAAACTATATATGGTGACTGTTTAATCAGAAGAGCCTATTGCCTCTGATTTGCCAGTGATGGAGGTTACAAATGAAACAATTTCTATACAAGCTAACGCTAATCCCTGAGCTATTGGAAGAAAAGAACTGGACTGACAAAGAGAACAGCATCGTATCAGAGCACTTCCACGCCCTTCAACAGCTATTGAAGAATAATAAGCTCATTATGGCTGGCAGAACGTTAAACAACGACACTTCTTCTTTTGGAATTGTCGTCATTCAGGTTTCTTCTGAAAAAGAAGCAGAAGCGCTTATGAAAAGCGATCCCGCTGTCCGAGATGGGATTATGACAGCTGAGCTCTTTCCCTACAGCGTTGCTCTTTATAATGAAGATTTCACAACAAAGCAGACGTCATCTTGACGTCTGCTAGTCCTTAAAAGTATTGCACCATATGTTCTTCGTTTAGAAATCTTCCCTGAACATAAAGAGCCTTTTCTTCAATGTAAACGGTTTTAAAGCCGTAGCTTTTGTACAGATGCTTCGCCCGTTCATTCGTAGAAACGACCGAAACGCTTAATTTAATAAGAGCATCCTGACTTTTCGCATAATCCATCACCCGGGTTAAAAGAGCTCTCCCTGCCCCTTTGCCACGATATTCTGGCGTCACGTAAACAGCAAATAAATCAGCTTTATGACGAACCTTGATGCCGCTGCCTCTGACAAAAGTGATGACACCAATTAATGTTTCTTGATCAAATGCGCCAAAAGTGGCACCTGATTCCATGTTTCTCGCTGTACTTTTAATCGGATCATCTTTTTGAATCGCCTCTTCATAGCTTGAGGCAAATGCTTCTGGATTTTTCTTTAACGCTTCTAACCGAAGTTCCCAATAAGCTTCAGCGTCATCCGCTGTTAGCTGTCTGACTTCCATCTTAAAACCTCCTTTATAGAAGAGCTTTCACAAATGCTTTACACTTCTCTGCAATTAGCTCTTTATCATGATCGAGCGTCGCTACGTGATAGCTATCTTTTAGTTCGATCACTTCTTTACTCGATGAAGCTATTTCATTATAAATCATCGTCGAATTCTCTGGCGGCACGACATGATCTTCTAGTGATTTAAAAATTAAGGCCGGCACCGATATTGTTTCAAGGCCTTTTCGTGTAATTTCTGTTAAAGCAAGAATCTCTTGAATCGACTTCGTAGGCGTTTTCTCGTATGCCAGCTCATCGACACCTTCCGCTTTAATATCTGATCCAATTGCATCAAGGAAACGTGGCTCTGTTTTTCCTCTCATTTGTTCAAGACCTGGTAAATCAATCGCAGCATTAATCGGCATGATCCCTTTCACTTCAGGATGTTTTTCAGCTAAATAAAGCGTTAGCGTGCCGCCCATCGACAGGCCTGTAATAAAGATTTCCTCACATCGTTCGTTTAACCATTGATAGCCTTCTTCAACAGACTGGATCCATTCTCCATATGTACTCTGCTCCATGTCTTCATAGTGAGTACCATGACCTTTCAATCTCGGCCCACAAACCGTATACCCTTCTGAAGCCAATTGCTCTCCAAGATAACGCATGCTTTGGGTCGAACCTGTAAAACCGTGGAGAACAAGCACACCGATGTGATTCCCAGCAAAGTAAAAAGGCTCTGCCCCTAGTAGTACGTCATATTTCGCCATATCGTATCCCTCCTAATCGTTATCATCTAGCATTCGTCACGAAAGCGCTTTATCCTTTTTTTGAAATGTGCTCTTTAAGGTTTGAGATTGGACCCAAAGTGGAACATATTACCTGGATATACTTAACAGGAGGAATGAAACATGTCACATCTCATATCATCCGAGCAAGACCCTAAACAAAAACAGTCCTTCATTCAACGTCTATTAGACCGTGGAATTTATAAATTAAAAGATAAACAGCTCTATGAATGCACAATGGAAGAACTAGAGTATTTAATAAGGAAAGTTGATCTACCTTAATTCCTCCAGAGGATGTTATCCCCTGGAGTTTTTTTATGCTTCTTTTTCTTTTGTTAACCACTCTCTCGCTAGCATTCCGTACACAATGTGATCATAGAACTGTCCATTAACGAGCTCCGCCTCCCGGACCACTGCTTCTTTCGTAAAACCTAGTCGTTCTGGAACCGCCTGGCTTTTCTTATTTCCTGAAGCAGCACGAATCTCTATCCGGTTGAGCCCGATTTCGTTAAATCCTAGATTAATCATTCCACGACACGCCTCCGTTACGATACCTTTTTTCTGAAACTTTTCGCTCAGCCAGTATCCAATCGTCGCGTACTTATGTGTTCGATTCACTTCATTAAACCCAACCGTACCAGCAAGCTCACCTTTATAAAACATGCCGAGCGTTTTCGGATATCCTCCTGTTTCACTCACGCCTTGTAATGTCCGTTGTATAAAATCACGAGAAGATTCAATATCTGTATTATAATCAACCCACGCTAACCATTCTTTCAAGTAATCTCTTGATTCATCGATTAAATGATAAAGCGCTTCGGCATCGTCTATCGTATACATTCTTAGGTAAAGATCGTCATTGATTTGATATGTAAACATGCGTCTATTCTCCTCTTTTATCACCTATGTATTGGGTTATAACGTGTGCAAAGTGATCGGCTTCTTCATCATGGGGGGTATGGCCGCTGTTTGCAAAATGATAGATTGCCCCATTTTCGACGTACTTCTTGAAAGCATCGATCTGTTCTTCGGATGTCACGGGATCATGCTCTCCTGTTAATAAGAGAGTTGGCATCGTAAGCTTTGATAGATGTGGAATGAGTGAATGAAAGATCTTTCCTTCTTCTCTTAACAAGTTATAGTGCACTTCTGATCTATCGTAAAGCTCATCCCATTTCGCCTCACTATAATAGCTATAGTCTGTAGGCTCGTTTGTATTGTAAATGTATATTTCCATTCGGTTCTCTTCAAGATAATCACTGTATTTTCCATAAAGCTCTGCTAGCTCTCGATTCTTAATATCAGAATCCTTGGCAATTTCTAAGCTCTCTGTTGCTTTCTGATGCTCCCCATATTTGTCTAAGAGCGCACTCGTTTTTTTCAACAAGCTTCTCGATGTTAACGTAAAATCAAACGTCGGACATTCAAGCAGTAAATGATCAATTGATTCAGGATAAAGACTGGCATAGAGTACACCAAGATAGCCACCAAACGAATGACCGAGCACTGACCACGATTCTAATTCAAACTGTTTCCTGATCGCTTCGCAGTCTTCGATTAAATCCATCAAGCCAAATTCTTCATCATCATTCACCGCTTCTGAACGGCAAACGCCACGCTGATCAATCGCAATCACTCTGAAATTCTCTTTCAGTCGATCCGTCTGATGGTAAGAGAAATCAAAGCAGCTCTCTCCTGGTCCACCGTGTAGATAAAGAAGAGGCGGGTTATTTTTTGAACCATGCACTTCTACATATAATGCTTTGTCTCGTATTGTCATCAGTGTTCCATTATGCACTTTGTTTCACCTCTAACTCTTTATTCTCCTTTTAATTAAGAGTATTTGCCCGCGATGACTAATTTCATCTTCCATCACGTGAAACCATTTGAAATAATGGTTGGCCTTTTCGTCCCAACCAAACGGGGTAACTTTTTCGAGCCATTTGTCGTCCTTCTTCCGCAGGTGTTCCAACGTATGAGCACGCACAAGACTGAGCTCACTCCAATAATCATCCAGATCGCGTCCGCGAATGACTGATCTTGCCTTTTCTCCAAGCTCAATCCCTGTCCCAAATTCCTCCCATTCCTCGTCATTTAACTCTCGCTCTTGAAACGTCATAATTTGAAACGCCTTTTCAACCGAAGCCATATGCTGTAGCAGCATGCCGATTGAATTGCTCTTTTCATCAAGGTGAAAATCGAGCTGTTCGGTAGTTAATCCTTTTATCGTTTCTTCCGTCGTATGCCTGGCGTAATTCATCATCGAAACCAATCTACTAACCTCAGGCATGAATCCTTCTATTCGATCAATCATACAAAGATCGTTATGCTGCACCGTTCGACACCCTCCTTTCAATTGAATCTAGCTTATCCTTATTATTATTTTCCATAGAAGTGACGAGAATTCCTCTTAAGATTCCTTACTTTTCCAGAAAAAAAGCCTCGATTCTGTGGGAGAATCGAGGCTTTTTTATGTTTGGCCAATATATCAGGAATTTGGCCAATAAACGGCGATCAGCCATCCAAAGTCCGCCCAACATCACTGCATTTCAGCGAAAACGTCTTTCACTTTGCCTGTAATATCGTGACTTGAGGCACCTTCGACCATCATCGCGACAAGTAAGTCCCTCTTGTCCGTATTATACGCGACAAACAGTCCATTTTCTGGGCCTTCTTCTTCGCCTGCCGCTTTTAACTCAGCCGTTCCTGTCTTACCAGCGAGCGAAATGCCTTTAACCACCGGATCATAAGCGGTACCCTCAGGATCAGAAACCACCTTCTCAAGATCATCGCTCACAATCGAGGCGATTTCAGGGGAAATCACTTCATATTCCTCCGCTGACTCGTCTTCTCGCGTTCGAAGCGTCGGTTTCAACATCACGCCATCATTCGCAAACGTCGTATAGGTCATCGCTAACTGATAAGGGGAAATCTGTAGCTCCCCCTGTCCATAGGCTGAGTCAGCTAAAAGAATGTCATTATCACCGAGCCCACCGTTTGAGATCGATGAGTTTTCAGTTGGGAAAGGAAGCTCAACTTCCTGACCAACCTGGAACGACTCCAATCCTTTCTGGAACTTATCTGCGCCAAGATCCAGCGCTTTACGTGCAAAATAAATATTGTCCGAATGCATAAGCGCTTCTGCAAGATTTACTTCCGGATCAGCAGGTTTTACGCGCGTCACTTTATATCCACCCCAACTTGAGTCTGGCTGCCACTTCAAACCATCAATTTTCTCAACTGCATTCGGATCTAAATCCCCATCTCGTAGTGCGATTGAAGCAGTAAGTGGCTTAATCGTCGAGCCTGGTGAATACGTTTTGTTAAACTTCGCTGAAAAAGGAAGATCCTTATTATCAGCTAACTTCGCATACTCGCCTTCGTCAAACCCAAGTGTAAAATCATTTGGATTATAGGCAGGGGAGCTTGTTAAAGCGAGCGTCTCACCCGTTGTTGGATGGAGCGCTACCGCAGTTCCCGGATCTTTTCCAAGTTCTTCAAACAACTTCTGTTGGACAGTGCCATCGATCGTAACTTGAATGTTCTCGCCATCAACCTTTTCCTTACTGGCAATCACTTTCTCAGGATCCGCTCCCTTTACTTCAATCGACCAGCCCGTTACACCATGAAGCTCGTCTTCATACACTTGCTCGAGGCCAGCCTTTCCAATGCTTTCATAGCTGGAATACCCTTTTCCTGCATACTTCTCCAGATCTTCCTTTTGCATCTGGCGAATGTAACCTGTTAAGTGCGCGGCGCTTTCACCGTAAGGATAGATTCTTTCAATTGTATTGTTTATCTGAACGCCAGTAATCTCATTTGCGTCAGCAAGTAACTCTTCTTCTGATTCCATCACGCTTTTGAGCGGAACGAACTGTGTTGGATCAGACTGTACCCAGCCCTGATTAAGCTCTTTCTCAATATCCGCTACGCTCATCTTCAACACATCACTAAGCTCATTCACAATCTTTTCTTGATCAGATTCAAGGGCTTGCGGCACAACGCCAATTTGCTTAACCGTACCATTGATCGCTAAGCCTTCCCCATTCCGATCGGTCAATTCACCACGAACTGGAACAGAAGAACTTATGGCAACCTCATCGCCTTCTTTCAATTCTTTAAAAATAAACGAAGGATTCCAGTTCACACCGTAAGATTCAGCGTCTTCCCCTTCAGTCAGGACTAGCGTTGCTTCGTTATCAAACGAGACTTCGCCAGCTAGTGTCTGCATCGACACTGAAAAAGGAAACGTCACTTCCCCTTCATCGTTTGGCTCAGGCTCTTCTTCCGGTTTCTTAAAAGTAACTTTCAAATCCTCGACTTCGACATCGCCATAAATAGATTTGTAGCGATCAACAAAGTCTTCTTCTGATATTTCTTTTTGCGTAGCAGGTGATA
Organism: Pseudalkalibacillus sp. JSM 102089; assembly: GCF_041366475.1. Lineage (NCBI taxonomy): Bacteria > Bacillati > Bacillota > Bacilli > Caryophanales > Fictibacillaceae > Pseudalkalibacillus > Pseudalkalibacillus sp. JSM 102089. Next base: position 287,237 of record NZ_JBEWYW010000003.1, read on the forward strand.
ACTTCTTATACATGCTGCTAAATTCTTGTTTATTCCAGTCCTTAACATATGTATCGAACGCATCAACCGCTGACGGTTGATCCGAACAACCCGCAAGCAGCAATAAAAAAAGCCCCATTGCGATGAGTGATTTTAGTTTCACACTCAGCCTCCCCTTCTTTTTTCATTCATTTTCTATTATTTTCCTACTATTATAGAAGACTTTTAAACAAGAAGGAAGGGAAAAGGACTAACCTTTAAATGAGTAGGTTCGACTGCCTATCACATTTGTTTTCACTCGAAACACTCCGCCTGCATACGGAAACTGCTTTAGCTCTTCTTCACTCGTATTTGTTCTAGCGGTAGTAATGTAGAGCTCATTCCGCTCTTTTCCACCAAATACACATGATGTTACATTCAGTGCAGGAACGCTTACTTCTAGCAGTCGCTCACCGGTATCAGGATTCCATCTCGTTACCTTGGACCCACCCCAGTGGGCAATCCATAGATTCCCTTCTTCATCGCTCGTCATCCCATCCGGCATCCCTTCTCCGTCTGGAATGGTGATCACCTCAACGGGATTACGAATATCACCTGTAGAAAAATCATAATCATAGCGGACAACTTTTTTCGTTGGGGTATCAATAAAGTACATGTAGCGCGTATCAGGTGACCATGCCAAACCATTTGATGTACTCACATGATCAACTTTCTTCGTCACCTCAAGGTTTTCATCAAGGCAATAAAGCGCTCCTTCTCCTTTTAACCCTTCTAAGTGCATCGTCCCTGCCCAAAACCTGCCTGCAGGATCACACTTGCCATCATTAAATCGGTTATCTGGTAAATGACTTTCGGGATCGGTGATTGCTTCAACGCTCTCCGTAGAAAGGTTCATCGCATAAAAGCCACCGGCCATCGCCATCACAAGTCCGCCTGATTCACGTGGCGCGATTGTGCCAACCATTTGCTCCTGTTGCGTCTCAATATTGCCTGCGGTCATTGGATTGTAGGCGTGAACTTTTTTTCCTTCAATATCAACCCAATAAAGAAGCTGGCTTTGATCATCCCAGCAAGGACCTTCTCCAAGTATCGCGCGTGCATCAATCACTAGTTTTGCTTCCATTCTATGTACCTCCTAATTAGTGAATCATCTATTCTCTCTACTCTACCCCTTAATAAGAAAAGGGTCCACCTTCTATGTAGACGAAGGGAACCCATCAACTCTTTAAATTAAAAACGGATTCGTTAAATCTGCCCACTGGTATTTCTGTCCCCAGCTTTCTTTTGCGAGTGTTGTCACCCGATCAATTAATTCATCTGGAACGACTGCTAAATCGCCCATCTCATTCGGATTATAGTGATAGGCATAAACACGTGACAGGAATTGATCAAATGGAAGGCTCGCTTCCCCTTCCTCTTCACCGTGATTCCGAACCGTTGACTTAATGCCCTGCCCCCAATCTTGACCGCTATCATTGTTCGGATTATAGAAATAAACTCTCATTTCTCCTGATGAATCCGCAGCAATACGCTGGATCGAAATGGCATGCAATCCGAGTAAGTCTGCATTCGCCGTCGTAACGAAAATTCCGACCGGGTTTGGATAAATGAGCTGATGGCCTGCGTTGTAGTCTGGATGATGCGTCGCGTAAAAAAGCCTTGCAAACTGCTCATAATCTGACACGGCACCAGTAACTGGATTGATAACAGAAGAAAACTCTTTAGATATCCACTGACCGTAAAATTCTGGATTCACAAATTTATGACCATCTTCCCCACGAAAGGCACTGCGCTTCATCATTTCATCGTAAACGCGATCAAGATGCGGAACGAGTATAAGGGAAACGGCATCAAGCTCTTTATGAAGATCCGGAGCTAAACCTCCTAAGATGAGAGAAGAATTGATTTCAGCCCCTTCAAACGAAATATCAACCTCACCATCACGACACGCTCTTGCGACAAGTTCTAGTAGGAATCCAGGGTCATGCTGTGACCAAAGGCTGATTCCACGCGCAGATTGACATGTAGGATTCATCCCCTGCCCAATGCCAAGCGGTTGCCCAAGCACACTCAGTAGACCTGAAAGTAAAATTCCTACAGGCGTCACATCATCAGGATGATTCCGTGAAGCCATCAAATCCTTTTCTACTTCTGCTAGCATATCGATTTCAATGATCCTTTCAAGCCCTGGAATCACCGGAGGAGAAGATAAAACCCCACGCTCAAGCATGCGCGCAAGTCCATAGAGGGACTGAGCTGTGACAGGATAGATGGCTAGTAAAATGAGCTCTTTTACTAAAGAAAAATGCTCATTTAAATTAGCTTCACCTTTTTCAGTTAATCCAAGCGTGAGGACGAGTAGATGAGAAGCATCCTCCTCTGCAAGGGTACGAGCAAGTTGTGCGTGAATGGGAGAAACAAGACCTGTATCACGCATAACATCAGCGAACCGTTCCGCCTCTAACTCTTTCTCCATTTCAGATAACGCATTGAATTGATCGCGATAGTCCATGAAGTCTGGATAGGATTGACTCAGTTCCGTCGGAGCATGCACGCTATCAAGGTAGCGCTGAATGCTCGCGCGTCCTTCTGTGCTTAAGTCCTCTGAAGACAAGAGATTTTCAGCGTAACCGATCATTTCTTTAATTCGCTTTACCATGATCGGGCGCTGTGCGGTTAATCGATCAATTTCATCCACAAACGTAGCCGACAGCGAGCCGAGCGACATCTTTTCGGCTAGAAATTGAAAAAGGGACATGCCCCTCTTTTGTTCTTGACCCTGGTTGATTCTTGCTTCCTCCGTCTCAGCTGGGAAAATCATTTGAAGATTTAGCGCCATCACTTTGTTTAGAAAAGTGCGCGCCTGGTCGCTCGTAACATCTGGATGAGTATATTCCTCTTTCGCAATCGCAAGCATACGAAGCTCACTTAGTACTTCAAAGATCGAATAGTTTCCGTCTATTTTAAAAGATCCCCCTACTAGAGGCGGTTGTAATTTACGAGGTTCTTCCCATGGTCCACCTTCAAAAATGCCCGCCTGATCATAGTCACTAGCGAGTTGATAAAGGGATTCGAGATTATTCTGGTCAATGAGAACGGCAGCGTCTGATAATAGTTCTTCTAACACAACGGGATCCTGGCGATTTTCCTTGAATGACTGAAGAGTCCTGACAAACTTTTGCTGTTCTGAATTTGAAAATGATGTTTCCATTTCCATACATCCCCCATTATTTACAAGATAGCTATTTGTACCCCAATCCAGGAAAAGGAAACCACTTCTAAGGACCTATTTATTATCGATTAGCGAGCATTTCGCGGAATTATTAAGAATATCGCTGAATTATCACGTTTTTCGCGGAAAAAAATAAAATATCGCGGATATATTCCAGAATTCGCGGAAATAACGAGATTCACCTCTCAACAAGAAGTCTCCGATACGAAAAAGCGGTCATCTTTATCACAGATGACCGCTCTCAACATGTAACCTTTACTATTTCCCGCCCGTTTTCCACGAAGAATCAAGCTTATACACTTCCAAAGAATCAAGTGTCACTTTGCCATTCATCGCATAGATCTCAAAACCATCACTATCCTCAGGTGGGAAGATCCGATTTGTCATTACGCGCTTTCCATCGTTCGCAAACAATTCAACGGAAGAGCGATCAACAAAAAGATGGAGCTTCACTTTGCCATCTTCCGTTGGTTCTAGCGGTGCTCGATACACGCCAGGAAACTGTTCATGAAATCCTGTATCGCCACTATTTTGCCGATCAACAAACGCGAGATTATTCTTGGAGTCATAACCGACAATCGTTTCCTCTTCATCTCCCTTTCGAACGCGGAAACCGAATTCACCTGACGTGTCTAAATCAAATTCAGCGATCACCTCATACGTATCTGCTCCAAAATGATCGAGAGGAACCCTTCCTTCAATTTCCTCATTAGATAAATCCACTAGTTTCTCAGAACGGTTTGATTCAACGTCACCCGCTGGCTCTTGAATAAGACGCGTTTCACCATTCACATCTTTCAATGAAACTTCACGAGGAAGTGACATCGCACCTTTCCATGGATCCGTTGGCAAATCAGACGCATACATCCAATTGCTCATCCACGCCATCCAAATCGGATTGCCTTCATGATTGCTGAAGGCTTGAGCCGCATAGAAATCAGTTCCATAATCGACCCAGTTAATGTCTTCTTTTGCACCTTCTCTCGTGAACGTCTCTCCATCGAAATCACCGATAAAATACTGTCCACCGGATCCGCCGGCGATGCTGCCTGGATTCATATCCACCTGTAGCACCCATTTTTCATTCGACGAATCGCCATCGACAGGTAGTTTAAATAGCTCTGGCGTTTCCCAAACGCCACCCTGCGCTCCCTGATCGACACCAAATTCACTAAGCTGCTGCCAATCGATCAAATTATCCGAACCGTAAAAGATAACTTTATCTCCAGCAGCGAGAAGCATAATCCACTTTTCAGACTCCTCGTGCCAGATCACTTTTGGATCTCGAAAATCTTTGATTCCTGGATTTGGAAGTATAGGGTTACCACCGTACTTTTTCCATGTATCGCCACCATCTTCACTATAAGCAAGCGCCTGGGTTTGTTCTTCTCCAGCGATTGTATAGAACGCTACGAGACCCCCTTTTCCTTCTTCAAAAAGACCGCTCGTATTGTTCTCGTCATAGACAGCACCACCTGAGAAAATCATCCCCTGATCATCCGCCTTTAGCGCCATTGGCTTCTCTTCCCAATGATACAAATCGCTACTAACCGCATGGCCCCAGCCCATGTTGCCAAATTCATTTCCAGAAGGATTATGTTGATAAAATAAATGGTATTGTTCTTCAAAAAAGACCATTCCATTTGGATCATTCATCCAGTTTTGCATCGGCGTATAGTGAAATTGGGGTCGATACGATTGATTGTAGTCTTCTAGGATCCCCGCATCTTTTACTTCATCTTGTCTAGAAGATTCATTGTTTTCATTCAAGTTCATCATGAGTATAATCATGCCGATTACTAAAATAGCTCCGACAGCTAGCGACCATTTTCTCATCGTATCAAGCTCTCCTGTCCATCGTGTTTACGAATAAGGTATCTCTGAATAAAAAAGTAACTGCCGAAGTGTGTCCCCCGACAGTTACCATAAAAGATTATTTAAATACGCCAGCATCCATTTCTTTCACAATCTTCGTTTCATCATTATGAATGGAAAGTTTAAGAGATGGTGCTAGTGTGCCACCAAAGTGGTCAAATTGGTACTGCTCTGATTGCGCTCCAAGTTCATCGATCGTTAAGCCATTTAGATCATAGAAGTTCGCAAAGCTAACTACTGTGCCATTCGGCATAACCATCCATGAATATGTTTGATATGGTTCATTCTCTGGATTCGCTACAACAAGACCACTACCGTTAAGAGGTTCATAGTCTGCTGTTAGGGAGTTCGATACGAAGCCATAGAGACCATCTGGACCATTCGTTCCAGGAGCGAATTTGTTCTTGTGGGTATCAGTGAAAAGGTAATAGTTATTCCCTTTTGTCACGATATGCGGACGCTCAAGTTCCTGATTCAGGCTGTTCGCTTCCATCAACGGAGGCATGATTTCAAACTCAGTGTAGTCATCGTTCTCTGCTTTGGCGATCCCAATGCTACCGTTAAAGAGCTTTGATACTTCTGGTACTTCATCTACAGTAGCGAAGTCTTCAGAACCGATGTGCTCTTGTTCAACAGAACGTTCTGCAGGTGTACCACCAGAATTCCCTTCAAACAAAATGTAATCTTCACCTGTTTTAGGATCTTCGAAGAACCACGGATCGCGGAATGCATAAGCGATGTCTCCCTGCTTACTTTGTTCCATTGTCTGGTAGTATTCGCCATCCGGCTCAAGAATAACTTCATGATCAGACCAGTTTGTAAATTCGACTCCTTTTTTCGATGCACCCACATCAGCAGAAGCTTTTACAAGACGCTGTTCATAAGTCAATTGCTCTTCCCCTTTACGACCTGTTGCCGTATAGAAGAAATTGATTTCGCCGTCTTCAATCATGGCAGAACCTGCCCATTGACGTGAACCTAGTGCCTGTTCTTCATTGAAAACCGTTCCACCAAGCTCCCAGTCCTTACCGTTCTTTGAAACGAAATAGCGGATTTCAGCGATATCATGACGCTTACCAGGCAATACATCACTTGGTGCTGTCAGTGAGAAGATCACTTTATATCCGTTCACAGTTGCGATGGAGCCATCCTTTTTTCGAAGAGGCCACGTATCCCAGATATGATAATCTGGCGCAATTTGCTCAAGATCTTTTGTATTAATTTCAGGTGCTGTATTATCCTTGTTTTGCACAATCTTTGCTGCATCTTCTCTTGTCCAGTTCGACGTTTCGCTCTCAGCCGCAAAGCCTGTTGCCGGAGCAAAGCTTGAAAACAGGGTAGCGAATCCGAGTACGGAAGTCGCTACTGTTTTTGAAAACTTATTCATGTTTGTAAGTCTCCTTTAGTCTGGTTTCCCAGTTTTAGTGTGATGGCATGATTTGCCCTGGCTTAAGTGCGCCGTTTACTTTTGTTTCGTTACCATGGATCGAAAGTTTAAGCGTTGGTGCAAATGTACCGCCATATTGAAGCTCACCATTTTCATCACGATACTCATTGACAAAGCTAATAACTGTACCGTTCGGCATAACTGCATGAGAGTATGTCATGAAAGGGTCATCTTCAGGATTTGCTACAACAAGACCATTGCCGTTAAGTGGCTCGTAGTCACCGCGAAGAGAATCATTCGTAAAGCCATAAAGACCATCTGGACCAGTTAATCCAGGAGCAAATGTAAATTTATGTGTGATTGTAAAGAGATAGTACTCTCCACCTTTAACAAGAAGGTGTGGACGCTCAAGCTGCTGGTTAACACCGTTTGATTCAAGTAGTGGTGGAAGCAATTCAAAGTCTGTTAGATCTTCATTCTGTGCTTCAGCAATCCCAACGTTCCCGTTGTAATCTTCAGCGCCAGCTGGTACATCGTGCGTTTCACGGAAATCAGCATCACCAATGTTTTCTGGGTCTAGTGATTTGTCGTCTCCAGCTGTATTTCCTTCAAAGATTAAGTATTCTTTTCCTGTCTTAGGATCCTGGAAGAACCATGGGTCACGGAATGAATAAATGATATTACCAGTTTTTTGTTCTTGCGTTTCATAGTACTCACCGTCTGCTTCAGCAAGGATTTCGTGCTCACCAAAGTTGCTTAGCTCAACAGATTTGGATTTTTTATCTGCTTCGATATCAAAGGTTGTTTTCGCAAGACGTTGTTCAAATGTAGTTTGCTCTTCACCTTTACGACCTGAAGCTGTATAGAAAAGATGTACCTTACCATCATCATCCATCATCGCTGAACCAGCCCATTGACGAGAACCTAGGGCATCTTCGGAATCATAAGCGAGCCCGCCCATTTTCCAATCTTTCCCGTTCTTCGAGTAGAAGTAGCGAATTTGAGCTTCGTCATGTCGGCCACCCCATGTATATTCTCTAGATGCCGTAAGGGCAAAAACAACCTGATAACCTTTTACTTGAGCAATTGATCCATCACGGTTACGTAGCGGCCATGTATCCCAAACCCAATAGTCTGGAGCCACTTCCTCTACGTTGTCAATGTTAGGTGCAGTGTTATCTTTTGATAAGTCATAGTCTTGCGCATCTTGACGTGACCATACAGCTGTTTCAGCTTCATTTTCAGCTGCATTCGTTGTTAATGGCGTACCTGCAAATCCACTTACTAGCATAATTGTCGATAGTGCAATCCCCTTAAATACAGAAGACTTTTTCACGTTCCCCATCTGCCACACTCCTCAAAATATTAGTTGATTGTTTCGTTCGCCATAACTGTATGGAAAATATGTGAACACGTCAATAAGCTCGAAAAGTCACATTTCATACACAACTTTTGATACGTAAACCCTAATCCCTCAGAAAAGAAAGCGGTTTGCAATCGTAAATTAAAAAGGTTTCCAAACCGAAAATAAATAGTTCTTTCTTATCAGGAATCGATTCCACATGGAGGTATTTAGACTCATTCAATATGACAACTGATTAATATGAATGTAATATTCTTAATCTTATAATCAAGCCAACGTTATCATTTTACCTTTTTTATCCATTGTTATAATACACCCTGATGTGCAAATAAGCCACACTCGACTATAATAAGGACAACATAATAGAGGAGGAAAACCTATATGCAAAAAACCATCGAACAACATAAAAATACGTTCCTTAATGAACTAGAAGAGTTTCTAAAAATCCAAAGCATTTCAGCCTTGCCAGCCCATAAGTCAGACGTCCAAAAAGGGGCTAAGTGGGTCGCCAGTTCTTTAGAAAAAGCTGGTATGGAAAACATTGAAGTCATCGAAACAGACGGCCATCCGATCGTTTACGCCGACTGGCTTCATGCGGAAGGTCAACCGACGATTCTTATCTATGGCCATTATGATGTACAGCCCGCTGACCCACTCGATCTTTGGGAAACACCGCCATTTGAACCCGTTATTCGTGATAATAAGATCTATGCTCGCGGTGCAACAGATGACAAAGGACAGCTGTTTATTCATATCAAAGCGATGCAACTGTTGATGCAAGAAGATGGCAGGCTACCCGTCAATGTGAAGTTCTGTATAGAAGGTGAGGAAGAAATCGCAAGTCCACATCTTGGACCTTTTATTGAAGAAAACACTAATAAGCTCGCTGCTGACGCTGTTGTGATTTCAGATACTTCTTTTATAAAAGAAGGATTACCTGCCATTTGTACGTCTCTCCGCGGCGCCCTTGCGATGGAGGTGAAGGTAAAAACAGCGAATACTGATCTCCATTCAGGAGTTTATGGTGGCGGTGTTCCAAACGCGGTTCATTCCCTAGTTCGGCTACTCGATAGTCTTCATAACGAAGATGGATCCATTGCTGTAGATGGATTTTACGAAGGGGTACCAGAACTAACAGAAAAATTAAAAGAAGAGATTGCTCGTATTCCATCTGATGATGAAGCGATGAAGCAAGAGCTCGGACTAACTTCTTTATTTGGTGAGAAAGGATTCACCTTCAAGGAACGGACAGGCATTCGGCCGACGCTCGAATTGAATGGCATTTCAGGTGGCTACCAGGGTGATGGGATTAAGACGATTGTTCCATCAGAAGCAACTGGTAAAATTAGCTGTCGTCTCGTTGGTGATCAGGATCCCCAACATATCTATGATTTAATCGAAAAACACCTACTCGAGCATCAACCTGCTGGTACTACGATGACCGTAAATCAATTTATTCAAGCACGTCCAGTGTCGCTTGATTCAAATGATCCGATGATTCAAAAAGCGGCAGATGCTTATGAAAAAGTATACGGCGAGCGCGCTCTCTTCCCTAAAGAAGGTGGATCAATTCCAATCGTAGAAGTGTTCGCTCGCGTTCTCGAAGCACCCGTCGTCCTTATGGGCTTCGGCTTACCATCAGAAAACTTGCATGCTCCAAATGAACATTTTCACATTGAAAATTTCACAAAAGGAATTGAAACGGTTTGTACCTACTTCAAATCACTGTAGTTCCTAAAAAGACGAGAGGCGGCTCAATTGCGAGCCGCCTCTCTTCATTTAGAACGTGAGATAACCTTTTATGACCCTTTTTCCACTCGAAGGTTGCTCCAACCATTTCATACGCTGAAGCTTTTCATCCAATCTTGCGGCAATCTTCCATTCAATCCGATGCATCATTGTTCTCGCCTTATAAGCTGAGATATCAAACTGATTCGCTGCTTCATGATAAGGGGAATACTTTTTCAGAAGGTTAAGGTATTGATCTGGTGTAGCCGCTGATTGTATTAATCTTACTTCCAGTTCATCGATGAACTGATAGAGGGCTTTCTCCTTCTCAGGAAGCTTCGCCACGATATCACGAACGAGCATCTTCAACAAATGTTCATTGCACTCCATATCTTCCCCTACCCTTTTACCAGCTTGACTTCTTTACCCCAGGGATCTGCCCCTTATGAGCATATTCACGAAACGCAATTCTAGACATTTTAAATTTCCTTAAATATCCCTTAGGACGACCAGTCACTTCACACCGATTATTCAAGCGTGTTGGTGATGAATCACGTGGGAGCTTTCGTAACGCTTCAAAATCTCCTTTTGCCTTCAACTCTTGCCTTAGCTCAGCATACTTCATGACGATCTCCTGGCGCTTTTGTTCTTTTACTACCTTCGACTTCTTAGCCAACCTAATTCATCCCTTCATCTATTCTAATTTATGCTATTCGTTTTGGCACCGTGCATAGGGTACTTATCCACAACCTATACCGATAGCTTGCTTTTTACAAATCGTAAACGTTACGGTTTGTATTATATGCTTGTATTCGTTATAACGCAAGGGATGAAACTCCGCATCAAATGCGTCCTAATGAATAATAAAAAAGCCCAACTTCATTTCCAGTTGAGCCCTTTCTTTGTCATCACTACATATTAATCTTGTTTTCTTTTACTTCTCCCCATATGTAAAGCAAGCTTATTAATAAATCCAAGAATAAGACCAACTCCTGTGAACAAATAAATGATCGTGAAAATTTTCCCGAAATCGGTTTGTGGACTAAAATCCCCAAACCCTACAGTTGTTAGCGTGACAACACTAAAGTAAAGCGAATCTAACACGGACCAACTTTCAACAGTGTGATAGAAAATCGTTCCAGAGACGAGTGTAATCGTCGTAAGAAAGAAGAGAACTTGAAATTCTTTATCCTTAATCGCTTTCCATAATGCTGACAACATCCTCTTTAAAGTAAGAAGAAATGATATCATCTTGACCTCCTTCTGTTTCGTTGATAAAATCGAATGTTTTTCCCTCACATCGTTCAACTACATACAATAGATTATTCTAGCATAACAACAAAAACCTGACGGATCGCCGCCAGGCTCTGTCCTTTTCCCTCTATTCACTCAATCAGGTAAGATCGCTACATTTTCGAATGGCAACGTCATCGTGATTCCGCCATACGTAAAAGTGCTTTCTCCTTCTCTCTTGTAAGTCCAGCTTTTAGTGGGGTCTCGTCATTTCGAATGGGTAGCCAATTTAAAACATCGTGAATCGTTTCTTCAAGAGGGCGAAGGCTCAATCCTTCACGAAGCGCCCGATCAACATTCGTCTCAGCTGCACTCATTGATTCAGGAAGCCAGAGCGGTAATTCCGTCCACGGCGCTATTTCATTTTCAAGAAGAAATTCTTCGTTTACCCAACGAAAAACCGCATTACTTCCACTCGCCTTTTTACATGAGGCAAGCACTTCCCCCATTGTACTCATTCTTTCTCTCCCGGTCACATTGTACGCGCCCGCAACCCTTTGTTCCGTCATTCGCAATACCCAATCAGCAAGATCTCGCACATCTATGAATTGTACTGGACGCTCAGGATTTCCTGGCGCTAGAACTTCACCACCCTCGTGAATTCGCTTAACCCAGTAAGTAAAACGATCTGAATAATCGTACGGCCCTACAACGAGTCCAGGTCGAATATGAAGAACCCGACCATTCAAATTCTTTTCTGCAACAGCTTCACACTTCGCTTTTAGTGCACCATAATGCTCGTTGTAAATCGGTCCAGCTGTTCCTGCTGTGATACGTTCCGCTTCCGTATCTGAGATTTCCTGAAGAGGCGAACTTTCTGTACATGGCTTTTCTCCGAAATCTTGATAAGCTGAAACACTCGATATATATGTATAATGATTAACCCTATCTTGTAAAAGCTTCGTCGATTTATTCACTGTTCTCGGAATAAACCCTGACGTATCAATTACAGCATCCCACTTTCTTCCCGCTAAACTGGATAAATCTCCATCACGATCTCCGATAATCGTTTCAACTTCCGAAAATTGTTGCTTATTAGTCCCTCTATTAAATAGCGTAACCGTATGTCCCTTCTCTAAAGCTCTCTCTGTTACATATCTTCCAATAAAACGTGTTCCACCAAGGATTAATAGTTCCATTCTCATTCCCCCTTATTTTGGTAATTACATTAATCAAAAATCCCTCCTCCTCGCTCTTTAGTCGTTAAGAAAACACTTCGCCTTAACATCCCAATCTCCTGTATGGAAATTTATTAGATCTTATAGGGAATGCTGTGGAATATGTCTAATTATTAGGGTACAGGAGTGTGATGAAATGACAGAGAAAGATTGGTTAACACATGCAATCCAGCTAGCATCTAAAAGCGTAACTGAACATGACGGTGGGCCATTTGGTGCAATCGTCGTCAAAAATGGCGTTGTTATAGGCGAAGGATTTAATCAAGTGACAACGGATCATGATCCTACTGCCCATGCAGAAGTCGTTGCGATTCGAAACGCATGTCAAAAACTCGGGACGCATCAGCTTGAAGGCTGTGTCGTTTACGCAAGCTGCGAGCCCTGCCCGATGTGCCTTGGAGCGATCTACTGGTCTCGCCCAGACCGCGTATATTTTGCTGCATCGAGAAATGAAGCAGCCGACGCTGGGTTTGATGATGCCGTGATCTATAACGAAATTGAGAAAAAGCCTGAACAAAGAACCATTCCGTTTCACCATATTGAAATGGATGAGAAGAACGAACCTTTTCAAAGCTGGGAAAAGCATAAGAATCGAATAGACTACTAAAAAGAAGGATGTGCACGATGCGCATCCTCCTTTTTAGTAATTTATTATCTTCTCTTCACAAACCGCTGAACATACTTTGATATCGCAAACAGACCAATTGTACAACAAAAGAAAATGATTATGTTAATAAAGATGTCGATCAGTCCATCATCAGGCAGATAAGAAAACAACAAAATAGCTGGAAGAAACAATACTACTTCCCATATGGCAATGCCCTTTAATAAACCTCGTACATCCAACTGATGATTCATCTATCCTTTCACTTCCTTATAGACACAGTCATTCAATAATCCTTCCACTTCTTCATATCGAATACCTTTTCTTATCGCAATTAGATTGGAGAAATTTCAAATTCAAATGACGTTTTACTTGAAAATCATATTTGTACCCTTCCGTTCATAGCATAATGTTGTATCAAAATTCGCGAAGGAGGGGATTGAGATGTCTGAGGGAAATTCAACGAAAGAAGATAATATTGTGAAGAAGACATCAAAAACCGCAAGTGATCTTGTGAATAAATCCGCTGACACAGCGAACGATATTGTGAAGTCAGTTAGCGGAGAAGGCGGTCTTGTAGGAAAAGCTGCTGACGCTTCTACAGACTTTGTTAAGAATGTGAGTAAAGCAGGAAACAAAGTCGTTGGTAAATCTGTTGATACCGCCTCAAATGTATTTAAAGGAGCGTCTAAAAAAGTTTTCGGTAAGAAAAAAGACAAAGATAAAGAGTAAAAAATATAAACGAAAAGGACTCCGAGATTCGGAGTCCTTTTCGTTTATCTATCTTCTAGGGGATCTTAATCATTAGTGGCTGATTGGGGATTTTGACCAGTAATTAAATTACCGTCTACTTGCATGTGATCTGACCAGTTATCTTCTGTAACAAAATTACACGATATAACATAACCGCCCTAGAAAATAAGGCTAGCCAGTATACATTCACTCCCAAAACGTTAAAAGAAGCGTTTGAAGCTGGCGTTCAAGGAGAAGTTGACAACATAGCCATGTATGAGAAATTAGCGGATCTATCAGACCTGCCGCAGGATGTCCAAACCGTAATGACAAGGCTTGGTGATGCCTCAAAAAATCATCTTGCTGCGTTTCAAAATGGCTTTAGTCAGTATGAATGAATAAACGATCCCTACCACTACATTCGTGAAAGGGATCGCTTTGTTCAGCAACCGTTCAATTGTTTCTTCACTAACTTAGAATTAAACACTAAAGAACTTTCTACATCATCCTCCTATGCTTTTCTCTCCATAGCTCGTAGCCATCCTGTAAGCACGACCGCTCCGACAACCATAATTGCTCCAATCCAAGGCGTGTGAATTAGACCAATGGAATCAACGATGACGCCTCCAACAAATGAGCCAATCGCTATTCCAACGTTAAACGCAGCGATATTAAGTGCAGATGCCACGTTAACGGCAGATGGCACATATTTTTCAGCAAGATTCACTACAAGTACTTGCAAACCAGGAACATTCATAAAGGCAAACAAACCCATGAAGAAAATCGAAATGATGCCGGCCACTTTAAATGGAAGGGCTAACGTCATAATTAAGAGAATGATTGCTTGCATTACGAACATCCAAAACAGTGCTTTTAATGGGTTCTTATCCGACGCTTTCCCACCAATGACATTTCCAATCGCTACGGCAACACCATAAACGAGCAAAATCACACTAACAAATTTCACGCTAAGTCCTGTAACATCTTCAAGAAGTGGGGCTAAATACGTAAAGGCAACGAACGTACCACCGTAACCTAGTGCTGTAATCGCAAATGCTAAGAGTAATTTTCCATTCGTTAAGATCTTCACCTGTTCACTAAATTTCGCTGGCGGTGATTCTTTCAAATCTTTTGGCACGAGAATCGCACTTGCGATAATCCCAATCACACCAAGTAGGGCGACACCAAGGAACGTTGCTCTCCAACCAAAGGCTTGTCCAATAAATGTTCCAAGCGGAACCCCGGTTACGGTCGCGACAGTTAATCCTGTAAACATAAAGGCAATCGCACTTGCTCGCTTATTTTCTGGAACAAGGTCTGCCGCAATCGTTGATCCGATTGAGAAGAAAATCCCGTGTGAAAATGCTGTAATAAATCGGGCAACGAGTAGTAAACCGAATGATGTGGATATTCCAGCTACAAGGTTACCAATGATAAAAACGACCATTAATGACATGAGGAGCGTCTTCCGATTCATTTTTCCCGTTAAAGCAGTTAGAACCGGAGCACCAATTGCTACTCCGATGGCGTAACCTGAAATCAATAGGCCAGCAAGTGTAATCGAAATCGATAGGTCATCTGCAATAGAAGAAAGAAGGCCAACAGGAACAAATTCGGTTGTTCCAATTCCAAATGCACTAATCGCGAGCGCTAAAAGGGCAAGAGTACCACTGGATTTTTCTTTCGAATGTGACATTGTATGTGTTTGAGAACTCATAAAGCGAATTCCTCCTTGAAATTTTTTAAGTGCCAAGCAGAAAGACGTCTTCTCTCTCGGCTGTACAACTGATTATGCAGTCTTCCAAGCCGATATGTAAGTACGCACTTTACTGTAATATAGGTACCTTGAAGTGCCTAATGAGTCATAACAAGCTCTCTGCACAAAAAAATCCTGATAAACGGATCCGTTTATCAGGAGCTTCAAATGTATTAACTATTTTTCTTCCGTCTGAAACGCTGTGATGTGTTCAATCGGAACCCCAGCTTCAATGTAACTTCTCACAAGCTTCCAATTCCCTTGTACCCCTTTTCGAAAAGTATCAAAAAAGACACTCCCAGTTTCACTTTGTTTGCCATCTACCTCAATAGAAGCAAAAATAATTGCAAGCATTTCATTTCTTCGAACCGGTGTAACAGCGAGCTTCTTTAGTACCCATTTCGTTCCGTTTTTTTGAAAAGCCGAAAACGCTTGATCCCAGCCTTGAATCGATTCCTCATACCCAAAATCATATAGCTCAGATTGACTTGAGATTTCTCTCGCCTGATAAGTATCGCTTATTTTATACTTTATTTCATCTAACGAAGACTTCCGCCAGCTTGATAGAAAATCATCTAAATATTCTTCAAATCCACTCATATCGCTCATTCCCCTTTCGCTATTCATTTCGATCTATTTTCACCGAATCCTTTCTCACTATTTTCGTACCCTTCATGCAATAGGAACAACCGTAAGAATATGTTATATTACATAAGAAGTGATATTGAAAGGACTAATTGACATAATGAGTAACCATAAAGAATTACAAGAAGAAATAAAGAAGAGACGGACCTTTGCGATCATCTCTCACCCTGATGCTGGTAAAACGACTTTGACTGAAAAACTTTTGTTCCTTGGCGGCCAGATCCGTTCAACAGGAACAGTTAAATCAAGAAAATCTTCCAAGTACGCGACATCAGATTGGATGGAAATCGAGAAACAGCGTGGTATATCTGTTACATCGAGTGTGATGAATTTTAACTATAAGGGACATACGATTAACATTCTGGATACACCAGGACACGAAGATTTCAGTGAAGATACGTATCGTACGCTCCTAGCCGTAGACAGCGTTGTAATGATTATTGATGCTGCAAAAGGTGTTGAGTCTCAAACAAAGAAGCTTTTTAAAGTTGTTAGTGAGCATGGTATCCCCATCTTCACGTTCATTAACAAAATGGATCGTCAGGGCCGTGAACCTTTAGAACTACTTGAAGAAATTGAAGAAGTTCTTGGCATCGAGTCTTACCCTATGAACTGGCCAATCGGTATTGGTCAATCGTTCCAGGGCGTTTACGATCGTCATCAGAAAGCCGTTGAATTCTACGATACAGAAGGCGACAATAAACAGGCGATCCAAATCTCAGATTTAGATGATCCCGTCCTTAAAGAAAAAGCTGGCGAAGATCTTGTGAATCAACTTCAAGAAGACGTCTTGCTACTTGATGAAGCAGGTGCAACTTATAGTGAAGAAGCATTGCAATCAGGGAAGCAGACACCAGTATTTTTCGGAAGTGCGATTTCAAGCTTCGGCGTTCCAACTTTCTTAAATCACTTTCTTGAACTTGCTCCTTCCCCAGCTCCTCGTGAGAGTTCTGAAGGCGAAGTGAAGCCAGATGAAGAAACGTTCTCAGGCTTTATCTTTAAAATCCAGGCGAACATGAACCCTGCTCACCGTGACCGCGTTGCGTTTTTACGAATCGTATCGGGTACTTTTGAAAAAGGGATGGAAGCATGGCTTGAGCGCACAGGTAAAAGTTTGAAACTCTCTCAAGGTCAGCTTTTCTTTGCCTCCTCCCGAGGTAATGTTGAAAAAGCGTACCCTGGAGATATTGTCGGTCTTTATGATTCAGGAACATATCAAATTGGCGACACGCTCGTAGGCTCTAAAAACGTTTATTCGTTCGGAGCTCTACCAACCTTCCCACCTGAGCACTTTGCGAAAGTACGTGCCCAAAAAGCGATGAAGCAAAAACACTTCTACAAAGGTGTGCAACAGCTTTCTGAAGAAGGTGCAATTCAAGTTTATCGTACCGCTCACTGGGATGAAATTGTTATTGGCGTTGTCGGTCGTCTCCAATTTGAGATTTTTGAATACCGCATGAAAGGTGAGTACAATGTTGATATTCAGTTCGATACAATGCCTCACCAGCATGCACGTTGGATTGAAACGGATAACCCGGAAGATAAAGTAGATAGCGTTCGTAATATGCTTGTCTATGATCAGCTAAAACGCCCTGTTCTTCTATTCCAAAATGACTTTGCGCTAAGATGGTTCCAGGATAAAAATCCGGATATTCCATTAAGAGAATCAAGATAAGCCATAAGATACAAAAAAAAGGAGCGTGCATCTGCACACTCCTTTTTAGTTTGCAATCGTTTCTTCTGAACGAGTGCGATGGGTCTTTCCCCACTTCTCCATCTCGTGAAGCAGTGGTTCAAGTTCATAGCCATAAGACGTCAATGAGTATTCAACTTTGGGTGGGATATCATCTGATTCCTCACGATTCACTAACCCATCCACTTCAAGTTCTTTCAAATGTTTAATAAGCGTTTGATGAGGTATGCGCGGAATCACCTTTTTGATCTCGCTAAACCGAAGAGGCTTCTCCACTAATTCTAGCAGCAAAACAGCTTTCCACTTCCCACAGACAACATCAAGCGTCGTTTTCATATCTTCTACAGACCTGTTCAACTTAACCCTGCACCTCCAGGTATATAGTAATATACTTCTTCACAAAACAGTGCATTGTAGTAAGATAAGCATATAATAAATTTATTTTACCACAAGTATACCGTATTGCTAGAAGGGAGTTTCTATGTCCGAACAATATTCTCACTCTATCCATCGCTTAGGACAATCTATATTACAAAACATAGATGATATCACAGCCAACACTAGACATTTAATTGATATGAACACTCAATTACGGAGCCTACCAGGCAACTCTTATACTTTCACTGAACGCATTCTAGTTTCTCTAGGTGAGTCCATTGAAGCAGGAGAAATTTCTTATCCATCTGAAGATCTCCAAAGATTTGAAGAGGAAGAAAACTTCCCTGCTTATTTAGATACAATTTTAATGAGCATAACAGCAATGAAAAAGTCCTTATTGACTTACATGGAAGATCACCAACATACATTTTCTTTGACAGTGTCTGATGTTATTACTATATCGAAATTAATAGATCCCTTGATCGATCATTCGATTAACCTTTTTACCGAAAGCTACCTTGATAAAAAAACTCGTAGCCTTCAGAAACAGTATATTCAAGATGATGCACTAACTGTCCCAATCATTAAAATCTCCTCTAACGTA
Organism: Pseudalkalibacillus sp. JSM 102089; assembly: GCF_041366475.1. Classification (NCBI taxonomy): domain Bacteria; kingdom Bacillati; phylum Bacillota; class Bacilli; order Caryophanales; family Fictibacillaceae; genus Pseudalkalibacillus; species Pseudalkalibacillus sp. JSM 102089. The sequence continues at coordinate 305,684 of NZ_JBEWYW010000003.1, forward strand.
GCCATTTGCCCGATCATTGGTGAAATTGATGAACAACGCGCGAATCTCATTCTTGAACGCACGTTAATGGAATCAAGTGCGAAGAAAATCCGCTCGCTGATTCTTGATTTATCAGGCGTAGCCACACTTGATACGATGATGACCCAGCATCTCTTTAAAATCGTTGATTCTCTCGAAGTGATGGGTGTTGAAATTATTGTGACAGGTGTAAGTTCTGATGTTGCTATAGGTGTAGTATCACTAGGACTTGATTTGCAATCTCTGACTATCGAGCAGAACCTAGAAGGGGCATTAAAGTCACTAGGAATGTTGGAGCGTTAACCTCCAGCCTGTAAACAATCCAGAAAAGCCGCACCTCTATCCGTGAGATGCGGCTTTTCTAAGTACAATCGCCTTTTCTCATCATGACCGATCTGCACCAAGGTAGAGGGTTTCAATCTTTTCTTCAATGGACTCATTTTTATTAACCTTATATGCACTCGCTTCTTTTCTTGAACTAATAGCTACTTTAAGCGATTGGTCAAAAAAATGAGCGGCTACTCCATCATCAAGGGCGATTCCTGGTTGCATTTGCGCATTATCAATCATTTGATGATAGGCAGGTTTTCGTTCTTCTTCTCCATCAAAGTGGGGACAGCAACTCCCCTTTAGAAACCCAAGACACTTCAGTGACTCGAGCTTATCTCCATACGAATCCGTGAGTCCTTCTTCAAACCAACAGATTGCCCCTGCACTAATTCCAGCTAAAATGATGCCTTTCTCCCAGGCTTTCTTCAATATATGATCTAAGCCCCATTCTTTCCAGAGCACCATTAGGTTCTTGGTATTTCCACCACCAACGTATATTATGTCTTGATTTAATAGAAACTTTTCAATATTTTCACGCGGCTTAAATAGAGACAAATGAGAAGGAATACAGAGCTGATTTTCAAAGAAGGCATAGAATTTCGCTATGTATCCTTCCGCATCACCGCTTGCGGTTGGTATAAAACATATCTTAGGTTTCGTACACTTTGCTTGATTAAGAATGTATGTATCTAAGAGTGGGTTATCCTGTTCCATCGAAAACCCACCGCCTCCCATGGCTATAATTTGCTTCACGTTGTCTCTTCCTTTCCATACGAACGATAAGACTTACTGTGATCATTAATTCCCGATCCAATAGCTTTATTCCTGCAAAAAAAGCTGTGTACCATTCATCAGGTACACAGCTCTTCAACAAATTACACTGCTTTTTGCTGCATCTTTTCTCGTTTTCTCTTTGATAATACTTCCTTGCTTGCTGCTTTAAAGAAGGAATACCCCATAAGGAGGACAACGATTGAAAATGGCAATGCCGCAAGAATCAGCATATTTTGTAGTCCTTGCGTTCCACCGAAGTACACAATAATGGCAGCCATACCGGAAAGCGTTAAGCCCCAGACAATCTTAATCATCGCAGATGGGTTTAATGACCCCGTCGTACTCAGCATACCTAACACAAACGTTGCTGAATCTGCTGATGTAATGAAGAAGATAGCGATGACGAAAATCGTGATAAAAGACATCAGGGTCCCAAGAGGATACTCTTGTAAAACCGCAAATGTGGCTGTCTCAATCGAATAATCCGAAATCGTTGCAATTCCACTCTGCTGAAGATCGAGCGCCGAGACACCAAAGACTGCAAAGAAAATAAAGCAGACAATAGATGGAACAAATAAAACCCCAAGCATAAACTCTTTTATTGTTCGACCTCTTGAAATTCTCGCAATAAAAATCCCAACAAATGGAGACCAAGAAATCCACCAGGCCCAGTAGAAAATCGTCCAGCTATCGACCCATAAGCGTTGATCATTGTTAATCGGCTCAATGTGGAAACTCATATCAAAAAAGTTTGAGATATAACCGCCTAAAGAACCCGTAAACATGTTCATAATGTAAAGCGTTGGTCCTACAATTAGGAGGAGAATCATAAGGGCAAATCCTAGAAGCATATTAATGTTACTTAAATACTTAATCCCTCTTTTTAATCCTGACCATGCGGAGGCAATAAACAACGCTGTTGAAATAACAAGAATCAGCAGCTGTACAGAGAAGTTTGCTGGTGTGTTAAATAAAAATTTAAGACCCTGATTAATTTGTGCAGACCCGAAGCCTAGGGTAGCTGCAACTCCTACCACTGTAGCGACAACAGCAAGAGTATCGATCATGTACCCAAGCGTCCCCTGCATCCTCTTTTCTCCAAACAAAGGGGTTAGCGTAGCGCTAATTAATCCAGGATATCCTTTATGAAACTTAAAATATGCTAGCACGAGAGCAACGAGCGCGTAGACAGCCCATGCGTGTACACCCCAGTGAAAAAAAGAAAACTGTAGAGATTCCTCAATGGCTCTTTCTGTTCCTAATTCACCACTCGGGCTGCTTTTGAAGGCGTGAGAAATTGGTTCTGCAGTTGTCCAAAACACCATCCCCATTCCCATTCCAGCGCTAAACAACATAGCAAACCACGTTGGCAGGCTGAATTCTGGCTTGTCGTCTTTTCCACCGAGCTTAATATCTTTAAATCTAGAGAAAATCAAATAAATACAGAAGATTAGAATAGCCACAATAATTAGCAGATAGTACCACCCAAATCGACTAGATATGTATGTGGTTGCCGTAGATGTTACTTCCTGTAAATGCTCCGGCCAAATAGCTCCCCATAAAACAACGAGCAAACAGACAATAAGACTATACCAAAAAACTAGTGTAGCATTTTTCATTAACTCACCTCTCGTACTAATATTTACTATGTAAAAGTCCCTATCCTTCTAGAAAACTAAACGCTTTACCTTTATTGATAAAACCATTTAATAGGAGAATAAGACAATACGCATTTTGTTTCCATCTACTTAGATGTCGTGTTTTTTCTGCAATTTCCATGTCCCAATTTTACTGATACCCTAATCATCAAAATCTAATCCAGAAATTGTGAAATGAATGAAAATTTATTTCATATCTTCTATTCTTTCACCTCTATCGAATGTAATCTTTCAACTTACAATCATATTTCATAGTATTTTTTCTATCTATCAGCTTCATGTTAAGTTAGTATAGATATATAAGATTTTTTAGATGAATGAGAAAAGAGGTGTATGAAATGATTCATTCTAATATCCCTACCTATACTTCAATAGAAGATGCATCTCAAGATGTCTTAGAGGTTATGAGTAAATTCGTTGGCGTAAATACATTTTTTGTAGCCAAAAACGATAAGACTGATGTTGACATTATTTCCTCATTCAACCGTGATGAAATTATTCTGGAGTCAGGTTTTGAAACCTTATATCGAGATTCCTACTGACAATTCATCGTGAAAGGCGGTCGTGAACCCCTTATTATTGATGATTTAGCAACTCATGATTCAACCAAAGATATGGAAGTAACCAAAGATCTCGGTGGTGGCTCATTAATTGGGGTGCCCATTTATTATAGAAACGGAGATAACTACGGTACTTTATGTGGTCTTGATCTTAAACCATTTCACTACACCCAAGATCACGTTGATTTATTTAAAGCGATGGCCAACCTTCTTGGAAATGTCCTTGAATTAGAAAGAGCGAATACGGAAATCGAATCACTTTCTGTGCCCATCGTTCCCATTTCCGACGAAGTAGCCATTCTTCCGATCATCGGAGACGTTAATGAAGTTCGGACAGAGCGATTAATGGAACGCGCTCTCGCTGAGAGTGCAAAGAACAACCTTGATTACCTCATTTTCGATTTATCAGGTCTAGTTAAGATTCACAGCCAAAGTGCGACGAATCTTCTTAAAATAGGAGACTCTCTTAAGCTCGTCGGTGTCCAAATGATCGTAACAGGGATTCGGCCAGATCTCGCTATAAAAGCGGTTCAAGCTTCAAGTGACTTTGACCAAATTGTTGTAAAATCAAATCTTCAACAGGCTTTGCACTGGATCGGATATAGTTTAATCAAAACATAAAAACAAAGACTGCCAATTGGCAGTCTTTGTTTTTATGTTGATTTCCTTGAATAAGAAACTTCTTCAATCATTGTAAAATCATGCTGTAAACATTCTGAACATTTTCGGATGACTCCTCATTATTATAAAGCCCATATCTCCAGTATTCATGCCAATCGCCTGAGCCAAAAATCGAGAATCCACAGTAAAAGCTAAAATAAAAAGAAGTTTATCCACTTGTTGATAAACTTCCTGTTCGTTAAATCGATTAAGCTGGTGATGGTGCCAAGTTCAAATAGGTATCTTCAATTAGTTGAGGTGGAACCGGCTTGCTGTAGTAATAGCCCTGAATACTATCACAGCCTTTTGCGGATAGAAAATCAGCTTGTTCAATCGTTTCTACACCTTCTGCAATGACGTGCAGTTTTAATTGCTTGCTCATAGCAATAATCGCACTCGTAATCTGGTCAGACTTCACATTTTGCGTTAGCTCATCAATAAAGGACTTATCGATTTTTACTTGATTGATCGAAAAATCTTTAAGATAGCTTAACGAACTATGACCTGTGCCAAAATCATCTATTGAGATACTCACTCCAAGGTCGCGAAGGGATGTGATCATCCACGACGAGCGCGTGGAGTTTTCCATTGTCATACTCTCTGTTACTTCAAGCTCTAACAACGCTGGATCGAGAGAATACTTGTGTAGCGTTTCTTTAATCGTGGTAATTAGTTCATCACTTTGAAATTGCTTGGCAGAAAGATTAACTGAAACACGAAGCGGATAACCGCTCTCACACCATTTCTTCGCCTGTTCACAAGCCATATCAAGCACTTGACGACCAAGTTCGACGATAAGTCCCGTCTCTTCCGCCAGTGAGATGAATTCGCCCGGAAATCGTAGTTCTCCATTTCCAGATTTCCAGCGAACGAGAGCTTCGACACCTGAAAGTGAACCATCCGTACATTTCACCTGGGGTTGATAATGTAAAATGAATTCCTTGTTGATCAGACCTGTTCGAAGCGAACTTTCTTCTATTAATCTCAATTCACTTTTTTGTCCCATGGATGTTGAATAGAATTGGTATTTCTTGCGATTCCGGCCTTTTGCGGAATACATCGCAATATCGGCATGCTTCATCAATGATTCAACGTTTGTGCCGTCCCCAGGTGAAGCTGCTATGCCGATACTTGCCGAAGTGGACAGTTCGTGAGAGCTAACCTGAAACGGCTTTTCAAATGCTTCAATAATCTGATTTGCAAGCTCATCAGGATAGATATGTTTAAATCCATCGAGTACAATTACGAATTCATCCCCTCCAAGGCGCGCGAGAAAACCATATGGGTCCACGCATTTTTGCAGACGCTCGGATACTGCACAAAGAAAAAGATCACCTGCATTATGACCAAGAGCATCATTAATAACTTTAAAACGATCAAGATCCAGCATCATAACAGCTAGATCTGCTGGTCCATCTACTTTCCTAAGGCAGTTCTCTAGGTATTCAACAAATGAACGACGATTTGGTAATGACGTTAAGGCATCAAAATATGCCATCTGATGTGTTTTTTGCTCTGCTTTTCTTTGCTTCGTTATATCTTTTGTAATGGCGTAGATTCGATCAAGACGATCATTTAAATAAATGGGAACAAACGTCACATTTAAATCGTTAACTTCTCCGTCAAACGTAAAGACCTTTGTATTGAAACTGACAGCCTGCCTCGTTTCATGCACCGAAAGAAAATAGTGACTCACTCTCTCTAATTCTTCAATTTCGAAAAAATCCATTGGATTTACATGGCTTAATTCATCTTTTTTTACCCGAAATAGTTTTTCACCTGCAGGATTGAGCGAACGAATTTTCCCATCTACTGTCAAAGTGAGGATCGCATCAATGCTATATGTCAGCAGTGACCGTAAACGATAGTCATTCCCCTTCATCTCAATTGACTGTTTAATCAATTTTCGTTCAGTCACAACACCAAAAATTAAGATCGTTTGAACGCACAACGTACCTACGGCAATAGCAATGGAAAGAGCGGATGTATCTAGCCCCTCTAGAAGGGGTTGATGATGCGCCATGGCCATATAGAAGGTCGCGGCTTCTAGTCCAACATAATGCATCCCTGCAATGGCAATTCCCATAATACTTGCGCTGCCTAACTTTAGTAAAATTAAGTGACGATATTTTTTTGGTCTAGAAAGGGTAAAAGCTAATTTTAACGCTGTAAATGAAGCACCTATTGCGATAAGGGTTGAAAGAATGAGTAGCCATGGATTGTAAACGATAGTGACGTTCTCCATTGCTTCCATACCTATATAATGCATAGCGATAATAGCTCCAGACATAAAGACCGTTCCAACACCTAACCTTTTAATCGTTAGTTCCTTTCCTCCAACTGCGACAAGAGCAATAAAAGATCCAATGAAGGACGCGCAAATAGACAGAGCAACGAGTGGAACATCATAGGTCATTGGCATCGACATTGAAAAAGCAAGCATGCCGATAAAATGCATCGACCATATTCCAATTCCCATTGCGCCTGCCCCACCTATGACCCATACCCACTTGCGAATCCCTTTCGAATAGGAAACTCTACCTGCGAGATCTAGCGCACTATATGAAGCGAAGACGGCGATCACTACCGATAGTAAGACGATCCACCAATTATATTCTCCTGACATTTCAATCATAGTGTTTTGCCTCCGAAGTTATCATAAAAAATTTATATATGACCTTTATCGGCATATGAGAACAATACGTTAAGGTTTTTAGCATACTATCGTCGAATGCCTAGCTTGCTTTTCACATCTTTCAAAAACGGCTCCGCTTTAGCTCTTGCTTTCCTAGCGCCCTCTTCAAGAATTTGATTAAGCTCATCTCTATGAACCATATAGTAATGGTACTTCTCTCGAGGTTCAGCTAAGAAATCATCCATAACATGAAAAAGTTCTTTTTTCGCTTCCCCCCATCCGATCCCTTCTTTGAATTTTTTTCTCATTTCAATCGTTTCGGCATCACTAGCAAATTCTTTATAAAGTGCAAATACCGTTGATGTATCCGGATCCTTTGGTTCTGATGGGTCAGATGAATCCGTTGTAATGCGATTAATTAACTTTTTAAGCTGATCCGGCTCTTCAAACAATGGAATCGTATTGTGATAGCTTTTACTCATTTTTCTTCCGTCAAGTCCAGGAAGTACGGACGTGTTTTTATCGACAATATAGTCTGGCAACGTGAACGTTTCTCCAAATTGAAAATTAAAAGCAGCGGCTATATCCCTTGCGATTTCCACATGCTGAATCTGGTCCTTCCCTACAGGGACGAAATCGGTTTGAAACATAAGAATATCAGACGCCATTAAAATGGGATAAGTGAATACCCCCATATTCACCCCTTCATCCTCCTCTCGATTTCCCTCACGATTTTTCTCCACAATTGCTTTGTAGGCATGCGCCCGATTCATTAATCCTTTAGGGCTAAAACAAGCCAAAATCCACGATAATTCAAAGATTTCTGGTACATCCGATTGACGATAAAGAATCACCTTTGTTGGATCAAGTCCGAGTGCAAGCCACGTAGCTGCAATCCCATACGATAATTCTTCCATCTGCTGCTGATTTCGTATTTTCGTCAATCCGTGGTAATCTGCGACAAAATAAACAGGGTCAAGGTCCTCATTCTTCGCTTGTTTTAAAGCTGGTTTAATCGCTCCAATGTAATTTCCTAAATGAACTCTTCCAGTCGGCTTAATACCTGTTAAGATCGTCTTTTTCATATGGCCCTCCATCATTTTAGACAACACAAAAAGCCTCTCATCCTCTAAAAAGGACGAGAGACCCGTGGTGCCACCTTTGTTCGTTTACAAGCGTAAACGCGCTTACCCTTACAGAATGAAACCTATTTCAATAAGGTGTCTCTTGTATCGGTAAGACGTTCCGCCGAATCCTACTTTACTGTTCAGTTCGGTAGCTCAGAAGCCCATTCATCTGTTGCGCACACTGGTTTCCACCTACCACCAGCTCTCTAAAGTACGGCTCGAGACTACTCTTCTTCTTCATTGCCTGGTTATTTTTTCTTATTCTACCGTGACCCTTATTTGAAATCAATACATTTCCTGATTTTCATTTGAATATTTCTTCTGAATCAGGTACATGATTGACTTATATGCTTATTTCTTCACTTAAATAACATTTACTCTAAAGCATTCTCGCTTTTCGAAAGGAGATCATGATGAACGATCTACACTCATTCAGCTGGTATGCTGCTCGGATTAAGAAACACCTTCCACCTGAAGCATTTAAGCCTGTTCCAGTTCGACTCTTCGGGGGATTTATATATATCGTCATCACATTGACTTGTTTCTTGATCATTGCATCCAACCCATTACCTACCCTCATATCACTTGTCCTTTCATTTATTATTGGCGCTTGCTTTGCCGGACTTGGTTTTCTTGGCCATGAAATTCTACATGGAACCGTTGTAAGAAATGCCTTGCTCCGGGATATTCTAGGCGCAATTGCGTTCTGGCCATTAAGTACTGGCCCAAAACTTTGGAGAAAATGGCACAACCTAAATCACCACGTACATACTCAGCATGATACTAATGATCCAGATGCATGGCCGACCCTTGAACGTATTTCGAGAATGAAAATGTTCAAATGGATTTACGGACTCCCGTTATTTATCCGTTCGTTCTTTGCCTTTATTTCATTAACTGTTCAATTTACCGCCCATTCGATTAAAATGTTTTTTACTTATGTAAAAGAATTTGCGCCCAACAAGCAACGTGACGTTTTTCTACAAATGATTTTGCCCTGGGTAACATGGATCAGCCTTATCTTCGTGTTCGGGATAAGAAATTGGATATTTGCTTATTTCATTCCACTTCTTATCGCAAACTTCATTGTAATGGCATATATTTCAACAAATCACAGATTAAATCCATTAACACCTATTAATGATCCGCTTGCGAACAGTCTCACCGTTACAGTACCAAAAATAGTGGACATTCTTCATTTCAACTTCTCGTATCACACAGAACATCATCTGTTTCCTGGGATGAATCCGAAATATTATCCACTTGTGAAAGAGAAGATTAAAACAATGTGGCCAGATCGATACCACGAGATGCCAATGACAAGAGCCCTCATCACTCTCTGGCATACGCCTCGTGTTTATCATGAACAGACAAATTTAATTGATCCGAGAACGAGTGAGACCTACGGTTCACTAGGTAACAAGCTATACCCAAAATCCATTCTCCCGAAAAAGACAACTGATTAAATGAGCTTGTTCAATCTTTCTATACAAGAAAAGGCTGATTTAAAGTTAATCAGCCTTCTTGCGCATTTATTATTCAACCCGTGCTTCTTCAACAGAAATTCCCTGTTGAATACAGCTTATGTTCCGAGAATTAGTAGCCTCCTCCAACAAAAGCTGCACCTACGATGATAAGGAGAATAAACAGCACTACAATTAGAGCAAACCCACTGCCGTAACCGTATCCCATGGAGTATGACCTCCTTTCCATCTTGGATTACTTCATACTATGCAGCTTCCTTTTGAATGGATGGGCATTCGTTTAGTTTTATGGAGACTTTTCTAACCTTATCGTTCAACACAAGACAGTTGGCTATGATAAAGAATGCTAATCGAACAAGGATTTGGAAGCAACGATTACCACAAGCTCTTCCTCCGTTTTCTAAACTTCGTAACTTTTTTAAATGCGCTTGATTATATAAGTATATGCTTATATAATGATTTGTGGAGGTGAAGAAATGGAGAACACAATGATTGAAATCGATCAGGCTGCTTCTGTCCTTAAATTACTTGGTGATAAAACGCGCTTAACGATAGTTGGCCTTTTAAAAGATGGTGAATGCTGCGTCTGTGAGTTTGTAGAAGTATTGCAAATGAGCCAACCTTCTATCAGTCAGCACCTAAGAAAATTGAGAGACTCTGGTTTAGTGAAAGAACGCAAAAAGGGCCAGTGGGTATTCTATTCATTAAATGCAGATCATGAAGCCTTTATAGTGATTCAGAGTATTTTAACCTTCATTCCTGAACAAAAGGATAAACTGTATGAGCTAGAACAAAAAGGACTACGCATATGTTGCGATTAATGGAGGTATTAGATTGACAGTCACACTCGCTATTCTTATTTTCATCCTTACTTTAGTACTCGTTATTTGGCAACCTAAGAACCTGGGTATTGGCTGGTCTGCTTGTGGAGGCGCATTGCTTGCTTTATTAGTCGGTGTTGTAGATTTTCAAGATGTTATCACCGTAACAGGGATTGTATGGAATGCTACCTTTGCTTTTATTGCCATCATTCTAATCTCTCTTATTCTTGATGAGATTGGATTCTTTGAATGGGCGGCGCTTCACATGGCACGAATCGCCAAAGGAAACGGACTTCGCATGTTCATTTACGTCTCGTTACTCGGAGCTGTCGTTGCCGCTTTATTTGCAAATGACGGAGCTGCCCTTATTCTCACGCCAATTGTTCTTGCGATGGTACGTAACTTAAACTTTAAGGAAAAGATGATTTTCCCATTCATTATGGCAAGTGGATTTATTGCCGATACAACCTCACTTCCACTTGTTGTGAGTAACCTTGTGAATATCGTTTCCGCTGACTTCTTTGATATCGGATTTGTTGAGTACGCATCACGTATGATTGTTCCGAACTTATTTTCCTTAGGCGCAAGTATACTTGTCCTTTATCTGTTCTTCCGAAAAGATATTCCTGGAAATTATGATGTTAACCAGCTTCGCGTTCCACATGAAGCGATTAAAGACAGCAGAATGTTTAGGCTCTCCTGGTTTGTCCTTGCGATTCTCCTTGTCGGTTATTTCGCCAGTGAATTTATCGGAGTTCCCGTATCGATTATCGCAGGAATCGTCGCGATCTTCTTTCTACTAATGGGTAGACGCAGTAAAGCGGTTGAAACGATGAACGTCATCAAAGGGGCCCCATGGGCGATTGTTTTCTTCTCAATAGGAATGTATGTGGTCGTTTATGGCCTTCGTAACCAGGGACTAACAGATATTCTTGCAAATGTCATCCAATCAGTAGCAGATCAAGGTTTGCTCGTAGGAACCGTCTCGATGGGCTTCATCGCTGCAATCCTATCCTCAATTATGAATAACATGCCAACTGTTATGATTGATGCACTAGCGATTGAAGCAACATCAACGACCGGTACAATGCGCGAAGCCCTTATTTACGCGAATATTATTGGATCTGATTTAGGTCCAAAGATTACGCCAATTGGGTCACTTGCAACACTATTATGGCTTCACGTTCTCTCCCAAAAGGGTGTCAAAATATCGTGGGGATACTACTTTAAAATTGGTGTTATTTTAACAGTACCAACTCTACTCATTACGTTACTAGGCCTTTATTTCTGGCTACTAATCATCTAAATATTAATTTAAAAAGGAGAACAATATATGTCTAACAAAAAATCAATTTATTTCTTATGTACAGGTAATTCATGCAGAAGCCAAATGGCTGAAGGATTCGGTAAAAAACACTTAGGTGATGAATACGATGTTTATTCTGCGGGGATTGAAGCCCATGGTCTCAACCCTAATGCTGTTAAAGCAATGAAAGAGTCAGGGATCGACATTTCATCACAAACATCCGACATGATTGATATGGATCTTCTAAACAATGCGGATCTTGTAGTTACGCTTTGTGGTGATGCGAATGATAAATGCCCGAGAACACCAGCGCATGTAAAGCGTGAACATTGGGGATTTGATGACCCAGCTAAAGCAGAAGGCACAGAAGAAGAGAAATGGGCTTTCTTCCAGCGAGTACGTGATGAAATTGAAGAACGTATCGCACGTTTTGCAAAAGAAGGACGTTAATTTATTAGAAAAGCACCTCGGATTCGGGATCCGAGGTGCTTTTCTAATGCTATTATTATGGCTCATTCAGCGATTTTCGTCATTATTCCTACGAAAAACCAACTATATACGCGATATCTCAGTTATTTCCGCGGAAATGAAAAGGAGGATACTTTAAAGTTTCTTCATTTTATAAACTTCTCGGCTATTAATAAGGTCACCGATATCCTTGCGATACTTCTCATAATGCTCTGAGCTAATGTGCGTTTCAATCGCCTGTTGATTTTCCCACACTTCATAGATCACAAACGTTGTATCTTCTATAGATTGATGAACGTCATATTGAATATTCCCTTCTTCATTCCTTGAATCTCTCCGAACTTCTTGAAGGACACTTAAGACATTCTCTTCTTCACCTGTTTTAGGCTTTAAAATCGCCGTAACCGCAATTTGTTCCATAAGTTTACTACCTCCAATGCTTATTTAAGAATAGGATAAGCATAGTAGCTTCAACTTATTATAGCAATTGAGGTGCTTGTTATGATTTAAGAACCGGCTTTAAGATAGTGCGCTGAAGTGGAACTCCCCCCATGGTGACATTGCGTTCAATAAACACATATCTCTTTCCATCGATCTTGAATTTACGATTCCCTAAATACTCGACCTCTTTTCCTTGCCCACTCAACTCATTCTTAAGTGCCCTTACGTATTCATTGTAGTCAATATAGCGTTCATCTAGATCAATCTGGATATAATTTTTCCGATAGCCCATTAACCAATTGAATCCAGTTAAAGAGGCAACAAAAGCTACCAACATAAGAAAAAAGTTCATCATGCAGCATTCCTCCCGAGCTCTTTTCTATTTATACGAATGAGGTGTCTCTTTCGTTTCGTTTTTTTGAAAATAAAGGAAGTTTCATTAATTCTTTTACATCGTATCCTTCTATTAACGTTTGGATTAGAGAAAATCCGTCAATAGACTACTATGACTACAAGAGAAGGAGAAGATTAAGTATGGCACTATTAGAAATCAGTGTTACACCTGTAGGAACAAGTCAAACGAGCATGAATCATTTTGTAACAGAAGCTGTAAAGTTAGCTGAGAAAGAAGGATTCACTTACCATATTGGACCAACCTCTACTGTCTTTGAAGGAAACGTCGATGAACTCTTTGAATTAGCAAGAGACATTCATACAAGTGCTCTAGGAAAAGGTACAGATCGTGTTATCACAAATATTAAGATTGAACAAAGAGAAGACCGGCCTCTTTCAATTGATGGTCAAGTGAATGAAGTGCGAAGTTCAATTGGGTAATAACAAAAAGGAGGGAGCGAATCATTCGCTCCCTCCTTTTATTTCTAACTTAGAATTTCTTCTTTCTTTAAAACTCCCTCTATTCCATGGCGTGCCTCATTGACAACTGATTCTCTCCATTCGGAATCATCCGGGTAAAACATCGCTTCGAATTCTCCTAGAATCCATTGAATATCATCAACTGATTCTGCCCCTTCAAAATACAAATGATTTTCCAAAATAATCGTCATAAATTCGCGAATTTCAGCCTGTTTGTCTGTTCCAAACGTTCCGAACTCAAACAAAGCCGATAGAAGATATGTTTCTGGGTAAGCTTCTTCTTTTAATTTGTAGAAATGATTCGTAGAATCCCCTTTAACTTTTTCAGGAGTATACTTTTCGACGTTGTTAAGATTGTACGCTTCTTGTAACTCCTTCACGTCTCTTCCATCATTCTCTGAGATCACCATTGTTATTTCATTTGTTGGTCCAAGAGCTGTATGCCAATCCATGTGGACAACACCAGGATAAGTTCCTAACAACATTTCTTGTATATCCTTTAAGAAAAGAGCTGATTCTTCAGCTATTGAACCTCCGTAATAGACACCGCGCTCAAATTCAAATTGGCCCATTCCCTTTGCTTTTTTTAATCCTGCGTATCCTTCCTTTGCTAGCCCTTTAATCAACTGTGCATATAGCTTGTGCTTCTCTGCTTGCAAATCAGTGATTTTACCATTTGGAAGAAATAAGTCGCTTTCCTTAGCATAATTTTTATTCACGTCTCTACGAATTGAATTTTCGTCATAAAAGTAATTTCTGTTTAGATCAACATTATTTTCTGTAACCCGTCGAAAATGCCGCATACCCCACGGATTAAGGGCATGAATCAGGCAAATCCCTGTCGTTGAAGGATCGATTTGATCAAGATATTCTTCTACAAACATATGGATAACCGCTGCTCCAGCATAGCCTTCTATCCCGTGCTCGCCTGAAGTGAAGAATAAAACACGATCGTTTGATGTAAGGGCTTCAGAGTAAATCATATCGATTGTATTATCTTCTTCTTTCCCAATTGACTTTGTTGATAAGGTCGCGGAAGGCCATTTCTTTTGGATTTTCTCAAGGTGACTGCGAAATGTCTCACGTGACTGTTCGTAATTTTTAGCAAAATAGTGATCTGTTTGAAGTGTCATAACGAATAATCTCCTTTGCATTCTATTGTACCGTTGCTAAATTGGTTAACTAACCTTCTCATACCACTATCCGTAATTATCAAACTTCTAAGAGGTCAAACATCAGGAATCTTTCTACCTTTCCATTAAGCAAGATACAAAAAAAGATGAAAACTCGTTTCAGAGTCTCCATCTTATTTGTTCTTCTCGTATTTTGATACTTGATGCGATTGTTCATATTCAGCAAGCTCTAATTCTAAACGCTTTTGTGTACGCTTTTTATCAACGTTGAGAAATAGTGCTGCTACCGCTATAAAGCCTATACTTAACATTAAGAACTGTAGAATTAATTCTAATGACATTATTCATTCCCTCTTTCTATTTTTCCATTTATTCCTTACTTTTCGTTTTTCGTGGGGGTTATATATTTACCCTATATCTCACCACTCTAAACATCTGTGTTGGTTTCAGGCTTAATGGAAACAAAGCAAAGAAGGATTGCAATTGCTGTTACACCTGCTGAAGCATAGAAAACAACTTCATGAGACTGCTTCATAAGCAATGCATATATCGGTGGACCTGCCGCTACGCCAAGAAAGCGAGTCGAGCTATAAAGAGATGTAATTGTTCCACGTTCTTCTTTTTTTACACCTTCTGTGATAAGGGCATCAAGACAAGGTAGAGACATTCCAATCCCAACTCCACCCACAAATAAAATCAGTAACATCAACCAGAGTCGTTCCGTAAATGAGACGGTTAATGTCGATGCTGCCAGAATGAATAAACCAATGAAAATACACCATTTCATCGTTTTCTTATTCTCACCAATACGTTTTCCCGTCACATAGGAAGTTAATGAAAGAGCAACAAGCGGAATAGCAATAACCCCTCCTTTTTTTACACCTACAATTTGAAATTCATTTTCCAAAAACCCGGCAAGATAGAAGAGAATGCCAAAAAGAACAAACATAATCACGCCGCCAATTGCAAAAATCGCCGTTAGCCACTTTCCATCTTTTCGAAAAATGTTTTTTAAGCACGACAAAAAACAGGAAAAAGTTTGTGGTTCCTCTTTTTTTTCTGGTGACTTAACAAGGAATATGACAAGTAATATTGAAATAAGTGAGAAAACAGGTATGGACAAGAAAGGTAAGTACCAGAGAAAGGATGCCAGAAGAGCTCCAAGAATGGGACTCAGCACCTTCCCAACTGTATTTGAAGTTTCAATTAAGCCTAATCCCGCACTTACATCTTTATCATTTTTGAATAAATCTCCTACGAGAGGAAGAACAACAGGGGCTGCTCCAGAAGATCCGATCCCTTGAAGTACCCTTCCTATAAGAATCATGACGTATGGATTTTCTAGAGACCATGATGCCCAGCCTGTGACAAGCCCTCCTATCCCAGCGATAAACAAACTTGGGATGATCACTTTTTTTCTTCCGTATCGATCGGACAAATAACCGGCAATTGGAATTAATAAAATGGCTGCAATAGAATAAACCGTAATGATCATCGAAACCTTAAAGGATGTGATGCTGAGCTTCTTTTCAATTATAGGCAATACTGGAATGAGCATTGAGTTCCCTAGCGTCATCACAAGTGGAATTGAAGCAAGTGATATCAAATCCCACTTCTTTTTATCATCCATGAGCATCCTCCAATAAAACTTAACTTCTTACGTAGTTTGCCTGCTCTCGTTAGCGGGTATACCTTAGTAAAAGCTGGCTATTATTATTAATCATTTAGAAGAAATTCCCACTATTTAGATCGAATAACTTTGACCAAGAGGAATTTAACACATAGATAATCGTCGAAAATGTGTAACATAACTTACAGTCAGGCAACGACTTTTTTTAGTATACTTAACATGGAGATGAACCATGTAAAATCCATTTGGAGGTCAAACATATGATTACACTTTACACATCACCAAGCTGTACTTCGTGCAGAAAGGCAAAAGCGTGGCTGGAAGAGCACAACCTTCCTTATGAACAGCGCAACATGTTCGCAAAGCCGCTCACAGAAGATGAGATTAAAGCTATAATTCGTATGACTGAAAAAGGAACCGAAGAAATCATCTCGAAGCGTTCAAAAGCCTTTGATGCGCTTGATAAAGAGGTTGATGAGCTTACACTTCAGGAACTATACAGCTTGATTAAAGAAAATCCCGGCATTTTAAAACGCCCGATTTTACTTGATACTAAACGACTTCAAGTAGGCTTCCACGAGGACGAAATTAGAAGCTTTCTCCCTAGAAAAGTTCGAGCTTTTCAACTTGAGCAAATTCTTCAAGAAGCAAAATAATAAATTGTCCCTTTAGAGTAAGTGAAACAAAAAGCGAGAGAGGCTTATCCTCTCTCGCTTTTGTTTGGCTATTTCTCCTGATCATCAAATCCTTGAATCGTAAATTTTTTCATAAAATAAAGAACGAGGATTAAAATAAAGCCATATCTGATCTCAGTATCAGCAAGATTAAAAATCCCTTCGCTCCAGCTCACTTTCATAAAATCAATCACATAACCATATTGAATACGATCAATTAAGTTCCCAAGTCCACCACTAATGAGTAAGCCAAAAGCTAGCTGCACAGCAAAGCGTTTTGGGGTGGCACGTATGTATCCATAAATAAGGAGAAGCACGATACTCGCTTGTAGAAAAATCAATAAACCTGTGTATCCTTCTAACAATCCTCTTGTAGCTCCGGTATTGTAATAAAGCTGAAAGGTTAAAAATCCATTGATTATGTCAATTTGTTCATTCAAGTTTAAAATCGAGTCAATCCATCGCTTTGTTACAAGATCCATAACAAGCAAAATGGTCACCATCGTGATCATCCGTTTCACCGCGTCCACATCCTTTTTAAATCTTCAACCATTATCCTTTATGACTGCCTTCTCTGACAATCAATTCGTCTTTTATGCTTGATTGACACACTTCTATACAGGGTAAGGACTTATAGAACCTAGTAACAAGTCAATTACTCTGGAGGTTTTGTAATAATGTATCAACAGATTTTACTTGCATCGGATGGATCCACAGATTCAGTAAAAGCAGCTGAAAAGGCTTTTGAATTAGCCAACCTAACAGGTGGACATGTTGAAATCGTATATGTCATTGATGGTGAAACATCTAAGCACGATGCGTTACGTCATGCTGATTCCTCCGGTCTTGATATGGAGAGAAGAGAGAAACTAAGCTCCACAGAAGCAATTGCTGAAGAAGCTAACGTTTCTTATGACGTGACTATTCTACATGGATCTCCTTCCACTACTCTTATTGATCATGCAAATGAAACGAAAAGTGATCTTGTTGTCATGGGCACAAGAGGACTTAATGTTCTTCAAGAAATGGTGATCGGCAGTGTAAGTCATCAAGTGATTCAAAAGGCAAACTGCCCTGTACTTGTTGTCAAATAATGAACGAAACATAGAAAAGACTCCTTAGCTTAAGGAGTCTTTTCGTATAAATAATTCGTTAAATATGCTGCGTCCTCAGGATAGGCATGTGAAATCCCCTCTACTTCATCAATCGTTTTCCATTCAATTTCTTTCACATCTTCTTCAGAATCGTCAAGAGAAAGCATGCCGTCTACCACATTTACTTCGTAATAATAGGTCGTCACATTCATTCCATTCACATCCTGATCTTTAACGAACAAAGGTTTCTCAATGGCTACTTGATACCCCGTCTCTTCCATCACTTCACGAACACAGCACATCTCAGGCGTCTCTCCTTTCTCGATCTCACCAGAAGGAACGGCCCATTCGTCACTTTCATTACGAATCATTAGTAAATCTCCCTGGTCATTGATACATACAGCAGCTGCTCCAAACCATTCCTGCATTCTACTCATCCTTTAGCTTCCATTATGCATTTAGGGGCTCGTTTGACTTTTAACGTGTTCTGAACTAGAAACCTGATGATTTGTTTCTTCAGGTGCTTTCATTCCATATTTTTTTTGGATGATATAACCAATCATTAGAATCGAAGCGATCAAACCCCAGAAAATCCAACCGATTAACGTCAATTTGTCCCCTCCTCCATTAAACTCTCTCATTATTCTACGATTCACGGCGTCTTATTGTTTCAAATAATTACTAAAAAGTGCCTATTTACTAGAAAAATTTATAAACTCTATAATGGGAATGTTGTAGCTAAAATCGAACACGAATACCCCATTGAACTCGCTCTCTTTCAAAAAGTGCGAGTCTTTTTATGATCATGGATCATTGGAGTTATCCGTTTACCGTATACCCCCAGAGGGTAACGGATATGTACATACTTATTTTCGAGGTGAGATGATTTGACTACTTTACAGCTTATATCCATTCTTGCACTATCAATTGGACTTCTTTCTTCCATCGTCATTCTCATTGACATCATTCGTCATCCTCAAATGATGAAAATCATGAATGTAGTCTGGCCAATAAATGGATGGTTTCTTGGACCTTTCGCTATCTTGGCCTATTTTAAATGGGGGCGTTTGAAAGCGAGGAATTTGGATTATGAAGACAATCGCGGAAACTCTGCCAAGGTGTTTATGTCCACAAGCCATTGCTCTGCCGGTTGTACACTTGGTGATGCGGTAGGCGTGCCGATCGTTGCCTTAACAAGTTTTGCGCTGCTTGGTTCCATTCTCTATACTCATTATCTTGTCGAGTTCATTCTTGCATACGGGTTTGGTATTCTATTTCAATTCTATGCCATTTACCCGATGAACAAAGAGAATGGTGCGTGGAATGCGATTAAAGAAGCTGCGAAAGCCGATACGCTTTCTTTGATCGCTTTTGAAGTTGGCATGTTTGGTTGGATGGCGATCGTTCATTTTGTTTTATTTACCGAGCCACCAAAACCCGACTCAGCTGTCTACTGGTTTATGATGCAAATTGCGATGATTCTTGGATTTGCGACAAGCTATCCTGCAAACTGGTGGTTAGTAAAGAAAGGTATAAAAGAAGCGATGTAACTGAAGAAAGTCAGGCCCTAGGCCTGGCTTTCTTCATACCATTTCGGAATTGTCCGCTCAAAGCCTTCATACATCTCCCATACATACTGAATGGCCTCTTTCGCTTGAGGAAGATCTTCTGGAAAGTAATCCGTTGCCCAATTCATATGGTAGATCAGAAGCTGAGCCATATGAACCGACCGGATTTTCCAAAACAGTTCAGGAACATGACCTTTGAAGTAACCATGAATAACCCCATTTGAGAAAGGAATACTTAAACGACTTGAGAATAATTCTAGCTTATCAAACTCCGAATAGGCCGTATTTACACCGCATCGATTAAAATCAATCACCCCAGCATATTTATTCTTATGGATAATCAAATTCCCTGCATGAAAGTCATGATGAGCAAAGACGAGCCTGCTTTCACCGATAAGGTGGATATTGTTTCTTACATAGTCAATGATCTTTCTACCAAATGGGATTGGTATATCAAGTCTAGAATACCGTTCTACCGCTTTCTCAAATTTCCCTTGAATAAAGGCCATATGTTCAGGCATTGACGCTTCAATTCGAAGTTGGTGCATATAATCGAGATCTAATCCTGCTTCGTAACCAGCAGCATACTGTTCCTCCGTTGTTAATTTCGCTAAAGCAGCTTCGCCATCTTGCCCTTCAAGAAAAGAACAAATCGTATAGCAGAAGTTCTCTTCAGGAACTTCACCGAACGCATATACTTCCTGACAGCGGACTCCAAGTTTCTTAAAAGCCTTCATCTTCTCAACCTTCTCTTGAACCCGCTCACGTAAATCCACCTCATATAATCGAAGCAATACGTCCTTTCCATTCCACTTTGTTACGTATTTCAAATCAAAAGAATACCCCTTAGTAATCTTTCTTAATGTAACATTCGATAGTTCAGGAATATGCGATATGACTTCCTCTTCCGTAAGACTTCTCAAACAATTCCCCACCTTTCTATAGGAAATATTATCCTATCAAATCTTCAAAAAAAAAGAAATATTGCCGAAATAGTTTTCATGTGCTACCATATTTTGAAATAAGAGGTGAGCGATATGAGACAATTATTCATCGTACAACTTCATCATCACAGCTAGCCTTGCTATCCGATTGCAAAATGATCGCGAATAGGAAGGCTATTACTCGTAACCGTATGAATTGAGAAGAACATTTCTCCAGTTCATGCGGTTTTTTGTATTCAAAAACGAAAGGATGAGGACTATGAAAAAGCTGAAAGGTCAGAATGTCAAAGGAACGATGGATTATTTACCTGAAGATGAAATCATACGGCGCAAAGTAAGAAGAACAATAGAAGACACATTTGTTCAATACAACTGTTCTCCACTTGAAACACCGATCCTTAACGATCGGAAATTGATGGCTTCAAAGTATGCGGGTGGCGATGAAATTTTAGAAGAAATGTACTCCCTCTCTGATCGTGGAGAGAGAGATCTCGCCCTTCGATACGATTTAACTATCCCATTCGCCAAAGTTGTTGCGATGAATCCAGCTTTACCTATGCCCTTCAAGCGTTATGAAATCGGAAAGGTGTTTCGAGATGGACCCGTTAAACCCGGGCGGTTTAGAGAATTCACTCAGTGCGATGTGGATATAACCGGCGTGAGTTCACAAATGGCCGAAGCAGAATTAATGGAGATGGCTCTCGATCTTTTCAATCAACTCGAACTTGATGTGACGATTCAGTATAACAACCGTAAACTGCTTGCAGGTATGCTAGAGTCGATCTCTATTCCTACACCTCGCTTAAATGATGTGATTCTCACGATGGATAAGCTCGAGAAAATTGGGATGGAAGGCGTTAAGCAAGAGCTCTTCCAAAAAGATATCTCCTCTAAAGCCATTAATAACGTTGAGCGCTATGCAAAAGAGTGGATCAATCAAGACCTCTCCTATTTTGAACAGTTCGCCTCTGTGAATTCAACTGTACGTGAGGGGTTAAATGAACTTAAAGAACTCACTTCTTACTTGGATGGACTTAACCTCGTTCAAAAATGTCAGTTCAATCCTTTCCTTGCAAGAGGGCTCGATATTTATACAGGGACGATTTATGAGATTTTCTTAAGTAACCAATCCATTACATCCAGCATTGGAAGCGGTGGTCGCTACGATAGTGCGATCGGAGGTTTACTCGGTAGTGAAGAGCCTTTTTCAACAGTTGGGATTTCATTCGGCCTAGATGTAATATTAACCGCATTGAAACAGAGTGGTACTTCACTTGTGACAAATGAAAAGCCTGAATATGTCATTATCCCTATTAGTGCCAAACGTGAAGCCTTGATCGTGGCGTCCGCTTATAGGAAATTAGGATGTCGGATCGAGGTGGATATGAGTGAGAAACGGATTGGTAAATCGATCGAACGCGCAAGTAAAAGAGGAATAGAAAAAGTGATTCTCGTTGGGGATAAGGAAGTTGAAAACAACGAAATTGTCGTAAAAATATTAGATCAAGGAACGGAGGAGCGTATTCCCTTCCAATTTTAAAACTGTTATAAATATAGCCTTAAGATCCCCCAAGGATCTTAAGGCTACTTGACATTATCCCTGTAAGACGTAAGGAATTGAAGTATGAAGTAAGCTCTCAATTCCCCCTTGATGATAAGGCATCCATTTGTCTGCTTCTTTTCTGTTCATCCACTTGACGTCCGCTATTGTTTCCGTATCTTGAATAGATAAATGTCCACGCGATATTTTTCCTTTAAATGTAAAGAAGTGGACATGGTAATTCGTCATAAACGCTTCATTAACACTCAATAAATTTTCTACTTCTACGGTTAATCCTGTTTCTTCTCTCATTTCGCGAATAGCAGCTTGTGCAAGGGTCTCTCCATCTTCCACCGACCCACCTGGTAATGACCAGTTATTATGTTTGATATTTTGAACCATTAACACTTGATCCTCTTTTTCGTTATAAAGTAGCGTATATACCACATCAACTCTTATTATTTTGAACACTCTCCCTTCTAATCAAAAATCAACAAAGCGCAAAACCATTTTTTACCTTTATAGTTTACCAGATCCCTTTCTCACAATGGGAAAAAGATTGAGATGCATGTTTTTACAGTGTTTCTCCCTTTAATGCTTCAGTTTTTTTCGAATTCGATAGAAACCAGCCACCGGCTGCAATCAAAAGTAACACCGTATAAAACGTTATTTTCCATCCTGGAGACTTAGCAAATGCTTCAGGGAGCACCCCTAAATCAGGATGCGAGAGTGTATATACTGATAGTTTAATTCCAACCCATCCTACAATCATAAACGCAGCAACCTCTAAACCTGGCCTTGCTTTTAATAGCTTCACGAAATAATTTGCTGCAAATCGCATTATGACTAATCCAATTAATCCACCAGCGAAAATAACAAGGAATTTCCCACCATCTATACCACCAATTTGCGGTAGAGGTGTATTCGGCAATGTGACGGCTAATGCAACGGCTGCTAAAATGGAATCTACGGCAAAAGCGATATCCGCTAGCTCTACCTTAAAAACAGTCCCCCAGAAGCCTGCCTTTTTCTTATTCTGTTTCTTTGGTGCTTCCTTACCTTTGTGAATCATCTGTTTTCGAACGATATGATTGATCGCAATAAACAAGAGGTAGAACGCACCGATCGCCTGAACTTGCCATACGTTGACTAGAAAAGAAATAGCAAATAATGAAGCAAATCGAAAAACAAATGCACCGGCAAGACCATAAAATAGAGCCTTTTGACGTTCCTCATCTGGTAAATGCTTCACTATAATCGCTAAGACAAGTGCATTATCTGCCGCAAGCAGCCCTTCAAGAGCAATCAGAAGCAGCAAAACCCATCCATATTCTAGTAACATTGAAGCATCCATCTATACATCCCCCTTTTTTCATCCATACTGCTTTGTTCTTCACAAAAAAAACCTTTGCCTAATTGGCAAAGGTTTTTGATGCAAATAAAGACCTCTACCGTAAAAGTAAAGGTCTTGCTAACAACACGAATGTTGCCAACAAAGCCGAGAGCAGTGAAGCTCTGGAATGACGACTTTGCTGTAAAAGCTACTCCCCTTTAGGAGTTGCAGTATGAAATTTTTATTATTTGAAATGATCATAATCTAATATTCTATCACTGTCAATTATTATTTTATACAAGAAAGTAGAAGAAATAGCGGAATGCGCTGTCTTCGTTCATACTCATCCTGATGTTGAAAGTTTTCTCGTTGCGGCGTTCCCTCTCTAAGACCTTGAATCGTAAAACCAGCTCGCTGCAGAAGTAAGAAGTACTCCTCAATCGTGCGATGATATTTCACAACGCTCTCTCCAATCCAGGGCTCTATTCTTCTCCCCGTCTGGAAATAATCATCTACAATCCAATCGGTTCTTTTACCTGTCATACTTTTGAAAGAAGCTGTCATAACCGGATGCAATACGCTAAATACAAATTCTCCACCAGGCTTTAACGTCTCGTATACTTTCTTAACAATGTGATCAAGGTCTTCTATGTAATGAAGAACTAATTGTGAAACGACACAATCGAAAGTCTCTAATGGATAAGCATACGACTCTAGATTTGACTGGACAACGCTCCCCTTCGTTCCCTTTAACTTCAATTCTGCTTGGTGACACATGTTTTGTGAACCATCAATCCCGACATATCGCTCGCACTGCTGCTTTAGTAATTCTTCTCCGAGCGAAGCATCTCCACAACCAAGATCAAGAATGGTCTTCTCCCGAACATCGCCTAGTAATGTCATAAGAGCAGGATACTCGATGACTTTATTCGGGCTTTCTTCCCTATGTCGTCTAGCCATATAGTTCTCAAAAAAATCGTGATCATCATAAACCCGCGAACCGCTATATTCCATTTTCAGTATCTCCTTTATGAATAAGTGACTAGTTCAACCTGTATTTTTTATCGCCTTTGTTGCTATAAAGGTTTTAATATATTGATCGATTAGGCGACTCCCTCCAAAATCATCTTCATAAAAACCGTTAATGACAAATCCTGCATCAATCTGTCCCTGTATTTGATCTTCCAGCGTATGTCCGAACTCTAGGGCCAAGTTACTCTCTTTGTATTTCTGAAGTTCGTCTTTCGTTAACATTTCAAGAGGAGAGTATGGGATGCTATTCTTCACATCGAGAATTCCTTTCTCCTCTTGCTCATCATCAAAAAGATACAATAGTGGATTCGTAAATCCTGAAATAAGTGTGCCCCCTTCCTTCAGTACTCTTGCCGCCTCCTTCCAGACAGGTAATACATTTTCAACAAATACATTTGAAACAGGATGCACAATCACATCAAATGACTCATTTTCTAAAAAGGATAAATCCGTCATGTCTCCTTTAACAACAGTTAACTGCAAGTTATCCCTTTCAGCTACAAATCTGTCCTGTTCTAGCTGTTTCTCAGAAAGATCAACAACAGTCACTTCCGCCCCTGCTGCTGCAAGAATAGGACCTTGTTGACCCCCACCAGATGCTAAGCAGAGAATGCGCAAGCCCTTCAGATCAGCTGGAAACCAATGACGTGGAACAGCTTTCTCCGTCGTAACAGTAATACGCCAATTTCCTTCCTTACTTTCTCTGATCATTTCTTGAGTGACTGGCTTTGTATAAACGACTTGATCTTCAACCTTTTGATCCCAAACTTTACTGTTATACTCATTTGTTTTCATTCTTTCCCCCCACTTAACTAAAATCACTCTCGTTCTCCTATTCTGCTCAACTGGCAAAAAACCTGCTTCTTATTTTCCAATGTTTAGGATTTTATCTAGGTGGACAAACAC
Source organism: Pseudalkalibacillus sp. JSM 102089 (assembly GCF_041366475.1). NCBI lineage: Bacteria > Bacillati > Bacillota > Bacilli > Caryophanales > Fictibacillaceae > Pseudalkalibacillus > Pseudalkalibacillus sp. JSM 102089. The sequence goes on from NZ_JBEWYW010000003.1 coordinate 330,693, forward strand.
ACATTTTCCAAATGATAGACAAATATACTGATCTTTGTCCCTCCGAGATACATACTATGCCATTACAAGCGTTTATATAAAAAGGAAGAAAGGATGCATGAATGTGCAAATGAACTTTTCACAACTTGAGAGCTATATCGGTAAGAATGTTCGAATTAACCGTGGAGGACCTGAAAGTCAGGAAGGAAAACTTCTTGAGCTTAAAGAGGATTTCTTAACATTGCTTGGACAAAAAAATACCGTTATCTTTTACCAGGGCACTCACATCAAAAGTGTCACAATTAACACGAAAGAGGAAGTAGAAGTTATTGTACCAATCGAAGAACCTGTTTTTGAATTTGTAAGTGGAGAAAGCTTCAGTGAAGTTCTTGATGAATTAGTCTTTAGTACGGTTCAAATTAATCGCGGTGGCCCTGAGAAAGTAGAAGGTGTTTTACTTGAAGTAAACGATGACCACATCATCGTAGGAAAGGAAGCAGAGTTGGTACACATCGCACTGTTTCATGTAAAAAGCGTTAGTAAGGTTGTTAAAATGACTGAACAAGAAGAGTCTAGTAACAATCAAGAAGACAATGCAAAAGAAAACCGAAGAGAAAACCTCTTTTCTAACTACTGGCAGCCTGTTTCAAAAAAATAAAAAGCGAATGCTTATGAAAGGTTAGGATATATGATGGCATATTTAAATAGCGATACGATCGCGCCATTGTTAGGTAAGCAAGTAAAAGTTAATCTAAAAGGCCCTGAAGCAAAAGTAGGCATTCTCTTTCATATTGCAACGGACCACTTTATGCTACAAACAGAGAAAGAAATGATTTATTACAATCTAGATCATGTTAAATCAGTTTCCGTTGATACAACAACTAATCCAGAAAGCATTGTAAATACGTTTCTTGATCCAATCCGAGGAAGCTCTATAACAGAAGTGTTAGGGGCGCTCCATTATAAATGGGTAAAGATTAATCGTGGCGGTCCAGAGCATGTTGAAGGTATTCTCATCAATGTAGCAAGCGACCATATTCTTCTATTAGTAAAAACTGAACTTGTTCGCATTACACTTTTCCATATTAAAAGCTTCAGTACTATCGAAACAATGATTAAGGAAGTTCCTGAAAAAATCGTCGAGGCTTAACTCGTATTCTTGAGAGGAAGAGAGAGCCATGATCGTCTATATCTCTCCTTACGCATTTCAAAAGTTAGTTCATGTGATGAGAAAATGACTCGCCTTTAATTTCATCGTTATCTACGCAGTCATCTTTCTCCTCACACTTATTTTTTTATGTAGATATGATCTCACTTGTTAATATGCCACAGCTGTTCTTCTCATTTGAAAGGAGGTTAATAGTGAGAAATTCATCAGATTTAACGAACGAAACCATTCGATTAAAAATGAACGGCACAAAAGACATTATCGGTGTGCTAATCGACTCTGGAAATGACATTCTTGTCTTATATAACGGCAAAGACTTCATCTATGTCTCTCAATACCATGTTCAGCATTATGATGTGTGTACGAAAGAAGATGAAAAAATTTCACTTCCAAAAGAGTCGCTATTTGAAGAACCTGAAACGTTAAATTCGATTTCGCTTCGTAAAGCACTCCAAGAATCAAAAGGAATGTTTACAGAGATTTATGTTACTGGCCATCACTCTCTTCATGGATACATCACAAGTATTATGAACGATTACGTTGTTTTCGAAAGTCCTATTCACAAAACGATGTATCTATCCATGAAACATCTAAAGTGGCTAATCCCTTATCAAGGTAACGAAAGACCATATCACTTAACGCAATCAGAATTCCCCGTTGTACCGATTGGACTCTCCTTATCACGCACATTAGAAGAGCAGCTAAAAAAAGTAACCAATCAAATAGTGATTTTCGATATATATGAAAATCAAAACAAAATAGGGAAATTAACAAGTATTCAGGAAAACCAGGTCACGTTAATGACGGCAAAAGAGGGTCAAGTTTTTATCAATTTCCACCATGTAAAATGCGTTCATTTCCCTTAAAGTCACGACTTCGATTCTCTCATTCCTTATAAAGGTGCTAGAATGCCAGTCTTACTCGTCCGTTCCATGAAAACGGGCTTTTTATTATGTTTTGATGAAATCCCCCTAGTTCCGCGGTAAGAGCATCACCGTTACACCTACTAAGCAAATGAACGCTCCAATTAAATCATAGCTATCAGGGACTTCCTTATCAATCCCCCATCCCCAAAGGACAGACATCACTATAAATACTCCACCATACGCCGCATAAACGCGACCGAACTCCGGATATACTTGCATAGTCGCAATCACCCCATAAAGAGCTAAAGAGATCCCACCAGCTAGTCCAAATATGCTCGAGTACCCTTCACGAAGCCAAAGCCAAATTAAATAACCACCTCCAATCTCTGCAAGCCCAGCTAAAATAAATAAGAGAATTGTTTTCATTTCACCTAACCTCCTTCACAATGCGATAAATGTTAAAAATACAAATCAAGCGCTAGTGTCATCCCGATCATCACTACCTTTTCTTCATAACTAAGATGACGAATATCAAGAAAATAATGATCTTCTTTTAAAAGATTATCTTTCATGGATTGATAAACAGCAGATCGTTTCTTAATCGTACCAACACACTTAACTGATTCATCGCTATACACAGAAAAATCTGTCGCACCAAACTTTCCAAGGGCTTTCAAAATGGCTCTACCCTTTTTGTCAAAAACCGTCATTTTGGGCGATTTTACTTTTACTTCAGGCTGGATCGTTCCAATCAATTCGCTTGCTGAATAAAGGAAGATGTCTTTGTAGTAACCGCGTGATTTATATAGAAGTAAATCTGGTTCGTTATCACAACGTATATGTACTTTACGACTAACAGCCTGGCGCAAGGTAAGAAACTTTAATAACCAATTCCATGGGCTCTTTGAAGGTATTTCTTCAATTGAACCTATTCCTTTTTTATTGCTCAATACAGTATACAATAGTCCCTTCCCCGTATGATGCGTCTCTTTTCTAACTTCGATTTCTTCTATATACTCGAGCACGATTTATCCTCCCACCTAAATGGCTTCATTATAATGTATCTGCGAATGCGATTACAATTTCCTTCAACCACATCAAGTAGAATCATGTATTACTAATGGTAAAAACTAACCAGCAGGGACCAAAGTATGATAATCTATAAAAAAATGATTCTATTAAATGTAATATAAAAATTTTTTACATAAAAACATCACTACTCCAGGAAAAGAGGATGCCTCATGACGCAACGTGAAATTCAAATCCAATATTCTAAAAACACATGCGAACATGTCTATCAATTGGATCCAAACTCAATTCCTGTTCTTCACGTTTTACTTTCAGAAGAAGAGTTAGCGCTTCGTTTACAAAATTACTCATGTTCCCTCTCCATCATACAAAAATTCATGAAAAAGCTCCTTAGCTTTTTATCTGACACTCCAACCGTCGTGGTAACAACTGATCACGAGGGCTATGTATTAGATTCATATGGCGATGAATCCTTCGAACAAATGACAGCGTCACTCGGCATTCAAAAAGGCGTTAAGTTTGATGAAGCAACGGCTGGTACGAACGCCATTACACTTGCCTTAAAATACCAAGAACCGATTCATCTCATTGGGGATGATCATTATCACTACTGCTTTGAAGATGTGGCTTGCTACTCAGCACCATTCGCTTATCATAATGGGGAAATTATCGGTACGATCTCCCTCATGACAACTAAGAAATATGCGTCTCAATTGCATCTAGGCTTGCTTTCATCTTCTATAGATACGATTGAACGGGAGATCCAGGTTAACAAGCAGAACGAACAGCTCCATCTCTATAATCAGATGCTTATGCGTGCCACTCCAATCGGGATTGTCATTTCTGATCAAGATGGACAAATAAAAGAATTCAATCGAAGCGCTGAAAAACTAACGGGACTTAACAAAACCAAAATGATTGGCTATCCAATTACCGACATCCCTACTCTTAAACCGTTTTTCGATCATGTGCTTTCGAAAAAAAAGGGCATCGAAGACATCGAAATCACTTTTTTCAAAACCGATGAACGTAAATGCTTACTCGATATTTTGCCTCTTTACGATCATAACCAACAGCTAAGCGGAGCTTTCGCTCAATTCCGAGATATGACTTCTTATTATCAACTACAAGAACAGGTCATTCAATCTGAGAAGCTTTCTGCAATCGGAAAACTAGGTGCTGGTTTTGCTCATGAAATCCGCAACCCACTTACATCAATCATTGGCTTCACACAACTTTTGGATGTAGATGAAGAACAAGCCAATTACATTAGTATCATTAGAACTGAACTCGAACGCATGAAAAATCTTGTGAATCAATTTGTTATGATGGGCAAACCGACGATCAGCAAGCGAACGCTCAACGAGTTAAATCCCCTTGTATTTGAAACGGTTGAATTAATGAAAAGCAATGCTCACTTACATAATGTCCAACTTGAATTCGATGCGAACACTGAGAATATTACGGTTTGTATGGATTCCTCACAAATCAAACAAGTGCTTATTAATTTTATCAAGAATGCGATCGAAGCTATGCCTGAAGGCGGGGAAATCTCGGTTCATTTAACAAAAAATGAGGAAAATGCTGTTATCTCTATTGAAGATGATGGCAAAGGAATGAGCGAAGAAGAAGTGAAACAGCTAGGCACCCCTTTCTTTAGTACGAAAAGAAGCGGGCTTGGGATTGGACTATCGATTTGCTTTGATATTATGGAGGCTCATAATGGAGAAATTTCCATTGATTCAGAAATAGGAAAAGGTACAAAAGCCAGGCTCATTCTCCCTTACCATAAAGGAGAGAACTGAGCTTCTCTTTTTTCCTTACATGCTCAACACACCGATAACGTAAGGAGTAAAATCCAAATCACTAGTGCGTCTACTCCATACTTTTCTCATGCTGTTAAGCTCTTGTCTTTTAGTTCTAACCCAGAAGGATAGAACAAGGATAATACCGATCGTGAAGACAATGTCATCCATAGTTTTCAAATAGATACACTCTCTTTTTCACCCACGTTTCACGTCCTAGCTATAACCAAACAAAGGCTGTTCCCCTCTGCTAGGGGGAACAGCCTTTGTAAACTAATCATGTTTCTTAATTAATACATTTCTGAGACAGTTTTTGCTTGCATGTGAAGTCCAAGATAATCCGGTCCACCTGCTTTTGAATCTGTACCAGACATTTTAAATCCTCCAAATGGGTGGTACCCAACAATCGCGCCCGTACAGTTACGGTTAAAGTATAGGTTACCTACGTGGAAGTCCATTTTCGCTTGCTCAATGTGTGCACGATTATTCGTGATCACAGCACCAGTTAAGCCGTACTCCGTATTATTCGCAATTTCAATCGCTTCATCGAAGTTATCTGCTTTCGTTAAGCAAACAACTGGCCCGAAAATTTCTTCCTGCTGCATGCGTGATTTCGGAGCAAGGTCTGCAAATACAGTTGGCTTGATGAAGAACCCTTTCGAATCATCGCCTTCTCCACCAGCAACGAGGCGGCCTTCTTCTTTCCCAATTTCAATGTAGCTCATGATTTTATCAAATGATGCCTGATCAATAACTGGTCCCATGTACACATCTGGACCTGTCGTTTCACCTAGTGTAAGCTCATTTGTTAATTCCACAACGCGATCACGAACCTGATCATATACCTCTTTCAAAATGACCGCACGGGAGCCTGCAGAACATTTCTGACCTGAGAAGCCAAATGCTGAGACAACGATTGCCTGTGCAGCAAGTTCAAGATCAGCATCCTTATCCACAACGATCGTATCTTTACCACCCATCTCAACAATCACTCGCTTCAAGTGTTGTTGACCTGGCTGTACTTTCGCAGCGCGCTCATAAATGCGTGTACCGACTTCACGAGAACCAGTAAATGTGATGATCGATGTTTTTGGATGATCAACGAGATAGTCACCCACTTCAGCTCCGCTACCTGGCACAAAGTTCAATACACCTTTAGGGAGCCCAGCTTCTTCAAGCACTTCAACAAACTTCGCTGCAACAACCGGTGTTGCACTTGCCGGCTTAAGAAGTACTGTGTTTCCTGTAACAAGTGGCGCTACTGCTGTCCCTGCCATAATCGCAAACGCAAAGTTCCATGGAGGGATAACAAGAGCAACTCCGCTTGGTGTATAAACGTAACGGTTTTGCTCACCAGGACGACTTTCAATCGCTTTTCCTTCCCCTAGCTCGATCATTTGACGAGCATAGTATTCCATGAAGTCGATTGCTTCTGCTGTATCAGCATCCGCTTCTTTCCACGGTTTACCTGCTTCATACACGAGGTAAGCAGAGAATTCATGTTTACGGCGACGGACAATCGCAGCTGCGCGGAATAGAAGTTCAGCACGAGAGCGAGCCGACCATTTTCTCCAGCCTTCAAATGCTTCATCTGCTGCTTGAATCGCGCGTTCCGCATGCTCTTTCGTTGCCTTTGATACGCGACCAACGATTTGTTCCTTGTTCGCAGGGTTAATGGAAACAATTTTATCTTCCGTGCTAACACGCTCACCATTGATGAGAAGATCATGGTCTTTTCCAAGTTCTTCTTTCACTAGTTTAAGAGCCTCTTCAAAAGCCTTTTTGTTTTCCTTAACAGTAAAATCAGTAAACGGTTCGTGTTTGTATGGTACTACCATGAGTAAATTCCCCTTTCAAATTTATGAAGTTTATTTTTTAAATAATCCATTGAAAGCAAAGGCGATGTTCGCAGGTCGTTCCGCCAACCGCCGCATAAAATACCCATACCAATCGTTCCCATAAGGTAGGTATACTCTTACCGCATAACCTTCAGCAAGAAGATCTAGCTGACTCTGGCTTCGCATGCCGTAAAGCATTTGAAACTCAAATTGATCTTTCGGAATATCATGTTCTTTCACGAATTCTTTCGTAAAGTTAATAATGGCATCATCATGACTAGCGATGGCTGTAAAATTCCCATTCAATAAATGTTTCTTTATCAGCAGCTTCAAGTTATGATCCACATCTGATTTCGCTGGAAAAGCAACTTTCGCGGCTTCCTTATACGCCCCTTTCACAAGACGTAAATTCGGCTTTACTTCATTTAAATCATCTAAATCTTGTTCAGATCGGTATAAATAGGACTGAACAACCGTTCCAATATTGTCGTACTTTCTCTTCAGGTCCTTATAAAGCTGAAGCGTTGCCTCTGTTCGTGTCGAATCTTCCATATCGATCGTGACGAATACATCATGCTTCACCGCTTCTTCCATAATCTCAATCATGTTACGCCATACAAGATCATGGCTAATATCAAGACCAAGTGAAGTGACTTTCAAAGACATCTGAGAATTTAGTTGATGAGCACTAATCATGCGGATTGAATTGATGCACTCCTGAGTTCGCTCCTTCGCTTCTATTTCAGAAGAAACAAATTCCCCAAGATGATCCACCGTTACCCGAAGCCCCTGACTATTCAAATTCTGAATAAGAGGCACCGCATGCTCAAAAGTCTCACCCCCAACAATCTTATCCGCCCCAAACTTACTACCCCATCGTTTGGCGAGCCGATCAAGCGAGGGCCTACTAGCGAGAAAAAGGAAAAAACTCTTGTTGATGGCTTCCAACTCTACCACGCTCCTTTTAACCCTATATCTCCAATCATTCATAAAGCTTACTCCAAAGAAAGTTTTTGTTTTCTTGTGAAAATTATATCGATTCCAACCCCCATCTGGCAACGTGGTCAAAACACAATAGTTTAGCAGAGATTTTGTGGTTTAAACACAATGAATAAAGCGGAGACGAGCGTTTAGAAACGGAGATATTGGAACTCTTGAACTAGAACACGCCCTTTGTGTTCTGGTGAAAGAGTGAAATATCGCAGTTTCTGCGAGTCGTAGCTGGATCTCAGGAAAAGCGGAGACGAGCGTTTAGAAACGGAGATATTGGAACTCTTGAACTAGAACACGCCCTTTGTGTTCTGGTGAAAGAGTGAAATATCGCAGTTTCTGCGAGTCGTAGCTGGATCTCAGGAAAAGCGAAGACGAGCGTTTAGAAACGGGGATATTGGAACTCTTGAACTAGAACACGCCCTTTGTGTTCTGGTGAAAGAGTGAAATATCGCAGTTTCTGCGAGTCGTAGCTGGATCTCGGGAAAAGCGAAAGTGGGCGTTTAGACACGACAGGCACTGGAGCCGTGAAAAGCGGAGCCCCCGTTTAGTGAGCGGAATTTCCGGTTTGGCCAATATATTTCCGATTTGGACAATATATCTCCATTTTGGCCAATAAACCACTCTCTCCCCCACGAAAACCAGCTATTGCGCCACACTTTCCAGCCCTAAACGACAGAAAAGAAGCTGCACAATGTGCAGCTTCATAGGTTAGTCAATAAACAAGCTCCCAGCCCAATCAAATAGGCTACTTCGCAGTACTTTTCTGTTCCTCTACGGCAGAAAGGTACCGATTATAGTAAGACGGTATGTTGTTTAGCAACAACAACTCGATATATATGTGACTTTTCATATTAAAATCATCAAAATCAATGTCGGTTAGATCCTGAATCTGCTTCATGCGATAGTTCAGCGTGTTTGGGTGGATAAACAGCTCAGCCGCGGTACTTTTCCCCTTACCGTTGTTCGATAAATACACTTCTAGCGTCTTTAACAGACTGGAATGACTAACTGAATCCTTTTCCATCAAGTTAAGCAAATTCTGATTAAAATAATGCTCTGTATTGTTTTTCTCATAAAGGGCAGCAAGATACCGGTAGACGCCAAGCTTTGAGAACTCACGTGGCATGACATCTGGCCTTGGACCAATGAAGTCAGCTGTCTCAATCACTTCTAATGCTTCCAAGAAGCTCTTCCTCATCTCAATGAGCTCCGTATATTCTTTCCCAATCCCAATCAAGAAGGAATAAAATTCTTCATGAGTTAACGCACTCTTTACATACTCTATAAGCTCTCGGCTATTTTCAATCGCTGAGACTTTTCTATTTTTATCACCTGAAATAACAGCAACGATTTGAAGCTCAGTTTTCAGAACTTGAATTTTATGCCTCTTAAAACGGGATAAAAGCTCAAGAACTTCATTTAACAAAGGCTCCTGAGTAGGCTCAGCAATGGACATGACAAGTACGGAAAAGCGCTCAGGTAATGGCAAGCTCGCCACCTGGGCTTTACGCCTCATTTGATTTTCACTTTCATATTCATGAAGGAGTACGTTCCAAAGCAATTTCTCCTGCTTCCCTTCATGTTCTTTCCCTTTTTGATAAGAATCATGAATAAGCTTTCCAATGTGAGGTGTGATTTCAGTAAGAAAAGCAACCTCTTCTTCCGTCAGAGGACTATTCGTTTCTTGCACCCAAAGATATCCCATTGTCCGCTCTTCATAAATGGCTTTCACAACAATACGTTGATAAAAACCAATTTCCTCAATTGGAGCAATCCGGATCGGAGCTTCGTTGTTCTCAAGCTGCTGAACGATCCCTTCTTTTTTCAAACGATCAATAATAAACACTGGACATTTCTTATAGAGAATCGTCTTTTGCTGCGTTTGATCAAAGCTCTCCGATGCCGTGCTATATGAAATGAGTTCAAAGTTTTTGTTTTCAATAATGACCGGCTTATTCGTTGCGACACTGATCATTTCAGTCGCTTTATGAATATCTGTCGCTTCAAGAATGCGCTCTTTTGCTTCTACCATTATTTAACCCTCCCCTGTACCGCCAATTACATTAAAACCAAAGGGTTTAGCAATACCAGAATTAGTAATTCTTCATCTCCTTCTATTATATCGGTTTCTTCCTAAAAGAAAAATGATTAGCGCAGATTCACAAAGAATAAAGAACGCACCAAATGGATGCGTTCTTCTTCCGTTTAAAGTGCTTTTACAAGTCCGCCGTCTACAACGAGCGATTGGCCTGTCATATACGTATTTGCTCCTGAAGCAAGAAAAACAACTGTTTTCGCAAATTCATCAGGCTCCCCATATCGTTTCATTGGGATTGATTGCTCCACCTGTCCTTTGAGATCAGTCACATCCATCCCTAACTGATCTGCCTTGATTTGATCCAACTGTTCAACTCGATCCGTCCCAATACGTCCAGGACCAACCGTATTCACAAGAATATTGTGCTCGGCATATTCTTGTGAAAGACTTTTTGCTAGCCCTACGATACCCGCACGAAATGTATTTGATAAGATCAAATTATCTAGCGATTGCTTTATAGAGGAAGAGGCAATATTAACGATCCGCCCCCAGCCCTGTTCTTCCATAAAAGGAATAGCGGCCCGTGACGTTCGAACGAAGCTTAATAAATTTAGTTCAAAAGCATTCTGCCAATCTTCATCGCTGAAGTCCTCAAACTTACCAGCTGGAGGCCCGCCTGCATTATTAATTAAGACATCTACACTACCGTATGTTTCAGCTGCAAACGTCATCAATCGATTGATCTCATCCGCTTTTGTAACATCACAAACTCGAAATGTGACCTGATCATTTCCCGTCTCTGCAATCATTTCTTCGCACGCTTTCTTAAGTTCTTCTTCACTTCGACTAGAAAGAATAACATTTGCGCCTTCTTTCACAAAAGCCAGTGCTGACGCTTTTCCTAGTCCTTTACTTGCCGCTGTTACAACTACTGTTTTTCCTTCTAGATTGAGATCCATCCCTAACTCACTCCATTTTGAAATGTCATTTTCTACTATTCTAACACTATGAAATCGATGAAGTTAGGCATACACCTTTTATGCCGGAAAATAAATCTCAACAAAAATGAACTTTATCATCCTAATAATTGTATAAATATGTGAAAATAAAGAAATGAGAGGTGTGGATAAACATGGCTATCGGTTGGGTAATGGGGTTAATCGCAGCTGGGGTACTTGGAACTCTGTTTGCCGTCTTAATTGCAACGCTTCAAAAACATGTTCACAAAACGAATGGGAGAATTGACTTTCAAAAAACAAATCTTTATTTCTACTGGTCACGCTGGGATTATGTCATGATTGCATCGTCCATTTACTCATTCCTATGCATTACTGGGCTATTTGTTTTTCTAATTAAAGGTGAGAATATCGAAAATCCATTTGTTCAGTTCTTTCTACATCAAACGTTTGTCTTTCCACTTATTACGTTTCTGTGGTTTATTTTTCGTCTGGCTTACACGTATAAAGGGATAAAAGAGCGCTGGCCGAATGAGTTTTAAGGAAAGTGGCGATTATTCCTTAGAAGCAACCGTATCTATGACATTTGAGACTATTTATCTTATATACAAAGACCCACTTTATCGATTTATCTATCGTTATACGCGGGATGAGCAGTTTAGTATCGACATTGTGCAGGATACATTCGTTAAATTCCATAAATACCAGGATCGCTTTGATGGTACAAGAGCATCGCTTAAAACGTATCTATTTAAAATCGGTTATCAGCTGATGATCAATAAAATTAAACGGAGAAAAAAGTGGCATTCACTCATTCCCTTTCTAGTCAAGGGAGAAGAAAGTTTCTCTAGTGATACTGTTGAGAAAATGACAATTCAGTGGGCTATTAAAGAACTTTCTGAAAAACATCGGTCGGTTATCCTTCTCATCTATTATCATGATATGACTCAAGAAGAAACCGCCAACGTTCTAGATATCCCCGTTGGAACCGTTAAATCAAGATTATCTAAAGCGATCAAACACTTAAGAGAATTATTGGAGGGGCAAAATGATGAAATCACACTATAAGCACGACCTACCTAAAGAACTCCGTGAACAGCTCGACCAGTACACTGTCGATGTTCCTCCTATCCCCTTTAAACAGAAGAAAAGCGATCGTCTAGCTGATTTTTTAGCTACGCCAGTACAAAACCCACTAGAAAATCACTCCATGACACCTGGTCTTTTACTAAAGATTCAATTAGCTCCTATCGTCGTAACCATTGCTTTATCGGCAGGTTTCTTAATCATTCTTTAGATATCAATTCGAAAGGGACCTTCTTTGAAGGTCCCTTTCCTTTACTTCAACAATTTCCGTCTTTTACTAATGAAGTGTTAGATATAACATTCATTCACTTTATCTCTCATTCATAAAAAAACTCATCAAATCAGCCGTTCTGGTACGAAATGATTCATAGTTATGCTCCCCATCCTTTATCAACTGAAATTGCACACATGAAGCTTTCTCCTCGAGCATTTGATATATTCGATCATTTGAATTCAGAAATGCTTTATCAATCCGCTCGTCTCCAGATTCCTTATCACCGCAATCCAAATAAATACAACTACGATCTGTTAGTTCAGACTCCAAGATAAATTTCTCCAACTCTTCTTGGTTTCGAAAAAAAGCGGAAGAGATGCCAGCTCCTTTACTGAAAACAGTAGGATAACGACAGAGGGCATATGTAGTAAGTAATCCCCCTAAAGAAATTCCCGCCATAAAATTTGTGTTTATAAGAGTTCGATATGTAGCGTCGATAGCTGGCTTTAAATCTTTTACGATATATTCGAGATACTCTCGACCCTTCGCTTCTACGATGTCACTTTTACCTGTTAGCTCTTCACTTAACTGGCCATGCTTCCATAAGCCATACTCTTCCATTCGTTTAGCTCCTGAATCAATAGCAACAACAATAAGCTGAAACTTTTTTTGCTCCAAATAGTTTAACAACCTCAGCGAACTTCCACCAACTGCATCCTGATCTTCAAATACGTTTTGTCCATCATGCATATAAAGAACCGGGTAGCTTCTATCTGTATGAGCGTACTCATGAGGCAAATAGACGCGAATGATCCTCTCTTCTTGAAACACCGGAATCCAATATTTACTTTTCACTAACATTTTTCATACACCCCCTCCGCTTCCTTTCCTTTTCTATCAAAATCTAACGGTTCCTCTATTAACACTAAAAAAGCTAGTCTCCTTTTCCAATTGGAAAAGGAGACTAGCTTTACCATGATGTTTAATTTGCTCAGGAAGGTACTCCTACTCTCGCTTCCTCACATGCATCTTCAAAATCCCAGTCGGCCCCTTTTGATTCAACTGAATCATTTGCTCAGCCATTTCTTCCGGTGTGTATGGCATCTCATTTTCTAGCCACCAGGAAATCATTCCTGTATACGCAGAAGCGATATAGCTTGCGATCACCTCACTTGGTAATGGCAAAGGTTCGAACCTCCCCTTTGCAATGCGGTTATCGTAGAAATCAAAAAAGAAGCTGCGCATATGATCCAGAAAATTTGGCATCCCTTTCTTGATTAACATCACGTGGAAAAACTTATCGTATTCGGCAATGCTCGAAAAGATGTGCTCTGCAATATATCGCTGCAATTCATCAATCGGCAAATTGCCAGGTGGAATGGTTAGTGCTTCACCAAACAGCTGACTCAGCATTTCATCAACCGTTTGCAACAGTAATTCTTCTTTATCCTGGTAATGCAAATAAAAGGTAGCTCGGTTAACCGTTGCTTCTGTTGTAATATCTGCAATAGTGATTTTCTCGTATTCTTTTACTGACATCAGGTGAATAAATGCATTCTGCAAAAGCTTTTTTGTTCGTGTTACCCGTGGATCCTCTTTCTCTCTCATGAAAAATCTCCTTCAAAATTAACTTTTTATCAACGTTTATATCACATGTGTTGTTTAGACTACATAACTCAATAACTTGATTATTGCTCATTTTCATCACTCTGTTACACTATTTTACGACACTTGTTGTATAAAGTGAAACTTCCATCAGAGGGGGTTTTTGCTTCTTCCCCTCTGATGGTTAGATGAACCAATCTGACCTTTAGGGGAAGTTGCCCCCCACCTTAAGGTGAGATAGATAACAACCGTTGTTCTTGTTATGAACGATTCGTAATAGGAGGTTAAGTTTAATGAATGAAAAGAAATTCACGAAAGCAAGATGGATAACGATCGCCGCCACCTTCCTTGCGTTTATGGGTATCGGGATTGTCGATCCGATTCTTCCAACGATCGCAGAGCAAATTGGAGCGAACCACTGGCAGGTTGAAATGCTGTTTACTGCTTACATTTTGACAATGGCGATTATGATGATTCCAGCCGGTATTTTTGCAAGTCGATTTGGTGATAAGCGCATGATGGTATTTGGTTTATTTATCGTTACGGTCTTTGCACTGCTTTGCGCTCTTTCAAATGGAATCGCTAGCCTATCTATTTTTAGAGCAGGTTGGGGATTTGGTAATTCTATGTTCTTCGCGACAGCTATGACGCTTTTAATCGCTTTATCTAAAGACCCGCAAAAAGCCGTTGGCTACTATGAGGCAGCTATTGGATTTGGAATGGCGGGCGGACCACTTGTAGGTGGTGTTCTTGGTGGTTATTCATGGAGATTCCCTTTCTTTGCAACGTCCATCTTAATTCTAGCTGCATTCTGCCTTGTTCTATTCTTTGTGTTTGAACCAAATGGCAAACAAAAACGCAAGCCTGTTGGAATGAGTGAGTTAAAAGGACTTTTCTCATACAAGCCATTCCTAACTTCCGCTCTTGCAGCAATGCTTTATTACTATGGATTTTTCGTAGTTCTGGCTTATACGCCACTAATTATCGGACTTAATGCGATTCAAATTGGATTTGTCTTCTTTGGCTGGGGATTAATGCTCGCTTATGGATCAGCCATATTAAGTCACCAGCTTGAGAAGAAGTTTCTACCTAAGAAGATTCTTCCGTATAGCTTATTGATTTTTGCTACCTTACTAGCCTTACTATTTGTTGTTCCATCAACACCTCTTCTGATTACTGTCGTGATCGTCTCAGGTCTTGCTTCCGGACTAAATAATGCGTTATTTACAAGCTACGTTATGGAGGTTTCTCCATATGAAAGAAGCATTACGTCAGGAGGATACAATTTCCTCCGCTGGCTCGGTGCGGCCATTGCTCCTGTTCTTTCCGGTTTGATTGGTCAAGGAGTATCAGCTCACGCACCGTTCCTCGTTGCAGCTGTCCTTAGTGCTGGAGGAATCGGATTAATGCTAATGAAGCCTAAGCCGGCTACGTTAGATACTGAAATGAGTGCATAAAAAAAGCGTAAAGCAGTGTCTGCTTTACGCTTTTTTTTGATTATTTTTCGATTTTATCTCCATCTTTTTCCCACGCAGCAAATCCACCGCTATAGTTTAAAATGTCCTTGAAACCGAGTGATTGTAGTAAGCTTGTTCCGATTGCTGAACGAGTACCAGACTGACAGTGAACGACGATTGTTTTATCTTCTGGAATGTCATTCGCCTGTTCTTCTAAATAGCCAAGCATGTGATGATTAGCTCCAGGAATATGGCCTGCGTTCCATTCATTTTCTTTTCGAATATCTACAACATAAACATCTTCTTTGTCATATACATCATTCAATTGTTCCGTTGAGATAAAGGAATATCCCTCTAGATCGTCCCACTGGGAAAGAAGTTCTGGACTTGCATAGCCACGTATATGGTCGATCCCAATCGAATGGAAGGCCTTCACAATCTCGCCTTTCTGCTCATCGTCTGCAATGAGGAGAAGATCGTGATCATAATCTAGAACCCAGCCTGACCAATTCGTAAAGGCTTTATTAAATGGAAGATTAATCGCTCCATCAATATGTCCTTCTGCAAAATCCTGTGCAGGACGTGTATCAACGATTGTTGTGTTGTCCTTCCGTGCAAGCGCACGGAACTCGTCAACATTCATAATCTTCTCGAGTTCTTCCCCTGATAACACGTTAGGTCCTTCTTTATTGACCTTTTTCATAACGGCAAAGTATGTTGGGGCTTCTGGCTGTTCATTTAATAGTTCTTTAACGAATTCCCCTTCGTTCTCTTCTTTCAAAGCCCAATTATTTCGGAGCTCATAGCCCACTGTTGATTGCGGCACAGCACCAAGAGATTTCCCACAAGCACTACCTGCACCGTGTCCTGGCCAAACCGTTAGATATTCTGGTAGCTCTTTAAATTTTTGAAGTGATTGGAACATCGCCTTCGCTCCAGTTTCCGCTGTGCCTACAGCACCTGCGGCTTTTTCAAGCAAATCCGGACGACCAATATCCCCAACAAAGACAAAGTCTCCTGTGAAAATGCCCATTGGTACTTCTGAGCCACCACCGCGATCAGTGAGTTCGAACGAAATACTTTCCGGGGTATGGCCTGGGGTATGCATCACGCGAAGTTCTACATTACCAACGCTAATAATTGAACCGTCCGTTACTAGTTCGACATTTAATCCTTCTAGATAACCGTATTTCCAGTCTTGATCTCCTTCATCTGATAAATATAATTTCACATCATGCTTTTCAGCTAATTGTCTCGCGCCTGATACAAAATCGGCGTGTATATGCGTTTCAGCTGCGGCCGCAAGATGAAACCCTTCTTTTTTCGCTGTTTCTAAATACGGTGTCACGTCACGCGCAGGGTCAATCACAAGCGCTTCACCAGTTCGTTGACAACCGATCATATAAGAATACTGTGCCAATTTCTCATCAAAGAAAGTACGTAAATACATGATTTAATCCTCCCGAAAACGTATTATTAATTACCCCACAGGGTATTTGATTTCATCATAAACTTTTTTAAACTTTTCATCAACCTTCTTGCTTTATACCCTGAATAACTAGTTCTCTAAAACATCATTTTCCCCTTCTAAAGAAAAAGAGAGTGCTCTTTATTATTTTCAATCTTGAACACAATAAATAGCTCTTAACAGAACGCCATTTTCTAGTGTTTACTTCAATTCACATGTTTATCGATCTTTAAATTGTTTAAATTATAGTAAAAATCCAAATAATAGCGCTTTTATTTAATCTACAAAGTTTTTCGATTCAGTACTATATAACTATTTTAATTGAATTATTTTCTACTAAATACAAATAATAACCAATAATACGCGAATAAAGTAGTGTGTATTTAGATTCTCATCCGTTATATTCCCAAAGTATTCCACATAGATTATTTCCCGCTTTTTTTATTACACAATTTGTTGTGATAGCATATTTAACGGTGCGCACCTAAGAAAAAACACAACTAAGACAAGGAAGTGACGTTTACGTAATGGAAATTACACACAATCCTAACCTTCTATGGTTTGTTATTGCTTATGGCATTCTCATGGTGGGACTTGGAATTTATTTCTCTAAAAAAGTGTCAAATAGTGAGGATTTTATTCTCGCTGGTAAAGGACTTGGTGCTCTAGTATTAACGGGTACACTGCTAGCAACTTGGACAGGTAGTGGAAGCATCTCAGGTGGCGAAACATCCATGGCCTACAGCTATGGCATTATTCCTGCGTTTCTTATGGCCATTCCAACGATAGTAGGTATCTTGATTCTTTATATCATTGCTCCAAGAATCCGAGCATTTGGGAAATATACAGTTTCTTCTATTCTTGAAGAAAAATACGGTTCATTCGCGAGGACGCTGGCAGGCATTATCATTATTCTTGCCTATGTAGGAATTGTTTCCTATCAAATGAAAGGGTTTGGTTTCATTCTGAATCTGACAACAGGTATTTCAGTTGAAACAGGTACTATTATCGGTGCCGCTCTTATCATCTTCCTAGCAACGATTGGTGGATTACGCTCGGTAGCTCCTACTGATGCTGTAAGTGCCATTTTGATGGTTGTAGGGCTAGGAATCACGTTACCAACCATATTTATTATTGCTGGTGGTTGGGACAGCATCCTGGCGAATGTACCAAAAGAACACTTAACATTTAGCGGTCAGTTATCGAACATTCAATTATTAGGTTATTTATTACCTTCTCTCTTTCTATTATTGGCTGACCAGAACATGTACCAACGGTTGGCTTCATCAAGTGGAGATCGTTCATCGAAAAAAGCTCAAATTGGTTGGCTTGTGGCGATGCTCCTGATTTCTCCAACAATTAGTTTAATCGCTTTTGCAGCACGTTCTATCTTCCCTGATATCGATCCAGGGATGGCACTGATGGCAACAACTGTCGTGATGCCAACGTTTGTCGGGGGAATTTTATTAACAGCAGCAACAGCATTTATCATCACTACAGGTAACTCTTACCTTCTTTCTGCCGCTACAAACGTCACGTATGATCTGTACGGAAAATATTTAAAAAAGGATGCGACTGATAAACAGTTGTTAGTCATGACCAAATGGTTCATCGTCATCCTCGGGGTTCTTGCTTATGTCATTATTAGCTTCTTCCCTACAGTATTATCTGTTCAAATGTATGCTTATACCGTTTACGGAGCTGGTATTACTCCTGCCGTATTAGCTGTCTTCTTCTGGAAACGAGTTAACCTTTATGGCGGTGTATCCTCTATGATCGCCGGTGTGGTGACAACGCTTGTTTGGGAAATCCCACTTGCAAAACCATTTGAACTAAATAGTGTTCTTTTCGCTGTTCCAGTAGCTGTTATCGTATTAATTGTCGTTACATTATTAACAACAAATAAAACAAAGTCTGTATAAATCAGTAGTCATATAAATTTTAAAGAACAGGTTGTGAGAAAAAATGAATCATCGTTTAGAGAACTTTTCGAATTGGCTAGAAGAAACTGGACAAACCTTTGCGTTTGTTCATTCTTCTTCCAATGTATTCTATCTTTCCAACTTTGAATGTGAACCACATGAACGACTATTAGGTTTATTTATTTTCCCGGATGCAGAGCCATTTCTAGTTTGTCCGGGAATGGAAGTATCTCAAGCAAGAGATGCAGGATGGAAACATGAGATTATCGGACATGGAGATGCCGATGATCCATGGGAATTTATCCATAATGCCTTGAAGAGTCGTGGTATTAAAGAAGCGAATCAGGTAGCTATAGAGAAAGAGACCCTCTCTTATGGACGCGCTGAACAAATTATGAAACGTTATCCATCTGTTTCATTTACAAGTGCTGAAGAGAAACTTCACGAACTACGTTTGATTAAAGATGAGCAAGAATTAGAGATCCTAAGAAGAGCTGCTGAACTAGCAGACTTCGGAGTTGAGACGGGAGTTAAAGCGCTCCAAGAAGGTTGTACTGAGATGGAAGTTCTTGCAACGATTGAGTACGAACTTAAGAAAAAAGGAATTCGTGAAATGTCCTTTTCAACAATGGTGCTTTTCGGTGAAAAAGCAGGACAGCCACACGGTAACCCTGGCGATCGTAAGCTAAAAAGAGGCGACCTTGTTTTATTCGACCTTGGTGTGGTGCTAGATGGTTATTGTTCAGACATTACGCGAACAGTTGCTTACAAAGAAGTGAATGAAAAGCAAAAAGAAATTTATGATGTCGTATTGAACGCGCAGCTTGAAACGCTCAATATCTCTCAACCTGGAACAAGACTTGGGGATCTTGATAAAACGGCGAGACGAATCATTGCAGACGCTGGATATGGAGACCAGTTCCCTCATCGCATCGGTCATGGAATTGGAATTGAAGTTCATGAATATCCATCTATGAGTGAAAACAACGACTCTCTTCTAGTTGAAGGAATGACATATACGATCGAACCAGGCATCTATGTACCTGAAGTAGGCGGAGTTCGAATTGAAGATGATGTTCTTGTTACGAAAACAGGGTATGAAACATTAACAAAGTATCCGAAAGAACTTCAAATTATTGAATAAGCTCCCAAGGAACGCCTTTCATAGGGCGTTCCTTTTTATATGATGAATTCCTTCTCGTACATATGATTGTTTTCTAACCTCCATCATTTACGTAAGCTAAACTTTTTGATAAATAGAACATCTTCTAATCGTGTTACAAACACATCAGATACGGGAACGCTCTTCTTACAGCACTTTATATTTGGTCATAACTCACCACAATACTACTTTGGAGGTTTTAAATGTTTACCTTAAGCGATATCCCAATGTTCTTCGTGAACTTTTTCATCATATTACCGATCATTACTCTACTACATGAAGCTGGTCACGTTCTTGTTGCAAGGATTTTCGGAGGAAAAATTAAATTCTGTATCGGCACTGGCAAGACCATTTTTAATATCGGACCTCTAGAAGTTAAAAAGAAGTACTTTATGGAAGGATGGTGTCAGTACGAGGACCTCACTTACAACAAGACATGGGCACACGTTGCCATCTATGCGGCAGGTAGTTTATTTAACATCATTGTCGTTCTTATTATGAACGCATTGATTTATGCGGAAGTCCTTCCAGTAGACCTATTCTTCTATCAATTCACTTACTTCTCCATCTACTTTATCTTCTTCTCTCTCATGCCTTATCGAAATGATTCTGGTAAACCAAGCGACGGCATGGCTATTATTGATGTACTTCGCTACGGAAAAGCAGAAGATCCAATCGATTGATCGATGACATAACTTTCATAGAAATAGCCACTTTTCGTCCGAAGAGTGGCTCTTTCTTTGACTTGAGAACCTTCCTTCTATGATGAGGGGCATTAAAGGAAAAATAATCCTCTTTAAATATCACATCATGATTTCAAAAGATTGTTTTTCCAATCATTTGCATATTCATGGGTTTTAAGACCCTTTAGTTAACAAGATCTTCAATCTTTTTAGGTCCTCTGCTTTATTGTTAAGCTTTTCCAATAGGTTTAAAATAGAAAGGGAATGAATGTTCATTCCGTATGTTGTGTAAGAAAGGGGGATGCTTGTGACGACCCAAAATAAACGGGAAAACATTATGACAAGCGCTCTTGCTTTATTTGCCGAGCGAGGTTTTGATGCGACTACCGTGCCAATGATTGCCACCTCAGCTAATGTGGGTGCTGGCACGATCTACCGTTATTTTGAGAATAAAGAGGTGCTCGTTAACACCCTTTTTCAAGATTATGTTCGAACATTTACAAAGACGATTGAGGATCAATTTCCTTATCATCAGTCCGTTCGTGATCAGTTTCATCATATATTTAAAGCCATGATTTTGTTTACAAATCAAAATGAACATGCGCTCTATTTTATTAAAAAGCATAGTGCCGCATACTTTCTAGACAGTCAAAGTCAGGAAGATTTCACACAGCTGCTTAATCTATTAAGAAGCTTCTTTGATATTGGTAAACAACAATCAGTAATTCGAAACCTGCCTTCTGAAGCCTTAATCGCCATCCTTTATGGAGCTTTTCTAGAACTTCAGAATCTTGTAAGAGCAGGTGAACTTCATCCCGACCCAGAGCTTCTTTCAGGTATTGAGAATAGCTTATGGGATTCCGTAAGATCACATTCGTGAAGAGCATTTGCTCTTCATAAAGCGAAATGAATGAACGTTCATTCCGCTAATTAACAGATGAGGTGATTTAAACATGACTACTAAGAAATCGTTCCCACACCCCCGAACATATGGACCTTTAGGAAGCATTCCTCTTATTGATAAAGAAAAACCTATTCAATCGTTTATGAGACTAGCAAAAGAATTTGGTCCAATCTACCAATTTCAATTTCCTGGCCGCACAAGTACATTCGTGTCCAGCGCAGATCTTGTCGCTGAAATTACCGATGAGAAGCGGTTTGACAAAAAAGTAGGACCCGCCCTCCAAAAAGTTCGTGCTTTCGGTGGAGATGGTCTATTTACAAGCGAAACGGAAGAACCAAATTGGAAAAAAGCCCATAATATTCTTCTACCAAGCTTTAGCCAACAGGCCATGAAAGGCTACCATAACAAAATGGTTGATATTGCTACACAGCTTATTCAAAAATGGGCACGATTAAATCCAGATGAAGAAGTCGATGTATCTGAAGACATGACTCGCTTAACGCTTGATACTATTGGTCTTTGTGGATTCGACTTTCGTTTTAATAGCTTCTACAGAGAGAATAATCATGAGTTTGTCGATGCTATGGTTCGTGCGCTAGATGAAGCAATGAATCAATCACAACGTCTCGGCGTTCAAGATAAGCTAATGGTAAGATCTAAAAAGCAATTTCGAGAAGACATTGACTATATGTTCAATCTTGTCGATGACTTAATCGCCGATCGTAAGAAAAACGGTGATCAGGGTGAAGATGATCTTCTATCTCATATGTTAAAAGGAAAAGACCCAGAGACAGGTGAACCTCTTGATGATAAAAACATTCGTTTCCAAATTATTACCTTTTTAATAGCTGGGCACGAAACTACCAGCGGTCTGCTTTCATTTACCCTTTACTATTTAATGAACAATCCTGACAAACTAGCCAAAGCACAGGAAGAAGTCGATCGCGTTGTTGGAGATGGCATTCCTGACTATAAGCAAGTGAAACAGCTTAAATATGTCCGAATGATTTTAAATGAAACGCTTCGGTTATGGCCAACGGCTCCCGCGTTTACTCTTTATGCGAAAGAAGACACCACGTTAAACGGTGAATATGATGTGAAAAAAGGGGATGATTTCACCCTTCTCCTACCAGAACTTCACCGTGATAAATCCATCTGGGGTGAAGATGTCGAATCATTTATTCCAGAGCGTTTTGAAGACCCATCTTCTATCCCGGCCCATGCTTTTAAACCATTTGGTAATGGACAGCGTGCTTGTATCGGACAACAGTTCTCTCTTCACGAATCTACGCTTTTGCTTGGTATGATCATCCAGAATTTCGAACTGATTGATCATGCAAATTATCAGCTAGATGTGAAAGAAACATTAACATTAAAACCTGACGGCATGAAAATGAAGGTGAAACCACGAAAAGAATCGATTTCTTTTGTAACTCAAGCTTCTGAGCCTGTTCAAAAAGATAAGAAAACTGCGCCAACACCCGTTGAAAATGCGCATGGCACTCCTCTTCTTGTCTTATATGGTTCAAACCTCGGATCAGCTGAAGGTATTGCACGTGACCTTGCTGAGACTGGTCGACAACAAGGCTTTAGCTCTCAAGTTGGACCACTGAACGATTATGTGAATGAACTTCCACAGGAAGGGGCTGTTCTGATTGTGTCTGCTTCCTATAACGGAAATCCTCCAGACAATGCGGATGAATTTGTACAGTGGCTCGATGAGATGGAAGATGGAGCAGTAAATGGTGTGCAATATGCTGTATTTGGTTGCGGTGACCGTAACTGGGCAAACACTTATCAACGTATCCCTTCTTTCATCGACGAGCAATTATCTCAAAAAGGTGCAAAGCGAATGGCTGAAACTGGATTTGGTGATGCAAGTGATGACTTTGAAGGCGATTATGAGAAATGGGAAGCAACGCTTTGGCCAAATCTCGCAGAAGCGATGAATATAGAATTAAATGAAAATAATGCAGAAAACAGCGCGATCTCTATGAGCTTCGTGAGTGGCGTAAGTGATACGCCTCTCGCTAGAACACATCATGCTTTCACTGCTATTATTAATCGAAATGTAGAATTACAGCATACAGAGAGCGGTAGAAGCACGCGTCACATTGAACTTATGCTTCCTGATGGCGCTTCATACCAGGAAGGTGATCATGTTGGTATACTTCCACAAAACAGTGATAACATGGTTAATCGCGTCCTCGAGCGCTTCTCTTTAAATGGTCATGATCACGTTCTACTGACTGGAGATTCTGGTAAAGCAGCGCATCTTCCTACTGACAAACCAGTGAAACTCCAGGAACTTCTTTCTTCTTATGTAGAGCTTCAAGAACCAGCAACCCGTTCTCAAATACGTGCGCTCGCTGCACATACAGTTTGCCCACCGCATGTTGTGGAGCTCGAGCAATTACTTGAAGATGACACATATAAAAAAGAAGTTCTTGAGAAACGCGTTACGATGCTTGAACTCGTTGAGGAGTACATGGCTTGTGAGATTCCATTTGAGCGATTCATTGCACTGCTTCCACCATTGAAAGCTCGCTACTACTCCATTTCTAGTTCTCCGCTTTACAAAGAGCGAGAAGCGAGCATGACTGTTAGTGTCGTTCGAGACACCGCATGGAATGGCAAAGGAGAGTACAAAGGTGTTGCCTCTAACTACCTGGCAACGCGTGAATTTGGTGACAAAGTGGCCTGCTTCATTAACACGCCACAGTCCAACTTCCAGCTTCCAGAAGATCCAGAAACGCCAATGGTCTTAATTGGACCTGGAACTGGCATTGCGCCATTTAGAGGGTTCATTCAAGCACGTCGCGAATTAAGCAAGCAGGGCGTCAAGCTTGGTGCTGCTCACCTCTACTTCGGCTGTCGTAATCCTGAACATGATTACTTATACCAGGAAGAGCTAGAGCAAGCTGAAAAAGATGGACTTGTTACCCTTCACACTGCTTTCTCTCGTTGCCCTGGAAAAGAAAAAACGTATGTTCAACACCTTGTATCCGATAACGCTACAGATGTTATCCCACTTCTAAAAGATGGTGGACGCTTGTACGTTTGCGGCGACGGTAGCCACATGGCTCCTGAAGTTGAACAAACGATGATCGCAAGCTATCAATCGATGTATGAAACAACTGAGCAAGAAGCAATTCAATGGCTAGAGGAACTTGAGCGAGACGGCCGATATGCGAAAGACGTATGGGCTGGCGCTTAAAATACAGAAAAACAGCGCATCCAGGCGGATGCGCTGTTTTTTTCAACTTCTCATTTCACTGCACTTTCTTCATATCTTTTGCATGAACTGCTGATTCCACCACTTCATCTAGTGACTTGCCAAATCCAGCTTCCATAACCGCACTATAGGCGCCCTCAATCAATGGCGCATCTGCAATCTTGACGGAATGAGCATCTTCTATTAACTCGACCGCCATCTCTGCATTCATGACTGAGCTTCCGAAATCCACGAGAATAACAACGCCATCCCCATGATCCGCCTTTTCAATAGAGGTTTGAATCTTAATAGCACTCGTTCCCATTTCACCATCATCTGTTCCTCCAGCATCGAGCACAGTAACTTCAGGCTGTGCTTCATCAAGCATCTTTTTCAATCCCTTTGAAATATCAGGACTATGTGATACCAGGACAAGACTGACCATTAAGCTTCACCGTCCTTATCGAGAACTGTCGCAAGGGATTCTATGAGATAATAAGAAGACTGCGCCCCCGCATCCTGTTTACCTTTTGATTTTTCTTTGTAGTAAGCCGCTCTGCCTTTCTTGGCTTCATACTCTTTTACATGCTCAAGCGCTGCCTTCGCCTTTTCGATCAAATGAGTAGGTGTAAGTTCATTTCCCTTCTCTTCCATTAACTCAATGACAGGTTCTAGTAAGTCGATCATCGTCTTCTCTTCACGCTCAGCCTTACCTCGTTTCTTCATTCCATTCACGCCAACTCGAAGACTTGAAGAAAGGTCGCTAAGCTGCACTTCTGTTCCTTCTAACTGATTTCCAGCTTTCATGAAAAGAGTGCCGTAAAGCGGTCCTGAAGCACCGCCTATCTTAGACAACAGACTCGTTCCAACAGCCTTCAGTACTTTCCCTGGTTCATCCGTCTCTTCATTCAGCTGTTCGACAGCCGCCTTAAAGCCTCTTATCATGTTAAGCCCATGATCTCCATCTCCAAGCACCTGGTCAAGATCAGTTAGCTCTTCTTTATTCGATTCTATCTTTTTAGCAGACTCTTTGATCCATTGTCTAGCCATCTCTGCTGTAAACATACATGATCCTCCTTAGTCGTTTATCGTCCATGCAATCGTCTGACATGGATTTGTCACGTATTTCTTTAGTTCATTCGTTAATTTTAGAACTGTTAAAGAAGCACCTGCCATTTCAAGGGCAGTCATATAGTTGCCAACTAACGTCAATTCCGATTTAATGCCTTTTTCCTTTAAGAGATCATGAATACGATTATTTAGAATGTACAGCTCCATTAAAGGAGTTGCTCCCATTCCGTTCACAATGACCGCTGTTTCATCGCCTTGTTTTAGTTGTAGTTCGGGTAGTACTTCTTCTACAAGACGCTCTGCCAATTCATCTGCCGAAACCAGTCCGATCGTTTCCATCCCAGGCTCACCATGAATACCAATCCCAAGCTCCATTTCATTTTCTTTAATATCAAATCCTGGATTTCCTGAGCCCGGAACCTGGGCCGGATGAAGCGCTGCCCCCATTGATCTAACGTTTTGAATCACTTCCTCAGCAAGCGCTTTCACTTCTTTCAGTGTTTTACCTTCTTGTGCAGCTGCCCCTGCAATCTTATGAACGAAAATAGTTCCTGCTACGCCTCTTCGACCTGTCGTATGAGTACTATCCTCTACCGCAACGTCATCATTAACAATCACCTGTTCGACATTTATGCCTTCGTCCTCCGCCATCTCGGCTGCCATTTCAAAGTTCATAACATCACCAGTGTAATTCTTTGTAATAAGGAGAACTCCAGCCCCCTGATCAACCGCCTTAATCGCTTCTAACATCTGATCTGGTGTAGGGGACGTAAACACTTCTCCACTAACAGCTGCATCAAGCATACCTTCTCCAACGAATCCCGCATGTGCAGGTTCATGTCCACTTCCTCCACCGCTAACAATACCTACTTTGTTATCCGAAAGATTTTTTCTGACGAGGACAGTTGTACCTTCCAGTCTTTGATAAGATTCGGGATGTGCTTTCACCATTCCGTCTAGCATTTGGCTTACAACGTCATCTGGTTGATTAATTATTTTCTTCATCAGTTTATCCCTCCCAGAATGGTTATACCCGTGTTTTAGATTTCGCAAAAGTCGAAATAAAAGGAAAGGCCTCTATCTATAAAAAAGACGCTTCTGTTTTTCACAAAAGCGCCTTTAACATATGATTTTATAAATATTCTTCATGTGGTGCTTGCGCTGGGTATAGCACGTAATACAGCGGATAAGCTCTTTCATACCAGAACTGAATGATTGGGCCAAGCAAAAATACAAGTGCAATGGTCCCAACGCCGACAGGACCTCCGATCATTAGAGCAAGCGAAGCCATAACAACGGCGACAATTGTCTGTCCCATTTGTAAGCTAAGATTAAATCTAGAGCTAATAACGAGAAATAGCTGATCAAACGGTGCACGTGGAAACTGTGGCAATATATAGATGGCCACTCCTAGCCCAATCGCTCCCATCCCTGCAATAAGAATCGCTATTTTTGCCATCAGCGGTGCTGATGCTAACTGA
Source organism: Pseudalkalibacillus sp. JSM 102089 (assembly GCF_041366475.1). Lineage (NCBI taxonomy): Bacteria > Bacillati > Bacillota > Bacilli > Caryophanales > Fictibacillaceae > Pseudalkalibacillus > Pseudalkalibacillus sp. JSM 102089. Next base: position 357,632 of record NZ_JBEWYW010000003.1, read on the forward strand.
ACGGATGAAAATACAATCTCTAACCAGAAATCCAAAATAAAACTTTCTAAAATAATTGGTAGGATCGCTCCATACTCTGGCTTTTGTTTCATTAAATTCCCATTTAGGAATATAACCAGTATTTGAAATAAACCATACCAGAAACCAACAGTTAACCCAGCTAAATCGGAAAGACCTATAAAGAACGAAGTCCAAAATCCTGCGCCAAGCGTTGCATGAATAACTAGTGCAACACCAAAGAAGTTAATAAACATACCTAGAAGATAAACCGTAATTCGATAAACCATTACGACCTCCTCCCTTCCACTAAAAATAAAGAAAATCTGATAGCATGACGCTTAGAGAAAGCATCTTAATTCCCTCTTCTGACTGGCTAAGCCAATCAGGCGTTGCATACCGCCTGTCCTTTGAGACGACATGTTCATACTTTTTGGAAGAGAGGATCTTACTAAGATTTTTCGAGACCATTTTATTAGCGATTGACTTCAACGTCAATCGCTTTTACTTTAAAAAAACATTCCAATTTTTTCGTTAGTTACAAAAAAATACTGCCCGTATTGGACAGCATTACATTATGGATTATTTTAGTATGATCTTGCTCATCTATTCTTAAAAAATATGCTTGGCTAGAGCCTGTTTTAACGTACTGTGAGTTTGGATAGAAGAAAAATCGATTCCGAGATGGATCATTGTTTGAGCGACTTCTGGTCTTATACCTGCTAAAATCCCCTTGACTCCTAGAAGTTCAAGTGAATAAATAATGTTAAAGATGTTATTTGCGACCATTGTATCCACGATGGTTACGCCAGAAAGATCAATAAATAAATGCGTTAATCGTTTTTCCGTTGATTCTCTTAGAGCTGTTTCCATCAGAAGACTCGCACGATGTGTATCAATATCGCCAACAATTGGTAATACTGCAACACCATCAAGAATCGGAACAACCGGTACAGAAAGCTCAAGAAAAACTTCCTGTGCATGGCTAAGCGTACTCTTAAATGATGCCACGTATGCTGTGCTATAGGCATAAACAGCATGATCAAGCAAGCTATCTATGATTTTCCCTACTCTAAAAACACTTTGGACAGTATGATTCGCTTCGATCGTAACAAGTTCAACCACCGCCCAAATAGCCTGTCGAACTTCTGAAGTATTTTTTAGTGACTGATCTAACTCAGAGCCGTATTGAACGGCAAGCTCCCCTGTTTCTCTTCCCCACTTTGTTAAACGCGGCATTGTTGTTTCTAAACCACTTAGAATCGCATCAGCGCAAAGCTGAACAAGCTCAGTATGTAATTGCAATGCTTCTGCGTTATCAGCTCCTGGCTTAAGTAAGCCTTTGGCAATATCTAACTTTCTTGCTTCTAGCTGCTTCCCAATCATTTGAACTTCCTGTTCAATGATCGATTCTTGAACTGGCATATTTTAACCTCCGATAATAAATCGAATTTCTTCTTTATAATAGATGAACCTATTTCATTTTACATTAAAAACTTCATTCCATCTTCATTAATCTTTAAGGGTACGATCAATATTCACAGTTGATTGGAGTTTCTTTTAAAACCCGTGACAATTAATTGCTTCACACAAATAATTTTCAAATGGGGATTTCCATCAAATCTTCAATGCTAGAACGACACTAACCCCCTGTTTAATCACTGTTTTTCAATACCTACAAGTATTCAAACTTATTGATACGAACCTTTGTATGGAAGTTAAAAAGAACGATTTTTCAGAAGAGGTTTGCTTTTTTTGGGAGACGTGTTATACTAAGGTTAATTATTGTTGTTCGGTACTGATTATTAAAGAGCAGGCTACTTTAGGAAGTACTTACATCTCAAATGATTATGTAGAGCAGTAATAGTAATATTTGTGCAAAATGCACTTGGAGGATACACACATGAACAAAGGTACAGTAAAATGGTTTAACGCAGAAAAAGGTTTTGGCTTCATCGAAGTTGAAGGCGGAGACGACGTATTCGTACATTTCTCAGCTATTCAAGGCGAAGGTTTCAAAACTCTTGAAGAAGGTCAAACAGTTACTTTTGACACTGAGCAAGGTAACCGCGGACCACAAGCTACTAACGTAGTTAAAGCGTAAATCATATAGAAAAAGCTCTTCCCCGGTGGAAGAGCTTTTTTATTATCTTTTTTGTTGTTCTTCCTTACGCTTCCGGTTGCTCCATCTCCTTCATAAATAACTCTGGATCCACTTCTCCTTCAATCGCAATGGCAGTCAATCCGTTCTCTGATGTGGTCTCATGCCATTCATCTTTATTCCAAAAAACAGCATCTCCTTCTCGTACTTTTATTAACTCATCCTCCTCTCCTCTCACAATACCTTCCCCTTTGATAATTAACAATAATTGAGGCGTCACAGCTTGATGGAACCCTATTATGCCTTCTTTGTCTAAATACATAACTCCAATATGTACACTTCCATCTGTTTGTGAAATTCGGGACATAATGAAGTTTGATCCGAACTTCGTTATTTCTTTTCCTGCCGATTTCCCAAAATGATAAATTTTCATATGCGCTACCTCCTCATATAGACCTAGCACCTTCATTTTCTCTACAGTAGCTTTGAAGGATTGTTCTATATTACCATAGTAATGTTTCATTTCCACTTATTCCTATTTCGAAACCTTCTTAGATTACTCATTTCCCTCCTCAATCAGTCATTCTTCTAACCGTATTCGATTTATAATGAGATTTCCCTGCTAATTTGTTTTCACAAAAGAAACCCTCCTTTATAAGGAGGGTTTCTCTTCACGTATGAAACAGTTTACCTTCAAGCGCTTTTATATATCGAGTCGCGGATAGCTGAACAGATTGATCAGCATTGAATTTCACACTACGATGAAACGCATTGTATAGTCGATCATATTTTAGCAAATTCACCTTTCGCGCCATCTCTTCCACCTTTGATGCAGGCAATGGGATTAGATTTGGATAGCTATACATAAAGCTTACCCACTCCTGATCAGCTACAACTTGTATAATGTCACCTGTTAATAGCAAGCCCCTTCCTTCATTACCTTCTGGTACATGAAGAACTGCTCCTCCTTGGAAATGGCCGCCAAGGCGATAAATTGTTAAATTGGACGTTAGCTTTAATTCCTCCCCACTCCAAAAACGAATCATTTCAGACTCTCTCATCACCCACTCAGAGTCATCTTCATGAATGTAAATGGGAACGTTAAAGGCTTCAGCCCATTCGACTTGCGCAGAGTAATAATGGGGATGCGAAAGAGCAATTGCATCTAAGCCACCAATATCATTGATCTTTTGGATAGTATCCGCATCAATGTAAGAAATGCAATCCCAAAGCAGATTAAAATCTTTACTCTGAATGTGGTAAGCTGTTTGTCCAATCCCAAAGGTAGGTGCTGTCGTCACACTATGTAGTCCTTTTTCTTCCTCAATGATCTGGTTTTGGAATTGAGCTGCTTGCATTTCCTCCAGCGTTGTCCACTCTTGCCCTTCAGGGTTAACGTATTGCCTTTCTTCTTTACATATGAGGCATGTATCTGGATTCTTTTCCATCAGCTCATATTGCGTCCCACAAGTGATACAGATCGGTCGCTTCATTCCTATCTCCCTCTTTCCAAAGATTGATATCTATATGGAAATGATAACCTACTTAAAGAAACAAAAACTCTAGCTATTTACTTATTTTCATCTACAACTTTAGATGGAGATAGGCTATGTTTAACTTGAATAAGCCAAAATTGTGATTCACCAGCATGCACTAATCTTGCATATAAAAAAGCAACCCGCCACATTAGGCAGGTTGCTTTGCGATTATTTCTGTTCTTTTTCTTGAGCTGGATCTTCTTGTACTGGTTCCATTTGATCCACAGTATAGTTGTAATCGTTACGATCAACAGGAGTGAAGCCTTCAGGTTCATAGAAACGAAGTAGGTCACCATAGACGACTTTGTCTGATAGTTCCAGTGACTCTTCGACAAACTGTCCTGCCTGCTCACATGCCTCTGCGTCTACTTTTTCTCCTGTAGGATTCGCATAGCACTTCTCGTTGACAGATGTTACTTCTGGTGTTACAAAATCGCCATTTCGGAAAGGTACAATCTCACGGTGATCTTCTGACAGAAGATCAGATCCAAATGAGATGAAATCATCTGTTTCAACACCTAATAGGTGAAGAACGGTATCACGAACGTCCATATGACCACCATATTCATGTACTTGCTTTCCTTCTACACCAGGGGCCGTAATGAAAAGAGGGACTCGCTGTAATTGAGCATTTTCATATGCGCCAACCTCTTCTCCCATTACTTCTGACATTGCCGTATTATGGTTATTAGAAATACCATAATGGTCACCATACATGACGATCATTGTATTATCGTACAGACCTGATTCTTTCAGATCATTAAAGAATTGTTCAATCGACTCATCCATATATTTTGCTGTTTGGAAATAGCCATTTACGACTGAGTCATTTGTTTCAGGTGTTGGGAAATCCACATCACCTTCGTCCATTGTAAACGGAAAGTGGTTTGATAAAGTAAGCATTTTCGCTTCAAACGGTTGTTCTAGACTTTCAAGATATGGAATGGATTGTTCAAAGAACGGCTTATCTTTAAGACCATAGTTATGAACATCTTCTTCATTCATATCGTAATAACTTGAATCAAAGAATTTCTGAATACCAAATGACTTATACATTTCATCACGGTTCCAGAATGTTTTCCCATTACCGTGTAGGGAAGCTGTTGAGTAGCCTTTTTGTTCAAGAATCGCAGGCTGTGCCTGGTAAGTGTTACGCGCTTTTTCCATAGCTACAGATCCACTTGGTAATGGATAAAGAGAATTCGCCATCATAAATTCTGCATCAGACGTTTTCCCCTGCCCAACCTGGTGGAAGAAATTATCAAAATAGAACGTATTCTGATCTTCAATAAGACTATTTAAGAATGGTGTTACTTCTTGACCATCAATTTCTTTCCCGATCACGAAGTTTTGAAGTGATTCTAATGAAATGTAAATCACATTCATCCCTTCAGCCTTACCGAAATACTCAGGGTTTGGTTCTGTACGGTTTGCCTCTACGAAGTTTCTTACATCTGTTAAATCATCGCTACTTGCGAAAGCACTCTGAGAGCTTGATTTAACAGTCGTAACGACGTCAAAAATTTGATAATTAAATTGTCCAAGGTACTTTACAATGTACGTGCGGTCAAAAGCACGCGTTAGAAGTTCAGGACGATCGGCTTCAGCAAGCCCAAGGTTCACTGTAAAAAACACAGCTGCTGACGCGAATACAAGCGCGATTTTTTTCTTCTTCATTGCTACTTGTGGTTTGATAACTTTAAACAAAATCAAGCTAAGGATAATCAATGTATCAATAAAATAGAAAGCATCTGAGAACTGCATTAAAGCAAAAGCACTATCTTTTAATTCACCTGCATCGTTTGTATGCATCACAGTCGGTAGTGTAATAAAGTCATTAAAGAATCGGTAGTACACAACGTTTGCATAAAGAATAAATGAAAGTACAAAATCAATAATGAGGATCGCCCATGCTCGTTTACGTCCTTTAAAGAACAGCGCAAATCCAAAGAATAGAAGTAATGAACTAATTGGGTTTAAGACTAATAGGAACGATTGCATACCATTTTGAATTCCAAGATCAAATTCAGTCTGATAGACAGTGTACATTTTTAACCAGAATAATAGAATCACGCCAAAGAACAATGTCCATGGCTTATTAATCTGACTGCTTAGTTTATTTCGCATGTCAGTTGAAGACCTCCTTATATGTGATACAAATAACTTTTTTATCTATTTTAATTGTAAATTTGTAAATTCTTTTTAAATCCTAATACTTGAGTATAATACTCCCTAGAAAATTTAATGTCAACTTCCACTACAGGAGAGCATAAATCATTGTCTTTCTATGAAAACGTTCTTTTAACACATTAGTAAAGTTATTTTGCGAATCGTAACCCTACTGTTAAAGATTAGAGAAAATAAGGGAAAATACATACATTATTTGGAATTTAAATGAAAGATATCTCCATTAATTTCCCTCTCTTTCTTATACCCATTTTTTTCACCAACATCTTTTCAATTATATTACATTTAACTTTTTCTCGAAAAAGCATAAAGTAGGATATTTCGTTACAGAGTTGTGACAAATAAAAAAAGCGTCCCATTAAAGAGACGCTTTTTCTTATTCATTCACAGCTCGACCTGTTTGATCTTCAGGTAGTGCTTTTCGAATAAAGAGTGACACAAGAAAACCAACTATAGCAAACCCAAATGCTACAAGGTAGACAAGCTCAACTCCTGATACGAGAGATTCGCTAATCGTCTGTGCGTTTGCTGGATTTGAAGCATTATTAAGATATGTTTGTTGTCGTGTTGTCATGATACTAATGAAAACAGAAACACCGATCGCTCCTGAAACAGGTTGGAGCGTGTTCATAATGGCTGTGCCATGCGGATAAAGTTTTTTCGGAAGACCGTTTAATCCATTCGTTTGAGCTGGCATCATGATCGCTGAAATGGATAGCATTAATAACATGTAAGTTACAACGATTAACGCAATCGATGTATTGATCCCTACTTTACTAAATGTAAACATGACTCCTACCAAAACAAAAGCTGCTGGAATGATGAGTTTTCTTGGACCAAACTTATCAAACAATTTCCCCATAACCGGTGACATTAACCCATTTAACAGTGCGCCGGGAAGAAGAATTAACCCTGCTGTTTGAGGAGATAATGCTAGCGGCCCTTGCATGTACATCGGAAGGATAATTTCAGATGAGAACATGGCCATAATGATGATGATAAACAATAATACGGCTACAGTGAACATCGGATATTTAAAAACCCGCACATCCAGCATCGGCTCTTCTAATTTCAGCTGCCTGATCACAAAAATAACGAGGGAGATAACTCCAATAACGAGAGGATAAAAGACTTGTGGTGCTAAATAGCCAACCTCTCCCTCTCCGGCAAAGCTAAACGCTAGAACAATTCCCCCAAATCCAATAGTAGATAAAAGGATGGAAAGCACATCTACTTTTGGCTTTGTTACTTCTCCAACATTCTTCAGGAATTTATAGCCAAATGCGATTGAAAATAACGCAAAAGGAATAACCGTAATAAAGAGATAACGCCAGCCGAGCTGATCGACGATAATGCCTGAAAGAGTTGGCCCAATTGCAGGAGCAAACATAATAACAAGCCCAACTGTCCCCATTACAGTACCGCGTCGTTCTGGCGGGAATATAAGAAGAAAGGTGTTAAAAATAATTGGAATTAATAATCCAGTACCAACTGCTTGTAAAAGTCGTCCGCTTAAGAGAACTCCGAAAGTTGGTGCGATCGCACATACGAGCGTTCCTATTGTAAATACGGTCATCGTACCGATAAACATCTGTCTCGTTGTAAACGACTGAAGAAGAAGAGCCGAGATCGGAGTTAATATCCCCATCACTAGCAAGAATCCAGTAGCCATCCATTGAACAGTGGCAGGCGTTACACTAAATTTCTCCATTAAAGTGGTTAACGCGATATTCAAAAGTGTTTCATTTAAGATGGCAAAAAACGCTCCAATAATAAGAGAGATCATGACTGGTTTGACGTTGAAATTCGGATCGTCAGCCAAAAATTCGTATGTTTGTTTTTCCTCCATCTATTCCCCTCCTTTTTCTATGACGGTTGCGTACTAAAAGCTGTATTTCTATTAGGATTTACCGTTCAAATGTCTTCTAAACAACAGTCCATATCTTACTATACCTGAAGAAGTAATAAAAGAAATTAGCTTATTTTTTCCTTTAAGGTTAGGATTCATTGCATCACCTTACTGCGCCATCACTCCTACTCTCATCAAAACGAAATATTAAAGGTTTGTAAATAAGATCGGCAAGTGCTTGTTTAACTTTCTACTCCACTATACAATAATACCGATATCAATATCGTAATTCGATATCGACTTTAGATATCAGAGAGGTGGCTGCTTTTGAATAATAAAATTCTACGAAAGCTTTTTCTAGGCTTCATTCAAATCCATATTCTCCATCATGCAAAGGAAGAACCGATATATGGAACGTGGATGCTTGAAGAACTGCGTGAACATGGCTATGAAATGAGCTCAGGGACCTTATATCCGATCCTTCACAGTATGGAGAAGGACGAACTGCTGACCAAAGCTGAAAGCAACGTAAATGGGAAAATTCGAAAATACTATCGCACGACTGATAAAGGTGAACTAGTCTTAGCAGAAGCTCAAGCAAAAGCCTATGAGCTATTTAAAGAAATTAAAGACTAACGGAGGACCAACATGCCTGGTAAACATAGCTTCAAAACATTTATTGAAATACTTCTTGTATCATCGCGACTTGGTCTTACTTCATTTGGAGGACCAGTTGCTCACCTTGCCTATTTTAAAGATGAATATGTCGATCGAAAAAAATGGCTTGATGATAAAATGTACGCTGACATTCTAGCTCTTTGTCAATTTTTGCCAGGACCTGCTAGTAGTCAGGTAGGAATAGCAATTGGAATGATGCGCGGAGGTATGCTCGGTGGCTTTCTATCCTGGTTTGGCTTCACGATGCCATCTATCCTTATTCTTGTCACTTTCGCCATGCTTTATCAGACCTTCTCACTCGGAGATGGGACATTTATTCATAGTTTAAAAATTGTCGCGGCTGCTGTCGTTCTACATGCCATCATTGGCCTAGGAAAGAAACTCACACCTGACCGAACGAGAATCGCGATTGCATTAGCGGCAGCACTTATTATGCTCCTCTATCCCTCAGCATGGATGCAACTACTTATTATCGGAGGCGCTGGACTGCTTGGGTTACGTCTTTTCAATGATAAGACAGAAACTAACGTAAAACCGTTTCCTGTTTCTTTATCAAAAAAAGTTGGTGCATGTGCTTTTGTCCTTTTAGTAACGCTATTAATCGCTTTGCCTATACTCAACCAGTTTACTGATAACGCCCTGCTTCATTTATTTGATATGTTCTTTCGAGTTGGAGCACTTGTATTCGGAGGTGGCCATGTTGTGCTTCCGATGATCGAACGCCAAATTGTTCCCCAGGGACTCCTCTCAGCTGATCAATTTCTAGCTGGTTATGGAATGGCCCAGGCTGTTCCAGGTCCACTATTTACGTTCGCTAGCTACCTAGGTACGATGTTAGAAGGGTTTACAGGTGCTATTGTCGTCACAGTGGCGATTTTCTTACCGTCTTTCCTTTTGATCACGGCAGCACTCCCTTTTCTAAACGAGTTACGAAAACGCGCTGCTTTTCAAAAAATATTAATCGGCGTTAACGCGAGCGTTGTTGGAATACTATTGGCTGCCTTTTATGATCCCGTTTTCAAAAGTGCCATAATAAAAGGAGAAGACTTTGCCCTTGCAGCGATTTTATTCGCACTTCTTTCAATTTGGAAACTCCCAGCATGGATGATAGTTTTAATCGGAGTTTTCGGTGGTTATGTGATTCAGCTTATAAGTTAATGAAAGAAGACGTCGCAATAGCGACGTCTTCTTTCATTAACCATCGTTACTTCCATGATAGCCTTTATTAATCACTTGGCATCAAACCATCTTCAACTATGGTAACGTCCCACGCTAAAATCGTCGTACTATCTCTTACATTCTTTTTCTTTATTTCCTGTAATAACCTATGGATATCCTCCTTAATCAAATCGCTCTTCAATCGATCGGTCACTTCCACCGGTTGATGAAAATTCGATTCCGGACATTCAAGTAGTCCATCCGTTGTTAAAAAGATACGATTTATACCTTTTCTCAGCTCCTTTGTTCCTGTGCTAAAGCATGGAACGATTGTATCAAAAGTGTTCACCTCACCAACCCACTCATAGAAACTGCGATGGTTTTGAACCGCTTCCCCAAGCCCCACTAAATCTGCATGCATCAGAAACAACAAACAATCACCAACTGAGAACCACCATAAATACTTGCCTTTTCTAACAACGAGTAAACATGCCGTTTCTCCTTCTACTTCCCTGCATTTTTGTTTAAAATCTTCATCTTGGAAAAGCGCTAAGACTGCTGGCTGCAATTCACTCATCGCTTCTCTCGTTTCTTTGCCTATAATGCTTGAGATAATCGAACGGTTTCGCTCAAACTCATCTAGAATAAGCACTGCACTACTGGCGGTTTTATGCGCATCTAAAACCATGGCTAATTCCCAATCACCGCCACTCCAAACAAGACATCCATCTTCGTTCTTCGTTTGTCCAGCTGATGAACTTCCACCAAATCGCCCTACATGAACGCACCCAACCTGAGAACACGATGGCTCGTCTAGATATGCTTTCTCACTTCCTACCCATCGTAAATGGTTTCCTTCCCTCCCGTTTTTCTCAAGTTGCTCCGTCTCACCCTTATTGATCTCAAGAGATTGGACCAGTTCTTCCGGATATACATTCAAAGTCTTTAATTTATCTAACGATACCCAAACAGCCTTAAACGTTCCACGATGATGAGCACCCGTCGTAAATTCATCGCCTGTTCCGCTTCCAAAACCACCCTGAATGATACTAGCTTTATAGTAATAATCTTCTCTATCCTGAAGGGTACAGTATAGCTCTGACAGCTGCACCTCCACCCCAAGCTCTTCAACAGCTTCTCTTCTTGCAGCTTGTTCAGGCGTTTCGTTAGTCTCAATCCCGCCACCTGGAATCACATAATATACTTTCCCATTTCGCTTTCGCTCTATTAACGCGATCTGATTATTCTCGATAAGAATAACTCCCGCTCTTTTTCTTAACACTAATGTTCCCCCTTAATCCGACTGCTTTAACATACTTACAACATTCGTAACTCAAGGGGGAACCTCCTTCTTTCTTTATTGAAGACTCCCCTTACAAAAACTGCATATTTCATAAGATTTTTTTTCAACCAGTTTTCGAAGATACAAAGGGTCATGTGTCCCCTCCCTTTCTTGAACAGGAGTAGTATGGAATTCACATTGATCTCCAGCGAAAGGTGTGCGGTGAATCACTCGTTTTGAGTGATCAATTAAATATTTCATCATTTTCCTCCTTGAATAATTTTCGGATGATGAGTACTTAACAAACTAGAAAGAAAATAAAAAAAGCCGAAAAGAACCAGGGACCTGGTTCTTTTCGGCTTATCACTGGTTCTATCGCCCAGTTTATTTCCACCTAATCTTAATTTGGTTTCATAATAATTGTAATGTAGCTTTTATCTAAATTAAAATCCCAGTCTACAAAGATATCCTCCACTTTTGCGGAAAGAATTGATTCGAATTGGTGATCATGAAGCAACCCTTTTTCAAGCCGCCTTTTTGTTAGCTTTAGTTCCTCTTCAAAACCGTCGCGAATTAACTCTTTTTCAATCCGGACGAGAATACCTTCACGAAGAACAACTAACGTACGATCATTCAGCTTACAAGAGTCTACGTTTTCAGGCGCTTTTTCTGCAAGCTTACTAACGCGAATGATCTCATCATGAACTCGTTCTTTTTCTTTATATCCTTCAAGTTCGCGTCCTTCAAATGAGTTTACGTCTTTCATCACACCAATAATGATGCCTGATCGGTTATGAAGCGACCAATCATGGTAGAATAACTCGATTTCAAGATCTGCCATCACCCGGATGGACGCCTTAATCTCAGGTATTAATCCCTGCATGAGAAGATCTCTTGTTTCTTCAACACGCATATCTTCTTTCTGATCGACTAGAACACGCTCCATTGGTGCTAGAAAGTCACGAAAGTAGATTGTCATATATGGCTCTTGGATCGACACATATACGGACGCTGGCCCTTTACCAAAATTATCTCTTAGCAGTTTGCCAACATAGCTTGCAATCTCAGCTTCATTTGATTTACGTTCCATAATGTTCATCCTTTGTTTAGACAGAGACATATTATTCCCCGTCCATTAATCATTATAGTAGTCTTTCCTAACCAATGAAAGAATATGGATTGATTTTGATATTTCAATTAGATGACAAAGCGTTGTGGACGAAAGACAATTCCTATCTCAACTGATTCAACACATGATCTAATCCATTAGGATAACAGTATTCTTTATCATTTAGTATGTCTTCGACCGCTAGCCACTCTGCCACGGCTTCTTGTTCGATAAAGGAGAATTTTTCTTTCATATAATGAGCCTCATCTATAAACGATACCGTATACAATTGAATCACTTCATGAGTCCATTTCTGATCGATTTGATACCTATTTTCGAGACAAGTTATGTATTTCTCCACTTTTATATCGATACCTAGCTCTTCTTTAAATTCTCTCACAACCGTTTCATTGGAGGGCTCTCCTAATTCTATATTCCCACCTAATGGACGAAAGTAACCTCCTAAACCATTTGAATGATTTCCATAAAATGCTTCAACAAGGATCTTATCTTCTCTAAATAGAAGGCCGAGCGCTTTCACTTTAATCACATCGAGTTACCTCCTTTTTTGATTCTTCTTTTTCCTCTTCATCACTAACCAGACGACGCGCTGAAATACCACAGCAAGGGCACCGAGAGACATGATCATCCCAGGACGTGCCGCTCGATCATCTTCAAATAGGAAAATAAGCAGGATAGCAATGAGAACGAGAGAAAGAGTAAGAGTAAAGAGCACGCCTCTTTTCAATTCGAAGTCCTCCTTTTAGGTGAGTAAGGTGACCGCAGAAAGAATCCACTTTCACATAAACATTACCACTTAAAGCACCTTAATGACACTGAAAAACCAGAGGACATTATATCCTCTGGTTAATCCCTCTCTTACTTAAAAATTTGATCGATTCGCTGTACTTCTTCACTCGTTAACTTCACATCAAGAGTTTTCAAGTTATCAACGACCTGCTCTTGACGTTTGGCTCCTGGTATCAGGACATCAATGCTATCACGAGTTAAGTACCATGCCAGCACCATATGAGGAACCTCAACGCCTTTTGCGTTTGCAATTTCGCGAACCTGGTCAACCTTTCTAAGATTCTCTTTAAATGCCTCTCCCTGGAATAAAGGATCCTTAGCACGAATATCATCGAAGGTTGTATTCTCATCATACTTACCAGCTAGAAGTCCTGAGGCAAGTGGGAAATATGGAACGAAAGAAATGCCCTGTTCTGCCGTATAAGGAAGGAGATCCTTCTCAGCTTCGCGATGGAATAAGTTATAGTGACTCTGAAGAACGTCAACATATCCATCTTTATTCGCTTCTTTCAACTGCTCCAAGTTGAAGTTAGATACACCAATTGATTTAATTTTGCCTTGATCTTTCAACTCCTTTAGAGCTCCTACTGCTTCGGCTTTCGGAGTATCTTCGTCAGGAAAATGAATGTAAAATAAGTCGATGTAATCTGTTTGGAGACGATTCAAGCTATTCTCAACGGATTGCTTCAAGAAGGCTGGTGAATTATTTAAAATAACCTCTTCACCCTTAAATTCATGAGCCCCTTTCGTAGCGAGGACGATATCGTCGCGACTGCCTCGCTCTTTAATAACTTGACCAACGAGCTCTTCTGATCGCTCTGGTCCATATATATAGGCAGTATCAAGTAAGTTAATGCCATTATCAAGTGCTGCCCTTACGAGATCTTTCCCAGTTTCTTCATTTAAGTTCGGATAAATGTTATGTCCACCAACCGCGTTCGTACCTAATCCGATCGGATTTGCTTGTAAACCTGATTTTCCAATTTGTACTTTTGCCACTTTCATTCATCCTTTCTATTAAAAGCTTCGCAAAAGTACATTACCACTTCTTACTAATTGGAAAACATCGCTACGTGTTTTCAATACGATTTTCTAATTCTTCAAAAGCTGGTTTCGCGATTAATTCAGATCGCATCAAACGCGAACGAATCCCATCCAACATCCCTTTCTCCTTTACACTCATCAGTTCAACATCAAACTTTTTATGAAACACAGTATAAAGCTCAAAGTCTCTTAATCGCAGGAAGTAAGGAATGGTCTTGAGCCACTCGTCTGAGACATGAACTTCTTCTCGATATCCTCTCAAAAATGAACTTAAAAATTCAGTCGCAAAGGTTGAACGCTCCGTAAGCGAAGCTGTTCCACACTTTTGCCAGACAGCATAATAAACAGGGATCGCAATATCACTAATATAGTAGTGATACATACTATCGTCGAAATCGAATAGATGAATACTCTTACCATCAAAATGAAAATTGCCATGATGGACATCTGAGTGAATGAGACCAAACGTTTTTCCCGTTTCATGAAAGGTTTGTATCTCTTCGATTAATCTCTTACCTTCTATAATGATTCGGGCATCCTCTGTTTTTGAAAGATACCGATCGAATTGAAGCAGGTCACCTGCATCCCACCTCTGTCTCTTAACTGAAACCTTATTTCTCATCGAAATGTCGTGCAGTTTCCCAATTTCCTTTCCCCATGCTTCGAACAAGGGAGATCCAAATATAGGATCCTCAACTTTAACCGCTCTTCCAGGTACTTTATTAAATAGACAGGCAAAGAACTGCCCATTTTCTGACGAAAAGATCTCAATCATTTTATTATATTTTGAAGGATAAGCGCGCGCTACATGAGCGCCTTCATCGTATAAATGATTGACCCATACGAGTTCCGACTTCACTTCTTCTATTGTGCGATGTGAGCTATGAGTAAAGCGAAGGATCCAGGAGATGTTTTTTTCTTCTACTTCAAAGACATAGTTTTCGAAATCCCCTAGCTTTTTCACACCTATCTTCTGAATACCAAACCGATCAATCGCTTCATCGACAAACGTTTGGGAGAACATTGCTTCAATCCACGCTTCCATCTCCACAACCTCCTTGTTTTCTACTATAAACAATTTCGACTCTCGTCTCACATTTCCTTTTAAACAGAATAACGCCCCCACTAGTGGGAGCGTTAACTGTTATTCTGTCTCTTCTGTAACAAGTTTCAAAGGCACTGGTCTCGTCTCGTCTACTTCGTTTCCTTTTAGTACGTCGACGCCAGCCTGAACAGCAAGGGAACCGATCTCTTCAGGTTGCTGTGCCACTGTTGCAGATAGCTTCCCATCTTTAATGCTATTAATCGCATCTTCGTTTCCATCAAATCCAACAACTAGAACATCTTTACCTGAACTTTGAATTGCCTGAATAGCGCCTAACGCCATCTCATCGTTATGAGCAAAAACGGCTTTAATATCCGGATTACCCTGAAGCAAGTTTTCCATCGTATTTAACCCTTCCGTACGATCGAAGTTCGCTGTTTGTTTTGCCACAACATCAAGCTTTTCATCCGCAATATTATGGAATCCTTGACCACGTTCACGAGTAGCGGAAGCACCCGGTACACCTTCAAGCTCAGCTACTTTAGCGCCTTCACCCAGTTGTTCAACAAGAAACTCTCCAGCCATCTCTCCTCCTTTTTCATTATCAGAGGATACTAGAGTCGCCACATCACCTTTTTCAGCTGAGCGATCAAGAGTAACGACGGGAATACCGAGGCTATTCGCTGATTGTACAGCTGTTGAAATCGCAGCTGAGTCAGTTGGATTAATTAATAGAACGTCGACTCCTTGTTGAATAAGGTCTTCTACATCGTTAATCTGTTTTGCCGCATCATTTTGCGCATCGACAACAACAACATCCATTCCATTTTCCTTTGCTTCTGCTTCGACACCATCTTTCATCGAAACGAAAAATGGATTATTTAACGTTGAAACAGATAAACCAATTTTAATATCTTCTATATCCGTTTCCTGACTCGGTTTGGCCCATTCAGGTGGCTGAAGCGAACACGCTCCAAGCACAAGCAGTGACAAACTAAGCAGAAGTGGCAATAGCTTTTTCATAGTAATCCTCCTAAGCTGCTTTTTTACGATCAATTAGCACAGCAATGATAATAACAATACCCTTAACAACCATCTGGAAGAATGAAGATACTCCAAGTAGATTTAAACCATTGTTTAACGTACCGATAATTAAGGCACCGATTAACGTACCAACAATTAATCCTCGTCCTCCGGAAAGGCTTGTCCCCCCTAGCACTACGGCCGCAATAGCATCAAGCTCATAAGATGTACCTGCCGTCGGTTGTGCCGAATTCAATCTAGACGTTAGAATCGCCCCCGCAAGAGCTGACAATAAACCTGCAAGTGAGTAGATCATCACTTTAATTTTATCGACTTTAATGCCTGAAATAAGGGCAGCTTTCTCATTACCACCAATGGCATAAGTTTTTCTTCCAAATGGTGTTTTATGAAGGATAATCCAAAGCACGGCGAAAGAAAACAGCATCGTAATCGCTGGAACCGGAATACCGAGGAAATAACCTCTTCCAAAAAGTTGGAAAGCATAGCTATCGCCAAGACCTGTAATCGGATTTCCATCCGTGTACACTAGCGTTAACCCTCTGAACATCGTCATCGTTGCAAGCGTTGCAATAAATGGTGCCATCTTTCCCTTTGTAATCAATAGTCCGTTAACCATACCCATTAAAGCACCAAGCAATGAACCAATGAGAATAGCTAGAATCGGATCAATTCCGGATACCATCATCCCTGCCATAAGCGCACTTGATAGCGCTAGAATCGAACCAACAGATAAATCAATCCCACCTGTTAAAATAACAAACGTCATACCATAAGCAATTAAAGCATTGATCGCTACTTGTCTAAGTAAATTCAATAGGTTCAGTGGTTCTAAAAAACTCGGGTTCATGATGGAAACGGTTACAACTAAAACGAGTAAACCTAATAGCGGTCCAAGTTTCTGCATGATATTCCCAACATGGTTTGTTTTTAGCGCATTATTCATCTTCCTGACCTCCTGTTGCCAGCGTCATTATTTTCTCTTGCGTTGCTTCTTCTTTTGATACTTCGCCTGTCATATGACCTTCACGGAAAACAAGAATGCGATCGCTCATTCCGAGCACTTCAGGTAACTCTGAGGAAACCATGATAATCGCTACTCCTCTATCAGTTAACTCATTCATTAACTGATAGATTTCTCGTTTGGCCCCGACGTCAACACCTCGTGTTGGTTCATCAAGAATGAGGACTTTTGGACCGATACCAATCCATTTCGCAATAACTACTTTTTGCTGGTTACCTCCAGAAAGGTTTTTGGCGCTTGTTTTAGCTGAATCCGTCTTAATCGTTAGTCGTTTAATCAACAGCTCAACAAAATCTTCTTCACTTTTCTCATTGATTAACCCTTTTGGTGCGAAGCTATAGAGGCTTGGTAAAGCAATGTTATCTTTTAGCGAGAAATCGAGCACAAGACCTTCTTCTTTCCGATCCTCCGTAATAAAACCTAGCCCCAACTGAACAGCCTGGTGAGGACTTTTAATAACAACTGGTTTTCCATTCAGTAGAATGTCACCAGTGTATTTCCCATCCAGTCCAAAAATGGTACGCATGATTTCCGTTCTTCCTGCACCCATTAGTCCAGATACACCAACAATTTCCCCTGATCTTACTGAGAAACTAACATTCTCAAACACACCTTTTCTGGATAAACCCTTTACTTCCAACATCGTTTCTCCTAGCTCAGGTGACCGTTCAGGGAAACGATCCGTTAATTCTCGTCCTACCATTTTGCGAACTACCTCGTCAAAGCTCGTTTCTGAAATAGGCTTTGTATCGACTGTTTTTCCATCTCGCATAACCGTAATGCTGTCACAAATGGTGAAAATCTCTTCCATTCTGTGAGAAATGTAGACGATGGAAACACCGCTTTTCTTTAGAGACCGAATAACCTGGAACAACGTTTGTATTTCGCGTTCTGTTAACGCTGCAGTCGGCTCATCCATAATAATTACTTTTGCATCTGTCATTAACGCTTTGGCAATTTCAATCATTTGCTGTTGCCCAACCGAGCATTTCCCAGCTTCCTGCTGAAGAGGAATCGAAATCGCTAACTTCTTAAATTGCTCATTCGCAATCGCTTTCATTTTTTTCGTATGAATGAGTCCAAAAGATGTAACCGGTTCCTTATTGATGAATAAGTTCTCCAACACCGTTAACTCTGGCCAAATGTTCAGTTCTTGATGAATAAAAGCGACACCGTTTTCTTCTGCTTCTTTCGGGTTATCAAAAACGCGTTCTTGTCCATCTATCACGATTGTTCCGCTGTCTTTCTTATGAAGTCCTGTAAGAATGTTCATGAGCGTCGACTTCCCTGCTCCATTCTCTCCCATGAGCGCATGAACTTCGGCATCCTGGATGTCAATGTTCACACCTTCAAGTACTTTATTTGCGCCAAATGCTTTATGAATTTCCTTCATGCTAATTTGCATGCTGCTCACCTCGTTTAAAAGATTACCCCTGAATGAAGAATACAGTTGGCATATGGCGTTGTCTCGCCTGTTCGGATGACAACTTTTGCTTGCTTCGTCTTCTCCTTAAATACTTCATGATCCACATAATCTTGTTCTGTATCTTGAAGCTTACCTTTTAGCCAATGATATACCTTCTGATTGCCTTCTATTTCTTTAGCAAGCGTGACACGTTCAACAACCATTTCATTAAGAAGTTCGTTCACAACGTCAGTAAAAGCAGGCATCCCTGGTTTTAAGGCCAGATCGATTTTCTTCACACCGGCAGGTACCGGGAGACCAGCATCTGCAATGACAATCTGATCTGTATGCCCAAGATCTGCAAGTACTTTCGAAATATGACTATTTAACATTCCTCTTCGTTTCATTCTGATAGCTTCCTTTCAACTTCTTCACGGGTAGGCATGCCACCCTGTGCTCCAAAACTAGTAACTGATAGAGAAGCAGCACGATTGCCAAACGTAATGCTTTCTGTCAAATCCTTGCCTTCTGCGATCGCTGTACCAAACGCTGCGTTGAACGTATCCCCTGCCCCTGTCGTATCAACAGCTTTCACTTTAAAGGAAGGAACTAGAACCTCTTCTTTTCCATTGAAATAGCGTACGCCAGCTGCCCCTTCCGTAATGAACACTTTTCCAGGATAAGTACGTAACGATTCACTAAGAGGCTGACCATTAAAAAGAACGTCCGCTTCATGTTCGTTAGGTGTGATATAGGTTGCACCGTCAATCACTTTTTGTGAGATTTCCCTTGCAGGTGCTGGATTAAGTAGCAACGGAACTTGCTTTTCCTCACATAGCTCTGCCACATATTCCACCGTTTCTTCAGGTATTTCTTGCTGTATCATCACTAGATCACAGCTATCAATGAGCTTAGCTGCTTTAGTGATATATGAAGGGGTAATATGATCATTCGCTCCTTTGACAACAACAATACTGTTATCACCTTCTGCAAGAATGATATGAGCTGTTCCACTCTCGACTCCTGTAACCGGTTCCACATAGTCCGTTTTAACACCATTCTTCTTAAAGTTATTTAAGATTGCCTCACCGTAATGGTCATCTCCTACACAGCCAATCATATAAACTTCTGCACCAAGACGTGCTGCAGCAACGGCCTGGTTAGCCCCTTTCCCACCTGGAACAGTTTTGAATGATTCTCCTAATACCGTTTCTCCCGCTCCTGGACGTTTCTTAGAAGTAACTACTAGATCCATAGATGAGCTTCCGATGACGGCTATTTTAGCTTTACGCATTTGGATCAACCTTTCTTGTCGTATTTCGTTCTATTAATGTCACTGGTAATTGAATCGTTTGATCAATTTCTTTTTCTTTGCGGATCATTCGCAAAAGTAACTTTGCTGCTTCTTTTCCCATTTCGTATGCAGGCTGCCTGATCGTTGATAATGACGGATAGGACAGGCTACTGAATGGAATATCATCGTAACCAATCAATTGTAAGTCGTCAGGTATGCTTCTTCCGAGACGAAGAGCTTCATGCAAAATCGCAATGGCAACAATATCATTACTTGCGATCACTCCGTCCGTATCTGGATGTTTTGCAAAAAGCTCTTCAGCCCATGTGCCCGCATCATCAAATGCATAAGACGTTGTCGAGAGAACAGAGAAATCAACTTCCGCTTCACTTAATTCTGCAAGTGCTCCTTGAAATCGATCCATCGCAGGCTTTACATGTGCAGGCCCTTTAATAAGAGTAATTCTTTTCGAGCCTCTCTCAACTAGTGCTCTCGCTGCAAGCCGCCCTCCTTCGATTCCATCAGCATAAACAGATGGATGTTGTGTTGACACACGATCTAGAAAGACGACAGGTAGATCAAGATTTGTATAATTCTCATTGTCTGTATTGTTTGTTGCTGAAATCATGCCAACAACTTGATTTTGTAAAAAGGTTTGAATGTAATCCAACTCTTTCGTTGCTTCTTCATCGCTATTTCCAAGTAATAACCTAAATCCTGCTCGATTAACTTCATCCTCTATACCCCGCGCTAGCTGAGGGAAAAAAGGATTCGTAATATCTGGTAGAAGCAGTCCGATTAGTCGTGATTCTCGTTTAAAGAGTGAGCGCGCTACTTCATTTGGACTGTAGTTCAAGCTTTTGATTGCATCCATCACGCGTTTTCTCGTATCTGCACCAACGTAACCATTATCGTTTAATACACGAGAGACGGTAGCAACAGATACGCCTGCTTGCTCTGCTACATCTCGAATTGTAGCCATTTGCTTCACTCCTTCAACATTGTGTAACCGGTTACAGATAATTTACCACAAGCATGAATCCGCTTGCAAGTTTTTTTTCTTATATTTTCGACTGACACGTAGGACAGAAGTATAATCTTCTTGATCCCGCTTTGATTTTTTGAATCTCTGTTCCATCATTTCGGCACGGCTCTCCTTCACGATTAAAGACCCAGTGCCTGTATTTCGAACGCGTCTGTCCTTTTTCTTTTAACTTCATAGCAAGATCAATATCGTTTGTAATCCCGTTATGCCTATATGACCGTTCAACAAGAGTGATCGTTGCCTCAGCAGCTTTTTCTAATTGCTGATCTGTGCAGTCCATTGGACGTAAATCAGGATGAATTCCTGCAAGAAAGAGAATTTCACTTCTTAAATAGTTACCAATTCCACCTATAAATGATTGATCTAATAATAACGATATCCACTTTTTTCTACGAAACTCCTTTGATTCAAATCGTTCCTTCAATTGTTCAGCGCTTACTTCCTCACTAAGCAAATCCGGTCCAACTTTTGCTATAAATGGATGAAGAGGCACTTCTTCATCGCGTAGAACTTCAATATCCGATGCACTATAAAGCAAAGCTGACTTCTTCTCATTATGTAGCGCTAAGCGAAGCTGCCGATTTGTTTTTGGATAGTTGTAGGCATTACGGATCACCCATTTTCCATATAGCTGGTTATGGGAATATATTGTATAGCCGTTATCGAAACGAATAAGCATTGCCTTTCCTTTCGTATCGACCCTCTTTACTTCCGCTCCACTTAATAAGGATTCATAGCCCTTCAGCTGTTCGAATGCAAAGAAAACCTCCATCACGCGTCCTTTCATTAATGCTTTTTCCACCTGATCTGCAGCTCTTCTAATTTCTGGACCTTCAGGCATAATCTATGACCTTCTTTCTGAATTCGTAGATTTTTTCATTTGATTTAAAGAGGGATGGTTTAGGAACAAAATCCTTCAATGATAAAAATTTTCCCCTTCCTTCTATAAACTAAACGGCTGAAGGGGCTCTCCAATGGAGAACCCCTTCAGCCGTTTAGTTTTTTTATCCACCAATGGTCTTTCTGATCCCTAATACTTTTTCTAACTCTGATTTCTTTTGATTCTCCACGAGAATATAAAGCACATCGTTGACTTTGATTTTAGTATCTCCAGATGGCGCAATCAGCTCATCTCTTCGAATAATCGCACTAACGAGCACTTTATCCGGGAAGGATATATCTGATAGTTCTTCTCCAATCAATTTAGAAGAAGAAGTAATCGTATAGGGAATCATTTCTGCATTTACCGTTGTCGATGAAACCAGTTCTAGAGAATGAGAAGGCACATGTACCTCAGGACCTGTTAAACCTAACTTTTTTCCCACAAATGGAATGGTTGCCCCTTGAACAAGAGCTGATGTAAGGACAATAAAGAATATGAGATTAAAGAAAAGCTGGCTATTTTCTAACCCTTCAAGTAGTGGGAAGGTTGCTAACACAATGGGTACAGCCCCTCTTAATCCCGCCCAAGCAAGGAAGCTTTTTTCTTTAATTGTAAATTTAAACGGAAGACTTGAAAGAAATACGGCAATCGGACGAGCAATAAAAATCAAGATGAGAGAAAGAGCTAATCCTTTTAATACAATCCAAGTTGAAAATAATTCAGAAGGATTTACAAGGAGACCTAGCATAATAAACATCAATATTTGCATCATCCATGCGATCCCATCATGAAACCGGAAAATCGCTTGCCCATACGGAAGGCTTTTCGTATTACCAAGTACAAGGGCAGCAGCATAAACGGCAAGCAGACCGCTTGCGTTAATCAAATCTGTCGCACTGTATGTAATTAAGGCAATGGCAATCGAAAGAACAGGATATAAACCGTTCGATCCCAACTCGACTTTCTTCATTGCCCATGATGCTAAATATCCAAACAGCACGCCTAATAAGAGTCCAGCTCCCATTTGCCAGAAAAATGAAAGAATCACGGATGCACCAAATGTTTTCTCTCCGATGGCAAGTTGTAATAAAGCAAGTGTTAGAAACATCGCCATCGGATCATTCGAACCCGATTCAGCTTCGAGCGTAGATTGTAGTTTCCGCTTAATGTTTTTCCCCTTCAATACGGCAAAAACGGCGGCAGCATCTGTTGAGCCTACAATCGCACCTAGCAGCAGCGCTTCATTCCAATTAACATCCAGAATCATTTTGGCAGCTACACCAAATAAGCCTGAAGTCACAAGAACCCCTACTGTTGCCAATGATAATGAAATGGGAAGAACAGCCTTTGTACGACGCCATTCGGTTTGCAAACCACCATCAAATAGAATGAGTACGAGTGCTAATATCCCAAGTGACTGCGTGAGTGACGCGTTATCAAAATAAATATACCCCAGTCCGTCGCTACCAAATATCATTCCAACGATAATAAATAATACGAGTGCCGGTACGCCTAAGCGAGAAGAAAACTTCGCCATGAAAACTCCGCCAATTAAAAAGATGGCGCTAAATAAAATGACTATATTCGTCTCCATCGATTTCCCTCCCTTCTATAAATGAACATCAATTTTCAGTTTCGGAATCTGAGCAGAATTTATACCAATATATTTTAATGTTTCACTTCTAGTTGCATGGCCATATATCTTCTGAATTAATGACACAGCAACTCCCTGTTGAAAGGCATGATAACCAAATGTTTTCCTTAAACTATGGAAGCTAATCGGTTGATCTAAGCCCGCCTCTTTCCCAGCTTGAGATAAGATTCTATGAACTTGCTGTCTTGTAATGGGGTGTGTCGGGTCTTTTTTCGTATGAAATAGATAATAGTTTGTCTTTTGAGATTGATTATCCATGTAGCGTGTAAGCGCCCGCTTCACTTCAG
This sequence comes from Pseudalkalibacillus sp. JSM 102089, assembly GCF_041366475.1. Lineage (NCBI taxonomy): Bacteria > Bacillati > Bacillota > Bacilli > Caryophanales > Fictibacillaceae > Pseudalkalibacillus > Pseudalkalibacillus sp. JSM 102089. The sequence goes on from NZ_JBEWYW010000003.1 coordinate 381,062, forward strand.
TATTAATATAAATGTCTGTTGTTTCGGTGATAGAGGATTCAAGATAATCTTTGAAAGACTCATTGTCCATAACATCATGAAGAGTGAGATGTAAAAGAGGTGTTAAACGAATACCGGTATTAATACTGAGTATGAAAAGCAAATAATCTCGTTTTGATCGATTTATTAACGCTTCTTTTAAATGATAGATCTGTTTTGTATTTTGAATAGCTTCGACGGCATTCACTCTTATCACATCCTTTAATGTGACTCAATTGTATCACAGCATAGGTTATGTCACTATTGATATGCTTCTTTTAAAGAAAGCTCCACTGTAAAAAAAGGAATTCGTGTCTCTTTCGTAGTATAATAACTGTGTAGGAATAAAGGAGGGATCTCAATGAATCTAACAAATTGGTTTGACCAGGGTATGACGATGCAACAATACATTCATAGTATGGACGAGCACAAAGATGATCTATTAACCATCTACAACCATTTCGAGCTCGAAAAATCCAATTTTGAATTTCTTCATTCTCTTCAATCTGAGAAACTTCGTGCCCTTGTGATAACAGCTGACTGGTGCGGTGATGCGATGGTAAACCTTCCTATTTTCATGAGAATGGCTAATGAGGCCTTAATAGAATGCAAATATTTTATCCGCGATAACTATCTTGAATTGATGGATCTCTATTTAACGAATGGAACAGCGAGATCGATTCCAATCATCGTATTAATTAATTCAGAGGGTAATGAAGTTGGAAGATGGGGACCACGTGCTCCTGAAGTTCAAGCATATGTGGACCAAGCCAAACAGGCCCTTCCTCCAAAAGGAGATCCGAACTTTAAAAAGGCCTTTCTTTCATTTATAAGCGAAACGACTGAACGTTTTACGACTGATCATGACATGTGGACACATATAAAGGATGATATGCTCGCAATGCTGAGTCAATCGGTAACTGTCACAAAATAATAACTCTAAAGCCCGGCAAATGCCGGGTTTTTTTCATGCCATTACAAAATGCTCTATACAATTCACTAATGTTGACAGTTGACACCAGTCGCATTAGACTTGAGGGTATAGATTTTTCCTGAAGGCAAAAAATATGACGATAGGAAATAATAGATAGATTCTTAGAAGGAGAGTTTACTCATGGGTGATTGGATTGTTGGATTAAGCCCTGTAACACAGGCATTCTTATTTACGTTATTTACATGGGGCGCCACAGCACTTGGGGCATCTTTTGTATTCTTTACTAGAACCGTCAATCAGAAAGTCTTTGATGGTATGCTCGCATTCGCAGGCGGAGTTATGATCGCTGCAAGTTTTTGGTCCCTTCTCAGTCCCGGAATTGAAATGGCTGAACAACAAGGAGTACCAGGCTATATTCCTGCAGTTGTTGGTTTTCTATTAGGAGGTTTTTTCCTTCTTCTCGTAGATCGCCTCTTGCCTCACATTAATGAGGATTTATACTTTAAAGAAATTAAAGATAAAAAAGCAAAACACCGCACAGCGATGCTTGTTTTCTCCATTACAATGCACAATATTCCAGAAGGTCTAGCTATTGGTGTAGCGTTCGGAGCTGTGGCTGCAGAATTTTCAACCTCCACACTTGCTGGCGCCATTGCGCTTGCAATCGGTATTGGGATACAAAATATCCCTGAAGGAACCGCTGTTGCTGTTCCACTTCGAGGTGACGGCATGTCCAGAGCCAAGAGCTTTTTCTACGGACAGCTATCAGGAATTGTTGAGCCAATTGCTGCCGTAGTGGGCGCCTTAGCAGTTATCTACATTCAACCTTTACTACCGTATGCACTAAGCTTTGCTGCTGGAGCAATGATTTTCGTAGTAGCAAAAGAAATCATCCCTGGCTCACAAGAAAAAGGGAATGTGCAGATCGCATCTATCTCATTAATGATTGGTTTTTCAGTCATGATGGTCCTTGACGTAGCACTAGGTTAAGAAAGAAAGGCGCATCATCCTTAATAGGATGACGCGCCTTTTCTAATACCTTTAGTAGATGTTTCTGGTTTTAGCACAGCAATTCAAAATGCGTAGCGAAATAGTCCATAATAGAGAGGAATAAGCATTATGATCGAAAAGATAACGGTTGTCATCTTTACTGTTTTCTCACTCATTCCCTCGATCGCTTCATCACTTTGATCAAAGTAGAGTACAAATAGAAGATCCCAAAGTAAACCAAGGAAAAAAACAAATTTCCATAATAGCGCTGGTCCTATGCTTATTTCAGTAACATATCCAAATAACCCTGTCCAAGTTGTTGCTGACACGAGAAAGTCTATCTTCATTGAAGCGGTCTTATACTTTCCTTTTAACAAAAACCCGATCGCTGGTGCTCCAAGTACTCCAAGATACAAAATCCATAAAATATCCGACATTCTCAATCCTCTTTCGTTCACAAGTTCGTGACGTAGGAGCCTTAGTCTACCTCGAAACTAGGCACACACACCCTTAGTCTACAAGAAACATAGGCAACATGGATATAGTTACTTTTTACTTTCTGAGGAAATCAGAGTTTAAGAAGATTGTTTTTGACGATTTTCTTTTTTCTCTTTAGAAGCTTCGGCTAATTTTTTTAGTAACGTTTTTTCTCTTTTTCCTTCTGCTTCTTTCGCTTCATTACGTAATGATTTAAACAGATTAACACACATGATAATCAAGATCACTGTAAACGGTAACGCAGCAACAAGCGAAGCTGTTTGAAGTCCCTGAAGACCACTACTAATAATCAATACTGCTGAAATAGCAGCAATTAGCGTTCCCCAAACAAGCTTTGAAAATAAAGAAGGATTCAAATCACCGTCAGAGGTCATCATACCGAGAACAAAAGTAGCCGAGTCCGCAGAAGTAACAAGAAAGACGCAAATCAAAAAGATAGATAGCGTCGATAACACTTGAGTTAACGGAAATTGTTCAAGCGTCACGAATAATGCACTTGTCACATCCTCATTAACAGCATCGGCAATCGCTGTTCCTTGAAATAGATCGAGATGGAAAGCTGCTCCTCCAAATACAGCTATCCACACCATAGCAATAAATGGGGGGACAATCAGCACCCCAAAAATCATTTCGCGAATGGAACGTCCTTTAGAGACACGAGCAACGAAAGCTCCAATAAATGGCGACCACGCAATGACCCATGCCCAATAAAACACGGTCCATTCTTTCACCCATGTTCCACCTTGATAAGGAGTCATAAAGAAACTCATCTCAATAAACTTCTGAATATACCCACCTAATGCTAATGTAAAGCTCTCAAGTATAAAAACAGTTGGTCCAAGAAAAAGAACGAATAGCATTAAGATAAGAGCTAAAGCCAAATTTAAATTACTTAAGTACTTGATACCTTTGTTTAATCCTGTTGTTGAAGATGCCATATACAATACGAAAAGAATGGCTGTAATGCTAATTTGAACAATCGCATTTTGTGGAAGTCCGTACATATAATCCAGCCCACCATTGATTTGCAGAATACCAAATCCAAGTGAGGTGGCTACACCCATCACCGTTGCAATGACCGCAAGAATGTTAATAATCTTCTTCCACGAAGCATTACTTCCTGATTTAGACTTACTTGAAATCGTTTCACTGATTAGGCTTTTACGACCTTTTCTATATTGAAAATAAGCCATCACAAGTCCGACAACTGTAAAGACCGACCACTGATGAATTCCCCAATGGAAAAAAGAATAGCGCATAGCAAGCTTTGCTGCCTGCTCTGTCTCTCCTTCAACACCAAAACCTGCTGGTGGATTAGCGAAATGCGTCATTGGCTCTGCGACACCCCAGAAAACAAGACCAACTCCAAATCCAGCACTAAACAGCATACCAATCCAGGTGAAGAATGGATATTGAGGTTTCTCATCATCAGGACCTAAGCGAATTTTACCGTATTTACTAATAGCTAAATAGAAACAAAAAACTACGAAGAAAATAACCGCTATTAAGTAAAACCAGCCAAATGCATTCGTTGTAAACGAGTACACGGAACTTGCTACGGATGCAAATGACTTAGGTACCACAGCTCCCCAAATCACCAGTAACAATACAACTATCCCCGACACCCAAAAGACCGGGTTCTTTCTTTGACTTTCCTTTTCTTTCATAGATCTCTCCTTTCAGATTGGTAGCAAAATCAAATTCGACTTACTCCAATCATTTTTTCACTAGTCTGACTACATTATCATTTACCCTTATAAAATTCAAACTAACCAGATTCATCCTTTTTCCACCAATTTTTTACCAAACAAAAAAATCGACTTGAGCAGTCGATTTCAATCAAACATCATTTATGTGCTCTTCTATTAAACGTCCAAATAAAGAGTTTGCTTCGGAAGAGTTGGACGAGAAACTTTTACATTTGGGTCACTGAACTCCATCGATTCTAGAATTTGTTCTTCAGAAAAACCAGTCATTTGAGAAAGCTTCCGAATATCTATCTTCTTCTTAGATAATCGTTTCGAATGTTGAATCGCAACCTGTGTTTGATGTTGCACAACGGAATACCGATGCGTAAAAGTCCCCACAGAATGTTTCACAGCTAATCCCCTTCCGTTAATGAATTTAAGACATTACTTCCAAAAAAATTTAATTAAGGTTCAGTTACCCCCTATTCTATAAACTAAACTGGGTATTACGTCTCACCCGAATCATCCTCCTCATCCAAACCTATACGGTAGTGCCTCTCATCAGTTTTATAACTAGAAATATTTAGGACAAATGGTTTGCTTAAGCGGAAGATACTTTGCTATGGTAATGTTCTGATTTAAAAAAGGGGGACATGCTCATGAAATCGAATCGTTTTTTACTGTTGCTCGTTTTGATAGCCGTTTCAGTTTTAGCAGCGTGCAACAATAGTCATCTTGAAGAAGAAAAGAAAACAGCTTGGGAAGAGATCCAAGATGCTGAGTCAATTAAAATAGCGACTTCTGGTACACTTTATCCAACATCTTATCACGAGCAAGAAACAAACGATTTAACCGGATTTGATGTAGAAATCGTGAAAGAACTGGCCAACCGTTTGGATTTGGAAGTGGAATTTGTTGAAATGGGCTTTGATGGAATGCTGACAGCTGTTCAAACAGGGAAAGTTGATATGGCTGCTAATGATATCGGCATTACAGAAGAGCGCAAAGAAAAATTCGCTCTTTCTACGCCTTACAAACATTCTTACGGCACAGCTATCGTTCGTGCGGATGATCTATCCGGTATTAAATCAATTGACGATTTAGAAGGAAAGAAAGCAGCCGGTGCAGCTACAACGAACTTCATGAAACTCGCAAAGGAAAAAGGCGCTGAAGAAGTAATCTATGATAATGCGACAAATGAGCAATACCTTCGCGATGTTGACAATGGAAGAACCGACGTCATTTTAAATGATGTTTACTTGCAGCGATTGGCTCTAGCGGCATTTCCTGAACTTGATCTTACCATTCATCCTAATATTCAATATATGCCAAGTGAAGGCGGGCTTTTGATGAATAAGGAAAACGAAAAGCTTATTACTGAAGTGAATGAAGTAATTGAAGAGATGCTTGAAGATGGAACGATTCGTGATCTATCAAAGACGTTCTTTAACGGGGCTGATGTAACAGAACTCCCAGAAGATATAGAATTCCAGAAATAACTTACTTCTCTTATAGTTTAAAAACAGATTTTAGATAAGAAAAAAGCCGTTCTCCTCTGTTGGAGAACGGCTTTCATATATTACACAGCTTTTGCATTAATTTCTACATCAATGTTGCCTCGCGTTGCCTTGGAGTAAGGGCATACTTTGTGAGCTTCTTCTGCGAGCATTTCAGCATCTTCTTGGCTTACACCTTTAATTTCTACATTTAAAGCTGCGCCGATTTTGAAGCCATTGTCAGCTTCATCTTTCAATAAGCTAACATCTGCTGTGATTTTGGAATCAATATCCATCTTCTTCTTAGATGCCACAAGATTTAATGCACCATCATAACAAGCCGCATAAGCAGCAGCAAACAGTTGCTCAGGGTTTGAGCCAGTTTCGCTTGATTTCTCTGTTGGCATAACAAGATTTAAGTCAATTAAACCGTCCGAAGATTTAACTTGTCCATTACGTCCGCCTTCTGCAGTTGCTTGTGAAGTAAACATTACATTACTCATTGAATATCAGCTCCTTCTAATTTGCATACAACTAAAATGTCCCCGTTTCTCCTCCCTTTTAAACGTCCTACTTTTACAAAAGCATGCTTTCATTCCATATTTCGGTTGATTTTCGTTCAAATACGGAGTATGATAGCATAAGAACGTTTGTTCGTTTATTTAAGGGGGAATATGATTGAACTCTACTGCTCTGCTTCTCATTGATGTCCAAAATGGAATGTTTCACCGAGGGTCTTCCGTCTACCAAGATGCCAGGCTACTATACAACTTAAAGAAAATCACCGCCTCCGCCAAATCAGAACGCATACCAGTTTACTATATTCAGCATGAAACAATTGGAAAGCACCTAAAGCGGAACACGGTTGATTGGCAGCTTCACCCCTTTTTCACCATCGAAAGGGATGATGAAGTAATTTACAAAACCACACCAGATGCCTTTCATCTCACTCGCCTGGAAGAAAAACTCTATTCCAAAAACATCAATCATTTAGTTATATCTGGTATTCAAACAGAATTATGTGTGGATTCAACATGTAGGAGCGCCTATAATAAAGGATTTTCTATCAGTTTAATTGAAGATGCTCACAGTACTTGGGATACGTCTCTACTAAACGCTAAAAAAATCATTCACCATCATAACCAGACACTTCAATGGTTTGCAAATACGATCTCAACAGATCAATTTGTTGATAGATTACGCTGAAATTCTACATACCTAATCGCTTCCACTCATTCATCACTTGTGGAATTTCTAGTAACGATTGAATCGAGGCGTCTCCTAACTCTTTGGATGTATTAAACCGTTTCTTCCATATTGTTTTCATTCCAGCGTCACTAGCCCCCTTTACATCATTTATCTCATGATCCCCAATAAAGACGGTTTGAGAAGCATTTAAATCAAGCCGCTCAAGTGCACGCTGGAAAATCACTTTCTCAGGTTTTTTGACGCCCTCTTGTTCTGAAATAAGGATGACATCAAAATAGTTTTTGATTCCCAGAGCGCCGATATTTCTATACTGAAATTCTGTTTTTCCATTAGTGATTAAACCTAGTAAATATCCACTGGTTTTTAAGCTATCTAGCATTTCGATCAAACCATTGAAAGGTTTACAATGAAGGTGAAAAGAACAAATATAATCCTCTAGAAGCGCTTCTGAAGATATCGTTAGCTCATATTCATCTACTAGCTGTTCGTAAACGCGATCTTTCCACGTATACCCATTGTTATCTAAAGCAATGAAACGTGAGCAAAACTGTTCTTCCTCTACGTCTACTAAAGATGTGAGATAGCGTTTATATTGGTCATGTACAAAGGCATCCACTGAGTGTTTTCTATTCATAAGGGTTTCATCAAAATCAAAAAGAATGCCTTTTATCAATTGCCTCATTTCCTTTCCAATTTTTGTATCATTTCTAGATTAGCATAAATTTTCATAATCTATTTACTTTTGTAAAATTTTATGTAAAATTGGATGTTAGAATTAGAAAAGGGGGAAATGTCAATTGATTAGAAGATTAACTGAAAACGATCATCTTCAATGCCTCTCCTTATTAACACCACACGCCGCAGAGAACTTGTTCATTTTAGGAGATATCGAAGCTTATGGATATGATCAACCTTTCCAGAAGCTGTGGGGTGATTTCTTAGAGAATGGTACATTGCGAGCTGTTTTATTAAAATATGAAAAAAACTATATTCCGTTTGCACCTGAGGATTTTGACGCAAAAGGTTTTGCAGAAGTGATTTCAGAAGACAGCGATTTCCTTATGATGTCAGGAATTAAACGGGTCACAAGTCAAATACAACCCTTTGTTTCCCATTCTTTTCGTTCAAGTCGTGAATTGTTCTATGCGAAATGCGAGAGTACTAACGAACTTGCCCTCGATAACAACAGCAATGTACAGGTCGCTTCATCGCTTGACCTAAGTCACATCCATTCTCTTCATGAACAAATTGGTGAGTTTGACTCATCAGAAACCGTAGAAGAAAAGCGACGAAATCAGGAAAAAGGAGTATCGAGAACATACTTTATTGAGGAAGATGGGAAGCCTGTATCAGCAGCTTCTACCGCAGCAGAAAATTCTCAATCAGCGATGATCGTTGGTGTTTGTACATTGCCAAATTATAAACGAAAAGGCTATGCTTCAAAATGTACAAGTAAGCTTTGTTATGATGTCCTTAAAGAAGGAAAAGTCCTATGTCTTTTCTATGATAATCCAGAGGCCGGAAACATTTACAAGCGAATAGGCTTTCAAGATATTGAGAAATGGATGATGATTCATTTTGAAACAAAAGAAGCTCTTGTTTAATCTCTGCGATCCTTGCTTCAATAAGGATCGTTTTTTTATTGTCTCTTTTAAATTCAATCGTATAACACCTCTATCAATCTCTTTTGTCGTCAGCTTGACACAACTATTCGCGAATTAACCTTGAGATTAGATCAGAACTTTCTTACTATTGAAGTGTGGAATAAGGTTTACAAGATTACTGAAATGGCCATACTGTTTATTCAGAAATGGACGTAAGGAATGAAGGGAAGAAAAAATGTTATGAAAAAAATCGGATCATGGGTATCTATCCTTAGCATTTCTATGGTGCTAGCAGCGTGCGGACAGGATAATGCTAATGAGTCTAACGCCTCGACGGCAGAGGAATCTCAGGTCGAAACGCTTGATGTTGCACTAGATACTCCTGAAAAAGCAGAAAAAGGGGAAGAAATTACATTTTCCGCCACTGTTACTCAGGGTGATGAAAAGGTAGACGATGCTGACGAAGTTATGTTTGAAGTATGGAAAGAAGGCTCTAAAGAAGATAGTGAAATGATCGAAGCTTCTCATGATGGTGAAGGCGTTTATACTGCTGAAAAGGAACTCGACGATGCTGGTAAATACTTCGTTCAATCTCACGTGACAGCTCGTGATCTACATACGATGCCGAAAAATGAAATTATGGTCGGTTCTGAAGAAGAAGCTGCTTCTGAAACTGATGAACACGCGCACGAACACGAAAGCGACGTATCCATCCATCTTATGAAGCCCGAAGAGATGAAAGCGAATGAAGATGTTTCGTTCATGGTACATCTTCAAAAAGACGAAGAAGCTTTAACTGGCGCTGACGTTCGCTTTGAAATTTCGAAAGTAGATGAAGAAAAAGCTGAGTGGGTTGACGCTGAAGAAATGAAGGATGGCGAATACGAAGGAGTGACTTCTTTTAAAGAAGCTGGTGACTACACCTTTACCATCCATGTAGAGAACGATGAAGGTCTTCATGAACATACCGAAGAAAGTGTCACCATTACAGAATAATAAAATCCTCTCCCTCTATTCGAGGGGGAGGATTTTTACTATGCTAGTTTTATTTTCTTGAATTTTCTTTTGCCCACTTGAATGACCAATCCATTTTTCACTTCAATTTCCTCATTCACTTCTGTTACTTTTACCTCATTTAGCTTAATACCGCCATTCTTCACCATTCGTCTAGCTTCACTTGTTGAAGGTAGCATGCCTAGTTTAGCGATCAATGTTGGCACAGTTACCATTCGATCTCCATCCCATATGACTTCCTCAATATCGGTTGGAAGCTGCTTTTGCTGAAAGATTTGTTGAAACTCCACTTCTGCTTTTTCAGAAGCATTTTGTCCATGAAACATGCGAACGATCGTCTTAGCTAGATTCATTTTAGCTGTTCTTGGATGGATTTCTTCTTGTTCAATTTCTTTTCGAAGCGCAAGCTTTTCCTCTAGAGATAGATCCGTGATTAATTCGGTATATTTGACGACCAGCTCATCAGGAATCGACATCGCTTTTCCATACATCTCTGATGGCTTCTCTGTAATTCCAATGTAATTCCCTTTGGATTTAGACATTTTTTCAACCCCGTCTAATCCTTCTAGAAGAGGCATCATTAAGACAACTTGCTTCTCTTTTCCAAACTGCTCTTGAAGGTGACGCCCCATTAAAACGTTGAAATACTGATCATTTCCACCGAGCTCAATATCACTTTCAAGATGAACAGAATCATAGCCCTGCATTAAAGGGTAAAAGAACTCATGAAGCGAAACAGGCTTATTCGCCTTCATTCGGTTTTCAAAATCATCGCGCTCAAGTAAACGAGCAACCGTTATTTTTCCAGCGAGTTCAATAACGTCTTCAAACTTTAGTTCAGATAGCCACGCCGCATTGTAGTGGAGCTCCACTTTGCTTTGATCAAGAACCTTACCAAACTGCTCAAGATAAGTTCCAGCATTTCGTTTCACCTCTTCATCCGTAAGCTGCACTCTTGCTGTTGATTTTCCAGTAGGATCACCAATTTTACCTGTAAAGTCTCCAATAATGAGTTGGATGATATGGCCATTTTCTTGAAACTGCCTTAACTTATTTAACACAACGGTGTGACCAATATGGACATCTGGCGCAGAAGGATCAAGACCCAATTTCACTTTAATTGGCTGATTCTTAATAATCGAAGTGGCTATTTTATGCTTAAGTTCATCTCCAGGAATGACTTGACTCGTTCCATGTGTATAAACCGCATATTGCCTTTCCATTTCCTTTCTTTGTTCATCTGTTAATTGATCCATGATTGAGTTCATTCCTGTCGACCTCCTAATTATTAAATTTCATATAAAAAGCCACGTCCCTCTCTATATAGTAGGGACGTGGCTTACACGCGATACCACCCTGATTGAAGAAATAACTTCTTCCGGCTCGAATACGATAACGGTTTTCCCGTTCCTGACTAATTAGATCACTCTGTTCATCAAGAAGGCTCTGAGGGGTAATTCACGGTTAGACTGTACCAGTTCACACCAACCACTGGTTCTCTGACACTACTCGTCCTAACACGCTACTGCTTCCTCTTCCTAGCCTATTGTTATTTACGATGCATGAATTTCTCATTACTTTATCTTCTTTTACGCTAGTTGTCAATTTGTTTCTTCAAGAGCAGTTAGGAATTTCTCACAAAAAAAGAACGCAGCCTTGCAAGGCTGCGTTCTTTTTCATTATTGTTTATTCAATTCTTTTAACACGACAGTTGAAAGAATATCAATGAATTCTTCCTGTGCGTTTGGCATCTCTGGTCGATAATAATTTGCACCGATTTCATCTGTTACAACTTTACATTCATAGTCGTTATCAAATAATACTTCCAAGTGATCGGCTACGAATCCAACTGGAGCATAAACAAACGATGTAAAACCTTGTTTTTCATAAAGATCTCTTGTTAAATCCTGTACGTCTGGGCCAATCCATGGATCTGGAGTGTTCCCTTCACTTTGCCAACCAATCGCCACGTTCTTCACACCTGACTCTGCTACGATAAGATCTGCCGTTTCTTTCAATTGATCTGGATAAGGATCTCCATTAGCAATGATTTTTTCAGGTAAACTGTGAGCGGAAACGATTAGGACTGATTTCTCGCGTTCTTGGTCTGCCATTCCCTCAAATATCTCTTTAATACGCTTCGCCCAATAAGAGATAAATTTAGGCTCATCATACCAGCTCTCAACAGAATGAATAACTGGACCACCTAGCTTTCCAGCTTCTTCTTTTGCTCGTCCATTATAAGATTTGATACTAAATGTAGAGAAGTGAGGCGCCAGCACAATACTAACAGCTTCTTCAATACCATCATTGTGCATTTGCTGTACCGCATCTTCTACAAAAGGTTCGATATGCTTTAATCCGATATAAAGCTTAAACTCAATTTCATCTTGAATTTCATTAAGGTGAGCTTCAAGCCCTCTCGCCTGATCTTCCGTAATTTTGGCAAGTGGTGATATTCCACCGATTGCTTTGTAACGGTCCTGAAGATCTTTTAACTGCTCGTCAGATGGCTTGCGGCCTCTTCTAATATGTGTGTAATAACGTTCAATATCCTCTTCTTTATAAGGCGTTCCATACGCCATTACAAGTAATCCCATTGTCTTCTTAGCCATGAATGTGTTCCCCTCTCATACAGTGATTAATTAAATAAACTATCTTTTTATAATCATTATCATCTAGGTATCAGTATACCTTTTTTTCTCCCCTGAATCAAAGGAATCTGACTATAAATTCGTAACGTTTTGTGTCAGTCCTATTGAAGCAAACCTTTATGTATTTTGCCACTTCCGATGCGCTTCCTATCACAGTATAGCGAACATTAAGCGTTCTGTCTTTCTCTTCCTCCACTTCTATTTCATCCTATCCACCATTTTCAGATTTCATACTGTGGTTGAATAACCCGGTAATCAAGCGGGTGGCAGGTGCGTTACCCCCGCTTCACCCATAAAAAAAGCTGCGCATCATTTTGCGCAGCTTTTTCCAATTTATCTATTTTTCCATTGCGCCATTATGCTTCGATACAACTTCACGCAGATCCGTATCGTCTTGCTCTTCTGTATTAAAAGCTAACACATAGCGAAACTCTCTGTCCGCCTGCTCAGATGGATCAGCATTTTCTTCTTGCTTGCCTGTTGGCGTTTCATTAGAGAAAAACAAATCGTTATTCGCTCCAGCCGGGGTAGCTGTTCCCTGTCCCTGAACTGGTGTATCGATACTAAGCTTTTGATCTTCTGGAATATGTTCAACTGACAATTGACTTACCGAATAAGCCTGCAAATCAGCTTTTGCACTCTCTGCATCGTTCTCTGTTGTAAAATAAGCTTGTAATGATTTACTCATGTCAATCCAACTCCTTTTTATGATCTCACAAAAGGGGTTTCCCGATTCTTGCCATCTTTAATCATTGTGATAAAAATTAATGTCTTTTAGCGACGATCACCATGGAAACAAAGACTGTGCTAATCAGCATGGCGGCTAATGCACTCAGCACTGTTACTGAGCTAATGTTCACTATGTTGAATTGTAGAAGAAAAAGAAACACCATGATATAACCTAGTACAGCAAAGTACGAATAAAACATCCCCTTCTCTCGAATCATTCGACTTCGCTCGTCCCGTGCCTTAAACTGCGGCTGAAGATAGCTTAAGCAAAAGGTCATAATAGACATGCCAACCATCATATAACTGACAGGAATAGGCTCATTTCCTGTGCTAAGGCCAACACTAATCAGTAATAAAGCATTCAACGCAAAAAAGACGCCGAATCCGATATACGTTTTATTCATTGCCACTTCTAATCCTCCTCAGAATCCAAATAAAAAATCTCCTCCACAATCGTTCCAAACAACCTCGCCATTTCAAGTGCGAGCGGTAGAGATGGATTGTACTTACCTTTCTCAATTGGAATAATCGTTTGCCTTGATACGCCAAGTATTTCTGCTAGGCGATCCTGGGAATATCCCTTTTCTGTTCTTTTCTCACGGAGTACATTTTTCAACTAAAAAGCCTCCTCACTTCTCATCTTCCATTATAAGGTAAAGTGAACTTTACGTATAGCTCACTTTACATCATGATGAATTAAAATCCTCTTGTAACAACACTTGATAGAAAGATCCTAACGAAATCAGGATGTAAAAAAATGACGAGAGAGACCAAACAAACAACAAGATAAACGATTCATTCTCCAAAGGACAAGCACCTGTCAATGTTGATGAAAAGATCAATGAAGACTTCTACGGCGAAGAGCCAGCTCAATCCACAAGTTACCTTGGCAACAATACACCCGCCATTAATGTAACGGGAAATAAGGACAAAAAGCCATAACCAACTTAAACTGCCCCTTTGCTAGCAAAGGGGCTCTACCTTATTATTCTGTTAAGAAGTGCATGCTCTTCATTAAGTAAAAAGCCGATGCTAATAGTAAAATTCCTGATAAAGCAAAAACAAATGGAACACTAATCGTCTCAGCAAGAAAACCGTATAGCAAAGAGCCAAGACCAAAAGTAATGGATATCAAAGCGCTTTGAGCGCTAAAAACTTCAGGAAGTGAATCTTTCGGGCATTTCTTTTGGATAAATGTCACCATCGCAATTGATTTTATTTGTTCCACCATTCCTGAGAGCACAGTTAACAGAAGTGCAATCACAGGAACACTTATTAACCCAAAAACAAACGTTGTGATACTAATCGCGAAGCACGTGGCAAGAAGGGTTTCTTTCATATAACGTTCAAACCAATTCGTGTATTTGGATACAGCCATTCCACCTGCTATCAAGCCGATAAAAAAACTCGCATTAAGATATCCCCACCACGCTTCTGATTTCATAAGAACTTCTTCAACAAAAATATAAAGGATAGCAGCAATCCAAACGACATTTGCTATCGCTTCAATAAAAATCATAACGTGAAAGATACGCAGAACAGGATGCTTCCAAATCAACCTCCATCCGCTCATCATATGAATTTTCGTCTTCCTTTCTCTGTAATCCCTCACAACAATTAATCCCATCATCAGTGTGGATATCACGTACAACACAAAGGTAACCCATATAACGAAGGAGCCTGACGTTGCTGCTACAAGAATACCACCAAGTGCCCAACCGCCGAATTGAATGGACTGATCAACAACCGCTACAAAACTATTCGCTTTCGCAAGCTCATCCTCTGTAACGAGTTGAGGTAGCATGGCATTTCGAGCAGGAGCGGCCCACCCATCAAGAAACGCGATGATAAAAACAAGAACTAAAATAATCAGTATTGAAGGATCAAAAAGCCATAAAGACAAGCCAAGCATCCCCAACAACCCCGTCTTTATACTTTGTGATCCGACTAGTAATCCTTTTAACGAAAAGCGGTTCAAAACTAGCGGTGCACACATTCCACTCATAAATCGAGCGATCGTTATAGTAAATGGTAACAGGGAAAGATAAAGTACTGAACCTGTTGATTGATAAAGAACAGCTATTAGCGCAACAATATATAAAACATCTCCCATGTTGGCAAACCCCTGCCCAATCCACAAGAAACGAAATGAACGTAATCTCATCATAACTACCCCTTTTTATTTTGGTCTTACAAAAGAACTAAAGGGTAGTCAGTTTACATAGGGAAAATCACTCCTATTCTTCAGTGTCTTTTAATGTCCAGATAACAGTTGCTAGTACGAATGAAAAAAATAGTAGGCGTTATGATGAGGTAATTCGTTTAATAGCGTTTTTTATCATTTTACCATATACCTAAAACGATCGTTTTGAATTTTCTAAATTAATTAATTGTTTTTATGAAGCGTTTCATGCAAACTAAAAGGTGTAGTGATACTCTTTTTAGGGAAAGAAATAATGATACATTTTCGGATTGGTTTAAAGATTTCGTAAATTGATTGTTGCGAGTTGAATGCCATCTTGAGGAATGCTATCGTAAATATTTGTTAAAGCAAGGATTTCTACAACTAAATCGACCATTGTGATGGAGGTAAAATCTATGAGAATTATTGTAGCAGGCGGAGATGGTTTCTGTGGATGGCCAACCGCACTTTACTTATCAAAACAGGGCCATGAGGTTACGATCATTGATAACATGGTACGCCGTAAATGGGATGATGAGCTTCGATCGAACTCACTAACTCCCATCTTACCCCTTGAAGAACGCGTGAAATTATGGGAAGAAAAATCAGGTAAGCATATCGCAACGTATGATTGTGATTTGATGCACTATGACTTCTTAAAAGAAATCTTCAAGCAAGTACAGCCTGAAGCATTTGTTCACTTTGCTGAACAGCGCTCAGCACCATATTCTATGATCGATCGTGAGCATGCGGTATTTACACAAACGAATAACGTTGTTGGTAACTTGAACGTGCTCTATGCAATTAAAGAAGTTACACCTGATTGTCACTTAATTAAATTGGGCACAATGGGTGAGTATGGACAGCCTAACATAGATATCGAAGAAGGATACATAAAGATAGAACATAAAGGACGTGAAGACGTTCTTCCATTCCCGAAACAACCAGGATCGTTCTATCATTTATCAAAAGTTCATGATAGCCATAACATTCAGTTTGCCTGCAAAATTTGGGGCATTCGTGCAACAGACTTAAATCAAGGAATTGTTTATGGACTTCATACAGATGAAGATGAACTTGATGAAGGTTTAATCAATCGCCTGGATTACGATGGTGTATTTGGTACAGCCCTTAACCGTTTCATCATTCAAGCAGCAATTGGCCATAACTTAACAGTATACGGATCTGGTAAACAAACGCGCGCTTTCTTAAACATTAAGGACACGATTCGCTGTGTAGAAATTGCAGCGGAAAACCCGGCCGACAAAGGTGAATTCCGCGTGTTCAATCAGTTTACTGAAGAGTTTTCTGTACTTGAACTGGCTGAGAAAGTTCAGCGTGTAGCTGAAGCGAAAGGACTCAATGTGAACATCGATCACCTTGAGAACCCTCGTGTTGAGAAAGAAGAGCACTACTATCACGCTGTAAACACGAGCCTAATTGATCTTGGTCTTGAGCCTTCTCTTTTAACAGATGAACACATTTCGAGAACGCTTGATACAGCTCTCAAATACAAAGACCGCGTATTGAAAGAAAACGTTCTTCCTAACGTGACCTGGAAGTAAAGCGATGCACAATACTAACTGAGGTGTTCTTATGAAAATATCCATCGTAACAGAGACATTCCTTCCTTCAACAGATGGCGTGGTGACAAGACTTCGTGCATCGATCGATTATTTAATTGATCAAGGGCATGATATACAGGTCATTGCTCCAGATTTAGGAGTGCGCAGCTATCGGAATATTCGTTTTGATGGAGTTCAGCCTCGTACATTCTTTCTATATAAACATCGGAAATTCGGCATGCCAACTCGTGTGATTAAAACCTATTTAGAGGAGTTTGATCCTGATCTTGTACATGTCGTTAATCCGGCTTTTATGGGCTATTCTGGTATCAAGTATGGTAAGAAACTAGGGGTTCCGCTAATTGCTTCTTATCATACTCACGTTCCTAAATACGCTGATCACTACAATATGTCATGGTCGGAACCTTTACTCTGGTGGCACTTCAGAAGAATGCACAACAAAGCGGATATTAACCTCTGTACATCACAAGCCATATTAGAAGAGTTAAATGAACAAAACTTCTATAACATGCATTTATGGAAACGCGGTGTTGATACTGAACGGTTTAATCCTGAACTTCGAGACAGCGACATGAGACGACGGTTATCAAATGACAATCCAGATAAAACCCTTCTACTCTTTGTCGGAAGACTTGCATTCGAGAAAGAAATCGATTCGCTCGTTCCGATGCTTGAAGAAAAGCCAGATGCTCACCTGGCAATTGTTGGGGATGGCCCTTATCGAGATGAACTTGAAAAGAACTTCGGTCATCTTGACAACGTATCTTTTACTGGTTTTCTACACGGTGAAGAGCTAGCAAGGGCTTATGCTTCTGCAGATGCGTTTATGTTTCCCTCAACGACCGAAACGCTTGGACTTGTCATACTCGAAGCGATGGCAAGTGGCCTTCCTGTTATTGCCGCAGAATCCGGCCCAACGAACGAACAGGTTGAGGATGGTTCAACAGGTTTACTCTATCGTTCAGGAACGAACGGTAACCTCACTGAAGTCATTAATCGCCTTCAGGAAAAAGGGCTATTAGAAAAAATGTCAAAAGAAGCGTACGAGCATTCTAGAGATTACGGTTGGCGAGGTCCAGCACAGCAGCTACTTGATTTCTATGAGTCCGCCATTGAGCAAAGGCAAGAAGCACAGCAGCAGGCGATCCAATAGATAGAAGGATGAGTATATGAAGCAGCGGAGAATTGGCAAGGGTTCTAAACAGGTGATGAGTTTCAGTGTAATTGGTGTGATGAATGCACTAGTTGATATCGGTGCATTAAACCTGCTCATGCTGTTATTCCCAACAGATGATCGAATCCAGCTTATTATGTACAACACAATTTCATACGTTCTGGCGATCATTAACAGCTATTTCTGGAATGCCAAGCTCACGTTCCCTTCAAAAGCGATCCATGACAAAAAACAGGTGCTGTTATTTTTAGTTCAGGCCATCATCGCACTTGGTATTAGCAACCTTGTCTTTTATGGCGCTCTTTTGATATTCGAATGGATTACGCTGCCACGCTACATTGAACGTAATATTTCAAAAGGACTTGCCATGTTCCTCTCTTCTGCTTCAAGCTTCTTTATGATGAAACATCTTGTGTTTCCTCGTACAAAACCAAAGCAAGAAGAGCAATAAAACACACAAAAACCGCAGGCTTTCCTGCGGTTTTTGTTATTCTTCCTTATGTTCAATTTTTCCAAGTACACTAGCCGCGCCAAGTCCACCCAATAATGTTAAGATGCTCGCTACCGCAAGTCCAACATCTGACTGAAATCCTGGATACAACACAACGACTGAGCCGATCACCAACCCAATCATAACGGCATAAGTGGAAATCGTATATTTTGAAAGTAAGTGAGCAATGACCTTTCCTGTTAAGCTTAATCCAATAATAATTCCTGCTCCTACCGTTAGTAAAAGGGGAATTTGAAACGATGAAAGACCGTGGATAACAGTCTGATATGACCCAAGCAGTAATAAGACAAAAGAGCCGCTTACACCAGGGAGAATCATAGCTGTACTAGCTAACCACCCAGAGAAAAATAAAATGATGTAATCAACCATACTTAACGATTTCATCACCTCTCCTGATCCATCCCCTTTTAGAAACAAAGTGGAAGCAATTAAGATTGCCGCTACAATTAACAATCCATAATGGAAAGGCTCGAACGTTTTCTTATAGTCTACTTTTTTTAATAAATACGGGACAACACCAATAATTAAGCCAATAAAGAAAAAGAACGTAGGCTGTGGATAATGCTCGAGCAATTTCTCCATAAGCTGACTAACGAGCAGTAATGCAAGTCCTACTCCTATTAAAAGAGGAATAAAAAACCCAAGTTCTTTTTTCCAATTCTTACTCATCAATCCATTAATACCGCTAATCAGTCTTCTATAAATACCAAGCACCATGGCAATCGTACCACCACTTACGCCAGGGATTAAATCACTTACGCCCATTAATAATCCTCGATAAATATTGCGCCACACAAACATGTTCACGTTTCTCCTTTTGCTTTCTGTCTAGTACCTACATTACCCATATATACCCTCTCATTAACCGAACATTTTTATCAACACGATTTCGGAAAGGTTCAATCACCCTTCTACTATGCCACAATCCCTCCTAGAAAGAATGAATCAATTTTGTGACATTTCTTACTTTAAGCTCTGTAGTTGAAAAAGAGGATTCCTTTGCAGTAAAGTGATAGAAGTGATTGACAAACTGGAGGAATTTGATGAGTGACCGAAATAAAGGAATTATCCTATTGCTAATATCATCATTTGGATTTGCGATGATGGCTGCTTTTGTAAAGCTATCAGGTGACGTGCCAACGATTCAAAAAACGATGTTTCGAAATGCCGTCTCTGCCATCATTTCATTTGGCTTTGTGATGCACTACAAAGAAAGACTATTCGGTAAAAAGGAGAACCAGAAATTCTTGCTCCTGCGATCAGCACTTGGGACACTAGGAATCATATTCTACTTCTACGCAATTGATAACCTTGTACTATCTGATGCCGACATGCTCAATAAGCTTAGTCCTTTCTTATTAATTATTTTTTCCGCTCTTTTCTTAAAGGAAAAAGCGAAACGGTTCCAAATCATCGCGATCATCATCGCTTTCATCGGAACGCTATTAATTATAAAGCCACAGTTTTCAGTCGAGACAGTGCCGTATATTTCCGGACTGCTTTCTGCTATTTTTGCTGCAGGTGCCTATACGGTACTCAGAGTTCTTGGACAGCGTGAAAAGTTCTATACAGTTGTTTTCTATTTCTCCTTCTTCTCAACTGTAGTATTATTGCCATTCGTGATTATCTTCTATGAACCAATGGAAACGAAACAGCTGATCTATCTATTATTAGCAGGCGTATTCGCAACGCTTGGACAATTTGGGCTCACCGTAGCCTATAAATTTGCACCTGCTCGAGAAATCTCGATTTTCTTCTACTCGACCGTCGTTTACTCTGCTTTAATCAGCATTGTACTATTCGGTCAAATACCTGATGCCTGGAGTATTATTGGCTATATTATCATTTTCTCAGCTTCGTTCTATATGTTTATACGTAACAACCGTGAAGCGAAAAAGGTTGAGAAGAGACAACCACAAACCTCGCATTAATTCACGTAATTAAAAGAACGCCAAACTTCCATTTAAGTTTGGCGTTCTTTTTTTTGTTTTCCTATGACAGATTTATTTGTGAACAGTTTTGACTTCATTCTCTACTAGTGAAGAGACCGAATAAGATTGCATTTGATGATCGTGATAGATAAATTTGTGCTCCTGTAAATAGTTCCCTCCAAGTACTTCGGGCAAAAACTTCTGCAGATTGCTTACTACACCCTGATTATCTTCATCTAGAATCCAATCTATTCGTTTCCAGTCTAGTATTCCTTCTGCCGTATTTATAGGAGTCGTAAGAACCATTCCTTCTGGTAAATCCGCGATAAAAATGTACATACCTGAGTTGCCCTGCTCACTATAAAAAAGAGCATTCCCTGCATATGTAACGCTCTCTAATTCAATCCCTGTCTCTTCATAGGTTTCTCTTATTATACACTCAAACGGCGTTTCATTCTGTTGTAGCTTCCCACCAACGCCGTTCCAGAGACCCATTGTTGGGGCTTTGCGTCCATTTAATAAGAGAAAATCTTGATTTCTTTTGATAAACAAATCGTATATTGAAGCATGTACCGTCACCTAGTTTCTCATAATTTGATCCAATTATATAAGTTTGATAATAACCTAAAGCAATCACCTATCTATTTTACTAAACATTCACTCCATATGGATAAAACAGTTAAATTACTGTTACAATGATCAAGTCATCTTAAAACGATAGTAGAGTTGAATAAAAGGAACAATTAATGTTTCTCTGACATTCAGGAGGAAAGTAAGCATGCCAACAATCAATCAAGTCATTGAAAGCTATAATGAAGTGGAAAAGCTCTCAGATGCTCCACTCGCCATCATATCCGAGGTATTATGGATCATCGTTGGACTCATTTTCATTATGCACCTGATCCGTAACCGTAACATCTTATCCCCATCAAAATTTCTATTTAGAGGAGCCTTCCTGTTCATCATCTTACTCATCATAGTGTATTTATCGTACACGTTAAACAGCTATGATTTTTCAATGGACGAGAAATCATGGAAAGAAAATACACTCGCACCTTATCTTCAGTCTTTACATGAGCACAACGAACAAGTAGAGGATTTTTCTCAATTACTGAAAGACCCTAATAACGGCATAGAATCAAATTATGTAGATGATGACATATCTCCAATTTGGATCGAGTTAGTCACCACTACGGATACAGATGAAAACCAAGAAAAAATCGTTGAAGCGACGATTGTAAAAGAACCGATTCAACAGCCCTATTTAACTTACAGGATGATTGACAAAAACATTTCAGATCACTACTCAGATGAGGCTTACTATGAAACAACCCTTCACATTCCTGAAGATTATATGATTCTAACGGACTAATTGTTCAAAAAAGCACACGCTCCATTTTTGGAGGGGTGCTTTTTTTTATTTTTTTGTTTCAATTAGTTACCTTTTATCTTTCCGATACGCTATCCAATCCCCACATGATATTTCGATAAAACGCTTTTCAGGATTTTTCATGATATAAGTAATGGCTTCAAAACTCCCTTGCTCACTTTAGATTTCCTGCATGACACGGTCATATAAGTTATGATCGCGCCCTTCCTGATAACCTTCGAGAATATTAATTCTTTCAAGTAACTGATTATCGACCTCATAGACTTCTCCATATACGTTATGCTCCTCGTCCTCGCTTTGAACTAAAGCAGGGTAGCCATCCTGTGTGTCATACAGCTCTCCCTTTGTCCAACAGAAGCTTTCTTTTAGAGGAGCTCCTTTTATGACACCATGATTGCTTTCTCCTAATCGTAATGTTCCATAACAAAACACAAGATGCATGATGCTCTCTCCTTTTATCTCCATAGCTATAACGAAAAGCCCGCCAATAAGCGGGCTCCACAGTAACTTTATTAAAAAATTCGCTTCAATGCCTTTTTCAATGGTGGCATATCAATTTCCTGTTCTTCAAATGCTTTTTTGAGCATGTATTTCGAATAGCTTGCTGCCTGTTCATACGTGATTTTACCTGGAAGAGGCGGCTGCTCTTCAATCACAATGTCGACAATAACAGGCTTCGGTGATTTCGCAGCTCGTTCAAAAGCTGGAAGCAATTCTTCATACTTTTCGACGCGATAACCTTCCCCGCCAGCTGTTTCAGCAAATGCGGCAAAGTTAAAGTCTTTTAATTCCGTTTCATAATCTATGTTCCCTATTTCCTGCTGTTCATATTTAATCATACCAAGACGTTCGTTGTTAAAGACGACAACCATCATAGGTAGCTTATATTTCACAGCTGTTAAGAAATCTTGCATCACCATCGTAAAACCACCGTCACCGCAAATCGCTACGGCCTGACGATCTGGATGAGCTATCTTACCTGCAATCGCTCCTGGAAGACCGCATCCCATCGTCGCCATCCATGAGGAAATGATGAATTTTTGATTCGTGATGCGTAAATGCCTTGCTGACCAAACTGTCACATTCCCTACATCGATTGACAAGACGGCATCATCATCCAAAACTTTTTGAAGTTGTGGCATGATTTGCTGTGGTTTAATTGGTGTAGACTGTTCCGATTCAATCTTTTCAAGATGAGCCCACCAGTTTTTCATGTTGTCCTGACATTTTTCAATAAATTCACGGTCTTCCTGGTAGGTAGTATGCTCGGTTAAATAAGATAACGTCCACTTGGCATCTCCTATTAATCCTACCGTTACAGGATAACGTTTCCCGATTTGAGTTGGGTCAATATCAACCTGGATCGCCCTTGCTTTATCAGGTAAATAATCGCGATACGGGAATGACGTACCGACCATGATGAGTAAATCAGTTTCTTCCATTGCTTCATAAGCAGGCTTCGTTCCAATTTGACCGAGTTGACCAAGGTTATAAGGATGAACGTCTGGAATAGCTCCTTTTCCTGGTAAACTTAAAATAACCGGGGCTCCTGCTTTTTCTGCAAAGCTTAAAAGTTCTTCTCTCGCATGTTTAGAGCCTTTTCCTGCTAAGATGACCGGTCGCTTCGCTTCATTTAACATAGCGACAGCTTCGTTTAAATTGGAGTCATGTGGATGAACGACTGCTTTCGAGCGAATGAGGGACGTATTCTCCACCTTTTGTTTTACTTTCTCTGCTGCAAGGTCATCTGGAATTGTAAGGATCGCTACGCCCTTTTTCTCAACAGCTGTTCGTATAGCTTGATGAGTTAAGTCAGGTAACGATGCCGCTGTTTCCACCCTGCGATTAAATACAGATACATCATCAAACATTCGTTCAAGGTTAATTTCTTGGAATTGATCCGTTCCAAGTTGGTCGCTTGCGACTTGTCCAGCAATAACGAGAACTGGTGCACCGTCAGCCTTCGCATCATATAGACCATTCATCAAATGAACTGCTCCTGGTCCTGCAATGGAAAGGCAGACACCTATTTTGCCTGTTATTTTCGCGTACGATGCTGCTGCAAGGGCACCTACCTCTTCATGGCGCACTTGAATGAACTTCATACGATCTTGAGCATTCCGCAAATTTTCCACGAAATGGTTAATCGAATCTCCTGGTAAACCATACACATGGTCTACTCCCCATTCAGAAAGTGTATTCAGTAAAATCTCACCAGCATTTTTATCAAACATCATGACTCCTCCTTCGTTTCCTTATCCATAATGGGAAAGTACCCCTCTATAGTGTCAGTGAAACGTCAGAGAAAAGAATAAAGCAGCCCAGTTGGACTGCTTTCATTGATATTACGTTCGTGGTCCACCTGCAACATAAAGAACTTGTCCACTAACAAAGGATGAGTTTTCATCTGCAAAAAAGAGTGCAGCATTCGCAATGTCTTCAGGTTTCCCTGTTCTAGCAACTGGAATCTGCTTTTTGTTGTATTCAATAAACTGATTAAATTCAACACCGAGTCGTTCGGCCGTTGCTTTTGTCATATCACTTTCAATAAATCCTGGCGCAATAGCATTGGCCGTAATGCCATATTTACCAAGCTCGAGTGAGAGCGTTTTGGTTAACCCCTGAATGCCCGCTTTGGCAGCTGCATAGTTCGTTTGTCCACGATTACCAAGTGCAGAAGTAGAGGATAGACTTATGATACGACCGTAACCTTGATCAACCATATACTTTTGTGCCGCTCTTGAAGCATAAAAACTCCCAGTAAGATGTACCTGCATGACCGTCATCCAGTCTTCATCGCTCATTTTAAATAATAGATTATCTCGAATAACTCCAGCGTTGTTTACAAGAATATCAATTGACCCGTATGCTTCTGCCGCTTCTTTCATACTGGACTCTACCTGCTCTCGCTGTGTAACGTCCACAACTCCTATCATAACCGAGAAGCCTTTCTCTTCTAATTTCTTTCTTGTTATCGAAAGGGCTTCTTCGTTCACATCGGCAAGGTATACCTTAGCCCCTTCATCTGCAAACTTTTCTGCAATGCTCGCACCGATTCCTCTACTCCCACCAGTTATGTATGCCACTCTACCTTCAAGTCGTTTCACTCAACTTCACTCCTGTAAGCGATTTCTTAAGATTAATTAAACTATAATAATATTAAAATTTTCTGTCAACTATTGTCATCCAGTTTAAAATCGGGATAATAAGTGAAAAGGATAGAAGAATGAATTATTTATATTGGAGGCTATCGCGATGAAACATCTCGTTTTCTATGATGCTGAATGTCCTTTTTGTTTTTATGTTAAGAAATCACTTCGCAAACTGGATTGGTTTAATAAGATCGAATGGATACCGGTCCAAGAAGTTGAGAAGCACCCGGAAGACTATCCCTATATGCAGTTTCGCCACAAACGAATGTATGATGAAATTCATATGCTCACGACATCTGGGAACCTTCATGCAGGCTATTATACGGTAAGACGACTGTTAATGGCACTTCCTGTAACGGTACCTCTCTCTTTACTACTATACTTACCTTTTATTGATAAGCTTGGTTCACCATTCTATATATGGTTTTCAAAAAACCGTTATGATTGGTTTGGACGTTATTCAGAGCCCCGTTTTGAATAACTTTTTTAAAAGCAGGGGTTAATACTTTTTTCTAGAATACTATTTGTCAGAGAATTAGTTTGGAAGGATGCTTTGATATGGAAGAAAAATGGCTTACCTGGGCGAAACAAATTCAATCCATTGCTCAAGCAGGGCTAACTTATACGCAGGATAACTATGATTATGAAAGATATATTGAACTGAGACAGCTAAGTGCAGAAATGATGGAAACCTACACGGAATATGATATGAAAACAATTAGCGAACTTTTCACGAATGAAACTGGTTATCAAACGCCTAAAGCAGACGTTCGTGCAGCTGTTTTTCATGAAGGTAAATTGCTTTTCGTTAAAGAAAAAGCGGATGGCAAGTGGTCTCTTCCCGGCGGCTGGGGTGATGTGGGCTTTACACCAGGAGAAGTAGCGGTAAAAGAAGTTCAGGAAGAGGCAGGATACATTGTAGAAGCACGGCGACTTCTTGCCGTGCTCGATCACAAAAAACACCCTCACCCACCATCGCCTTATCATATTTATAAGGTGATGATTGAGTGTGAGCTAGTCGGTGGAGTTGCGGCCGAAAGTATCGAAACAAGTGACTGTGGTTTTTTCGCTCAAGACGAGCTTCCCCCTTTGTCGACTGGCAGAATAACTGAATCTCAGGTTGGGATGCTTTATAATCTCCATAACAACGTTACCCTTCCCCCTGTTTTTGATTAAGTGAGATGAGGAGCTATCACAATGATTAAACCATTTAACAATGGGCTTCTTCTTATGAGGAAGGACAAATTACAAGAACGAAGCTGGAGAAGTGATGAGTGTTATAAGTTTATATTCTCTCACCAGGGGTCAGGGCTTTACGAAACACCACGTGGTGATATTACAATTGATAAAGGACAGTTCTATGTCCTTAACCCAGGTGACACCCACCGCCAACTTAACGTTACGGATGAAAAATTTCTAATCGAACTGGATGAAACGATATTTCAAGAAGTAGCAAAAGATCTTAATCTCAGTGCACGTTTTCCTGAATTCGCGTCTATTCCTTATCATCATCCACAGCTTCAGCAGTGGGCTTCTTTTGTACGAGATTGTATGGGGAACGGTTTGCAATCCGAAGAAAGTACTTACTTCCTTGAGCACAGTGCGGTACAACTCGTTATCCTTATGCTCAAACATGCTCCAGGATTGCATCAACAGGAGCTCCCTATCCCTTCAGCGAAATTCCCGCTAACTACTGCTATTACAGCTATGAAAGAAGGGTTTCAAGAAGAATGGTCGCTTGAGCAGCTCGCAAACCTGACAGGTCTCTCGAAATATCAATTCGCTCACTCCTTTAAAGAAACGTTTGGTATTTCGCCTTATTCATTCCTGCAACTTTATCGCATTATGAAAAGTCAGGAAAAGCTTCTTCACTCTAGTGAATCAATTCTATCAATTGCTTTTTCATCAGGATTCAAGAATCTTTCTTCTTACAATCATCTATTTAAAAAGTTGTATGGAAAATCTCCTTCTCAAATCCGTAGTAGTTCCTATAAGATAGAAGATACTAATGATCATCATTAGCATTCCACTAACAACCATTATAACTTGAATTGGCAGAAGAACAGCGAATGCACCAAATAGAGCCAATGAAAGAGTATTAGCAAGATAGAGTAGAACAGCGTTCGTGCTAAACCCTCTTCCAAGCTGCTCTTTCGGTACGATGGTTTGCAGGAGATAAACTCTTGCAAGTCCAGCTATCGGAATCCCTATTCCTACTAGAATAGCACCTACAAAAAAATGTTCTAACTCGTATAATACGCCATAATAAAATACGCCCGCTCCCCAAATGAAAGCACCAATCATATATGTTTTTAAATCCATTTCCTTTACAATATAAGGAATGACTAAATTCGTTCCAATCACAACTGCACCAAACAAACCTAGTATCAAACTATAAATCTCTTCACTCCTTGAGGTCATATCTGAAAGCGCAAGTAGGAGCCCCACTTCCCAAACCCAGGTATTAAGAAATACAATTACAAAAGTACTTAGAAACAAATGCTTCAGGGTGATATTCCCCCCAGCCCATTTAGTAAACGATCCGATTGAGCGCCAGACTCCGCTCAAGGATTTTTCCCCACTATAAGTGGTTTCTTTCACTTGTAATTTCATAAGAAAGAATGCACTCAATCCATAAGTTATGGCGTCAATAGTAAAAAAATGGACAGCACCATGCGTTGTAAGAATCCATATTGAAAGAAAAGGACTTATGACCGTAACGCCTCTTTGAAGTGTATCATTCAATCCATTAACCATTGTTCGTTCTTTCTCTTCTGTCATAAGCGGCAGCAAAGCACGATGAGCTGGGTTAAAGAAGCAACCAATCGATTGAATAAGAAAACTAACAAGCAGTAAATAAGCATATCCTAACAAATCTGCGTAATAGAACAAAACAATAGATCCAATTAATGGAATTCTGACAAAATCTAAAATAATGAGCATTCTCTTCTTCTGTACCCAATCAGAGATCACCCCTCCTATTAACCCAAAGAGTAAATAAGGGAGAGTTTCCGCGATCGCCATTCCAGTCGTCAATACCTTAGATTCGGTTATCTCATAAGCAAGAAAAAGAAATGCCATACCTGAAAGGACATCGCCTAGCTTTGAAATCCCTCCTCCAAGCAAGTAGTACCTTATGTTTTGATTGAACATTAATTTGATATACATAGAATCACCTCTCTCTTTATCATAAAAAGAAAGAGGTGATTTATCTTATAAGATCTTGCTACAATTTAGCGCAATAAATTGTCTTTATATGATTTCAGCCATGTATCAGCCATAAGACGATTGCCTACTGAAGTCATATGAACGCCATCCGTTGTGAGAGTATCTTTCTTATCCCTTAGCGCTTGTAGGAAAGTTTCATGAGTAGGAACAACAATTGCGTCAAACTTAGCTCCCAACTTCCGAACGATTTCAACATAAGGCATAAGCAGCTGATTTCCTTTTGAAGAGATATTTTCTTCAATAATCGTTGGTTCCATTAAGACAATTTGCACGATACCATCATTTACTTCTATTAAAAGTCGTTCATATATCTCCTCAAACTCACTTGGCAACACCTGCTCCATCTCAGAATGATCCAATTGTCTCCACACATCGTTTATGCCAATGGAAATGGAAATCAGATCAGGTTCCAATGCTAAAACCTCCCGTTTCCATCTACTTTCAAGATCAGTGATTCGATTACCACTCACGCCTTTATTGATGATCTCCACATGGAATTCCTTTATTATCTCTTCCTTAATCATCCTTACATATCCATAACCAAGTCCTTCAGTGTCCTGGTTTCTGCCTGAATCCGTAATACTATCCCCGATAAACAACCACTTCATATAAGCTCCTCCAGGTTCTCAGTCGTAATGGTCCATCGCTCATTTACCTTACTATGCTGCTCTAACATCCAGCTTTTTGCGTATTGTTCAATATCCCTCACATCGGTTTCCTCAAGTTGAACATCAATCGATTCAATACTTCCCTGTTGATTTGTTTTTAGATAGATGGCATCATGATCATCATTCATGAAATGGTTATAGGATTGGGTACTTTTCCAAAAACCAATAATAATCGCCATGTTCTCTTCTGTCCAGCCGCCGTACTGAGCTATAAATCCTTCGTCATTTCGCAATTCAATCCAACGTTCTTGCCCTCTAGAAAAAGTTGCTTCCTGACCTTCTCGCACGTTGCAAACTATTTTTTTAATCACCATCACTGTTGAGCCTTTTCACTAAAATCAGGATGTCTGAAGCAGTCAGTTGTATGATCATTGACTAAACCAACAGCTTGCAAGAAGCTATATATAATAACAGGACCTACAAACGTAAAACCGCGCTTTTTCATATCTTTACTAATCTTCTTGCTAAGTTCTGTTTCTGCTGGTACTTCCTCTATCGATTTCCAGTCGTTAATGATCGGAGTGTCTTGAGTAAAACCCCATATGTATGATGAAAAGCTTCCGAACTCTTCTTGAATCTCCATAAATGCTTTCGCATTCTTTACCGTTCCGCGCACCTTTAATTTATTACGTATAATGCCTTCATTATGGAGTAGCTCTTGTATTTTATCCTCATCATAAGCCGCTACTTTCTCAACAATAAATTGATCAAAAGCAGCTCGATAATTCTCTCGTCTTTTTAAAATCGTAATCCAACTTAACCCCGCCTGCGCTCCTTCTAAAATAAGCATTTCAAAAAGTTTTTGATCGTCATAAACAGGAACTCCCCACTCATGATCATGATACTCCTTATAAACTTCTTCTTCATTCACCCATGCACAACGGTTCATTATGTTACCTCCAATAAAGGCTAGTTGCCTACAATTTCTTAACGCTAATCCAGTTGAATACTTTCTCCTACGCTAGCCATACTAAGTGGCGATAACAAAGGAGATGATCGTGATGGCTAGATTGCTTTATATTACCGTGAATCCAAAACCAGTAAAAGAATCTTTCAGTTTAAGTATAGGGGAAGTTTTCCTCGAAACCTACCAAGAAAAACATCAGAATGATGACGTCGTAAAGCTAGATCTTTATAATATCGATCTTCCTTATATTGATACTGACGTTTTTAACGGATGGGGAAAGCTGCAACAGGGAAATGCATTTGATCATTTATCAGGAGACGAACAGCTTAAAGTCAGTAAAATTAACGACCTTACAGATCAATTCATATCAGCAGATAAATATGTCTTTGTTACGCCATTCTGGAATTTCAGCTTTCCCCCTAAATTAAAAGCTTACATTGATACAGTGGCTATTGCTGGTAAGACTTTTAAATATACAGAAGAAGGCCCAGTTGGTCTCCTAACTGATAAGAAAGCCCTTCACATCCAAGCGAGAGGTGGCATCTATTCAGAAGGGCCTGCAAAAGAAATGGAATTCGGAGATCGGTACTTACATGCCGTACTTGGATTCCTAGGCATCCCTTCTGTTGAATCAGTCATTGCTGAAGGAATGGCACAAATGCCTGAGAAAGCTGAAGAAATCAAGAAAAAGGCGATGGAAGAAGCGAAACAAGCTGCAAAGACTTTCTAAAGAATACACTATTCGTTCGTGCCTCTGAAATAGCATTTCCCCAAAATAAAAAAAGCGCACATTGCGCTTTTTTATTCATCCCTTAACGAGTGGTCGAGCGGGATCATTAAACTGTAATCAAAAGGGAAACTCATCTCAGCGATCTCCTCATTCTGTTGTGGGACTTCACTCACGTTCATTTCTCCTGGTATACCCTCTAGCGGGATATGTTTTGTATGATCAAACATTTCATCGTCTCCTTCCATTTCTAGTATGGTTGAAGAACGATCTAATTATGAGATCTAGTTGCAATTCTATAGCAGCTTCGACATATAGTATTCATCAACAAATTCATCAGCTATGAACAGTGAGTGACGTTTCAAGCCCTCCACTTCAAAACCTGCCTTCCGGTAAAGAGCTAATCCACCTTCATTTCGTGTGACCACATTTAATTCGAGACGGTGTAGGTTTTGAGTCACTGCCCACTTCTCTAATTCAATAAATAACTCGGACCCCACTCCCTGTCCCCGATACTCTTCTTCAATTCCTATCACTACATAGGCACTATGTTGATTGCGCTTCGCCTGTCCGCCCACCGCAATTAGATAGCCGATCAATTCACCAGCATTCTCAGCTACGAATATACGAGAATGACGATCACTCTCCATTTTTTCAATACGTTCACGCTGCTCAGCTATTGTCGTCTTTCTCTCGCCGTCTTCAAAGAGCATAAATGGGGAGTCGCTCTCCACACCTTTTATTAGCTTCACAAATGCTTCGGCATCATCTGGGCTAATTTGTCTAATTTTCATTTGTTTGTCCTCATTTCCTATAACTGGTCTTTACAGCTTACCATAAGAAAAACGCGTATAAAGGATTATACGCGTTTTTCCCTGGTTTTACTGCTCAACAACCGGCCTTGTCTTCTTTTCTAGCTTTCTTACTTCTTTCATAAGTTCTTTATATCCGAGTCTCGTTAATTCAAACTCATCGTTCACTAGCTCATACTCGATTAAAGTATTCCGCTTTGATTCTGGAATGTCGTTATAAATGAGTCGAAGCTCTTCATTTAACTCAACAAATGAACTAGATTCAACAGAATCAATCCCAATTAACTCAGCAACCAGCTTCATATCAGGGGTTTCTTTAATGAAAAGTCCCTTCTTATCAATGACTGCTTTTTGAATTTTATCTTTAAACAGAAGCACTTCTTGCTTGATCCGATTGCTTTCAGATTCCTTATGCTGCATTCTGTTACGATAGCTTTCTTTCTCTATTTCATCGAGATCCGCTTTAGAAAGAAGCTCTTCAAAAAGCATCGTTTTATCACTATTGATCTGCTCAAGTTCACGCTCTTTCTCAGCTTCCTCCATCGATTCTGCCTCGATAGCCGTGTTTTCAAGTGAAAATGAAAGCTGATCATCTGCTGTAGTAGTTGAAGTGGCCGTATCCTCTACCTGCTCACCCTTTAGCTTTGCATCAAAATCATGAATTTTTTTAATAACATATAGTGAAACTCCGACGCTAAGACACGTTAAGAACAACCTGAACATAAATGGGGAAAACGCCACAAGATATAATAATAAAATGAATCCAATAATGGAAAGAACCGTTAGTACTTTTTCTTTTCCCGTTTTCGCTTGCATAGGCTGATCTAGTGTCGCAAGAAATTTCTTCATGGATGTTAACATCCTGACTTTTCACCTCTCTACTCTATTGTCATCCTCTTCTGAGAACGAACATTACCCGGATTGCTTACATTCCGGGTTCTATAATTGTTCGAAAGCACCTTCTATTTTACGAGGATAGCTATTTTCGAAGGTCTAACAATCCTATGTGGACAATACACTTGAAAACAAGTCATTCGTTTGTCCATGAAAGGAGTTGTTAACTATAGAAACCCTTATTCATCAATGTTTAGAGTGGCTGCTACAGCTTGGTTACCCTGGCATCGCCCTTGCTTTAATGATTGAAATTATTCCGAGTGAGCTCGTACTCGCTTATGGAGGATATATGGTATCTGAAGGAACGATTCGTTTTACTGGTGCTGTTATTGCTGGAACGATCGGTGGCACAGTCGCTCAGCTCTTTTTATACTGGCTAGGCCGTTTTGGTGGACGTTCGTTCTTAGAGCGCTATGGAAAATTCCTGTTTATTTCTCAAAAGCATCTTGCCATTGCTGAAACCTGGTTCGATCGGAATGGAGTGAGCGTCATCTTTACAGCTCGCTTTATTCCTGTCGTTCGTCACGCGATCTCTATTCCAGCAGGTATTGCCAAAATGTCGATCATGCGATTTACCTTCTATACGATCCTGGCTATGATTCCGTGGTCCATTCTCTTCCTATATATCGGAATACAGCTCGGTGACAACTGGTCCCAGATTCATTCTGCTGCAAGAATTTATACGTTACCAGTTAGTCTCGGAGCAGGATTCTTTCTTATCTGTTACATATTTCTACTTATTATGAAGAGGCGACGCATTCGCTAATTCTAACAAAAACTGCCCACCCTAAGTATACTAAGCAATCGTTCAAGCAATGTTGACCTATACACCTAATCCCATTCTCTTACGACTAATGATGAGGCACTTAGTGCACTAGCTAAGTTTTTTTTGCAAGAAATATTGGGTATGACCTTGAGGATGATTTTCTACTTTACCACAAATTTCATACCCTTCCTTTAGATAAAATCCAGGTGCTTGAAAACTGAATGTATCAAGCAATATAAGTCGACATTCCTTTTCCTCTGCAAGTCTTTCAACTTGTTGGAGAAGTTTCCTTCCAACACCGTTCCCTCTCTTCTCATCTGTCACCCAAAGAAAATCGATATGAAGGTGCTGCCAGAACAATGTTGCCGAAATCCCGCCAATCACTTCATCCTCTTCTTTCATAACGAATGCGATTTCTTCAAGCGGAGTTTTAACTGCAGATGAAAGCTTCTGTTTGTTATATTCAACAACGTTCTTTCGAATGAAATCTCGTGACTCATCTCTTCTTTGTATCATTCAAATCCTCCTCATCCGAGCGTTCTTCTTGTTTCCTTAACTGGAATCTCGCTTCCTCTCTCGTATTCTACGGAAACTTCAAACGTTCCCTCCTCAAAGAACTTTGGCAGTCTCTGCTTAAACCAATCTTGCATAGGAAGCGTATGAACTAAATTTCTCTTCACCCACATTAATTCACCTTCTGGTGGATCGGGGTGCTTACTACCAGAGTAGGAAGTAGCTACATAATTAAACACGATGTACCGAAACTCTTCATCTGGAATAATAAATTCATCGACTCCCTTATATGTAAGATCGCAAGGATGAACAATAAATCCCGTTTCTTCATAAAGTTCTCTTGCAGCACCTTCGGCAAAGCTTTCTGAGAGTTCAATCTTCCCGCCTGGACCGATATAGCCAGGAAACCCGGCTTCAGGAGGTCGATTCAGTAAGAGAATTTCATCTTTTTCTCTATTATGTAAAATAACCATGGATAGTAAAGTAGCTTTTATCGTTGTCATCCATTCCACCTCCAGCCAATCCTATCTTCGTCTATGATGACAGTATATATCATTCTGAGTTAGGAACCTACTATACTATGATGAATGATTTTTAAGAAAAAGGGTAACATCCAATATAGAAAGCATGATCGCGTAAGTCATACCGCCCAAGTTAGGAAAAGGAGTGATACCATGTTAACCCGCACACATTACAAAGAACGCAATCCAATGAATGAGCGATTAATCAACTGGTCAGTTGAAAATACGAAAGAAGATGACTATCAAGAGTCACAGCTTGCGATTGTGGAATGCACCTGTACGAATAGCGATGGAGACGAATTGCAAACAGTTAAAACGCTTGAAATGTCACCTGAGCATAACTCCTGGGAAGAGTGGATGGATGAACTGAAAAAAGATCGTTTTGAAATCATCCAGTGCCCAAGCTGCAAAGTATGGACGATTGATGACAAGTAAAGAAGCGTTTATAAATGTAGACGATAGCGAAAAGCCCTTCTCTAACATAGAGAAGGGCTTCCTTATTTATTACGATAGTGCATCTAATTCAGTTGAAATAAAATCCATCAATCCTTTGATCATCGTTTCAGAGAAATCAAAATGGATACCTGCCGCTTCATACACTTCGGATAACGACACAGAGCTTCCAAGTGATAAGGCACGGTTGTAATTCTCTAGAGCCTGTTCTGGATTTTCTCTATACTGGCGATACATTTGGATCGCACCAAGTTGGGCGATAACATATTCAATATAGTAGAACGGTACTTCAAAAATATGCAGAATCAACTGCCAGTTATTCTGAATCCATTCTTCCTGCCCTGTCCAATCTACATAGGAGGAATCATATGTGCGCGATAGCTCCATATATTTCTCGCTACGTTCTTTGCTCGTATGATTTGGATTCTCATACATCCAGTGCTGAAACTGATCCACTACAATACCACTAGGAAGGAAGAGGATTAACCCTTCAAGCTGATCTTTCTTAGCTCTTAGCAATTCCTTTTCATCCTGATACATCAGATTCCAGTAGTCCATCGTTAAGAGTTCCATCGACATGCTTGCTAGCTCAGCTGACTCCATAGGCGTATCTTGATAAGCTGATAGCATTTGATTACGCTTGAAATCGTTATGAATGCAGTGACCCATCTCATGAAGAAGCGTAATAAAATCGTCATGTGACTTTGTACTATTCATAAAGATAAAGGAAAGCTCAGAAACCGGAAGATACTCACAAAAACCTCCCTGCGCTTTTCCTTTCCGACTTTCGAGATCAAGTGCACCTTTCTCATTCATCTCGTTTAAAAGATAAGAGAAGCGCGGAGAAAGCTTATCGAAAATATCAGATGTGCCTTTGATTAGCTCTTCGATTTTATTAAATGGACGAAGCGGCTGCTTATCTTTCGGGACAGCCCTCGTATCCCATGGTTTATACTCTTCAACACCAAGCTCTTGCTGATGCTTTTTCTGCAGCTTTTCTTTTAGAGGAACAACGTGCTTTCGAACTGCCTCAGCTAGAGATTTACAATCCTCTGGTGTGTAATCGAACCGCTCGTATTTCTTAAACATATAATCTCTGTAATTATCGAGATTCACATTCTCAGCTTTTTTCTGACGGAGCTGGATCAGCTCGTCCATAATTTCCTGTAAGTCGTCTTTTTTCGTTAAGAGCGTCGTGAAGATTTCTTCCATAGCGCTTTTGCGAACTTCCCGATCCCCGTCTTGCATCATTAAAAACATTTCACTAAGTGTTTTTTCTTCGCCATCCCAATGAAATGAGAGACTACCTGTATGCTCAAAATAACGATTAACGATGCGATCTTCTTCAACTTCTAAGTTAATATTTTCCTCATTAAAAAGCGTCATTGCATTTTCTTTCCGAAGAAGAAATTGTTTATAATACTCTTGGTTCAGCTGCGACTTGTAAGGCGACTCCTGAAACTTTTCATCAAAAAGCCCCTCATATCGCTTTACCATAGGTTCTATGTATTCTTGATCGTGCTCGATTGTCTTTTTTGCTTCTTCACTGCTGCTATGACACTGGAAATCAATATAATGTCCGGCAAGTCCTTCTGCCACACCATCCATTAATGAAGATAAGCTCATCACCCATTTTTCTAATTCATCAGCAGAATGAATCGACTGATTGAGGAGCGATTTAAACTCTTCTTCAAGAATAGAAGGATTTTTAAAATCATACTTTTCAACATAAAACGTACTCATCAGCTTCCCCCTTAAGATGCTTTTATGTACCATTTCATAGTTTACCACAGAATTTTCTGACAGGATATGTCATATCCTTTCTCATGTATCCACATTTATGAAAGGCTTAAACCAGAAGACACAAAAATGGGACCCCACCCCGTGGATGGGACCCCTCCTGTGTGGAAAACGAAGCATCCCATCCAAGGACGGGGCTTCATTCATGCTTGTACCCGTATCATTATGATCTATAACGTAAAAACGCCAATTCATTGATTGAAATATTATCCTTCTTTCTGATCGACTATCCACACTTCATCATTCGCACTGATTTTTCCAGCTTGAATCACTTTCGCATACATCCCAAATAAATTACGCCGTTCTATGGCAACCTTTTTCAAGAGGTCCGGATGTTTCGCTCCAGTCTCAGGATCAACGGTAATAATCATACATCGCTCACAAGGTTTTACGACTTCAACCATCACTTCTTTTCCGATTTGTAGAACTTTTCCTTCCCACGTTTCTTCTACAAATGGCGTTTTCTCCAATAAAGAGATCTGCAGGTTTGGTCGAAAACGTCTTTCATCTGTTATTTTCCCCCAGGATGATGATAACGCATCAAGAGAAGCATCCGTCACAATTAAAAGATGCTCTTCTTCAATCGGTCCTATTGGAACATTTTCCGGATGATAAACTTTTTTTGTTAGCTGCTTTGAAGATTCTTCTTCTATTTCACGTAGCCAGGTCGAATCAGACCATTTATAGGTATCTCCTTCTGGTGTCGTGATGATCGGTTCAGGATATGCATCAAGTGATTCCGGTGCACTGAACGATGCTTGATAACGCACGAGTGGTGGAAATTGTGTAATCGTAAAAAACGATTCTTTCTCATCTAAAATCACATGACTTCGATCGCCATAAAGACCATAGTTCATCACCATTGTCTGAGTAACGCGTTCTCCTGTCATCGACTTCACAGGATGACGCATCATCTCACTAATTATTCCAATTTGAATGATCATCAGCTCCCTTCTTCCTCCTTAGTATATCCAAAGAGAAAGAATCTCATTTTTTCCTATAAGTCTAGTATAAACAATAAGAGATTTGCATAAAACTAGTAGAAACAAAGGAAAAAAGGAGAGATCCGAATGGAAATAAAAGA
Organism: Pseudalkalibacillus sp. JSM 102089; assembly: GCF_041366475.1. NCBI lineage: Bacteria > Bacillati > Bacillota > Bacilli > Caryophanales > Fictibacillaceae > Pseudalkalibacillus > Pseudalkalibacillus sp. JSM 102089. The sequence continues at coordinate 418,195 of NZ_JBEWYW010000003.1, forward strand.
ATACTACTCCATTACCCTCTATAATGAAAGGCGAAGAGCGATCTTTCATTCAGAAGATGAATATGATAATTTCGAAGAGGCACAGCGTGAAGGATATGTTCTTCTTCGCAATCATCCGAAAGCAGACTTATATTCGGTAGAACGTTTTTTTGCAGTAGAAGACGTCTAAAGAGACCTTTTCTTTTCAAGTAAAAGGGCCAGTTTTTGATCAAACTCAGCTATTTTAGGATCACCAGGTAATAATAGACTAATCTTACTAATTAGCGCAGATATTTCGTTATCAAGAAGCATCTTTTGTTCTTCTTTCTTTTTTGAAGAAACAGAAGAGCTTTTTTCTTGCATTCTTGTTCGATATTCTGCTAAATTCCTCTCCACCCTTTTAATTTGTTGATCTTCAAATACAAGAAGCTGATCACACATTTTCTCCATAAAATAGACATCATGCGAAACAATGAGAAGAGTTCCCGTAAACTCTTGCAGTGTATCTTCCAATTGCTCTCGTGAAGGCAAATCTAAATGGTTAGTCGGCTCATCGAGTATCAAAAGATCATATTTATTCATCAACATACGCGTCAGTTTCAGTTTTGTTCTCTCCCCAAGACTGAGTTGATTAATGGTGGAATGGATTCGATCTCTCCCCATCCCCATCGAAGCAAAAATCGATTTTGCCCGAAAGATCTCTTTCTTCGTTGCTACGTTTAAAACTTCAAGCGGCGTTTTTTCTTCAGGAAGATCGTGCACATCCTGTGACAGATAGCCAATCTGAAGCGTTGGACTTTTCCACAGTTCTCCCTCGCTAAGCGCCTCCATTCCAAGCAGCATTCGCAATAAGGTGGTTTTCCCACAACCATTTTCACCAACAATCCCCACTCGTTCCCCAGACTTCATGTAGAAAGAACTTTTTTGAAATAACCATCGTTCTTCAAAACGTTTTCCGGCATTATTCGCTTCTAATACGCGTTTACCTCGTGTATCATTCGCCTGAAATTGAAAACGCACTTCTTTCTCCTGATCAGGTTCTTCCACTTTATTTTTCTGCAGTTCCTTCTCGAGTCTCTTCTGTTTCGACTTCACCTGACGATCCATTTTCTTTGCTTTCATGCGGTAATGTTCCTTATATCCTTCCTGTTTTGTTGACTCACCGTGTGCCTTTTCAGACCAATTCGTTAATCCTGCAAGCTGACCTTCTATTCGCTTTATTTCTTTTTGCTGCGCGCCATAATGATGGAGCTGGTCTTCGTATCTTCTTTGCTTTTCGGCTCGGTATGCCGTGTAGTTTCCTTGATAATTACTAATGATACTATTTTCAACTTCAAGGATTCTATCAACCGTCTGATCGAGAAAGTAACGGTCATGAGATATAACAAGAACAGCTCCCTTAAAAGAGTGAAGCTCTCGAATTAACCAACTTACCCCTTTTCTATCTAAGTGATTTGTTGGTTCATCTAGTATTAATAAATCCGGATGAGTCGACCAAATCTCTGTGAGCGCTAGTTTCAACTTTTCTCCACCGCTTAAATATTCTGCTCCGTCATTAGTTAGAATAGGGCGTATCCCTAATTCCTTTTTCCTTTTTAAATCAGAAGAATCGACTTCCATCCCATATTGCTCAACCACCCCTGTCTGGTCAATCGACTGCTTCAGATAGCCGATATCACCTTTGAGTGTAATTCCCCCTTCATCTGGCTCTATCTCTTTTACGATTATTCTTGCTAAAGTTGTTTTACCAGCACCGTTAGGTCCAACAATTCCAATGCGCTCTCCCTTATGAATATCAAGGTTCACTTGATTAAATAACGTGTTCTCATGATAACTTTTTTTCAATCCTCTTATCGATATAACGTTCACGGTATCTCCCCCAAATTTTCAGTTCATTGCTTTGAGGAGAAAAAAACCTCCCCATCACCTGGAGAGGCCTGTCATTCCAATTTCCTATACTACCGAAAAAAGTGCATCACAAAGAAGCACATTTTCGCTAGCACAAGTGATTAAAAAGGGCAGACTAATCCTATTCTCCAGAAAATCCATTTCACAATTTGAAATTAGATCTGAATAAATAAGATTAGTTCTTCATTGCTTCTTAACCATTCCCTTCGTCTTTAGTTGCCATTATTTTAAAGAATTATGTAAGCGATGTCAAATTCTTTTTTAGCCATTTTTATAATGAATCCTCTTTAAAAAATCGAATTTTGTAGAGTACTTTTGGAAAATTAGTCGATTTTTATCCTTTTTTAGTACAAAAGGACCCTATAATGTCTGTTATTCCAGACCGATATTAGAAATAGTTAAGAAATACTTTCCATTTGAGACTAATTTTGAAGGGAGGCCGTTTCGTCTGTTGTTGTGACGTCACTGCGTACATAAGAAAAATAGAAACATAGAATATGGGGGAATACACATCGTGCGGAGTAAAATTCTTGCGTTTATGATGATCGTTATTTTAATTTTTACAGGAATGAGTTTTCCAGAAAAAACATCAGCAAGTGGTGAAATCGAACGTATTAGTGGTGCAAACAGAATTGATACTGCTCTTGAAATTTCTAAGAAGGTATCACCAGGTAAGCTTGCAACAGCTGAGAAGTCTGTTATCCTCACTCGTTCAGATATGCCATTCGATGCTTTAGCAAGTTCTGGTCTTGCAGGAGTAAAACAAGCACCGATATTATTAACAGGCTCATCTAAACTTGATGACAAAGTATCGGATGAACTCGCCCGTCTTGGCGCGAAAAAGGTTTATATCCTTGGAGGAACAACTGCCATCAGTCAGGGGATTGAAAATGAATTAAAAAGGACATATACAGTAGCGAGAGTTGAGGGATCAAACCGTTACGAGACGGCCAACGCTATTAATAAAGCATCAGGCCTTGATCACTCATCTACAGCTATTGTGGTAAATGGAAATCAAGTAGCAGACTCCCTTTCAGCATCCAGCGTAGCTGCTATGAAAAATTATCCAATCTATTTAACAACAGAGACAAAAGCGCCATCGCTTCCTACAAATATTAAGACTGTTTATGTAATTGGAGGAAATGCTGTTCTCTCAGACACTGTTATAAAGAATTTAGAACAACAAGGTAAGAAGGTTGTTCGCCTTGCTGGTGACGATCGCTTCCTAACAAACATTGCAGTTAATAAAGCCTTCTTCACATCAAACTCTTCTTATATTTTAGCAAGAGGAACTTCGGTGCAACAAGATAAAGAAGATTATCCAGATGCTGTAGCTGCCGCTTCCTTAGCAGAGAAATTTAAAGCACCAGTTGTATTAGCTCACAATACGAGACCAATTCCAGACGTTCAAACTTATCTCTATCAAAACGCTTCTTCCTTGATGGTGTTAGGTGGAGAAGCAGCTATTCCTTCTAGTATTGTAGATTCTTATAAAATAAAAGACAAAGTTGAAGAAGTTGTTCTAGAAACTGGCATTGTTACAGCTTCAAGCTTGAATGTTCGAACTTCACCAGAAATGAATGGAACTAGAATCGGTGCATTGCCACGTAACGCTGAAGTTGACATTTATGGCTATTCAGGTGATTGGGCTAAAATTAAATATCAAGGTCAAGTAGCTTACGTACATAGTGGTTACTTAATCCTTAAAAGCAGTAACCTTTTAAACAACTTAACGATCGTAGTCGATGCAGGACATGGAGATCATGATCCAGGCGCAAGTAATGGAAAACTCCTTGAGAAAGACATCAATCTTGATGTATCTCTTTATCTCGAGAAGCAGCTTAAATCAGCAGGGGCTAATGTTGTCATGACGCGAAGAGATGATTCATTCCTTGAGCTTAGAGAACGATCAAATATCGCAAACAATTTGAATGCAGATGCTTTTATTAGTGTGCATACGAATTCTGCCACAGAAGCAGCTCATGGCATTGAAACATATTGGTACGACAAATACAGTTCTGCAGAAAGCAAGGCCTTAGCAGAAAGCATCCAAAAACGTTTGATTGAAGTAACGGAAGCAAGAGATCGCGGTGTCAAAAATCAAAGCTTCTCTGTTATTCGCGAATCTAGGATGGCAAGTGTACTTGTTGAAGTTGGTTTCTTAACAAACAATGAAGAATACCAACTCCTTCTGACACAGTCTTATCGTGAAGAGCTTGCTGATGGGATTTACCAAGGCGTTTTAGATTACTATAAAACAAATTAGATTTTAAGAAAGGGAGTTCTTCTTTACGAGAACTCCCTTTCTTGTGTTATGCTTTTATCCAATTTGGAACCATTTCAACATCAGCTGCTTTTAACGTTGTAAATACTGGGCAACGGGCATCAACAATTTCTTTCAATTCTTGAACACGCTCTTCCGTCTCAGAAGTATTCACTTGGGCATTAACAGTAACTTTTTGGAAATAAGGACGCACTCCGTCTGCTCCCATCATTCCGCTCGGATCTAGTTCACCACGAACATCAAACTCAATACCCTGAAGATCAAAATTAATTTCTTTAGCTACCATGTTGGCAATGGCATTTTCACAACCTGCTAGAGAGATTAGTAGAGTAGCTAGTGGATTAGCTCCTTCGTCTGTACCACCCATTTGAGCTGGCTCATCAATGATTACCTTGTGCCCTTTAGAATCACCTGTTGTATTCATTCCTTTTGATACTGCTGTAATTTTTTCAATCATTTTAGACATTGTAATGTCCTCCTTTGTTATTTAAATAATGAAATCGTATTGTATCTGTAATGTTTTTTAAAATCATGATATCCTGATAATTTTTCATTAACAGAATTCCACCTTCAAGTTGTGCTACGATCGTTTGCGCATGTTTGTAAGGTTCTTCTACCATAAGATCCTCTAAAACATCTGAAAGTCGAGCAATCCATTGATCCAAAAGCCCATTAATTTTTTCACGGAAAACCTCATCATGTTCACTCATCTCTAGTGCAAGGTTCCCGAAAGGACACCCATGCATATTAGCCTCAGTTTCATGATAGTGAATTGCCCATGACAGCATTTTGTTTAACTTCACTTCAGGAGACTCATTCGTACTTAAGATATTCTGTATAAGATCTCGCTCCCATTTTTCTACAAAGTGATCAACAACTGCAATACCAAGATCTCTTTTAGAAGAGAAATAATGATAAAACTGTCCTTTTCCGATCTGCGCTTCTGACAATATGTCGCTTAACTTCGTGCTCTCATATCCCTTAGCATGAATAACCCCTGCAGTCGTTTTTATAATTTCACGCTTTCGATTTGCCATGTTATCACCTTCCGCTATTTATAACCGACCAGTTGGTACAGTTATAAGATAACACATTTCAAAAACGTAACTCAAGAAATTAACAGCCTTCAGGACCGCAAGTCAAGCCCATTTGGTTATTCAACTGTTCTTTATCGTTTTGAATCTCCACCATCTTTTTCAAGTTCTCTAGTGGCTGGGCACCTACCGTTTCCATGTCTCCGTACCTATATGTTGGTACTCCCGTGATGCCGTTTGCGTGAGCCTCATGAATCGATGCACGCAATTTATTATGATATACAGGATTTTCAATGGCTTCTAATAATTTGACTGGATCAAGATTTACTTGTTTAGCCACTTCACGGAGCACATGATCTTCAGCGATATCTTTTCCTTCTACCCAATAAGCATGGAAAACAGCATCTCGATATGACCCTTCAGCGCCATGTTCTTTTGCAAATTCGAAACCGAGCAAAGCTTTGCGAGAATCACTCGTCACCTCAGTTAGGACTTCTGGTCTCATCTCAATACCATACTCCTTAGCAAGGTATTTCACGTTCTCAAGGGCCTGTTTCATATACGGACCTTTTGCATCAGGTTGTCCCTCTGGATGAAGCTCAAACTCCTTCCACTCAAGCTCTAATCCAGGAATTTCTTGTTGGAGTCTCTCAGCATTTACTTTCCCAATGTAGCAAAAAGGACAAATAAAATCTGAATAAACAACTAATTTCTGTTCCTGCACAATCTCACCTCTGAACCCATATTTAAAACCAACCAGTTGGTACAGAAACAATATAACACCACTTAATTATTCTTGCCAAGCAAAACGCTCATCTGAAGTGATGAGCGTTAGCAAATCTATAATCCTAAACCGATCGACGTTTGATTAGTATAGGACGTATATGCAATAAGTTGGTTAATCTCCACAATTTCCTTTTCACTATAGTCATGTTCTTTTAATTTCTCTAAATCCGCTTTCTCTAGACTCTTTGGGCTTCTGACAAGTTTCTCAGCATAGCTAAGAATACTTTTTAAATGATCTTCAAAAGCATCTGAACTTTCATATCCTTCAAGCTTCTCAAGAATAGAGTCATCTCCACTGATTTCTTTTAATAAGCTTCCATGTCCTGTATAACAATAATCACACCCATTCAAATGAGACACAAAAACGACAACTGCTTCCGTTTCAAATTCATTCAATACGCCTGCTTTAACAGAAGCTGCTAAAGGCATAAACGCTGAAAAAATGTCCGGACTTTTTGCAATAAGTCGATTAAAAACAGGAACAGGGTGTTCAAGATCTTTGTAGATTTCAAGCTCCTTTAAATCTGACTGTTTGGCCGGTTTAATCCATGGCATTTTCTATCATCCTTTCTTGATCCATTCTTTATCATAACAAATAGTTCTGATATGTATAAAAAAACACTGTGCTAAGAAACACAATGGGGCGAGCCAGCTTTAAAACGTTTCTTTTTTATTCGACGATACTTTCCGATCATTACGTAAAAGATCTTGAGGAAATCTTGACCCGATTATTTATTGAAAATGGTAAAATAAAGGCAAAAGAAATCACCAGAAATTCGAGGTGTAGTCGAATGCAGTTAATACATGACTTTTTTGTAAATATGATGATTATACTAGCTCTACTGTTTATTTATTATCAATTTTTTAAAGAAGAAAATCTAGCGCCGACATCTTCTTTGAAAAGAAAATTCCTTAGTGGTTTGTATGCAGGAATAATCGGGGTTTTCCTGATGATTTATAGCATTCAAGTTGATGCAACGACCATTGTCGATCTAAGACATATCCCTCTTTTACTAGTCACCTTATATGGAGGTCCTGTTCCTGGAGTTATTGCTCTTATTGTGATCCAAATAACGCGATTTATCATTGGAATAAATCTTTCTTCCTTTGTTTCACTTGGTTTGCTAACTTCTCTTTATATCGGTTACCTTCTCTTTAGAGAATGGAAGATTGGGATTTTCATCAAAGCTCTCTGGATGCTCCTTTATTCCAATCTCGTCTTCAGTATCTTAATCGTCTACTTGCTACTTGATATAAAAAGCTTATTTAGTGAAATCAACGTTCTCTTCTGGCTTACATCCACTGTGACAGGAGTAATGGCGCTTTACACAACAGAGCATTTACGAAAAATAAATCATCTGTTTAAAGAATACAAAAAGAGTGCTACTATCGATCCCCTTACCGGGTTAAACAACGTAAGAAGTTTTGATGAAGCATTAAATCGCGCCATACAGGAAACATCTACGAACGATGAAAAGCCCTTATCACTGCTAGTGATTGATATCGATCATTTCAAAAATGTGAACGATACATACGGCCATGCATCTGGGGATACCGTTTTGACACAGTTTGGTAAGACGCTAAGAAGTGCCGCCAGATTGAACGATATTGTATCTCGAAACGGTGGAGAAGAATTCACCATCTTATTAGGGGATTGCACTAATAGAGAGGCTTTGGAGATTGGAGAACGGGTCCGATCCATGATTGAGGAAAATTCTTTTGCAATCAATAAGGATATAAGTATTCATATCACTGCTTCACTCGGTGCAAGTACTTTTCCCGAAACTGTTTCATCTCCTGCTCAGCTTTATCGAGAAGCAGATGAAGCCCTTTATCACGCAAAGCGAAGTGGACGGAATCGCATCTGTTCAAACGAACAAACAATGAAAGTCTATGAGTATTAAAAAAAGGGGCTTCCTGCCCCTTCTTCAAATTCCAATCTTATTATTCTGTATGAACCCCGTTTAACGATACAACAATGCTCCGACTGCTCCACTAAACTGCCCCCGATGTGGAAAGTAAGCTTTGATATCAAATAATTCTTCATAACGTTCAAGCTGCTCTCTAATTAATGGATTCGATTGAAAAGTAGAACCGATAAATACTATGTTTGACGTAGAAATGGTTTTCGCAAATGGGATAGCCATCATTAAAATCGATTCAGAAATCATTCCAATTAAGCATGCTAACACATCTTCATCCTTTACTTCTTGCTTCTTAATCCGATCAATGAAACCAAAATTACTGGCAGTTAAATCACCGCCAATGGGGGAGGCCTCTCCATAAATATCCTTCACCTTTAAATCGATACCATTTCGATCGCCTTTTTCTGCTAGTCGGGTAATCTCTTGAAAATCTGTTCGTCCTGTCAATAAGTAAGCAAGTCCCATGAGCATCCCACCCCCTACTCCAGTTCCTCCAAGTCTTTCAGCACTCTGGCCATTAACAGAGTGAATTGATGTACCTGTGCCAACGTTCACTACTAAATAGTTATCAGGTAAAGGAAGCTTTGCTCGATCCACTAGCGCTCGGATGCCTGATGTAGTCGCTTCAAATTCCGGAACCATTTCGACATCATTTTCCACAAGCTTAGCAAGAGCCATTTGCTTCCCACCAGTAATCATTAACTTTGCTTCCCCATGGTTTTTCACCCATGACGCAACATCATTTATATCACTCGTTGCAAAAGTCTGATAGCAGTATTTTTCATTCTTAAGGTGCACCGTTTTAATTAATGTCCCACCAGCATCGATGCCTATTTTGTTTGCCATACTCACCCCTTCTTTCCCTATTTTAATGAGATAGTTTTATTCTATCCCAGTTCGTTTGAACAAGTAAAACATAGTCAGCCAGAATCAAAGCCCCTCTATCCTTTGAAAGGATAGAGGGGCTTTGCACGAATGAATGGTCACTCTTTCGGTAGTTGAATTAATACCTTAGTACCCTGTCCTGGCTTACTCTCAATTTTAAGTCGTCCTCTATGCTCGGTTATGATTTTGTTACTAACGGTCATTCCAAGCCCAATTCCTTTTTCTTTATTGGTATAGAAAGGGACCCCGATCCGCTCGAGACGTTCTTCGTCAATTCCCATGCCATTGTCATGAATCTCAATGATAACGCCGTTCTGATTTTCTTCAAGAATCACATCAATTTGTCCATCTTGCTCAATGGCTTCAACCGAATTTTTAAGAATATTGATAAATACTTGTTTCATTTGGTTTCTCTGACATCGAATAACAATTGACTTGAGCTGACTACTTATATTAATTCTTATGTTTTTTGATGAAGCTTGTGGTGTAAGGACTGTAATCGCGTTTTTTATTAGCTTCAGCAAACTTACTTCAGCTACTTCAGAAGCCTCAGGCTTACCAAGAGAAATAAAGCCATTCACAACTTCTTCGATATTGGTAAGCTCATCTTCAATGATTTGGTGATACGTACGATCACTTTCCTCCTGCCTTGCTAGAAGCTTTACGAACCCCTTTATGGAAGTAAGAGGATTCCGAATTTCATGGGCAAATCCTGCTGCTACATCCCCTATCAATGCAAGCTTCTCAATATTTTCACGGTATTGTTGAAGCTGAATCTTTTCAGTGATATCTCTTGAAATAAACACGAAATGATTGACGTTTCCCTCTTCATCAATAACGGCCATTCCTTTTGCTTCAAGTATAATATCATGTCCAGAAGCATGCAGTTTACGATAAATAGTCGTAATAGGCTGTTTGGTTTCAGTTAATTTCTGAATAGATCTCTGACACTTTTCAAAATCATCAGGATGGATAAATGTTAAAATATCTTTTCCTACAACTTCATTTTGTTCATATCCTAATACTTCCTTATAAGAAGGTGATGCATAAACAGATGTTCCTTCATTATTCATCATACAAATTAAATCATTGCTATGTTCTAGAATCATACGATGCTTTTTTTCATTCCAATGAAGCAACATTTCGGCCTCATGTCTCTCCGTAACATCTCTTGAAACGACAACATAAGATCGCTTATTTTCATTAGAAATACATGTCCCCTGTGATTCAATGTAACGATATACCCCATCCTTACGCTGCATGCGGTATTGAATGATAAGTGGCTGTCGATATTTGACTAATTTAAAAAATTCTTTTCTAACACGTTCCTTGTCTTCTTCATGCACATATCGAATTGAACTACGTCCAATTTCATCTTCAATTCCTTCTCTTGCGTAGGCTCTATATGAAGGTGAAACGTATAGTAGATTTCCTTTAGGGTCAAGTAAGCTTATAATTTCATTCATATTCTCTGTAATGAGTTGATAGTTTTCAAGAGTATTTTGTACATTGGCACGATCATAATCAACCATTTTAATAATGGCTGTCGTTTGCCCAAGAAAATTCTCCACAGGAATCCCAGTAACTTCAACAGGGATATAGGATCCGTCCTTTTTCAACCACCTTTGAACGAGAACTCCAGGATTAACACCATTAATAGAAGCTTCGATCCGTTTTGAAACAACCTCTCTATTTTCTGGATGAACCGTCTCCCAAATTGACTTACCTTCGAGTTCACTAAAGTGATCAAACCCGAGAAGATGAACGGCCGCATCATTTAAATAGAGCCACTTTTCTTCTTTTTGAACCACTAGTGCTGTAGTAGAACTTTCGTAGTACTTAACTAATCCTGCTAATTTATCATCCCTCGGTTCCTTAGTTTCATTCTCAGGAGGAGGGCCCGAACGTCTATAGATAGCTGTATTCTCGTTATGATTCATAGCTTCTCCTTCTAAAATATGATATTCGTGCAGCGGGTCTTTTGAGGGATATGAATACTTACATATCTTCTTTAAAAATAGTCGTTTTCCTGCAACTATTCTTTAATTCCAAAAAAGAAGATAACAAATGACGTTATCTTCTCCTCCTTTATTCAATTAGAACGTTCTTCGTACCACCTACGTCCAAAATCAACGAGATCTCGTTGATTAAAAAGCTTGCATATAGCAGCACCTATCTTCATTCTTCTAAAGTGTTCATTATTTTCAAATTGAAACCCAATTTGATCAAAGCAATCTGAATCATAATCAATCTCCGTATATGTTTTCCATACTCGTTTATCATTTTCGATTAATGCTGCAGACTTTTCTGAGCGTTCCTTCTTGGTTGAAGCGTGTTCAGAAAGGTGAAATGAAGTGTTACTATCATGACCTACTCCAAGCATAAGAATTTTTCCATCAAGCTTATATATCTTTCCAAGAGGTGAGTTCTCTCCAAAACCATCCTCAATTGATTGGTCCTTTGTAATGAAGTATTTATGTTTGCCCCAGGCAGCAAATGAGTACATCGGATGATAACTGCGCACGACACCTGGGAATGTTCTAAACAACTCCGCTACCGCTCCCATGCCGCGCGTAGGAGTGGTATCACAGCAAAATGCTGGCATATTCTCTCGAATAATAGGCCACCACTCTTCTGGAACTGGCGGATTCATCCACTCTGCTGGCTCTGAATTACTCGCTGACTGCGCTGGCATGACAAGCGTTCCATCTTCTCCAACAGCTCTTATCAATGCTAATATAAGAGCTTCTGCACCCCCGCATACCCATCCTAACGAGCTTAAAGATGTATGAACGATTAATGTCATTCCGTCCTTTACCCCAAGCTCTTTCAAATCTTTTTCAAGACTATCGATTGTAAGGGGAAAACATACCTTATTCATTACATTTCTCTCTGTCATGATTCTTCCTCCAGTAAAATATCATAGTATAATTCTCGTTTGATGCTCAGCTTCTCTTTTTCATCAAATAAGGTTTGAAGCTCTGTAAGATCCTTCATTTCATTAAGCTTCTGATCGATTTGATCAATCTGGGATTCAATTTCCTCAAGCTCCCATTCTATTGAATTCGATTTCGGTTTATTTTCCACCTTCTTAATGGGAGGTGACGGGACTATACTCTTCCATGACCTCCAACCATCAATCATTTCCTCGTGCTTTATCTTAGCTTCTGAATAGCTATATAAATGCTGGTAAAGGTGTTGATTTTCAATCCAATATGTCACTGGAAAACACTTATTCAGAAAATAGCGATCATGCGAGACACAAACGATCGTCCCAGGGAAACGCTCAATGGCATCCTCTAATACCTCTCTGGAGTCAATATCGAGATGATTTGTTGGCTCATCAAGAACTAATAAATTTAGATCCTTACTCATCAATTCAGCAAGACGTAAACGCATCTTCTCGCCGCCACTTAAGAAAGAAATCTTAGCAAAAACGTCATATCCGTAAAATAAAAATCGAGCTAATTCATGTCGAGCATCTCCTTCTGATACTTTCGCTGATTCACGATAAACATCAATGACACGTTCTTCTCCACGATCTTCTAGGACATGTTGAGAAAGGTAACCAATTTTCACACTTCCGCCTACCTTTACTTGTCCAATAGAAGGATCTACATTTCCGAGCAAAACATTGAGAAGCGTTGTCTTTCCACTTCCGTTTCTCCCTACAATAGCGACCCGCTCACCGTACCTTACGTGCAAATCAACTTCAGTAAATAATACGTTTTGTTTATAACCCGCTGTAACATTTTCGAAAGTGAGAACATCTTCTCCACTGCGCTCCTTCACGTCAAAGTCCAGGCCAATTTTCTTCCGATCTAAAACCGGACGTCTCAATTTGACCATACGCTCTAAAGCACGCTCCATATTTCTTGCACGCTTATGAAGTGCGGCATTCGGAGGATTAGCTTGATTAGCCCACTCTCTTAAACGTTTGATCGCTTCTCTCATTTTTTTGATTTTCTTTTGCTGTTCCTGATAGGCAGCAAACTCTGTGAGCAACAGCTCTTCTTTTTTCTTTACAAACTCACTATAAGATCCGTGATAGACAGTTAACGCACCATCTTCAAGATCCATGATTTTCGTAACCACTTCATCAAGAAAATACCGATCATGTGAGATCATTAAGACCGTTCCACTATATTGCTTCAAAAAGCTTTCAAGCCACTCAACCGCTTCCACATCAAGATGATTTGTTGGCTCATCAAGTAAGAGCAAATCTGGTTCTTTTAATAACAGTAACCCTAGACTTATCTTTGTCTTTTCTCCTCCACTCAAACGATCGAATGATGCATTCAACAAATGCGCAATACCAAGTCCATTCGCTACACTTTGAATAGATGAATCTATTTCATATCCTCCCATACGAGTAAAACTCTCAAGCAATTGCCCATATTCTTTGAGTTCACGTTCGGTTTCTTGTCCAATCGCCATTTGAGATTCAAGTACGTTCATTCGTTCTTGCATTTCTACAAGATCACTAAAAGCTTTTCTTAAGACATCTTCTACCAGTACCCCTGGATAGTTTGGAATTTGGGCTAAGTATCCGATCTCTGTCCCTTTTTTATAGTAAATCATTCCATCATCTACCTGCTCAACACCTGCTAACAATTGAAAAAGAGTCGTCTTTCCACAACCATTCCTTCCAACAATACCTACACGTTCCTTCGCATTTATCTCAAAAGATATATCTTCAAAAATAAGAGTTCCACCAAGCATCTTACTAATTGATTGTGCTGTAACGATCATTATAATCAGTCCTTTCATTCAGATAAGCATACAAAAAACCACAGATAAGGATACACCTCACCTGTGGTTGAATCTGGCATCATTTCACTTTAAGTCTACTAAAACCTTAAGATACTTAAAGCAAATAAAAAAGAGCGACAAATTTGCCGCTCTCTTTCCAGTAAATTTATACATTCCGCCTGAAGCAGGGTAAGAGAGCCTTACGCTTTGTTTCCTATGAAGTTGCTGTTTTTGGACACACCTGTCCCCTCGGCAGCTACTTCATGAAAAATCGCACGGCAAATTGATACATAATCCATAAATTCCGTACGTACAAAAGCGTTAGACATCCCTTCCTCACCTCCTTAAATTAATACTTCCATTCTATCTGAATGCTCTGACAAAATCAACCTTCAGCTACGCGAAGACCAATGACAGAAATGACCACACAAGATATTAACACTAATTGCATTCTATTTTTGGGTTCTTTAAACCAATACATACCGATCAATACACTGCCCGCTGACCCTATGCCAGTCCATATCGCATAGGCTGTACCTACCGGTAGAGCTTTTAATGATAAAGACAACATAAAAAAGCTCATGCTTCCGAAAAGAATTGTAAAAATAGAAGGCTTTAATTTTGTAAATCCTTCTGATAACTTCAAGCTAATAACACCGCCAATTTCACCTAGACCAGCGATTAACAATGCAATCCATGCCATTTTGCTTCCCTCCTAAGCTTCCTTTGCATTTAACTTCAAACCGATAATAGAAGAAATAAGCAATAAGATAAAAAATAGTTTTATGAAACTAATCGATTCATTTAAGAACATCATTCCAACCACAGCTGTCCCCGCTGCGCCTAATCCTGTAAATATGGCGTATGCTGTACCTACAGGTAAATATTTTAATGCCCTAGCGAAAAAGTAAAAGCTTGTTGCAATACCTACGATCGTTAACAAGCTTATAAGTGGTTTCGTAAAGCCATCTGAATATTTTAATCCAATAGCCCATAATACTTCCATCAGACCACCGATCACAAGATAGATCCATGCCATCTTATTTCTCCTCCTTACTATGAACGCCTCTAATAAATAGTGACCAGGAATTTTCTAACCGTTTATTATGTTCTTCAGGTGAATAGTAGAAAATTTGTTCAAACATGCCGTCAAGTAAACATAAATAAGCATCAAAAACTCGTTCCCATTCCTCATTTGGGAGCATCTGCTCGAGAATAGACTTAATCACTCTCTTCATCACATTCTCCGTTTTTTCAAACATTTGAGCGATTTCCTTCCGTAACGACTCTGGTGGAAATAGCATCATTCTTTTGAAAATAAGACCCATTTCATCATTCCGTAGATACTCTGTATTTTCACGAAGAAGGTCATATAATTGTTTCTCAGGTGATTGATTGCTTAATCGTTCAGCCGTCTTTACAAAAAACGCATTGTAATCAACTGATACTTTATGAATCACACCTAAAAATAAATCTTCTTTACTTTTATAATGCGCATATAAGGAAGGTTTTTTTATGCCTACTCCTTTAGCAATATCTGAAAGGGAAGTCCCTTCAAATCCATTACGTGCAAATAGAATGAGGGCAACCTCTTTAATTCGATCCTGTGTCGATTCTTTTTTCATATATCATTACCTACCGATCGTTAGTTATTGATAAATAAAAAACGCAGGCATTTGCCTACCACTCGTTAGTTATTATATCAACATTACCTATCATATGCAACTATCACAAAAAAAGCAGCCACTAGGTAAATATCGTAGTGGCTACATCTAAGGGAATAAGGGTTTTCAACTAATTAGACGAGCAACTACCTCATGAGGTTTCAAAAAAAGAAGTTTTTTTCATTTCATTCTTATTCTAGGTTTATCGACAAAAAAGAGAGTGATTAGTCATTGATTGATTATAGTTAAAATGAATGCTACACAGATATCGAGGCAAAAAAAAGGACCGGCAAATGCCGGTCTTCCTGGTAACGGAATATTTGAAAGGGGGTCTTAGGATCATCTTATCAAAGGGGTATAGGTGTGAACAGGTCCTTCAATACCGGTACAATCGAACGAAGTAACTTCTTTTTTATCATTTAATGTCCTTTGAACTAGTACAATCTATTCACTTTTAATCATAGCAAGAAAAAATATGTCTTTTGAATCAATCCCCCCCCCCCACTTTATAGGCTATTTTATAAGTAAGCTCTTACTCGATTTGAGCGAAAATTGCTTTATATTTCAATTCCCCAACAACCTACTGAAAAATATTTCCCTTACAAGGGAAATGTGTCAAAATATAACTAGCAATTGAGATTGAAAGCAGGTGGAATAAGGATGTACTGTCCACATTGTGGAAAAAAAAGAGGCGATGATGAGCAATTTTGCTTCTCTTGTGGAAAAGAACTAGTCACTCAAAATAAATCTAAGCATAGCCTTTCCATTCTGTGGCGTTGGTTACCAGTGATCGTGTTTTTTCTTCTTTCTAGCACACTTGCCGGCTATTATTTTTATGAAGAATCAACGTCAAAGGCAGCGATTCGCTCATTTGAAAAGGGAGAGGAATTAGCTAAAAACGGCAAGCTCGAAGCAGCACAAAAAGAATTTAATGAGGCTCAACAAAAACGACCTCGTTTCCCAGCTGCCCAAAAAAACGAGAATATTGTAACGATCGCATTAAACGTTGAAAAGACTTTAAAACAGGCGGAAACCGCAAGAAAAAAAGATAACTACAGTAAAGCCTTAGATTTGATTAAAGAAGCTGAGCAAACCTCAGCATCCTATAAAGGAGATCTATTCTCTACTTTACAAGAAGACATCGGAATGGTTCGGACAACTGTGATGGTTGCCGAATTAAAGTATGATATGAAAGGAAAAAAATCCATTGATGAATTGAAACCTGTGTTAACAAGGGCTGAAAGTTTACAAGTGGATGAAGCCCAAGACATAGCCGGACAAATTCGTAATCAAATTGTCGACTTTTCAATTAATGAAGCAAATGGTTATTTGGAAGAGAACCACTTTACGGAAGCATTAAACTCAGTAGAAGAAGGCTTAGAAATCAATAAAGGTAACGAAAAGCTATCAAACCTTCAAACCGTAATCGAAAAGAGACGAAATTCGTTTGAGGAGGAGCAACAGAAGCGAATTGAACATGCTATGGTTGCTGCAGCAAAAGAAGAAGAGATGAATCGTACAAGCGCGATTGAGCTCAATGAATTAGAAACAAAGGTGACAGATTACAATGAATTAAAAATAACAGGTACGGTCACAAGCAAAGCCACTGTTCCCGTCAATTCGATCGGGGCTTCTTATAAAGTATTGGACGGAGATGGAAAAGAGTTTGATAAAGGGGAGGTTTATATTAACCCCGACAAACTTTATCCTGACGATACAGGTAAATTTGACTTTATAATCTACGATGTAGGTGAAGACGTGAAGGATCTTGATCAATTCACAGTCGAAATTGATCATTTCACATGGTACTTGGATTAGCAGAAAGGAGTATTCAAGACGGATGTCTAAGAAATTGGCTTTGCTACTATCCCTTGCAAGCTCCCTCTTTATTCTGATTGGGGGCGGCGCAGGTTTTTATTTTTTACATGATTACTATTCAAATACAACCGTTGAAGCAACATCTTCTCTAGGAGAGAAAACAAATGCTCCAGAGAACCAAAAGAATGATTCAGACTTAAAATCCGTCATTCATGAGACACAAAAAAGCGTTGTGCAAATTGAAGTCGCCTTAAAAGATGGCACTTCTTCTGGATCAGGCTTCCTCTATAATACGAACGGAGACGTCATTACGAACGCTCATGTTATCGAAGGTGCACAAAAAATTACCGTTAAAACCTCTGATGCTAAACAATTCGAAGCTCAAATCATTGGTATGGGTGATACGATAGATGTTGCGGTGATTCGCGTTCCAGGATTAGAGGG
Organism: Pseudalkalibacillus sp. JSM 102089; assembly: GCF_041366475.1. Classification (NCBI taxonomy): domain Bacteria; kingdom Bacillati; phylum Bacillota; class Bacilli; order Caryophanales; family Fictibacillaceae; genus Pseudalkalibacillus; species Pseudalkalibacillus sp. JSM 102089. The sequence continues at coordinate 435,674 of NZ_JBEWYW010000003.1, forward strand.
AAATGATCCCCTCCCTGTTGCAGAAGAGCGCATGGCGGAAGTTGGGGACAATATCATTGCTCTTGGTAGCCCACTCGGACTTCAGAATACCGTTACAACAGGGATTGTCAGTGGTCTCGATCGAGAATTCATCTTAGAGCCCTATCGCTATGAGCATATCTATCAAATCTCTGCCCCCATTACAAAAGGGAACAGCGGAGGTCCCCTTATTGATGCTAATACTGGAGAGGCGATCGCCATTAATTCCGCAGGAACAGACTCAGGGGCAATCGGCTTTAGCATTCCGCTCCCCAACGTTATTGAGCAAATTAAAAATTGGTCTGATGACCCAGTAGAAATAACGGTAGATGATGAAAGTAAGGAAGAAGTATCAACACCACAAGGACTCACAGGAGAAGACTTTAAGAATAATGCTACCTATCTTATTGGATATTTCTATGAAAGCTTGTCTACTCAAGACTATGTCACTGGCTACTCCTTACTTGGCAGTCGCTGGCAGAGTGAAATGCTGTATGAAGATTTTCGAAGTGGCTATATCCATACCCTTGACGTTGAAGTTTCAAATATGACCGGAAGTTTAAATCAAACGAATGATCAAGTAAAGGTAACAGCTACTATTAAAGCACAAGAACGAACCGAGGATAAGAAGACAACAACTTCTCTATACAACGTCACTTACCAGGTTGGCTATGAAAATGACCAATTGAAAATTCTAAGTGGTAAGGCTGAAAAATTAAAGTAAAATAGGCAACATAAGGCTAGAGATACATTCTCTAGCCTTTTTTTCGTTTATTATTTATACTATCCCTCGTCTGGAGGTAAAAAACCTTCTTGAGAAATATAAATGGCGCTTTCAGGAAAAAAGGCCTGTAATCTCTTCTTTATTTTCAAATAGGCTTTACGTTGATACCAATCTTCTAGGCCCGCGTCTTCAAAGAGCTTACGAATGCCAAGCTGCTCTGTTCTTTTTCCACCGCTCCCATCACCCATGAAAAAGTCATCTAGCGTGAGGCGATCCGTTACTTCAGCTAACTTCTTAGGGAAATGTTCAGAACACGGGAGAAGTGGCGCCACTGCCGCTTGTACAGGAATACCGTTTGCTCGTAACGTTTGTAGCGCCTTTAACCTTGCTGCAATTGGCGGTGCTGATGGCGCAAAAATTTTGCGCACTGAATCAAGGTCTGTTTCTACTGTCATACTGACCAGAACCTTTTTGCCGAATTTTTTTAACAAATCAATATCTCTAGTGACGAGTGGAGAGCGGGTTTGAAGAAATAGAAAATCAGGCATTTCTTCTACCATAGCTTCAAGTAATCTTCTTGTTAAATTAGTCTTAAATTCAATAGGCTGATAAGGATCTGTCGAAGAAGACATAAAAATCGATACTTCTCCTTTTTTCCGAGCTTTCGGGATCTCTTTTTTCACAAGATCCACAGCATTTTCTTTAATATCTACCCATTCTCCCCAATCCTCTTCCCTAAAAAGGGCAATCGGCATTCTTCTGACATAGCAATACGAACAACCGAAGGCACATCCAGCGTAAGGGTTCAGAGTGTGACTATATCCATTAAGAAATCCACTACCTTTTGTTAAAATAGACCGAGATGTTCGCTTCTTAATTGAAGGCTGCAATGGCTATCCCTCCTTCTTCCATTAGTGTACCACAAACCGAACATACATTCGATTATTACGAATAATTTTTCACTAAGCGGGCACGGTAAAGGTGAAAGGTGGTATAAATTGATGAAGCGTACTGTAAGCTGTCTCCTTTTCTTACTTCTTCTTTTACCAATTCATACTTATGCAGCTGGTCCGATTCAGCTCATTCAAGGAAAGTGTCCAACTTCACTAGATCAATCGGCATCAAAAAAAGGCCTTACAATGAAAGCTACAACGATTCTTTCAGGGTTAATGGCCAACACTCCGGGTACAAATTCATGGCAGATCATTAGCATGTCACCTTTAAAAAAGAAGTCACCCTATTACGCGCCAGCCGTTAAAACCTGTGAAAAAAAAGTCGCAAACCACACTTACCTCATTGATGTCCTCGTAACAAAGAAATCTTCTCAGCTCCCCGTACGCATGCACCTTTTTGCTTCTAAAGAGGAAAAGGGTTGGAAAGTTTGGGGACTAACTACTTACTAAATGTGTATATTTTCTTTTACATCGCACATACTACTCAAGCGTGTAAGCTAGCCGTCAGGATCTATGACACGCTACCATCCCACACTCTTATTTCACACTCGGAAAATAAGAGTATAGCCCGATCAGGACGCTGATCGGGCTTAATTCATGCTTTTCTCAATAAATTGTTTAAATATTTCTGTTTCCTCCGAAAGATGTTGATAGACCATGTATGTGTGAACCTCAGGCAGTTTGATTTCTACAGTATCCACTTGAAGAATTCTCCCTTCAAATACCTCACGCCGAACAGATGACCATGGTAAAAAAGAGAACCCAAGCCCTTCCTCAATAAATCGCTTTGTAATGTGTACTTGCGATACCACCATCGTTCGAACACCTTCATATTTAGAACGTAGCTCAACTAAAAGATCTTCCCAATAATCAGGATGATTATGCGTGAGTAACGTTGATCTCAAACAAAACTCACTTAAAGATAAAGGCAGACTCGTTTCCGCATCTCCCCCATCGTGTGGCACAACTAAAACAATCGGATCGGCTCCAATTTGTTCATTTTTCACATATGCCTGCAAAGATTTCATTCTTGAAAGACCGAAATCTGCATCATTCTTGGTGATCATCTCTCCAATTTCATTAGACTCACTTACTTTTACAACGACCTCAATCGATGGATAAGCTTTCATAAATTGCTGAAGGACGTTAGGTAGAACCGTAGCAGCAATTAAAGGGGATACAGCAATCGACAACTTTCGATGGTACCCCTGCCTCCACCCGTTCATATGACGTAAGCTTGTCTCATACTGTTCAACTAACTCCCTCGCATGCGGAAGGAATTGTCTTCCTGCTTCAGAGAGCATCACTCTTCTACCGCTCTTCATAAATAGCTTACTGCCAATCTGCTTTTCAAGTTGTTGAATGTGAACCGTAACAGTAGGTTGAGCAAGATAGAGTTTTTCCGATGTTTCCCTGAAATTTTCATACGAAGCAGCTGTGACAAATGTTTTCAACCAGTTTAGATTCATTCTTATCACCCTTATTGATAGCGTTTCTCTATTAATTATTTAGTAATTATTTATTAGTCATAATCATATCGAATCGATACACTAGATACAAGACGAATGAAATGGAGTTGAGTTTATGATTCATGCCGGATTAGAAGGAATCATTGCGGCTGATTCCAATATCAGCCTTGTAGACGGAGAGAACGGTTTGCTTGTCTATCGAGGACACTGGGCAAAAGAAATTGCGAAAGAAAAATCATTCGAAGAAGCCGCCTACTTCCTATGGAATGGTTCATTTCCTACTGAAAAACAGCTAACTGCTTTCACCTCCGCACTTGGTGAAGCAAGACACTTATCACCAAACCAGAAGGAAATCATAAATCGTTTACCTGAAAAAATGGAGATGATGAGCGTTATTCGAACGGTCTTATCTTCCATGGGAGATCACTCATATCAGTTCCCAGCGACACAGGAACAGGGAATTCACCTACTGAGTATCGTTCCAACTATTATTGCCTATCGCTACCGCACTCAAAATGGATTATCTCAGATCGAGCCAGACGTAACGTTGTCTCACGTTGGGAACTATTTATATATGTTGACAGGAGAACGTCCTCAGGAAAATCACATTAAAGCGTTAACTGCCTACTTCATTTTAACGATGGAGCATGGATTAAACGCCTCTACCTTTACAGCTAGGGTGATTTCATCAACTGAAAGTGATCTCGCATCAGCTATTACAGGTGCTATCGGCGCTATGAAAGGACCTCTTCATGGCGGGGCGCCAACTGGGGTTATTGATTTATTAGAAGAAATTAAGCGTGACGGCGATGCTGAAAAAGTATTGCGACGTAAACTTGAAAATCGTGAGAAGTTAATGGGCTTTGGACATCGGGTTTATAAAACGCGCGATCCCCGTGCCGCCGCTTTAAGCGAGATTACATCAAATTTCTATGACGATGCTGAGTTTAAACTTGCACATGAAGTAGAAGACACGGCCGTACGCCTTCTCCAGGAGTACAAACCTGACCGAAAACTTTATGCGAATGTGGAGTACTATGCAGCGGCCATCTTAAGAGCAATCGAGCTACCAACAGAACTGTTTACCCCAACATTTACAGCAGCCAGAACGGCAGGTTGGATCGCACACGTGTACGAGCAAAATGACAATAACCGAATCATCCGCCCATCTTCTGTTTATAGCGGAGAAATGCCTGAGTAAGCGGGGGTGCGGGTTCTGCGGTCGGCGCAGGTGCCTGTCACCCGCGCTATATGTCGAACCACTCCTCCGCTGGAAGTTTATTGGCCAAACCAAAAAAGCTGTCGGAGTATCCTCCGGCAGCTTTTCATTATACTTTATAAGGTATCGGATCTACCGCTCCAGCTTCTTCAAAGCCTTTCAGACGCAGACGACAGCTATCACACTCGCCGCATGCTTCTACTTCACCATTGTAGCAAGATGTCGTTAGTTCATAAGGAACGCTTAAACGTAAGCCTTCACTAACCGTATCTGCTTTCGTCAAGTTAATTAACGGAGTATCAATCTTCATTTCACTACCTGTTGCTCCAGCTTTTGTAGCTAGATTAACCGTTTCATTCATGCTTTCAATAAACTCTGGTCGGCAATCCGGGTATCCACTGTAGTCAACGGCAGATACACCGATGTAGATCGCTTCAGCTCCAATCACTTCTGCATATGCAGAGGCAAGAGAAAGAAAGATCATATTACGAGCTGGCACGTAAGTAACTGGAATTTCATCTTCATCCATATCTGTTGGTACATCAATGGAATCATCCGTAAGGGCACTGCCCCCAATTTGATTTAGAAAACTAATGTTCACAATGCGATGATCGGGCGCATTGTAATATTCCGCTACTTTCTTCGCCTGCTCTACTTCTCGGTTATGCTTTTGGCCGTAGTGGAATGTAATCGGATAAAGCTCATAGCCTTTTTCCTTCGCGATTCCCATGCATGTTGTACTATCTAAACCACCGCTCAATACAATCACTGCTTTTTTATTCACGTTACACACCTCTTCTATTAGGATCCCAAATAATCTTATGAAGCTGCATACTTAGCTTCACTTTGCTTAGTCCTGCTTCTAGAATTTTTTCAACAAGTTTGTGTGGAGGCATCGTTTCCCACACTGGACTATACAATACCTGACCTTTTTGATGATTTTCTGAGACAACTTCAGTCGCTACTGTGAAATCTTCATCAGAGCCGATCACGAACTTAATTTCATCTTGTGTATCAAGAAGTTTAAAGTTCTCGTGAAGCATGCGATGCTGTTCACCAGAATCAGGCAGCTTATAGTCCATCACAAAACGAACTTTCTCCTGCCAGGCTTCATCGCCTTTTCGAACCGCTTCATATGGCGTAAGATCAATCGCTCCGTTCGTTTCGATATGAATGTCTTCAATATGCGGAAGATCTACCATCGCTTGAATAAGCGCCATTGATTTCTCACGATGAATTAACGGCTCCCCACCTGTAAAACAGATGTGACGGCTATTATATTGTTTGATTTGATCAATAATTGAGGCAATTGAACCTGTGTATTCTGCTTTATCCGGTGCATAGCTATAAGGCGTGTCACACCAGCTACAGCGCAAGTTACAGTGAAAGACGCGTACGAATACTGTTGGAAAACCAGCGCGCGTTCCCTCTCCTTCTACTGTCTCAAATACCTCCACCATCGGTAATTCCCACTTCATATATTCGGATTGTTCCGGTAGCACCCATTTACTCATTTTCTTCCATCCATTCCCGCTTCAGCGTTGCGTAGCTTGTTGGTGTTTCATAGAGAACTAGTTCTTCGATGCGCTGACCAAGATCTTTCATATTGCGCTCAGTCAGAGCTTGATCTAACTGCTCCCACATCCAAACAATCATATTTTCAGCTGTCGTGTTCATGTTCGGAAGCACTTCATTTAAATAATGATGATCCAATTTCGAATCAATCACTTCTTTAAACAGGGTTTTAATTTCACCAAAATCAACTGAAATGCCGATTTCATTCACAAATCCGCTAATTGTGATGACCACTTTATACGTATGACCATGCATGCTTTTGCACTTACCTTCGTAGCAGTGCAAATGATGCGCAGCATCAAATGTAAATTCCTTTGTTACCGCTACTCGTTTATGATGATACTTTAATTCGCTTTTCTGAATATCTTCTCCAAGTACTTCAACTTTCTTTGGAATCATAAAAGACATAAAAAAAGCCCCCTTCTTTATTCAGTAAGGGAGACGCATGAAAAACCCCATCTCCAATCAGAGAACTGGGCTACACTTTTCACGGTCCCTAGTTTTGTTTTACGAGAGGAGGGAATTACGAACTCTCCAACTTGATAATAATATCATAACACGTCATATTAGAAAAGGAGACGTATGCTTAAGCTCTTCTATTGAAGGAAAATACCGCGTTTGGAATTTAGGAAATAGTGGTAAAATTAACATCAGATGAGGAGGTGATTTGATGATGTCTAATAGTGGTGGCATGGATGGATTTGGCATGCTTTTTGGATTATTTGGTTTTCTATATATGGTCATTATTTTATTTATCGTTGTATTAACGATCGTATTCTTATTTAAAGCGATGAGCTATATGAAAAGAAAGAACGCTGCTGATCAAGAGCAGAATGAATTGCTCAGACAGTTACTTTCCAAACAAACGTCTTCAAGTATTTCAACAAGCAAAGAGGATCCCACTTCCTATTAATACATAACGCCGTCCTCAGTGAGGACGGCGTTCCTAATTATCCCTTTGAATTGTGACGGTTAACAAACCGTTCGATTCGCTTAACAGCTTCCTGCAAAGAATCGATTGACGTTGCGTAAGAACAGCGCACATAGCCTTCTCCACCAGCACCAAAGACATGCCCTGGCACAACAGCGACCTGCTCTTCTTCTAATAACTTTTCAGCAAATTCATCTGATGTCATCCCAGTTGCCTGTACGGATGGAAATGCGTAGAATGCACCACCTGGCATATGACAGGAAAGTCCGATGTTGTTAAATGCTTTAACAAGAAAGTTTCTTCGCTGACGATAGCTTTTCTTCATTCTCTCAAGATCGTCTCTTCCACTTTTCAAAGCTTCGAGTGCCCCGTGCTGAGCGATTGTCGGCGCACACATCATTGTATATTGATGGATTTTCAACATCGCCGCAATGATTTCTTCAGGACCCGTCACGTAACCAAGTCTCCAACCTGTCATAGCAAATGCCTTCGAGAAACCTGAAATAAGAATTGTACGCTCTTTCATGCCATCAGCTCGGACAATGCTATAATGCGTCTCATCATACGTTAATTCCGCATAGATCTCATCCGAAAGTACGAGTAGGTCATGTTCTTCAATGATGTCTGTTACGTTTTTCAATTCCGCTTCAGACATTGTGGCACCAGTAGGGTTACTCGGGAAACACAGAAGGATCGCTTTTGTTCGCTTCGTAATCACTTTTTCAAGCGACTCACGCGTTATTTTAAACTCGTCCTCTGCCTTTGTTTCCAAAGAGACAGGTTTCCCACCTGCGAGCGTTACAGCTGGTGAATAAGCAACAAAGCCTGGTTCGACAATAATAACCTCATCACCCGGATCAATCACCGCTCGAAAAGCCAGATCAATCGCCTGACTCGCTCCAACAGTTAATATGATTTGTGATTCAGCTGAATAGCTCAGTGAAAATTGTTCATCTAAGTAAGACGAAATTTCTTCCCTTAGCTCTAGCAGACCTGCATTTGCCGTATAAGCAGTATAGCCGCTTTCAAGTGAAGCGTAGCCCGCTTCACATACATTCCACGGTGTAACAAAATCTGGCTCACCAACACCAAGTGAAATAACATTATCCATTTGGGAAGCAAGATCAAAGAATTTTCGGATACCTGAAGGTTTTAATTGAGAAGCTGTTTTAGAAATATACTGCTGTTGAACTTCCTTCATGGTGACACCACAATCCGCTTATCCTTCTGTTCCGGTTCAAAAATCACACCGTCGTGTTTATATTTTTTAAGTAAGAAATGCGTTGTTGTCGACAAAACTGAATCAAGTGTTGAAAGCTTGTTAGAAACAAAGAAAGCAACTTCCTTCATTGTTTTCCCTTCGATCTGAACAGACAAATCAAACGCTCCTGACATTAAGTACACTGCTTTCACTTCCGGAAAACGATAAATACGCTCAGCAATCTCATCAAAGCCAACATCTCTTTTTGGGGTTACCTTCACATCAATCATGGCTGCAACACCGTCTTTGCCAGAAGTTTTATCCCAATTAATAACGGATGAATAGCTTAAAATAATATCCTGTTCTTCAAGTTTCTTAATGATTTTCTCTACTTCTTCAACTGATAATTCAACCATATCAGCTAAAACATCCATTGGTACACGTGCATTATCCTCTAAAATTTCTAGGATTTCGATTTCTTTTTCATTCACTGTAATGCCCCCTGCTTTCCATCTATTTCATTTACTATATCATTCTTCTACTTTTATTTCATTTTGTTATTTGCACTGAAGGGTATTCCTACACACCTACCACAATTTTCTCGATATCCCCATTTTCCTTTAACCAATCGGTCAATCGTTCGATATCATATGAAAAAATCCGATCGCAGTCTATTTCTCGAACAATGCCTCTTCCTGCTTCATATATTTTTTTCGTTTTTGGTGCAAGCTTCGTGGGATCTCGATAGGTAATTCCTTGCATTGCACAAATCGCTTCAATTGCTAGAATTCTTCTCACATTTGTTGTGATTTGGGCAGCGTGACGAGAACCAATCGTTCCCATACTAACGTGATCCTCCTGATTGGCTGAGGATGGAATAGAATCAACTGAAGCCGGATGGGCAAGGGTTTTGTTTTCTGAGACAAGAGATGCTGCTGCGTATTGCATAATCATTGCGCCTGATTGTAACCCTGGTTTGGGACTTAAGAATGCAGGAAGATCATTCAATTGCGGGTTCACGAGTCGTTCAATACGACGTTCTGCAATACTCCCAAATTCAGCCATCGCAATCGAAAGAAAATCCATTGCTAGGGCAATGGGCTGTCCATGAAAATTCCCTCCAGATAGTACTTTCGCGCCCCCATCAAAAATAAGTGGGTTGTCCGTGGCCGCGTTCATTTCAATTTCAAGTTTTTCTTTTACATAAGCAAGGGCTTGCCAGGAAGCACCATGAACTTGAGGAATACATCTGAGGGAATAAGCATCCTGAACCCTTATCTCTCCTTGCCTCGTTGTTAACTGACTCCCTTTTAATAGCTTTCTTAACCTTCTAGCCACATCCACTTGTTCTGGGTAACCTCTAACCATATGAATGTCCTCATCGAAGGCGTCTGTAATAGCTCTCAAGGCTTCTAATGTAAGAGATGAGATACCATCCGCTTCATAGGCGAGTTTTTCTGCTTCAAGATAAGTGACAGCGCCCATCGCCGTCATTGCCTGTGTGCCATTAATAAGCGCAAGACCTTCCTTAGCGGTTAATTTAATCGGTTCGATTCCTTTCTCTTTCATTGGAACAGTCGCGTTTTCTCGCTTTCCCCGGTAGAATACCTCTCCTTCACCTAATAACGGAAGAACAAGATGAGCTAAAGGGGCCAGGTCACCGCTTGCTCCAAGTGATCCTTGCTGAGGTACAACTGGTAGAATTTCTTCGTTGGCATAAAGCAATAGTCTTTCAATCACTTCACGCCTAATCCCTGAAAATCCTTTCAGTAAAGCATTCGCTCGAAGCAAAAGCATAGCTTTTGATACAAGAGGTGGAAAGGGTTCACCGATACCACATGCATGGGAATAAATAAGGTTCAACTGAAGCTGATCAACATCTGAAGTTTGAATATGGACATCACTTAACTTGCCAAATCCTGTTGTAATACCGTACACTGTCTCCCCGTTTGCAACAATCGTTTCCACTGCTTTTCTGTTTTGATCAACACGCTTTAGACTCTCTTTCGAACAGCTAGCACGCGCACCGTTAAATAAAAGCTTTCTAAGATTATTTAATGATAACTGATAACCATCGAGTAAAATCATTTACTACCACTCCTCTACCATATTATTTAAGTAAAGGTACATAAAAAACTCGTTTTAAAAATCGAATCGATTTTTAAAACGAGTTTTTTTATTCCTATATTGTGTGTAATTGCTCATGAGCCCTTCACACCTTTCCTCAATCAATGATTCCTGATTCTCCAATATTCACTTTAACATCAATCGTTACAGGAACATCAGGATATCGGTCATACCATTTTTTAAAATCAAAATTTCTAGTCTGACTACGAGCATGATCACCGATTGAGAAAGGATCTATCCCTAATTCTTGAAATTTCTTAACCATCTCATCACCATGCGCTTTCACTTTACGTTCAAGCGCTTTTGCAATTTCTTGTTTTGTCTCTTTACTCAACTTATCCCCTGTGTACTCTACAATATTTCCATTTAACTTAATTGATATGTTTACTGAAGGATTGGTATTCCCATTTTTCACCTTATACTTTACTTTTGATTTGATCTTTTGTAGATTGGCATACTCTCCATCTGGAAGTTCTAACTCATATAAACCTGCGCTAAAACTTTTATTAATCAATGCGAACATAAACATTTCGTCCAAGTTCAGTTTTCCAACCATTTTCTCATCTTCAAACAAAGCTAAACCAGTTATTTTTACTTCAGTCTTTTCCTTCTTAAGTATAGGAACGACTGGATCCATCCCATCGCCATAATATTTATAATCAAACAAGTGAATATTATTTTGTGGCATATTTCCATACTCAATCGATTGTTTAATAAGATTCTGTAGAAATGGACCGATTCCCTGTAAATATTGAAACTCATTTTTGATGAGTTCGCCTGCACTCCCTTCTACTACACCAACATAAATGAGACGACCGGCTGCTGGGTCTCTTAGAAAACTATCTAGCACATCTATGATTCCCTCTTCAGCCATATCTTCACTAAATAACAATACCGCCATCTTCCCTATCGAAATGGGCTTAGGTAAACCGCTTAATTGATTGCGAAGTCCTTTACTCGTATATGCTTCAGCTTCAAATGATCTTGTCTCAACTTCTTGATTTGGATCAAACGTTTGGAGAGAGATCGTTCCTTTGATTTTTTCTTCTTCTCCCTTGTCATAGCCAACGATAAATAGGATAGGCACTTCATCAATTATTTCTTCTGCTACACATCCTGTCAGAAGCATACAAAGGAGCATTAAGCTGCAATATTTCATGTTCGCCTTTTCACTCTCCTCCAAATCATGCTGTATAGGAAAATAAATGGAATATAAAAGTAATACACGTAGGTTCCTATTATAGAAGTTATCGTATTAAGATAGTCCACCTGGTCACGATTCGTAACCATCACACATGCTGTAAAAACAAACGCAATCAAAATGAAAACAAAGTACTTTTGTTTTATATGTAACACCTTTTTTCCAACTCGACTTGCTCCCCACATCGTTAAGCATATATTAGGAAAAACAACGAAACACCAGAATGTAATTCCAATATACTCAAACCGCTCTACAAATGGTAACTCTACAACTTTCCACGCAATCAACGTAGACCATATAGACTGCTGAAGTTGCCCCTCACTATAAAATGCAAGCGAAACTACCATAACCATTGTATAAATCAATGTTGTTAATAAAACGCCCATGTGCGCCCATATGCGAGAGCTTTTCGGATTTTTCAAGAATGGATAAGCGAGAAGTAAGATATCTATTCCAACATAGCTTAGCGTCATCTGCCTTGTTCCAAGAGCAAATTCCTGTAATGTATGATCCATAATGGGAAACAAATTGCTAAATGTAGAGAATTTCAGAGGAGCCGTTGCCGTAAATACTAACCAAATTGGGATGATCACTCCAAAGAAACAGATTCCTGCTACCGTTCGAAATCCCCCAGCAAGCACATAATACGTTAACAACAAATACATTCCTACAGGTATCCAAGTGGCTAGTTCAGGAAACATCCAGGCCTGAATGACTTCTATAAACGTACGAAGAATAACAATCGTCCCTAACAGTAAATACATCATTAGTGCAATGTTAAAAAACGATCCAATCCACTTCCCAAACCACTTATTATGAAGGTCAATAATGTCGTAAGAACCATCACTAAGAATTCGATACATCATCCATATGAACACATGAAAAACAACACCCGTAATAATAACGACAATCCAGGCATCATTTCCTGCATAAGCCGCGATATATCTAGGAAAGCCTAGTATCCCAACTCCCACCTGATTACTGTGAATAATAAACATGATCAGGAAGGGAGATATAAGAAGATCATTTCGCTTGCTCTGTTCCATGCAACTCACCCTCTACTGCTCATCGAAATCCAGATGATGCTTTTGGCGTTTTTTCTTATCCTCAAATCGTTTCGTCTGTTTCCCTCGAAAAAATTGAAATCTGTTTTTTTGCATGACATAAGGTAAACGAAAGAAAGAATCGTACCAATCTTTTACCCTCGGAGGATAAAGCGGTGCGAGATATGGGTTTCCAAATGACGTTAACCTGATCATATGCGTTAGAATAAATAGTCCAAACAGCGCTACACCGATTAAGCCAAGAAATTGTGCGAACACAATTAAAGGATAGCGTAAAAAACGAATCGTATTAGTCATGCGATATACTGGTGTTGTAAAAGAAGCAAGAGCTGATAAGGCAACCAAAATCAACAGAATATTACTAGTTAATGAAGCCTCAACGGCAGCCGTTCCAATTACAATACCTCCTACAATACCGAGTGTTTGCCCAACCTTCGTCGGCATCCTTGCCCCCGCCTCTCGTAACAAATCGATTGTCACTTCAAGAAAAAACACTTCAATGACAGGAGAGAAAGGGATGTCACTCCTTGATGAAATTAACGTTGCTAATAACTTAGAAGGAAATAATTCATAATGATACGTTAAAACTGCAACGTACAAAGGAGTAGCGATAATCGACGCTAGAATGGCAATCATACGGACGACACGAAAAAAGGAAGCAATATTCCATCCAAGATAGTAATCTTCAAAGGAAACTAACAATTGACCAAAATTGATGGGGCCAATTAAAGCATTAGAAGAGCCTTCTGTTAAGATTGCAAATGCACCAAAATTCATATGTCCTGTAATACGATCCGTTCGTTCCGTATCAATCATTTGCGGAAAAACAGACAGAGAATTGTCTTCTAACATCTGACCAATAAAAGAAGAATCGGAAATGATGTCAAAATCAAGATCTTCGAGACGCTGCATAACCGTATTAATATTCTGTTCACTAGCCACACCCTCAATAAAGGCAACGACAACTTTCGTTTTACTTATCGTTCCAACGGTAATCTCTTTCATTCTCAATCTTGGATGCGGGATTCTTCTACGAATTAAATTCATATTTGTATGAAGATCTTCGACTAGACCTTCTTTCGGTCCCATCACACTAAATTCAATTTCAGGAGCAGATAAATCTCTTGATTTGCGAAGACTAATGTTTACAAGGAGAACCTTTTGACCTCGTGAAAGTTGGATGGCAAGATAACCTTCTAACAACCGTTCTTGGATGACTGATAGCTCTGATGAAATCTCAATATTCTCGATTGGAAGAATGCCTTTTAAGTCTTCAAGTGATTTTGACTTACATTCTTTAATCACTGGCAATATGTCACGGTGTAGCTGTTCAGAATCAACAAGCGACGCAAAATAGATTAACCGATAAGGCTGATCGCTCGCTTTATTTTCATATGCCACAAAATCGATCGATTGTTTAAGGTCTTTTATCATTTCCTCTAACGTAGATGGCTTTTCAGAAGCGCCTTTCTTAAACCATTTCACATGAATCAGCTCCGCACTTAGCATTCTCTTCCAATTAGCATGCGCATTTCTTGTCCTCTTATCCATCAAAAAAAGATCAGGCGCATATATAGCACCAGACCTTTTTATCACGTTCTTTCTCTATAAACACTTAGCACCTTTTGGCGCTGTACTTTATGATCCACCGTTGGAAGTGGGTAATCTTTCCCAATGACACAGTTATTTTCCTTTTGCTCTTCTTCAGTCATTTTTGATGGTTGATGGATATACTTCTTAGGCACATCTTTTAACTCTTCAACGTACTTCTTAATATAAACACCGTCCGGATCAAATCGTTCTGCCTGAGTCGTCGGATTAAAGATACGGAAATAAGGGACAGCATCTGTACCAGTTGAAGATGCCCACTGCCACCCTCCAGTATTGGAAGACTCATCATAATCAATCAGCTTTTCCTCAAAGTAACGCTCACCAAGTCTCCAATCGATAAGGTAATCTTTTGTAAGAAATGAAGCTGTAATCATACGAAGTCGATTATGCATCCAGCCTTCCTGATTTAGTTGCCTCATTCCAGCATCAACGATTGGAAAGCCGGTTTTACCCTCTTTCCACTTCTGCAATTTTTCTTCATCGTCATTCCACGGAATGCCTCGATATTTGGACTGAAATTCACGTTCTCGAAATTCAGGAAACTCCGAATGAACCATTCCATAAAAATCACGCCAGGAAAGTTCCTGAATAAACGTTTCTGCCCCTTTATGATCATATTCCGCTACCATATGAAAAAGGGTACGGACAGAGAGAGCACCTGTTTTTAAATACGGTGATAACTTACTTGTCCCCACAAGTGAAGGAACATCTCGATGATTGTCATAATCCTTGATTCTTTCCTTTACAAAACGCTTCGCCCGTTGAGTTGCACTCTTTTCACCAATCGCTTGCCAATTTGCTTCACACTTATTTAAAATGTTTGCAAATTCGGCTTCAGATTCAGGGTCAAGTGTAAGATCTAACGAATGAGCATACTTCTTAATCTTCTTAAAATCATTCTGAATGACTGGTGGCTTTCTTAGCGTGCGCCATTGCTTATAATAGGGCGTAAATATCTTATACATCGTATCATCATGTTTCCTAACTTCTTTGGAACCATGAAGGTAGTAATCTTTATAAGAAAATACTTTAATACCCTTCTCTTTCAGCAAGTCACTCACTTCACTATCGCGCCTCGCTCCATATCCTGCTTCATCTTCATTAAAGAAAATGGCCGTTACCTTTAAACGAGCCGTTACCTTATCAAATACGTCTTTTGGAGTGCCATAGCTAATTTGAAAGGGAAGTTTCTCATTTTTACAGCGTTCTTGAAATTCAGCCACCGTCTGAAAGAAATAATCGTGGTGGAGATTGATTGTATTCGTAAAATGGGGATCAAGCTGGAAAAGCCCTACCCAGTTAGCATCATTTTCTTCACAATAGGCGATAGCCTTTTCAAGAGCAGTTTGGTCGTTGAAACGAAAATCCCGTCTAAACCAAACGATAACGATTTCACTCATCACATTCACCTCTACCATCATTTTAGTTCGAAGAAGAGATGGTTTACAGTTTGAATGTGCTATAGATACGAACTAACGATACTGTAGCTACTAAATAAGTGATCTACCTATAAGACAAATGAATAATTTGTTCGAATCTCTTAAAAGCTATATGTAACACTTTAATTATTAACAAAATAATTTCGCGAACGTGAATAAAAAACATACAAAAAAGCGAGAAACCATTTGGTCTCTCGCTTTTCTTCATTGCCCAGCGACGTCCTACTCTTGCAGGGGGAGATCCCCCAACTACCATCGGCGCTGAAGAGCTTAACTTCCGTGTTCGGCATGGGAACGGGTGTGACCTCTTCGCCATCATCACTAGACTAACAGG
>NZ_JBEWYW010000004.1:0-363494 GCF_041366475.1 Pseudalkalibacillus sp. JSM 102089
ATACATACGATTTTACAATCACCAAAGATTTCAAAAGAAATTAAACAACCTGAGCCCCTATAAGTATAGAGCTCAGGCTGCTTAAAAATGCTTTTTAATTCCTGTCTACTTGACAGGGGTCACTTCAGATCGGAGGGGGGTTGTTTGTTAAGTATTTTCGCGATGGCGTAAAAATTCTTTGACTGGGCTCTTCCATTCAATTTTTGCACTAGGATAGCGGATGTCCATTTCCTTTTCAAGAAAATAGAAATCTTCTTTCTCAAGCAAATATAGTTCTGATGCATTTTTCACCCCTACTGAAAGGGTAATAATATCGAACGATTTTTCAGTAGTGCCAAGATACTTTTCACCTTCGAATAAGGCACCTTTGTAGGTGACGAGAAAATTTTTTCTTACATTGGACGAGTCATCGAAGAAATAGTACTCTTTATGATCGTGAGCTTTTTCCAACTTTCGTTTTGGATCCATAAAAAAGCGGATGACAGAATAAGCAATCAACACCATGGCTACGAGAATGACAAGACGAAAAAGAATAATAATCATTAGTCAGCACCTCATTTTCACTATGCTTCTATTCTCTATACGTATATGATAAAGAAAGGTTTCAAAAAAAGAAAAGATTTAAGAAAGGAAGAGTTCATTGAAATTCGAACAATTATTTACATTACAAAGACAACTTGATACTCGGATTGTAAAGGAACACAATCTGGGGCATGAAGATTTATTCGAGAATAAACTACTTGCTCTTAAAGTCGAGATTGGAGAACTAGCGAATGAAACACGTTGTTTTAAATATTGGAGTAAAAAAGCTCCTTCCCCTAAAGAAACGATTCTAGAGGAGTATGTGGATGGTATTCATTTTATTCTCTCATTAGGGATTGAATTGGGCATTACAACGTATGAAGCATTGTCAAAAGACGATCCCGCTGGCTCTGAAGTACAAGCTTTCCATCGTGTCTACAAAGCGATTGATCAAGTGGCGAGTGAAAAAAATGAGGAAGCATTTAACGATTTAATGGAAAGTTATCTTTTACTTGGACAACTTATCGGGCTACGGTTTGAAGAAATGAATGAAGCATATTTGAAAAAAAATAAAGTGAATCATAATCGACAGGATCAGGGATATTAGATTCAAGAGTCCTCTGAATTGTGAAATATTTCGGAAACCGTTATAATGAACAGAGAATACATATCAAGGAGGCAATACATATGGCTAAGCTAGACGAAACGTTGCAGATGCTGAAAGAACTCACTGATGCGAATGGTGTACCAGGTAACGAACGTGAACCTCGCGAAGTGATGAAGAAGCACATTGAATCTCTTTCAGATGAAATTATGTATGATAATCTTGGCAGCTTAATTGCGGTTAAAAAAGGTAAAGCAGAAGGCCCAAAGATTATGGTTGCAGGTCATCTCGATGAGATTGGCTTTATGGTAACGCGTATTGATGATAAAGGCTTTCTTTATTTCCAAACAGTTGGCGGCTGGTGGGAGCAGGTTATGCTTGCACAGCGTGTTAACGTCATGACTCGTAATGGTAACATTATGGGCGTCATCGGTTCTAAACCACCACATATTCTTCCTCCTGAACAGCGTAAGAAATCGGTCGATAAGAAAGATATGTTCATTGATATTGGTGCTTCAAGCCGAGAAGAGGCTATGGAATGGGGCGTTAAGCCGGGAGATTCTGTTGTTCCAGTTTGTGAATTTACTGTTATGAATAACGAAAAAATGCTTATGGCGAAAGCATGGGATAACCGTATTGGCTGTGCTATTGCGATCGAAGTACTTCGTAAGCTAAAAGGAGAAGAGCATCCTAATACTGTCTATGGCGTTGGGACGGTACAAGAGGAAGTAGGTCTTCGCGGAGCGACTACGGCTACAAATATGATTAAGCCTGATATAGGCTTTGCGGTTGACGTTGGTATCGCTGGTGATACTCCTGGAGTAAGTGATAAGGACGCTCAATCCAAAATGGGGAAAGGTCCTCAAATTATTATGTATGATGCTTCAATGGTCGGTCACAAAGGTCTTCGTGACTTTGTAACAGATACAGCTGATGAGAACAATATTCCTTATCAGTTTGACTCTATTGCAGGCGGTGGAACAGATTCGGGTAAAATTCATTTAACAGCAAATGGAGTACCTGCACTTTCCATCACAATTGCCACACGCTATATTCATACTCACGCAGCGATTCTTCATCGTGATGATTTTGAGAATGCAGTTAATTTGATTGTTGAAGTGATTAAAAAGCTTGATGCTGATACTGTGAAAGAAATTATCTTTAACTAGAACACAAAATCCGGTGGCTCTTGCCACCGGATTTCGCTTGTTAATTTACACCCTGTGCCATATAAGAGAGCATTTGCTCTCGCTCATTTTCTGGTGCTTCTTTCCAAAGAATTTCGAAAAGAACACCAAGCCCAGGGAGCATTTTCTCTTCTCCGCTTTGCATGGCGTCGAGGATTGTCGCTTCGAGTTGCTCCTCATTGTTGCCATTAATATTAGCGAGAATTGCTTTGCGTAAATTAAGGTCCATACTTTCCACCTCGCCTTTCTCATTCGCTTGTTGGTTCAAGCCTCATTAGTATGAGCGAATTGAAGAAATTTCATGAGTTTTATTGGAATCTTCCCTTTCAACCCTTTATAATGGAAACATTGAAAACTGAAGGAGAGCATAATGATTATAGAATCCGCTAAAAATCAAAAAGTGAAAGATTGGAAAAAACTTCAGACGCGAAAGGGTAGAGAGAAAGCTTTTTCTTATATCATTGAAGGTCCACATATTGTAGAAGAAGCTGCGAAGGCTGAGGCTTTAATCACAGAATTGATTGTGATAGAAGACACTGACTTATCTGCTTATCCGTTTAAAGAGCTACCTGTGGTCTATACTGTTACGGAGAAAGTGATGCAAGAACTAACGGATACAGAAACACCACAGGGGATTATGGCTGTTTGTAAAATGGTTGAGCCTGAACTACCTCGTCATGGCAAACTATTATTACTGGACGCCATTCAGGATCCCGGTAATTTGGGAACGATTATTCGAACTGCAGATAGCGCTGGATACGACGGCCTTCTACTTGGACATGGAACCGTTGATGCTTATAACAGTAAGGTGCTTCGATCCACCCAGGGATCTATATTTCATCTTCCTGTAATAAAAGGGGATTTGGTGAAAGAAGTTCAGAAATTAAAAGAAGCTGGCATGCTGATATACGCAACAGAAGTGAGTGGAGGAACGCCATATCACGAGCTTGATTCATCTTCTCAGTTTGCTGTCATTCTTGGAAACGAAGCAAACGGTGTATCAGACGAGCTTCAATGTTTAGCAGACGTGAACGTATATATTCCGATATATGGTAAAGCAGAGTCGTTAAATGTCGCCGTTGCAGCAGGAATTCTGATGTATGGATTGTTACCTTCATAATAAGGCTTGCGGATATAGCGATTTTTTTCTATAATTAAAAGCAACTTATATATGTTAAAAACAATGATGGAGAGTAGTAAGCTGCCGCTGCCTTTGCAGGGAGGAAATGCCGAGACTGAAAGCATTTCTATTGGGACGCTGCCGAATTCGCTCTGGAGTTGCCGCTTTGTTCGTTCGAAAGCGGATCGGTTTACAAGCCGTTATTCTTTGCTTAAGGCTGATAGGTGTACTCTATCGGTGAATTAGGGTGGTACCGCGAAATCAAATCTTCGCCCCTTTCTGGGGAGCGAGGATTTTTTTATTGCAAAAAGAAGCAAACACGAAAATGAAGTGGAGGTTGAAAAGATGCAAGAGCGTTTACAAACGTTAAAAGAAGAAGCACTATCAGAAATCCAGCAAGCTTCTTCAATGAAAGAAGTGCAGGATATCAAAGTGAAATACCTTGGAAAAAAAGGGCCAATTACAGAAATTTCTAAAGGTATGGGAAAATTATCGAAAGAAGAACGTCCGAAAATGGGGCAGCTCGTTAATGAAATTCGCTCAGCGATTTCGGATCAATTAGAGGAGAAAGTGACTCGTTTAGAAAAAGCAGCCGTAGAAGAACGATTGAAGAAAGAAACGATCGATATTTCTCTGCCGGGTCGTCCAATTAAGAGAGGAAATCATCACCCACTTACGAGGGTAATCGAAGAAATTGAAGACCTATTTCTTGGTATGGGATTCTCGATTGCGGAAGGACCAGAAGTTGAAACCGATTATTATAATTTCGAAGCGTTAAACCTTCCAAAGGATCATCCGGCTAGAGATATGCAGGATTCATTCTATATAACTGAAGAAACGCTATTAAGAACGCATACCTCTCCAATGCAAGCTAGAACGATGGAGAAGTTAAATGGAGAAGGTCCTGTTAAAATCATCGTGCCCGGTAAAGTTTATCGTCGTGATACAGATGATGCAACACACTCCCATCAGTTTATGCAAATTGAAGGACTAATGGTTGGTGAGAATGTTCGCATGAGTGATCTAAAAGGTGTGCTCCAATCATTTGCGAAGAAAATGTTTGGAGAAGAACGTGAAATCCGTCTTCGCCCTAGCTTCTTCCCATTTACTGAGCCTTCTGTAGAGATGGATATTTCTTGCTTTAATTGCGGCGGGAATGGCTGCTCTGTATGTAAAGGAACAGGATGGATAGAAATTCTTGGAGGAGGTATGGTACATCCGAATGTACTTCGCATGTCCGGCTTCGATCCTGAGAAAGTCACTGGGTTTGCTTTTGGTATGGGACCAGAACGGATCGCTATGCTGAAATATGGTATTGATGACATACGTCATTTCTACACGAATGACAGCAGATTTAT
This sequence comes from Pseudalkalibacillus sp. JSM 102089, assembly GCF_041366475.1. Taxonomy (NCBI): domain Bacteria; kingdom Bacillati; phylum Bacillota; class Bacilli; order Caryophanales; family Fictibacillaceae; genus Pseudalkalibacillus; species Pseudalkalibacillus sp. JSM 102089. The sequence continues at coordinate 4,792 of NZ_JBEWYW010000004.1, forward strand.
TAAACAGTTTAATTCACTATAATATGATTGAAAGTTAGGAGGAGAAAACATGCTCGTATCAATGAATTGGCTACAGCAGTATGTAGATTTAGATAGTTACTCAGCTGATGAACTGGCAGACCTGATTACTAAGGGTGGTATTGAGGTAGAAACAGTCGAAAAGCTTAATAAAGGAATTACCGGTGTGGTTATTGGTCACGTTCTTGAATGTCAGCAACACCCTGATGCTGATAAGTTAAATATTTGTAAGGTGAATGTTGGTGAAGAAGAGCCGGTCCAAATTATTTGTGGAGCACCAAATATTGCTCAAGGCCAGTACGTAGCTGTAGCAAAAGTTGGGGCTGTACTTCCAGGCAATTTTAAGATTAAGAAAGCAAAACTTCGCGGTGAAGCTTCTCATGGTATGATCTGCTCGCTTCAGGAGCTTGGAATTGAAAGTAAACTTGTATCGAAAGAGTATGCAGACGGAATCTTTGTATTTAGTGAAGACGTGACACCTGGAGAAGATGCGCTTGAATACTTGAATCTAAATGATGAAGTTCTTGAGCTAGGTCTTACTCCAAACAGAGCTGATGCGATGAACATGATCGGCGTCGCTTATGAAGTCGGGGCAGTATTGAATCGCTCAATTGAACTTCCATCTCCAGAGCTTGTTCGTTCGGATGAAGACGTTGAAGAGTATGTGTCAGTTCGTGTAGAGAATGAAGAAGATAATCCTTATTATGGAGCTTCCATTATTAAAGACGTAACGATCAAATCATCACCGCAGTGGCTTGTAAATCGCCTCGTTTCTGCTGGTATTCGTCCAATTAACAACGTAGTCGATATTACGAACTATGTTCTTTTGGAATACGGACAGCCACTTCATGCTTTTGATTATAATCGGTTTGGATCGAAGGAAGTCGTGATACGTCGCGCAACTGAAGGAGAAAAAATTGTCACTCTTGATGATGCTGAACGCACGCTTTCGAGTGAGCATCTTGTAATCACGAATGGTTCAAAACCCGTTGCCGTGGCTGGTGTTATGGGTGGCGCTGATTCTGAAGTACAAGAAGACACAACAACGATTTTGCTTGAAGCAGCTTACTTTAACAGCAAGCTTGTTCGGAAAGCATCAAAAGATCTAGGCTTACGTAGTGATTCAAGTGCGCGTTTTGAAAAAGGAATTGATCGAAACCGCGTTGTTGGTGCAAGCGAACGTGCTGCTCAGCTCATTCAAGAAATTGCCGGTGGAACAGTGTTAAAAGGTATTGCTGAACAGGGAGCTCGAACCATCGAAGCTCTTGACGTTAGTATTGAAGTGAATCGAATTAATCAAGTTCTTGGAACAGAAATTTCTGAAACAGAAGTTGCTGCTATTTTTGAGCGTCTGCAATTCTCTTATCAAAACTTTGGTGGCACATTTACAGTTCAGGTACCGCCACGCCGCCCGGATATAACGATTTCTGAAGACTTAATTGAAGAAGTAGGACGTCTCTACGGATATGATAATGTTCCTGCAACGCTGCCTGTTACAGAAAGTACACCAGGACAGCTGTCAGAATATCAAGTGAAGCGTCGCCATGTTCGCCGTACGCTTGAAGGCGCAGGTCTTTTCCAAACAGTAACGTATTCTCTTACGTCGCCTTCTAAACGTCTTTTCTTCTCTGATGAATCAGCCGAAGCTGTTCGTCTTGCGATGCCAATGAGTGAAGAAAGAAGTGAACTTAGAACGAGCCTGATTCCGCATCTTCTAGAGGTAGCGCAGTATAACCGCAACCGTCAGCTAGAAAATATTGCTTTCTATGAAACGGCTTCTGTGTTCTTACCAGGTGATGAACTTCCAGTGGAACAGGAACACCTTGCTGGCGTAGTGTCAGGATTATGGCAAGAGCACCTATGGCAAAAAGAAAAGAAAGTCGCTGATTTCTTTGTTGTAAAAGGAATCCTCGAAGAAATAGCGGTTGAATTTGGTTTAGAGGATCGTCTTTCGTTCGCTCGTGCAGAAGAGCCAAAGCTTCATCCAGGTCGTACAGCATCGGTTTATCTTGATGATGAGCTCATCGGATATATCGGTCAACTTCATCCAGAAGTTGAGAAAGATCTTGATTTGAGTGAAACATACGTTTTTGAAATCAATCTAGAGAAGTTACTGAATGCAGATGTTGCTCACCTTCAATACAAAAAGCTTCCACGCTTCCCGTCTGTTACTAGAGATGTTGCTCTTGTTGTCAGTGAGTCGCTTGAAGCTGGAGAAGTAAAGAAAGTCATCAAAGAAGCTGGTGGATCTAAGCTTGTGGACATTCAACTATTTGATGTTTACCAGGGTGAACATCTTGATGAAGGTCAAAAATCACTAGCCTTTTCTCTTAGATATTACAATCCAGAACAAACTTTAACAGAAGAAGAAGTGAAGAAGGCACATGACCGGGTTCTTACAGCAGTAGAAGAACAATTTGGAGCTGCCCTTCGTCGATAGCTATAGAAAATCCTCCCTACGTGTATAGGGAGGATTTTTATTTATACTATTTTTTACATAAACATTCCTACACATATAGCCGTAATAAAGGACGCTAGTGTACCACCGATAATGGCCTTTAACCCTAATTTAGAAACTTGAGAACGTTTAGTGGGCTCGAGTGACCCTAGTCCAATAATAAGCTGCCCGATGGATGAGAAGTTAGCAAAGTTACATAGTGCGACAGAAAGAATGGCAACGGTTTTGTCAGATAGCTGTGCTTGAATGGAGGTTAAGTTTTGGAAAGCCACAAATTCATTAATTGACATTTTCGTACCAATGATGGATGCTGCTCGAAAAGCTTCATCCGTTGGAATACCTACTAATAGGGCAAATGGATAGAAGATATACCCTAGAATTGAGCTCAGGTCAGTTCCAACGAAACCTAACATGCCGTTTACAACTGCTAGAATACTGATGAATGCTATCAAAAGACCTCCAATATTTAACGCAAGCATCACACCGCTGACTGTTCCGTCGGCGATTGCCTCAAAAATATTGGCGTGATCCGTTTTTTTCATTTTTACTTTATCATTAGTTTGTGAAACTTCAGTTTCTGGTTCCATCACTTTTGCAATAACAAGTGAAACGAAAGGAACGCTAAAGACAGAGATCAATAAATATTTAAGTTCAATACCCATAAGTGAATAACCGACGAGGATGGCTCCACTAGCAGAAGCAGTACCTCCTACCATGATGGCAAATATCTCAGATCTGGTGAGCAATTTCAAATATGGTTTTACAAGTAAAGGCGCTTCGGCTAGGCCTAAAAAGGAGTTTCCAACAGCGTTAAATGTTTCAACTTTCGTCGTTCCCATTAGCTTACCAATCGTAATGCCAATCACTTGAACGATAAGTGGGATAATGCGCATGTAATAAAGTGCTGAGACAAGAGCAGAAATGAAGATGATGACAGCTAAAACATTTATAGCAAATACAAATGTTAGACCTGTTTCTTCGTAGAGGCCACCAAATACGAATTGAATACCTTCGTTACTATAGTTAATAACGTTTTGTACAGCTGCAGAAGCTTTTTCGAGCATAACCTTTCCTGCATTTACTTTTAGAACAAATAAAACAAAAAGCCCTTCAACTAAAACGCCAACCCCGATCGTTCTCCATTTGACTGATTTTTTCTTGTTACTCATTAACCAGGCGATAGCAAGTACGCCAATAATCGAGAGTAGTCCTGTGAAAATATTCATGATGGTAATTCCCCCTGAAAACTAGTGGTTTCTTCACAAATCTAAATCGGTTGAATACAAAAAAACCCGTACTTTGTAGAAAGTCCGAGTTTACAGGAAGAAAAGTGGCACACAAAAAAACAGAATATGCTTGTCTAAGTGATGATGCCATACCTTCCCTATAGTCCAGCAATTCTCGGTTGCCGGGTAGAAACTCTTTGGACCCTATTTCCAAAATTATATAGAGATAAATGTGAAGTTGTATTCATCAATCTAGCAGAAGAAAGAATAGGTAGCAAGACCTATTAATAAAGTAGGAATGTTTGGAATATTCGAATGAAAAATGTAAACGCACAACATTTTTTTGCTTATTGCTTCCTTATTCACGCTCTGATAGAGTACAAAGTGATTAGAATAATGGAAGCTCATATATGTCGGGAATTGGCCTGAACGTTTCTACCCTGTTACCTGAAATGACAGGACTATGAGTGAATAAAAAATTGAGAAGCCCTTAAACGTAGCTCATTGCTATAAATAGAAAAGGTTCACTTTCAGGAAACGATGGTTAGCGACATGCGAGTTATCCAGCAGGGGGATATAGGATGGAAAAAAAGAAGGTATATTTCAATCATGATGGTGGCGTTGATGATTTGGCATCACTGTTTCTATTATTAAACATGGAAGAGATCGAGCTTGCTGGCGTATCGGTTATTCCTGCAGATTGTTATCTAGAACCAGCTGTTTCTGCAAGCAGAAAAATAATAGATCGATTTGGAAAAGCCACTGGATTAAATGTTGCGGCCTCCAATTCAAGAGGGATTAATCCATTCCCTAAAGACTGGCGCATGCATGCCTTTTATGTCGATGCTTTACCTATTCTAAACGAATCAAATAAAGTAAATACACCTATGTCAGAACTGCCTGCTCATTTGCATCTGATTGATGCTCTCGAACAAAGCTCTGAACCGCTGACGCTCCTTTTTACTGGACCATTAACAGATCTTGCTAGAGCGTTAGAAACAGCTCCGCATATTGAACAGAGTATTGAAAAGTTAGTATGGATGGGGGGCACTTTCCTAGAAGTAGGAAATGTGGAAGAACCAGAACATGATAGTACAGCAGAATGGAATGCTTTTTGGGACCCCGAAGCAGTATCTACTGTTTTCAAAACTTCTATTAAGATCGAAATGGTCGCACTTGAAAGCACGAATCAAGTTCCATTAACCAATAATGTAAGAAACATGTGGGCAGCTAAACGAAAGGAAATTGGTGTTGACTTTATTGGACAATGCTACGCCATGTGTCCTCCACTTGTACACGTTGAGACCAATTCGACTTACTATTTATGGGATGTTCTTACTACAGTTTCTGTGACACCAAAACCTTTTATCCATTCAAGAAAAGTAAAATGTCGTGTTGAAGTAGATGGAGTAAGTCAAGGGAGAACCGTTCTTGATGAAATAGGTCGTGAAGTAATTGTAGTAGATGACGTGGATCGTGACATGTTCTTTAACTATTTCACTTCCATCATGCTGAAAGCAGAAGATCAATTAGAAGCTTCTCACCCTTATTAATTAAATGAACATCAAAAAAGCTGACTCACTCGAGTCAGCTTTTTTCGTAGAGTTCCTTTAACGACGTGATTGATCAGCTATTTTTTGAGCTTTTAAGCTATTAGCAAAATGTATCTTAGCTAAATTCCCAAGAATCTGATCTCCATGTTTTTGAATAAGCTTTGCAGCTGCTATATCTACAGCTGGTCCCGCCCCTTTAGGAAGCTTTACATTATATTCTTTTCCAAGTCGATCCATTTCCATTACAAAAGAGTACCTTGCAATAATGGATGCTGCTGCTACGGCAAGGTGTATTTCTTCAGCTTTAGTTGCGAAATATACATTTTCTTTTACGATTGTGGATTGACCTTTTAGGTAGTTGAAATAAACTTCAGGTTTAGCGAATTGATCAATGAGTATGGCATCATATTCCTGTACTTTGCGCATCACATTCTGGATGGCCTGATTATGTAGTAGAGCCTTCATTTTCCCCTGATTCGTTCCCTTTTTCTGCATAGTATTGTATTTTTCATTTGGTAGGATAAGCAGGCTATAAGGAATGGTTTTAATCAAATTTCTAGCTATTTCAATAATTTCTGGATCCTTCATTCCTTTAGAATCTCTTACACCGAGTTCCTTTAAGAGTGGAATTTGCTTCTGGTCGACATATGCAGCAACAACTGTCATTGGACCAAAGAAATCTCCTGTCCCAACTTCATCACTTCCGATGGCGGAAAGAGTTGAGATATTACCAGGTGGAGAGTATTGATGATCGCCCACTGTTTTCTTTTTCGAATTCGTTGCCTTTTTAGAACTCGCTGTTCCGCTAGATTGCCATGGTCTTGCTTCTGCTTCTGCCCCTGCACCCTGGAACATTATTTTTCCAGATTTATAGCCTGTAATAGTACAGGTAGAAGTTTTCGCTACAAAAACGCTCCCCGGTGGCTGTTTATCGCTTAAGTGGCTGTTGTATTTCTTTTTAATTTCATTCATAATGGAAGGTGATACAGTTAAAACAACCTGTGACATAACAAAACTCCTTTTGTGAACTAGGCTTGCATCCTATTATAGCAGAATCTGAAGGTGAACAAGAATGGTTCAGGAGCGCTGTGTTTCAAAAATACCAATTTTCATGCTATGATGTAAAATAGGATTCTCTCTCTTGATAGGAGGCTTATGGGGTGACAGACAGTCATGGAAAAATACGTACAACCGTGGAAATCTATGGTGAACAATATACAATAATCGGTGATAAAAGTCATCAACATATTCGTGAAGTCTCAACTTTAGTGGATGAGAAGATGAATGAGATTAAAGGAATGAATACCTATTTAGATACGAAGCGACTTGCTGTGCTAACAGCAGTTAATATTGTAAATGATTATGTGATGATTAAGAAAGAACTTGAAGAGTTAAAGAAAAAACTGAGAGAAGAGGAATAACGTAAGATGGTTGATCTAATTCTTTTTATTATACTAGTTGGAGGGTTCCTAATTGGACTTCGAAGAGGCTTGATCCTTCAAGTCGTTCATTTAGCAGGATTTATCGTTTCATTTGTTGTTGCGTATATGTATTTTAAGGATCTCGCTCCACATTTGAAGCTATGGATTCCATACCCGTCCTTCGGCAACGAGGCATCTTCTACGGCAATGGTGTTTGACGCTATAAACTTAGAGGCCACATACTATAGTGGAATTGCGTTTGCGTTATTGTTCTTTGGTACCAAAATTATTATGCAAATAGTTGGTTCTATGCTCGACTTTCTTGCAGATTTACCTATATTGAGAACTGTAAATGGATGGCTTGGCGGAGTGCTTGGATTTGTAGAAGTATACATTATCGTGTTTTTATTTCTATTTATTGCAGCACTTCTTCCAAATGAAACCGTTCAAACAGCCATATCAAATTCGTTTCTTGCGGAAAGCATCGTCAAGCATACCCCTGTGTTGACAGAACAAATTAAAGACCTCTGGAGTACGCACGTAGCATAACCCTTCAATTAGAAGGGTTATTTATTTGTATTAGCATAAGTACTATTGGTTAAATTGGTAGCGCTTGTAGGATCTAATCGAGCGCTCTCGCTTTTTTTAAGATAAATTAATTGGATTTGGGTTTGAATATGGATAGGATAGTAGTAATGATCTTATGAAGAAGGGTGAGAAAAAGATGAATAAAAAACAGGTTATTCATTTCCTTGAAGAGATAGCAGTTTATATGGAATTGAAAGGGGAAAACCCTTTTAAAATATCCGCTTTTCGTAAAGCGGCCCGAGCACTCGAAACAGATGATCGGAGTATGGAGCAAATTGAAGATCCTGCTGAGCTAAATGGCATTGGAAAAGGGACGGCAGCGGTAATAAATGAAATTCTCGAAAAAGGAGAATCAGAAACGCTTGAATCATTAAAGAAGGAAGTCCCATCTGGTCTTGTGCCGTTACTTAAATTACCGGGACTTGGTGGTAAAAAGCTTGCTAAGCTATACAAGGAACTTGATGTTATTGATATGGCGACATTACAAAAAGCTTGTGAAGCACATCAGATTCAAGAACTCCCTGGTTTTGGGAAAAAGAGTGAGGATAAAATTCTTGAAGCGATTGAGGAAGCAGGTAAAAGACCTGAACGCTTATCCATTGCCTACATGCTACCACTTGCTGAAAACATTGAAAGCCAATTAAAAGAAATCCATAGCATTGACAAATTTGCAAGAGCGGGGAGCTTGCGAAGGGTAAGGGAAACGATCAAAGACCTTGACTTTATTATAGCGACAACTTCTGCTGCTGATGTGTCAGCGAGCTTACTTGAATTAGAAGGTGTTTCTAAAGTAGTCGTAAAGGGAGAGACGAAGATTACACTTGAACTTGGCGATGAATATGGCGTTTCAGTAGATTTTAGAATTGTAATGCCTGAAGAATTTGCTTCTACACTCCATCATTTTACGGGTTCGCAGGCTCATAATGTAAAAATGAGGCAAATCGCAAAAAAGAAAGGCGAAAAAATTAGTGAGTATGGTGTAGAGTCTTTAGAAACGGGGGAAGTTCTCACATTTGAAGATGAAAAGGATTTCTACCAGCATTTTGGTTTAGCCTATATTCCGCCAGAAATCCGCGAAGATAAAGGTGAAATTGAAGAAGCTGAGAAAGATGAAATTGAATTAGTCCAGTTGAACGATATAAAAGGAGATCTACATATGCACTCCACCTGGAGTGATGGTGCTTATACGATTGAAGAAATGGCCGAACGAGCAAGAGCAAAAGGATATTCGTATATCGCGATAACAGATCACTCTCAGTACCTTAAAGTGGCGAATGGTTTGACACCAGAAAGGCTACGAGAGCAAAGAGAAGAGATTGATCGTCTCAATCAAAAATGGAATGATTTTAGAATATTTGCAGGGGTAGAAATGGATATTTTACCTGATGGAACACTTGATTATGACGATAAGATGTTGTCGGAAATGGATTTTGTTATTGCTTCGATTCATTCATCCTTTTCCCAAGATGAGGATACGATAATGGCACGTCTTGAAACAGCACTTCGGAGTCACCATGTTGACCTCATTGCTCATCCATCAGGAAGGTTACTTGGAAAAAGGAAAGGGTATGCTTTAAGCCATGATAAGTTAATAACGCTTGCGAAAGAAACGGATACGGCTCTTGAATTAAATGCAAATCCAAACCGATTAGATCTTGCAGCGGAATGGCTTCAAAAAGCACAAGAAAACCATGTTAAAATAATGATTAATACAGATGCTCACCATATGGACATGCTTGAGCATATGGAAATCGGCGTAGCAGCTGGGAGAAGAGGCTGGCTACGAAAAGAGACTGTCTTAAACACATTTACGGCTAAAGATCTTGAAGCATTTTTTAACCGTCACTCATAAACAAATCCCGTTTTATTAGGAGGAACGACCATTGCAAAAAAGAGTGTTACGGCTACTCGAATATAATAAAGTGAAAGAACGATTAAGAAAACACGTCTCATCCTCATTAGGAAAACAAAAAGTAGAACAGTTAACCCCTTTGTATTCTTTAATAGATGTTAACCATCAGTTAGCAGGAACAGAAGAAGGAAGAAAAGTGATCCGTCTTCGTGGTCAAGCGCCGCTTGGTGGCATTAGAGATATTAGACAAAGCGTGAAGCGAGCAGAGATTGGAGGGATGCTAAACCCATCTGAATTACTCGACATCTCGAGTACAATCTACGGCGGTCGTCGATTTAAAACATTTCTTGATAATATGATTGAAGATGGTGTAGAGCTTCCTCTTCTCGGAGATTTAGTTAGTCAAATTATGCCTGAAAATGAGCTGGAGAATGAGATTAACGCCTGCATAGATGAGGACGGGGATTTGCTTGATTCTGCAAGTGATGCACTTCGTCGACTTAGAACCCAGCTTCGTAGCTTTGAATCTCGCGTTCGTGAGAAATTAGAAAGCCTCATTCGATCTTCAAGCACAAGGAAAATGCTTTCAGATGCGCTCATTACCATTCGGAATGAACGTTACGTTATCCCCGTTAAGCAGGAATATAGAAGTTCATTTGGTGGAATGGTCCACGACCAATCCTCTTCTGGTGCGACGTTGTTTATTGAACCACAATCGGTCGTATCAATTAACAATCAGCTAAAAGAAGTAAAAGTTAAGGAAAAACTTGAGATTGAGCGGATCCTAACAGAATTGACCGGACATGTTGCGGAAGCTTCTGAAACGCTTAGACATAATGTTGATGTACTTGCGGATATTGATTTTATTTTTGCGCGTGCCCTCTATGCTGACGAATTGAAAGCAACAAATCCTTCCATGAATGATGAGGGGGAGCTAGAAATAAGACAGGGAAGACATCCCCTTTTACCTCAAGATGAGGTCGTCCCTTCTTCCCTATTTCTCGGAAAAGACTATTCATCACTGGTTATTACTGGACCAAACACAGGCGGGAAAACAGTTACATTAAAAACGGCCGGACTTCTTACGCTAATGGCTCAATCTGGACTTCATATACCAGCTGATGAAGGATCTACTATGGCGGTCTTTCAAAATATCTTTGCAGACATCGGAGACGAGCAGTCTATCGAGCAAAGCTTAAGTACTTTTTCTTCGCATATGACGAATATCGTTCATATTCTCAAGAACATTGACCATAATAGTCTTGTTCTTTTTGATGAGCTTGGCGCTGGGACCGATCCTCAGGAAGGTGCTGCACTTGCCATATCCATACTTGATTATGTATATAAGCGTGGATCAAGAGTTATTGCGACGACACATTACAGTGAATTAAAAGCCTATGCGTATAATCGAGAAGGCGTGATGAATGCCAGTGTAGAATTTGATGTTGAGACACTACGCCCCACGTATCGCCTATTAATTGGAGTGCCAGGCCGCAGTAATGCATTTGAGATTTCAAGACGCCTCGGGCTGATGGATGATATTATTGAGGATGCCCGATCTCAAATATCAAGCGAAAGTAACAAAGTTGATCGGATGATTTCATCACTTGAAGATAGCCAGAAGCAAGCCGAATTAGATCGAGAAGGAGCGTCTGAACTTAGAAAAGAAGCAGAATCACTTAAGAATGACTTGGAAAAGCAGCTTGAGAAATTTGAAAAACAGCGAGAGCGACTTTTTGAGAAAGCGGAACAGAAAGCTGCTGAAGAAGTAGAGAAAGCCCAAGAACAAGCCAAAAAAATCATTCAGGAACTGCGTACATTCCAAAATGGATCTGTTAAAGAACACCAATTGATTGATGCTCAAAAACAGCTTGAGGATGCGAAACCAGAATTGAAATCTTCAAAACCAAAGCCTAAAAAAACCCAAACTAAATCATATCAACCAGGTGATGAAGTGAAGGTGATTAGCTTTAACCAAAAAGGGCACATTGTTGAGCAAGTCGGGAAGAACGAATACCAGGTTCAACTTGGGATAATGAAAATGAATGTTAAGGCAAATGATCTGGAAGCGATTAAATCAAAACCGGTCGTTGAGCGAAAGCCGTTTGTGACAGTTCGTGGAAGTGATAGTCGAGTGAAAACTGAACTTGATTTACGAGGTAAAAGGTATGAAGATGCTCAAATGGAAGTTGAGCGCTATATCGACGATGCCTTACTTGCTGGGTATAACCAGGTCTCAATCATTCATGGTAAAGGAACGGGGGCACTTAGAAAAGGTGTCCATGAATGGTTGAAACGTCATTCCCGAGTGAAAAATCTACGCATGGGTGGAATGAATGAAGGCGGCGGTGGTGTAACTGTCGTTGAATTGAAGTAGAGAAAGGATTTAAACAATGGATCAATTATGGGAGAGTGTCGCATTTCAAACTGCAGCGAATTATAGCGTAGTGATTGTTTGTATGATTGTGTTTCTTTCAGTATTTGAATTTGTAACGTCCTATCGTAACTGGGAAGAAATCCAAAAAGGTAACCTCGCAGTAGCGATGGCTACTGGAGGTAAAATATTTGGTATTGCGAATATCTTTCGTTTTTCAATTGAGCATAATGATTCACTTGTGACCATGATGGGGTGGGGGGTCTTTGGATTTCTCCTTCTATTAATTGGTTACTTCACCTTTGAGTTTTTAACACCTAAATTTAGGATAGATAAAGAAATTACAGCAGACAATCGAGCTGTAGGATTCATTTCTATGGTTATTTCGATTGGTTTGTCCTTTGTAATAGGGGCAGGAATTTCGTAAGGGGAGCACATATGGAGACTTTATGGAAAGTTCTTATGGTTGTATCAGGGATATTCTTTATTGCGGGCATTGTTTATTTATTTTATTTTGTATGATCGTTCAAGAAGAGCAGGTACTTTACCTGTTCTTTTTTTGTTCAAAATTCTGTGCGCTCTTATCACAACTTAACCTAATTGTGGATAGAATAATGTCGTATGCTCGTCTATCTTTTACGACTTAAAATGCCAATGTATTCAAAAAATTAAAAAAAGATAGGATATTTGAAGCGTTTTCATTATAATTATCATATAGAGAGAGTTTTGGTTTGGAAGGAGTCGTGAAAGGGAGGTTGATGAAAATTGACAAACAATGGCGCAAAAGAATGGTTTGATTATTATCAAGAAGGAGTACCGACTTCAATAGAGTATGAGGAAAAGCCCCTCCATGCTTATCTTGTTGATGCAGCTACAAAACATCCTAACAAAAAGGCAGTTCACTTTCTGGGAAAAGAACTTACCTTTCAGGAGTTATTTCATCGCTCAAGACGACTTGCGAATTCATTGCGGGATCACGGTCTGAGCAAGGGCGGGAGAGTATCGATCATGCTTCCTAATTGCCCTCAAGCTGTGATTAGTTATTACGCTGTATTGATGGCTGGGGGAGTGGTCGTTCAGACGAATCCACTATACATGGAGAGGGAACTAGAACATCAATTAACAGATTCTAAGGCGGATATGATGATCTGTCTTGATCTTGTTTTACCGAAAGTATTAAAAGTAAAAGATAAAACAGTACTAAAGCACATTGTTGTAACGAAGATTCAGGAGTATTTACCTTTTCCTAAAAATGTTCTGTATCCACTCGTGCAAAAGCAAAAGAAGCAGGGATTACTTGTTGAAATGCCTTCAACAGGCCAAATTCATAGCTTTTTGGAATGGGTGGCAAACGGTAATAACGATGATATACATGTTAATGTTGATTCCAAAGAAGATTTGGCTCTTCTTCAATACACTGGTGGAACTACAGGTCTCGCAAAAGGAGTTATGCTGACACACTATAACCTGGTTGTTAACACGATGCAATGTAAGAATTGGATTCGTGATGCTAAATATGGCGAAGAGAGTGTGATGGGAATTCTCCCGTTTTTCCATGTTTACGGAATGACTTGTGTGATGAACTTATCGATTATGTATGCTGCCAAAATGATTATACTTCCAAAGTTTGAACCTAAAGACACATTAAAAACGATTCAAAAACAAAAGCCAACCTTATTTCCAGGTGCACCAACTATTTATATCTCTTTATTAAATGATCCGAATATCGATCGCTATGATCTCTCGTCTATTAAAGCTTGTATTAGCGGTTCAGCTCCACTTCCAGTTGAAATCCAACAAAAATTTCAAGAGAAAATTAGCGGTCGTTTAGTGGAAGGTTATGGTTTAACAGAGTCATCTCCTGTAACCCATTCCAATCCTTTATCAGATGGTACTGTTGTTGGTAGTATCGGTTTACCTTGGCCAGACACAGATGCAAAAATTGTGAATGCTGCAAATGAAGAAGCTGAAGTGAAGGAAATCGGCGAATTAATTGTGAAAGGTCCACAGGTGATGAAGGGGTATTGGAATTTACCAGATGAAACCGCTGCCGTATTGAAGGATGACTGGCTTTATACTGGTGACATGGCTTATCGAGATGAGAAGGGCTACTTTTATGTCGTTGATCGGAAAAAGGATATGATTATTGCAGGCGGATATAACATTTATCCACGCGAAGTTGAAGAAGTTTTATATGAACACCCAGCAGTTCAAGAAGCCGTTATTATTGGTGTACCTGATGCTTATAGAGGAGAAACAGTGAAAGCATTCGTAGTGCTAAAAAGTAACGTTGAAATAACAGAAGATGATTTAAATCAACATTGTCGACGTTACCTTGCTGCTTATAAGGTACCTCGATTATATGAATTTCGGGAGGAGCTTCCTAAAACAACCGTTGGAAAAATTCTACGTCGTGTTCTAGTCGACGAAGAGAAAGTTAAACAAAACCAATCGCTGTAGCGATTGGTTTTGCTTTTTTAATTTCAGTTAAATCAATATGTATTAAATAAAAAATTCCGGAAAGATTCGCACATTTCTGCTTATTATGATATGATGAATTTGCAAAATAACTCTCGATTCCAACCGAGCGCTCGTTCAGAAATCTTATATTGACAATAGCATGGTCGTGTCGCTACAATAAGATTATGAATGAATGCTCATTCATTTTGAATGAGTGCCGGATAAAGAATAAGGGAGAGCTTCATATGGTTGAAAAGGGGAAAAAAAGGGGTCCGAAATACGATAAAATCATTGATGCGGCTGTTGTTGTCATTGCTCAAAATGGTTATCATCAAGCGCAAGTATCCAAGATTGCGCGTGAAGCAGGCGTGGCAGACGGTACGATCTACCTTTATTTTAAGAATAAAGAGGATTTGTTAATTTCGTTGTTTCAGAAAAAAATGGGAAGTTTTATCGATAAGACAGAGGAACAAATTGTAAAGAAAGATAATGCAATGGATAAATTGTTCACACTTATTGATATGCACTTTAAACATCTAGGTTCTGATTATGAGCTTGCTATCGTCACGCAATTGGAACTAAGACAAACAAATAAAGCCCTTCGAGCACAAATTGGCGAAGTACTTAAGAAATACCTTACACTCGTTGATCACATATTGCATGAGGGAATTAAATCAGGATTGTTTATTGAGGAACTAGATATTCGTCTCGCAAGACAAATGATCTTTGGGACTCTCGATGAAACCGTAACGAATTGGGTTATGAAAGACCACAAATTTGAGTTAGAACCACTTGCTAAGCCACTTCATAATCTTTTGATCAATGGCTTAAGCAAATAAATAGAGACCCCGGCTTTGACTGGGGTCACAAAGTTTTGAGAGGAGTGGAGAAGTGGAATTCATTAACATTTCAACTGAAAATAAAGTGGCACAAATTACGCTGAACCGTCCACCAGCTAATGCAGTGGCATCGGACGTATTGCGGGAATTGTCAGAAGCTTTCACTCAAATTGAAGACGATCCAGCAACAAAAGTTATATTGCTCTCTGGAGAAGGAAAGTTTTTCTCAGCAGGAGCTGATATTAAAGAGTTTACAACGGTTAGCACTGAAGAAGGATTTGCTGATTTGGGGAGCTATGGTCAACAATTATTCGACAAAATGGAAGCGTTCCCAAAACCGATCATCGCTGCTATTCATGGTGCTGCGCTTGGTGGTGGACTAGAACTTGCAATGGCATGTCATATTCGTCTTGTAACTGAAGATGCAAAGCTAGGTCTTCCCGAACTGCAGCTAGGTTTGGTGCCGGGATTTGCAGGTACTCAAAGGTTGCCGGCATTAGTAGGAAAAGCAAAAGCAACAGAGATGCTGCTAACGAGCGAGCCAATTTCAGGACGTGAAGCTGTTTCAACTGGTTTAGCAAATCAGATGTATAGCGAGGAAGAGCTTCTTCCGAAAGCAAAAGAGCTTGCTGAGAAGATTGCTATGAAGAGCGCTGTGGCAGTTGGTTATGCACTTAAACTTCTTACTTATTCTAAATCGGAAAAGTTTGATGAAGGCGTTCAAAAAGAAAAAGAGTATTTTGGAAAGGCATTTGCTTCAGAAGATGGCCAAGAAGGCATTCGAGCCTTCATCGAGAAGCGTCAGCCAAACTTTCAAGATAAATAAGGTGAACTATTTCAGGGAGGGATAAAGATATGAACATTTATGTCATTATGAAAAGAACGTTTGATACTGAAGAAAAAATCGTAATCGAAAATGGGAGAATTAGTGAAGAAGGCGTTGAATTTATTATTAATCCATACGATGAGTATGCCATTGAAGAAGCGATCCAACTTCGCGACGATCATGGCGGAGAAGTAACGGTTGTAAGCATTGGTGACGAAGAAGTTGAAAAAGAGTTAAGAACAGCTCTAGCGATGGGCGCAGACAAGGCCGTTCTCATAAATAATGAAGACATTGATGAGAGTGACCAGTATACGACGACTGCCCTTCTTGCTGCTTATTTTGAGGATAAGGAATATGACATTATCCTTGGCGGGAATGTTTCTAATGATAACAGCACTGGTCAGATTGGACCTCGTCTTGCTGAAAAACTTGGAATCGCTTACGTAACAACGATTACGAAGCTTGATATCGATGGAACAACAGCGACAATGGAACGTGATGTTGAAGGTGATATGGAAGTTGTTGAAGCACAGATGCCTTTACTTGTAACAGCACAGCAGGGACTCAACGAACCTCGTTATCCATCACTTCCAGGGATTATGAAGGCTAAGAAAAAGCCTCTGGAAGAAATCGACTACGACGATCTTGATATTGATGAAGACGAGATCGAAGCTAAAACGGAAACAATTGAAGTTTATTTGCCACCAAAGAAAGAAGCTGGCAAAGTACTTGAAGGTGAAATTGGAGATCAAGTGGAAGAATTAGTGAAATTACTTCGCCAGGAAGCGAAAGTTATATAGGAGGGAATCATCATGGCCAAAAAAGTACTCGTATTCGCAGAAGCTCGTGACAATGAATTACGAAATGTATCATTTGAAGCAATTGGTGCTGGGAAAGAAATCGCAGCCGGTGGTGAAGTGATTGCAGCAATTGCTGGTGAAAGTATTAGTTCTTTAACAGAGCAACTATTTCACTACGGAGCAGACCGTGTGATTAAAGTAGAAGATGAAAAGCTTAAAAACTATACAAGTGATGGATATGGGCAGGCATTTTTGCAAATCGTTCAGAGCGTCGATCCGGATGCTATTTTAATGCCCCATACGTCAATGGGCAAAGATCTAGCTCCACGTCTTGCAAGTAAGCTTGACGCTGGACTTGTCTCCGATGCTACAGGTATTGAACTTGATGGCGAAGATGTCGTATTTACACGTCCAATTTACTCTGGTAAAGCTTTTGAGAAGAAAAAAGTAAAAGAAGGCGTTATTCTTGCAACGATTCGTCCAAATAATATTTCTGCTCTTGAAATCGATGAATCACGCTCTGGTGAAGTCTTTGAAGAAACCATAGAAATAAAGGATCTTCGTACGATCGTGAAAGAAGTGGTCCGTAAATCTACATCAGGTGTTGACCTTTCAGAAGCAAAAGTGATTGTAGCCGGCGGGCGAGGCGTTAAAAGTGAAGAAGGATTTGAACCACTTCAAGAACTTGCGGATCTTCTCGGTGCTGCTGTAGGCGCGTCCCGCGGTGCTTGTGACGCTGACTATTGTGATTACTCCCTTCAGATTGGGCAAACAGGAAAAGTAGTTACACCTGATCTCTATATTGCTTGCGGTATTTCTGGTGCTATCCAACACTTAGCAGGAATGTCTAACTCGAAAGTGATTGTAGCAATTAATAAAGACCCTGAAGCAAGCATTTTCAATGTTGCAGATTATGGTATTGTTGGTGATCTCTTTGAGGTTGTACCATTACTTACACAGGAGTTTAAGAAAGTATTGCAAACAAGCTAAGAAAAAAAGCGAGCTTACCTAGCTCGCTTTTTGTATAGGGATATAACGATCTTATTTCATTATTACAGGATCGTTTTATTAATGATGAGATAGGGAATAATGAAATTAAGTCAAAAGAATGGAATCAGAAAGAGTATTAATGATATACTCATTTTGTGCCAATTGATATGAAATTAAATTGGCAGAGCACACTGAGGCAACCGGCCTTAACCTGGTAAACTCAAGTGATAATGTTTAAGGAGGAAGATACAGTATGGCTATCGTACACGCAACAGATCAAAGTTTCGCACAAGAAACAAGTGAAGGTCTCGTTCTTGCAGACTTCTGGGCACCATGGTGTGGTCCTTGTAAAATGATTGCTCCAGTACTAGAAGAGCTTGATTCTGAGATGAGCGACGTAAAAGTTGTAAAGCTTGACGTTGACGAAAATCAGGAAACAGCAAGTAAATTTGGGGTAATGAGTATCCCAACACTACTTGTATTCAAAAATGGTGAGGTAGTTGACCAGGTTGTCGGCTTCCAACCAAAAGAAGCACTTGCTCAGACGCTTTCTAAGCATCAATAATTAGTTAAGTTTCAAACACTCTGATCTATTTTAAGATCAGGGTGTTTTTTTATGTTATCTCCAAATGAAACGGTATTGACACTGATAATCGTTCTCGATATAATCATCATGGATATAAGACCTGACGAAAAGGAGTTTTACATAATGAAGAAATCGGCTATGCTATTCACTTCTATTACGCTTGCAGCTACGGTTCTTGCTGCTTGTGGTAATGATTCTGAAAATGCTACAAACACAGAAAACAATAGTTCTAAGCAAGAACAAACGAATTCTGATGATAAGTCTAGTGAGATGTCAATTGAAAGCGCTGCTACTACGAAACAAGTAGAAGCTTATCAGACGATTACTGATGAACTAAACAAAATTAAGGAAGATCAAGAAGTAGATTGGGAGTTAGTTGAAACTACCTACACGAGTGAACTAAAGAGCGCTGTGAATGAAATTGATAATGAGTTTGATACTTTTATCTCTACAGGAATTCAAGCTGGAAAATCTGGAGAGCTTGATAAGAATGTAGCTCGTCAGATCATTGATAAAGGGACACAGTCATACTTTTATCAAAAGCAAAAATCCCTTCAACAGGCAGTGATTGATGCGAAGGATGCTAACAAAGAAGATGAGGCTATGCTTCATTTTGAAGAAATACAGTTGCTAGCAGAAAAAGTATTTATTCCTACAGCAGAAAAACGCGACTCCTACTATGAACTTGATGGCGATTCAAGTATTGTTGAGAATATTAACAATGGTCTATCAGCGCAGAAACAGGCTCTTTCTGAAGGGGATATGGAAGATTTTGCTGTAACGAAGCAAGTAACGGATAAGTCCATTTATAAGAGCTACTACTTAGCTTCTAATTCCTATGCAGAAAAGATTGAGGAAGCAGTAAAGACTGGTGAAACAGATGAGTTACAAGTGATGCAAACAGAAGCTCTCGGTTTTTATCAAGCAATAAAAGGGTCACTCTCAGGCGGCAATGAAGAAGCGGCAGAGAAGTTAAGCGAATTATTCGATATAAGTAACGACCCAGAGGCAATAAAAGCTAATGAAGTAAACGATTTGTTCGCAAAAGCGTTTACCGGAAAAATCAAAGGATATCACGAGAAAGTAGCTGAGCTAGCTAAAGAAGATAAGCTTTCTGAAGGTAAAGAAGCTGCAATGGAAGCCAATGTATTCCTAAAAGCGATTGAAATGCCATTAATGGAGGCAATCGGCGAAGAGGAAACGGGTGGAGTCTATGAAGACGCACAAAGCTGGTTTGATGCCGTTGCTAGTGAGAATGCAGATGAAGCGCAAAAGCTAAGTGATCGCATTTTGACCGCACTAGAAAGTGTAGTAGAATAGCTTTAGATTGAAATGGCCGCTAAATGCGGCCATTTCTCTTGTAGGAAGGACTTATTTGAAACACTGAAAATATAGGAGTGCCTGAGATGAAAATAGTCATTACTGGCGGGGCAGGTTTTATAGGAAGTAGCCTTGCAAAGTCGCTTTTAAAAGCTGGTCACGATGTCTCAATCATTGACCATTTCTCTTCCTATTATGATATTCATCGAAAAGAAGAACATCTGGAAGAAGTGAAAATAGCAGGTCCAATTAAAGTTCACGTGTTTGATTTATTAGATCAGGAAAAAACGGATGCTCACTTCAGAGACCATTCTTACGATAAGGTGGTTCATCTTGCTGCACTTCCAGGAGTTCAATATTCATTAACACATCCACATGACTATATTGATCAAGATATCAAAGTAGTGGTAAATGTATTAAAAGCTGCGGGTGAAGCGGGAGTCCCCCATGTTTTATTTGGTTCTTCTTCATCAGTATACGGCAATCGTGAGAATGGCCCGGTGTTAGAATATGAGGCAAATGGCAAAGTGAAGTCTCCGTATGCAGCTGCTAAAGCTGGAGCAGAATCTTTTTGCCATGCGTATCAATCGCTTTACGGCTTTAAGTTAACGGTTTTACGATTTTTTACAGTGTATGGGCCATGGGGCCGTCCCGATATGGCGATTCCTCTATTTATTAATAAGTTAATAAAGGGGAAGGAAATCATTGTTTATGATCGTGACCAGTCTAGGGACTTTACGTATATTGATGACATAGTTACAGGTATAACATTAGCATTCGAACAAAAAGGAATATCAGAGATTTATAATCTCGGTTCGGGTACGCCGATTCAGCTTAATGAACTTATTACTTCGCTTGGTGTCTATTTTCCCGATGCGAAAATACTTGATGAAACGTTTCGTCCAGGGGATGTAAGGCATACATGGAGCGATATTAGTAAGGCTAGGGAAGAATTGGGATATACTCCGAAGGTGAAGTTTGAGGAAGGATTAAGAAGGACAATCGAATGGGCAAAAAAATATCACGCTTATTAAAGTGGTCATTTGGAATTGGCCTATTCATTTCATTTGTATT
Organism: Pseudalkalibacillus sp. JSM 102089; assembly: GCF_041366475.1. Taxonomy (NCBI): domain Bacteria; kingdom Bacillati; phylum Bacillota; class Bacilli; order Caryophanales; family Fictibacillaceae; genus Pseudalkalibacillus; species Pseudalkalibacillus sp. JSM 102089. Next base: position 25,177 of record NZ_JBEWYW010000004.1, read on the forward strand.
TCTTCTTTTTCAAGAATTTAATCTGTCGAGTCTTTTAGCTCTTACCTCTGAATTGCTAAGTGAACCATGGTGGTTAATCGCTATGATCACTGGATATACATGTTCTTTTTTATTACGTAGTTGGTGCTGGCGATTACTTGTTGATAAGAATATATCAATTAGGGTTTATTTAGCAGGGGTTTTTTATAGTCTCTTTTTTAACCATCTACTTCCTTTTAAAGGCGGAGAGGCTGTGCGTATGGGAGTGCTTGCGCAGAAACAAAAAGGGCGATGGGGAATCGCTATTCAATCAGTGCTCGTTCTAAGGTTAATTGACCTCTTCTGGTTAGGGGTTTTTTCAGTTATTGGGGCGGACCTGATGGGGATTGATATCAACCTGACCTTTTTCATAACCGCGCTAGTTATTTTTGGTGTTACCGTTGGTGGGCTGATTATCTATCTGAAAAAACATCACGCTGCTTCTTTTTTTTATAAGCAGTTAACAACCATGCAGACTCTTGTAAGTTCACCACATATGGTGCTTGTTCTAACGCTATCTTTTATAAGCTGGGTAGCTGAAGGAATCGTCGTTTTTAGCGTAGCGAGTCTTATTGGTCATCTATTTACATATTCAGATGCCATGTGGGTTACATCATTATCAGTCGGATCTGGTGTCTTTCAATTAGCTCCAGGTGGCTTTGCGACTTACGAAAGTGTGATGAGCTTTTCACTTAATCGGGTAGGTTTCAGATGGGAAGAAGCCCTTTCAATTGCGATTGTTACGCATGCATTTAAGTATATTTATTCTTTTGGCGCTGGATTAGTGGCGTTCTATCTTTATCCTCTTCGATTACAGGAGTTGAAGTCGTTTATGAATAAGAAAGGAGAAACCTCATGAAACAAGCTTCAGGCTTTGAAAAGATAGCAGCAAGATGCTGGAATCTATTAAATGAAGGTAAGCCATTTACACCAATCTTTGTTACAGGGACAATATTGTTATTTTACATTTCTCAATGGGCTTCTATAGAGTTCTGGGAGGCTTTCTTTGTTGGACTTGGCGTCGTATTGCCTCTTTTAGTACTCTACTACGTTTATGATTACCCATTATTTTTAAGAAATTATTTATGGATGCCTCTAATTGGGTACCTGCTTATTTTTGATTCATTTTCACTTCAAGTAGCCATGCTAGGTGTAGGTATCTATTTTTTCTTTACTGTCTTTTTCTGGGGAACATTCTATTACCATCTTCGAATTGGAACGAGCTGGCTTAACTTCACTCGTTTTTGGAAGTTAGTGCTTAAGAATAGTGATTCTACTAGTGGTAACGCGCAAGAACAACTTCCGAAGTTTTTATTAATTCTACCATTATGGGTGATGGTTATTGACTCTTCAGTAAAGAATGAAATGACTTTTGAATGGACGACTCTTGTTTTCTTTTATGCAGGAATTTGGTTATTTAGTTTTATTCTTCACCATTACTTATTTGACTGGAAGCCCGCAATTAAATCAGATTATACGAAAGCTGTACCACCTACGTCGACTAATGAGCGTGTCATTATGATTGTAATCGATGGAATGCGAAAAGAGCGATTCCAGGAAGCCAATACGCCTTTTCTTGATTCATTAAAGAAAAATGGGACAGAATACAGTCAAATGGAGACGGTATACCCTGCGCGTACAGTTGTTTGCTTCTCCTCGATGATGACAGGTACATATCCTCTGGAGCACGGTATTAAGTCCAATATGGTTTGGAATCTTGGAGTGAAAGTAGAGACGATCTTTGATTCGTTAAGAAAAGTTGGGAAGACAGGAAGGTTACTCGGTATTGCCCACCTTGTTGACGCTATGGGAGATGACGTAGATACTGTAACGGCAGTTATGAATAACGATGTGGCTGATACGAAAATTATGGAGGGGGCTCGTCAGATTATGTTAGATAAAAACCCTGACTTTTTCACTGTACAGCTTATTGGGACCGACCAAACTGGTCATGCGAGAGGAGTCTTGTATGATGATTACATTCAAAAAATTGAAGAAGCTGATAAATTAGTGGAAGATTACGTTGGTTTTCTTGAAGTGAATGGGTTTATGGAAAATACAACTCTCATTGTTTGTGCAGATCATGGACAAGCAGATGGCATTGGGGGACATGGTCATCTTGATGAAGGAGAACGATTTGTTCCATTTTTTATGAATGGGCCATTTATCGAAAAGGGGAAAATTGTAGAAGAAAGACATAGCCTTACTTCAGTAGCGCCAACCGTTGCTCATTTATTAGGTTCCCCAATCCCTTCACATAGTAGAGGAGCGATACTAGAAGAAGCGCTTCAGGATAGGAAGGAAGACATTATCAAATGAAACAGCATGTGATTGTTTTTTTACCCGCGCATAATGAAGAGCATGCCATTGGAGAAGTGATTAAGCAAATTCCCAGGAGTATTCATCCTTCTGTTCAGGTGAGCGTTCTTGTAATCGATGATGGCTCAACAGATCGAACAGTAGAAGTAGCCAAAAAGGCTGGAGCTAACTATATTTATTCTTTTGATAACAATCAAGGTCTTGGTGCCGCAGTTCGAAAGGGGCTTTCCTATTCAGTAGAATTAGGTGCTGACATAGGTGTGATGCTTGACGCGGATAATGAATACCCTGCCTGGCAATTAGCTGACCTCCTCGAACCTCTATTCAAAGGGGAGGCAGACTACGTGATGGGTTCTCGTTTTAAAGGTACGATTGATGGGATGCGACTTCATCGTCGTTTAGGCAATTATTGTTTTACATTTATTCAGTCCTTTCTTTTACAAAGGTGGATTTATGATGGTCAGTCTGGGATGAGAGTTTTCTCTAGACAAGCTATGGAGCATGGAGAAATCATTCATGACTACAACTATGCACAGGTCATTACTTTGAACCTTGTTCGAAAAGGATTTAGAGTTAAAGAAGTTCCAATTACGTACCAGGTTCGATCTACTGGTGAATCATATATTAAGTTTAAAGCGTATTTAACATCTGTATTACCTGCTATTTTGAAAGAAATGATGCGACCAGTTCAAAAGGTGGCGATTGACTATAGTGCGCATAAAATCTTGCCTGGACACACGACAAGTATGGTGGCAGAAAAGTCACACTAATTGCTGATCTGTTATTGACTTCAATGGTGATAATCATTATCATTATCAATGAGGAGGATATTTCAAATGATAAAACGTATTCTGTCATCAGCATTAATAATGACGCTAATTTGTATACTAGCAGTTCCTGATCTTGCCAGTGCATACTCTTATGGTGACCCTACCGAAGAGAAAGTAGCTGAAGCATACAGTGAAATGTCTGCAAAACTTAATGAATCTCCTCCGAACTTTGCAGAAGCGAATAAAATTTTTGCTTCCGTTAAAGATGAAATTCAATTACATATGGGTGACGATGCGGTTCAAGCTGTTCAAAATGAGCTAGACAACGAAGAGAAGGAAGCTGTGATAACGAATATGCAGCAAGTCCTGGTCTTAAATATATCACGTCGACTTGAAAACGCTGAAACAGATTTTGAAGAATATGATACAACTAGAAAACTAGTTGGCAAGGCAGATGCCACATATAAAACGCTCTCTCCCGTGGTGAAACAAACGAATCCAGAACTTGATGAAAAGATAAAGAATGAATTTGAGGTCTTGCTTGATTCGCTTGGTAACCCTGGCCTTTTCGGAGTGGGGGAGAAAGAATCAGATGAAGAGAAATACGCTGAAAGTAAGAAAGTTATACTTGATGGACTAAAAAATCATTTTGATATGAAATCAGTGGAAATTGGGCACTTTGGAGAAAGTGCAACTGAGGATGAAAGCGCTGGTAGTAAAAAAACAGATTGGACTGATCTCGGTCAGCTATCAAATTGGCTGCCAATCGTTATTCTCATCGTTGTGATTGCAGGAGTAGTGATTTACACAACAAGAAAACGCCGACGCTCCTAAAATCTTTGTTTACGGAAAGGGGAAAGTTTAATGGAAATTCAGGCATTACTGATCATGTTCAGGGAAGTACTTGAAGCGCTTCTCATAATTGGAATCATAACCACCTATATGAAACGAATGGGACAGTGCCAGTATAATAAATATGTCTGGTTAGGTGCTGGGCTTGCTGTTGTGGCAAGTGTAGGGGTAGCCATGTTGTTCCAGGTTGTTTTCACCGGGTTCGCAGCGATGGGAAGCGAGATTTACCTGAAAATTTCTATTATGCTAATCTCCGCCGTATTATTAACTCAAATGGTATTTTGGATGGCTTCGCATAGTCGTAATCTTAAAGGAAAGACAGAAGGAAAAATGACGGAATACATCACAACGGGGAACGTGATAGGCATGGTCATTCATTCTTTCCTCGTTGTTCTTCGTGAAGGTGTAGAAACGGTATTTTTCTTTGCTGCCATTACTGGTGGCGATATTGGTAAAGGATTTGAAGGATGGGGAGCGATTACTGGAATCTTGATTGCTTCCGCTGTATCGTACCTTTTCTTTAAGGGCACGATGCGCATTCCGCTTAAATCGTTCTTTAAGATTACTGGAATCTTTATTGTACTTATTGCCGGTGGGTTATTTGTACAGGGCATTTCGATGATGCAGGATATTAAACTAATTGGTAGCATAATGCCTCACGTATACGATCTTACATGGTTCTTGCCAGAACATCCAATTGACTACGCGCATTATGTTCGTGATCAAGGTGTGGCACCTCTTCTCTCAGGGGACATTGGAATTTTCTTTAAAGCGTTGTTCGGATACTCTTCAATGCCTTCTATTGAAGAAATCATCGCGTACGTTGGTTATTTTGCAGTGATTTATCTTCTTGTGAACTCAAAGAATGAACCTGTAAAATCAGAAGTGAAAGAACCGAGTAAAGCGATTTTTAAAGCGACAAACGAAATGAAACAATCAACAGTTAAATAAACTTCCAAAGTGCAAGGCGAAACTCTTCGCCTTGTACTTTTTTTCATCGGGAATATTTAAAAAGGATAGATCAATGTATGACCCATATCAAGAATTATAAAGGATGATTAGGATTGGATCGATCAGGTAGATACCTTATACGAGCTAGAAGCATTAAAATACTCATCTGGCTTATTTCAATGAGCAGTATCCTGTTGATTGCTTGGTGGAGAATCGCCTATGCAACTGAGTTACCACGTTCTTGGGATCAAGTCGATTTCTCACTCGCCCTAAATCGATTTGATTTATTCGCCATGCAACCTCACTTTCCTGGATATCCCTATTTTATTCTAGGTGGGATGTTGTTAAATGAATGGATAGGAAATCCCGTTGAGGCTTTAGCGTTATGGAATGGAGTATTAATGTTACTTTCTATGTATCCAGTATATACGGTTAGTCGCTCTTTTCTTTCAAAAACACTTAGCATGGCATCAGTAGCTCTAATTCAATCAATAGTATTTGTCAATGTGTTAACCATTCAACCGATGAGCGAGGCGGCGGCGGTTGCTATTCTATGGTGGTACTTATGGAGCTTGCAAAAAGCATTTCATCGCGAACATTCATTCATGAGCATCGTTGTCGCTTCTTTTTTGTTTAGTTTACTTTTAGGAGTTCGTTTATCTTATTTACCTTTTGGTATTGGCCTTCTACTACTATTAATACAGAGAAAAAAGCAGCATAAGTCCATTAAATCCTATAGTTCATTTTTACTAACACAGGTCGGTATAGCCGCTATCTTTCAATTAATTTGGGTAGGGGGGTTAGCTGTTTCTGAAGGTGGCGTAGCTGCATTTTTACAGCTAGCCTTTGGGTTTTCTGAAGGTCACTTTGAAGAGTGGGGTGGTACGGCGGTTTCAGCCTCAGCCCCACTTTTGGAACGAATATCACATCTGATATTGAATAACATAGTTTGGACAGGTCTTAGCGGTCAAGCGCTAACGATTTTACTACTATATCTAACCTTGTTTACGTTCATGATCTTCCAAGGGGTGAAAAATAGGGGGAGAACTTTACGAGAAATTTCATGGTTTGGCTGGGCATTTGTCGCTATGGCATTGAGCTATTTTCTATGGGCGCTATTGGCGCAAAACATCGATAAGCCAAGACATATCCTGCCTCTACCTGGGATCATAATGCTTGGCTTTCTCTGGATAGGATTAAGAAGACAGGGGAATAACTCTACAAAAATAATGCTTGGTTTAACCGTAATAATTAGCATACAATCAATTGTTTCCTATTCAACTATGAAAGAAGCCAACGATCCAGCAGCTGTTTATCAATTGATGGATTATGTAGAGCAATTTAACGAGCCAGTTATTGTGTATACTTGGGAAGAAACTAGGGTAATGTCCTATAATAAGGTGTCGTTTGAACACGAACAAATTTATACGTATTCAAACTTTCTATCTGATCTTCAATATTACGATGACCATCGCGTATTTTTAACAGGAAAGGTTCTCGATGGATTTAAGAAGCAAAATATATCGATGGATGGTCAAATCAAAAAGGTCAAAGAATTCCATTCCTCCATATTGTATGATCCTGTCTATCATGACATTGTTTTATATGAGTTCTTAAGATAATAGAAAATTGAGGTAATGTGTTACAATGAGAGGGGAACATAGATACGCCTTGAAAAGGAGTAGTGAGGTGAGGCAGCATGGAACAACATCTTAAAAATAAGCTAGCGATCCTTCCTGACCAGCCCGGGTGTTATTTAATGAAAGATCGCCAGGGAACGATTATTTATGTTGGGAAGGCAAAGGTGCTAAAAAATAGAGTCAGATCTTATTTTAGTGGATCACACGACGGAAAAACGCAGCGGCTTGTAAGTGAAATACGTGATTTTGAGTATATCGTAACCTCCACAAATCTTGAAGCTCTTATACTTGAACTTAATTTAATCAAAAAACATGATCCGAAATATAATGTGATGCTTAAAGATGATAAAAGCTATCCTTATATAAAAATAACGGCAGAAGAACAGCCCCGCTTAATTACGACACGTAAAATAAAAAAAGATAAAGGTAAGTATTTTGGACCATATCCGAATGCTTATGCAGCTAGTGCAACAAAGAAGCTTTTGGACAGACTATATCCTTTACGTAAATGTCGTAAAATGCCTGATCGCGTCTGTCTTTATTATCATATAGGCCAGTGTCTGGCTCCATGTGTCAACGACGTGTCTAAAGAGCAAAATAAAGAGATGATTGACGGGATTACGCGTTTTCTAAACGGAGGTCACCAGGAAGTTAAAGAAGACATAGAAAGAAAGATGACCACAGCATCTGAGAACATGGATTTCGAGCGAGCAAAAGAGTTTCGCGATTTAATGTTTCATATTGATAAAGTTATGGAAGTGCAAAAGATCCAATCTAACGATGGTATTGATCGGGATATTTTCGGTTATAGTTTCGACAAAGGATGGATGTGTGTTCAAGTTTTCTTTGTACGACAAGGGAAGTTAATTGAGAGAGATGTTTCTCTTTTTCCTTTCTATAATGATGCCGAAGAAGATTTTTTAACTTATATCGGTCAGTTCTATCTTCAACAAAATCATCCTAAGCCAAAAGAAGTACTGCTTCCTCAGGAGGTTAATGCTCAGATGGTAGAAGAACTTCTACAAATTCCTGTTCATCAGCCAAAACGAGGCAAGAAAAAAGAGCTTGTGGAGCTTACAATGAAGAACGCGACCATTGCCATTAATGAGAAATTTTCATTAATTGAACGCGACGAGAAAAGAACGATTGATGCTGTTGAAAACTTGGGAGAAAAGCTTAATATAGAAGCTCCACTTAGAATTGAAGCTTTTGATAACTCGAACATTCAGGGAACGAACCCTGTATCCGCTATGGTTGTTTTTCTTGATGGAAAGCCAAAGAAAAATGAGTATCGCAAGTACAAAATCAAAACTGTGGAAGGACCAAACGATGTAGGTTCTATGAAAGAGGTTGTGAGAAGAAGATATTCAAGAATGCTTAAGGAAAATGGTCCGCTTCCTGATTTAATTATTATTGACGGCGGAATAGCTCAAATACAGGCGTCACAGGATGTGCTCGAGAATGAGCTTGGTCTAGACATACCGGTTTGTTCGCTGACGAAAGATGAGAAACATAAAACGTCTCATCTTCTTATTGGTGATCCTCCAGAGGCTGTTTATCTACCAAGAAATAGTCAGGAATTCTACCTGTTGCAAAGGATTCAAGATGAAGTACACCGATTTGCGATTACGTTTCATCGACAGCTTCGAGGGAAATCGATGCTTAAGTCAAGTCTTGACGATATTCCCGGTATCGGAGAGAAGAGAAAAAAGAAGCTGCTAAATCATTTTGGATCGATTAAAAAGATGAAAGAAGCGAGCGTTGAAGACTTACACAACGCAGGACTACCAATGAATGTTGCAGAGGAAGTAATCGCTCGATTTGAAAGTCAATCAAACTAATTTGTAAGAACATGTTGCGGCATTCACGTAAGTTCGTTATAATGAGTGAAATTTAATAGTTCCACACTTCGAAAGTTGAAGTGATGGTAGAGGCGCAAAAACCAACAGTAAGCTTACTGAAGAGTGTTAAGACTCAGTGATAGGAGCTGAAAGGGGGATTTGCCGAAGTGGAAAGACGCTTATCCGTCTGAAGCTGGATCTGTATTGAATAAGTGCAGAGCTGTCATCCAATACCTACCCGGGAATTGGATGGAGAACTATCTCACAAAGGGACGTTTTCTTGGATTTGTTCTGAAAACAACAGTGAGGTTTTTCTCATTGTTGTTTTTTTATACTTTAATAAACGCTTTACAGGTTTAAAGTATAAAAAAATGAAGGCTATCGCTATTTCAATCTGGTGAGTGGCCGAGTTTTTAATATCCATTTCGACTCTTAGTTAGTGAGTGTTTGTAACGTGCGATATTAACGCACTATGAGGGATAACGAGCTGCATGAAAGAAAGGATGGAGAGAGTGGGACTACGCGTATTGAAATTCGGAGGCACGTCTGTTGGAGATGTTGAGAAAATCAAAAATGTTTCCAAAAGGCTTATGGAAGCTGTAAATAATGGAGATGAGGTTGTTGCGGTTGTTTCAGCGATGGGCAAAACAACGGATGAGCTTTTAGGATTATCAAAAGGGATAACAGCTACACCGTCTGCAAGAGAGCTTGATATGCTTCTAACGACTGGAGAACAAGTGACAACAGCGCTTCTTTCAATGGCATTAAATGAAGAAGGGTACGATGCCATTTCATTGACTGGCTGGCAAGCAGGAATTAAAACAGAGTCGCTACACGGCAATGCAAGAATCCTCGATATTGATGCTTCACGTATGAATCAACACCTTGCTGAGGGAAAAATTGTGATAGTAGCAGGATTCCAGGGGCTAACTGATACGTCTGACATCGCAACGCTAGGGCGAGGTGGTTCCGATACAACAGCTGTGGCGATTGCAGCAGCTCTTAAAGCGGATCGTTGTGAAATTTATACAGATGTAGATGGTGTGTATACGACAGATCCTCGATATGTGAAGGGTGCAAGAAAGCTTTCTACGATTTCTTATGATGAAATGCTTGAACTTGCTAACCTTGGGGCTGGTGTCTTACATCCTAGAGCGGTTGAGTTTGCAAAAAACTATAACATCTTGCTTGAGGTCCGCTCGAGCTTTACGAATGAACCTGGAACGCTAATTGAGGAGGTCGTATCAATGGAACAAAATTTGGTGGTTAGAGGTCTGGCTTTTGAAAGTAACGTAACGAAAATAACAATTTCGGGTTTGCCGAATGAGATTACAACACTTCCTTCCTTGTTCTCATCTCTTGCGGCAAATGGTATTAATGTAGATGTGATCATTCAAAGTACAGGAGAGAAAAATACAACGAGTATCTCATTTTCAATTGAAACTGCCTCTCTTGAATTAACTCTTGATGTGCTCCGTCGCATTAAAGTGAAACTTCCCTACGAACATATTTATCACGAATCAGAACTTGCTAAGGTATCGATAGTAGGATCAGGTATGATTTCTAACCCTGGTGTTGCGGCACAAATGTTTGAAGTGCTTGCTGAACACGGGGTAGAAATGAAGATGGTGAGTACATCAGAAATCAAAGTGTCAACGATCGTTCCAGAAGACAAAATGATTTATGCTATTGAGTCGCTACACGATAAATTTCAACTAGATGAAAGAACCCCTGTTAAACAAATGTAATCAAAAAGGAGACCACATGTGGTCTCCTTTTTATTCAATCTGATCTTTTGGGTCCCATTTTACTGTGAATTGAATTTCATTCTTTTTATCAGTTTCATAGGCTTCAGCGATGCAACGAAGCATATTTTGATATTGTTCAGCAAGAAAACCTGCTTCAAGTTGATAACAAGCATTTCGACTAGTACTTCTTCGCTCAGTGATAAGAGCTGACTGAAGATCAAACGTTACTTCATTCTTTTTTTCTTGTGCAATTGATAATTTACCCCATCCAGCACGCTGAAAAAAATCCTCGATCTCTTCTCGAGTGGAGAGCGGGAATTGCCTGGCCATTTCTTTTCCAGTCCAATATAAAACAGCCGGCTGTTCACTTCCAAGAAGTTCAGGAATAAGAACTTCTCTATAAAATTCATATCCAAAAGCAGTTGTTTCTATTTCATGACTATAATCAATCGAGTTTGTGCGCTTCTTAAACATAAATTCCTCCCAGCTTTTCTACAAAATAATTATAACGTTTTATCGACAAATCCTCCATAGAACCATAGATAGAATTTATTTATATAGAAAGCGTATTCAATTGAGATATACGCAGGTGTTGTAAGGGAATTTTGAAAAATCTAAATGTACACGTTTTCTTGACGGTCCTAAATGATGGGAGTACAATGGGTATGTCACAATATAATCGACAGAAAGCGATGATTTCTGTGCATGCAAAGACTTCTTTATTAGAAAAAATGCACTGGCAGATGGTAGCTTAACAACTTAAAAGGGGGACACACAAAACATGGCCGCAAGTCGAGACTTTGTAAGCCGAAAATTGCATTCGCTTCTAGGAGTAATTCCGCTCGGACTTTATGTTACTCAGCATCTTACTGTTAACTATTTTGCAACAAGAGGGCCCGAGGCGTTTAATGACGCAGCTCATTTTATGGAGAGCCTTCCTTACAGGTATTTGCTTGAAATTTTCGTTATTTTCTTACCGCTCTTATTCCATGCGATTTACGGCGTTTATATCGCGTTTCAATCCAAAAACAACGTAAGTCGATATGGCTATTTACGTAACTGGATGTTTTATTTGCAGCGGATTTCTGGCGTTATCGTATTAATATTTGTAACTTGGCACGTCTGGCAAACGAGAATACAGGCTGCGATGGGAGCAGAAGTAAACTTCCAAATGATGGCTGATATCTTGTCTAATCCAGGAATGATGATCTTTTACATCGTTGGTGTACTTGGTACTGTCTTCCACTTCGCAAATGGCTTATGGTCATTCTTTGTAAGCTGGGGCTTCACAGTAACACCAAAATCACAGCGTACGATGACATACGTAACAATGGTCATTTTCGTTGCACTTTCAGTTGTTGGCATGCGCGCATTATTTGCATTTGTTTAAGAAAGTGAACTGTCTTCACCACGTCTGATACATAACTTTCAGACAGAGCCAGCATTTAAGGGGGAACTGTTCTTATGAGTAAAGGTAAATTAGTGATAGTTGGAGGCGGCCTTGCAGGTTTGATGGCTACCATCAAAGCTGCGGAAGCTGGAATGCAAGTAGATCTTCTTTCCATCGTTCCAGTAAAACGTTCTCACTCTGTATGTGCGCAGGGGGGAATTAACGGGGCTGTTAATACAAAAGGAGAAGGAGATTCTCCTTGGGAGCACTTTGATGATACAGTTTATGGAGGCGATTTCCTTGCAAATCAACCTCCAGTAAAAGCAATGTGTGATGCAGCGCCTGGTATCATTCACTTAATGGATCGTATGGGCGTAATGTTTAACAGAACACCAGAAGGTCTACTAGATTTCAGACGCTTTGGTGGAACACAACATCACCGCACTGCTTTTGCTGGTGCAACAACCGGGCAACAGCTTCTATATGCGCTTGATGAGCAAGTTCGTCGCCATGAAGTAGCAGGCCTCGTTACAAAATATGAAGGATGGGAATTTCTCTCCGCTATTTTAGATGAGGAAGGTGTATGCCGAGGAGTTGTGGGTGAAAACTTAACAACTTCTGAAATAAGAAGTTTTGAAGCAGATGCGGTTATTATGGCGACAGGTGGACCTGGTATTATCTTCGGTAAGAGTACAAACTCTGTTATTAATACAGGTTCTGCTGCTGGTGCGCTTTATCAGCAAGGGGCTATTTATTCCAATGGGGAATTTATTCAAATTCATCCAACGGCAATCCCTGGTGATGACAAGCTTCGTCTTATGAGTGAATCTGCACGTGGCGAAGGTGGCCGCGTTTGGACGTATAAAGACGGTAAACCATGGTATTTCCTAGAGGAAAAATACCCAGCATACGGAAACCTTGTACCGCGTGATATTGCTACGAGAGAAATTTTTGATGTATGTGTAAGTCAAAAGCTTGGTATTAATGGTGAGAACATGGTTTACCTTGACCTCTCACATAAAGATTCAAAAGAGCTTGATGTTAAGCTTGGCGGTATTATTGAAATCTACGAGAAATTCATGGGTGACGATCCTCGTAAAGTCCCTATGAAAATTTTCCCTGCTGTACACTATTCAATGGGTGGTTTATGGGTAGATTTTAACCAGCAGACTAATATTCCTGGGCTATTTGCTGCTGGTGAATGTGATTATTCTCAACACGGTGGCAATCGTCTTGGAGCAAACTCGCTATTATCTTCTATTTATGGTGGCATGGTTGCTGGTCCAAATGCGGTTGACTATATTAATGGATTAGAAGCAACGGTTGAGGATCTCTCTTCTTCATTATTTGAAAAGCATCAACAAGAAGAGCAGGCAAAGCAGGACGCAATCATGAAGATGAATGGAACAGAGAATGCTTATCAAATTCATAAAGAGCTTGGCGAATGGATGACAGCTAACGTAACGGTTGTAAGAAATAACGACAAGTTAAAGGAAACAGATGAGAAAATTCAAGAGTTGATGGAGCGTTACGAGAACATCAATATTAATGATACATCCAAGTGGAGTAATCAGGGGGCTTCATTTACTCGACAATTATCTAACATGCTACAGTTGGCACGGGTAATTACAATCGGGGCATTAAACCGTAACGAAAGTCGCGGTGCTCACTACAAGCCTGAATTCCCTGAGCGTAATGATGAAGAATTTCTTAAAACAACAATGGCTAAATACGATGCAGTAAACAACAAACCAGAATTCTACTATGAAGAAGTAGATACATCATTAATTCCACCTCGTAAACGCGATTATTCTAAGAAGAAAGCGGGGGATAAATGATGAGTGAGAATAAAACTGTTACACTTAAGATAAAAAGGCAGGATGGACCTGAATCTAATTCATATGAAGAAACGTTTACGATTCCATACCGTCAAAACATGAATGTTATTTCTGCTTTAATGGAAATCCGTCGTAATCCAGTTAATGCAAACGGTGAGAAAACTACACCTGTTATTTGGGAAATGGGTTGTCTAGAAGAAGTATGCGGAGCTTGTTCGATGGTCATTAACGGAAAACCACGTCAATCTTGTACTGCTTTACTAGATCAACTTGAGCAACCAATTCGCTTAGAGCCAATGACCACATTCCCGGTTGTGCGAGATCTTGCTGTAGATCGAAGCAGAATGTTTGATGCACTTAAGAAAGTGAAAGCATGGATTCCGATCGATGGTACCTATGATCTTGGACCTGGTCCGAGGATGCCTGAGAATAAGCGACAGTGGGCATATGAACTATCTAAATGTATGACATGTGGTGTTTGTCTTGAAGCGTGTCCGAACGTAAATAGTCGCTCGGAGTTTATTGGACCGGCTGCTATTTCACAGGTTCGATTATTCAACTCACATCCAACAGGTGAGATGAACAAAGAGGAGCGTCTGGAAGGCTTAATGGGAGAGGGTGGACTTGGGCATTGTGGTAACTCACAAAACTGTGTGCAATCTTGTCCGAAAGGAATTCCATTAACAACTTCTATTGCTGCAATGAATAGAGCAACGTCACTTCAAACGTTCAAAAACTTTTTTGGAAGTGATCACTAGGAAAAGATCCCCTGCAAGGGGGTCTTTTTTTAGTTTCAGATAATACTTAAGCTATGTTAGCTTATACTGATGATTCTCGATTTTTTCCGCGAAGCGGTTGATCATTACAGAACTTAAATGACTCTAAAATCAACAGCGTTCATTAACAGAGCCAAGTCTTATGAATAGAATAAAACCTTATTACGATATTTCTCAGGAAATGATGAAGAAGAACGAAGGTTGTCATAATAAATTCTCTAAACTGTTTTTATGCAATGTGTGAATTAATGTAACACGTAAGATAGAAATTCATATATTGTATGGACTATATAATTTCAATCGAAGTTGCTTTGTTGCCCTATCGAGGAGGGTGGAATGTTGAAAGGGAACCACTACCGACCAAAGCCACTATTAACCAAAAGAGAAAGAGAAGTTTTCGAATTGCTTGTTCAAGACAAAACAACAAGAGAAATAGCAGAAGAATTGTTTATTAGCGAAAAAACAGTTCGGAACCATATTTCGAACACGATGCAAAAGCTGGGGGTAAAGGGGCGTTCTCAGGCTGTTGTCGAATTGCTTCGACTGGGAGAATTAGAAATATAAAACTGTGCCGGCTTAAAAGCCGGTTTTTTCTTTTGTGTAACGTCATGCTTGCTTATACTGTAAATTCTAGATTATTTCCTCGTTCGAGTTAAATGTCATTCAGTGAAAAAGAATGAGATACATAGGAACTTGTAATTCATGATAAAGAGTAATTAAGAGGAATTCATAGAGGTCAGTCTATGAAGTGAGTAGGTTAAAATAAAAAAAGAATGAATAGTATGTTAAGATAACAAAAAAGCATGTAACAAGATGGTTTCATGCGAAGAAGAGACACTTATACAAATACCATAGCTTATGAGTAGATTTTCTTTTGTATGATAATGACATAATAAAATATCGGCATATGAAATGAAAGGAAGATAGAAAAATATCTTCGGGTTGTTATAAATGAAGCAATAGATTATGATATCAACTATATTACATGAGTAAGGGGCAATCTATTGGAACGTTTTCTCATTGACGTTCGATCTGTTATTTACTATCATTAGTACGTTCATAATCACAAATGAAACCGGTTTAATGAGGGGAAATTGAACATGAATGGTGAATTTGAAATAAAGAAAATTCTAAATAATAATGTCGTAATTGCCGTTTCGGAGAATAATAATGAAGTCGTTTTAACGGGAAAAGGGATTGGCTTCAATCAGAAACAAGGCGAAAGACTCGATGAATCTAAAGTAGACAAGTATTTTGTTCTTATAGATAAGCATGAGCAGGAACAATATAAGTTATTAGTTCCACATGTCCCAGAATCTTTTATCGGCATGATGAATGATACTATTTCGTTAATCGGAGATAAGCTGGATGCGGAGTTAGATGAGCATATCCACGTTTCCTTAACGGATCACCTTTCCTTTGCGATTAAACGCCTTCGTCAAGGATTGGATGTAAAGAATCCTTTTCTAGTTGAAACGCAAACAATGTATCCAAAAGAGTATACAATTGCTGAAGAAGTGATACAGTTAATTAATCATAAGCTTGAAGTGGCTCTTCCTGATGGAGAGATTGGGTTTGTTGCGTTACATATTCACAGTGCCATTACCAATAGAAGCGTAGGTAAACTTAACAAATATTCTGCTTTAATTAGTCAACTCGTTAAAGTTATTGAAGAAGCTCTTCGAATTGAAATTAGTCGGACAGGAATTGATTATTTGCGTCTTGTACGTCATCTGAGACATGCGATTGAACGCAGTGAGTTAAATCAACCCGTTGAAGCACATGAACGATTAGAAAAAGTGTTGAAAGAAGAATATCCAGTGTGTTATAATCTTTCATGGAAGTTGATTAAAATTATGCAGAAGGAACTTCGTACGAATTTTCCTGATGCAGAAGCAGTCTACTTAACGATGCACTTGCAAAGGCTTTCTCCTAAATAATTTCATACTTAACGGTAACGTGTTACTGATACGATCAGGCATGAGTGAAGCCGGAATGACAAAAACTGATTGGGGTATAGTATATCCTGATTGAGTTGTCATACCGTCCACTCATGCCTTTTTTATATTCAAATTCTTTGGGGGAAAAATAAAAGGAGGAAAACACATGTTTAAACAGGCTTTCGGGGTTTTACAGCGCGTTGGTAAAGCGCTAATGCTTCCAGTTGCAATTTTACCCGCTGCCGGACTATTGCTAGGTTTTGGTAATGCATTTCAAAATCCAACTTTACTTGAAAAACTACCGTTCTTGTCAGCTGAATGGTTCCAGCTTCTTGCTACTGTTATGGAGGAGTCTGGTGGGATAGTATTTGCTAACCTTGCACTACTATTTGCGGTTGGGGTAGCAATTGGTTTATCTGATGGAGACGGCGTTGCGGGTATTGCTGCAATTGTAGGTTTCCTTGTTATGAATATTACAATGGGTGTACTTGAAGGCGTATCAGCTGATCAAGTTGCTGAAAGCGCATCATATGCTAATGTGCTTGGTATACCTACATTACAAACAGGGGTTTTCGGAGGAATTATAGTCGGTATTCTTGCCTCCTATATGTATAAACGGTATTATAATATTCAACTTCCTCAATATCTTGGTTTCTTTGCTGGGAAACGATTTGTTCCAATCGCAACGGCGGTTTCAGCTTTGATTCTTGGTGTAATTATGATTTTCGTTTGGCCACCTGTACAATCTGGCCTAAATGCTTTTTCACACAACATGCTTGATGCTAATCCAGCACTTGCTGCATTTGTATTCGGTGTCATTGAACGTTCGTTAATTCCATTCGGACTGCACCATATTTTCTACTCACCATTCTGGTTTGAGTTTGGACAATATACAAATGCTGCTGGTGAAATCATTCGAGGAGATCAAAAGATTTTCTTCGAACAGTTGAAAGATGGTGCTGAGCTAACTGCTGGTACATTCATGACTGGTAAGTTCCCGTTTATGATGTTTGGTCTTCCTGCAGCAGCGCTTGCTATGTATCATGAAGCTAGACCAGAAAAGAAAGCGGTTGTAGCAGGAATCATGGGCTCGGCTGCACTTACTTCTTTCTTAACGGGGATAACTGAGCCGCTTGAATTTTCTTTCTTATTCGTAGCTCCAGTCCTTTTTGGAATTCATGCGATTTTTGCAGGTCTTTCTTTTATGACAATGGCTTTACTTGATGTTAAAATTGGTATGACTTTCTCTGGTGGTGTTATTGATTTCCTTCTATTCGGAGTACTTCAAGGTAGAACTGCCTGGTGGCTTGTTATACCAGTAGGGTTAGTATTCGCATTAATCTATTACTTCGGCTTCCGTTTCGCGATTCGTAAGTTTAACTTAATGACTCCTGGACGAGAAGAAGATGAAGAGGATGAAATTGCTGACGATGGTCAGGACAATACAGCACTTGCTTACAATGTGCTTCAAGCTCTTGGCGGTGAAAGCAATATTACAAGTCTTGATGCTTGTATTACACGACTTCGCGTTTCTGTTTCAGATAAAGGCGAAGTGGATAAGAAGCGTTTGAAACGTCTTGGTGCATCAGGTGTTATGGAAGTAGGGAATAACATTCAGGCTATTTTTGGAACGCAGTCCGATGGTTTAAAAGGACAAATCAGAGATATCATGAGTGGAAAAACACCAAAGCCACTTCAAGATGAGAAAAAAGAAGAAAAGAGTGAGCAACCTTCTGGAGTGAAGGGTGCTGATCATCTTATTTCTCCTCTAGAGGGTAAGATTATGCCAATCTCAGAAGTGCCTGATCAGGTCTTTTCTGGTAAGATGATGGGAGACGGTTTTGCGATTGAACCAACTGATGGCTTGATTGTCGCACCGGTTGATGGCAAAATAATGAATGTGTTCCCAACGAAGCATGCAATTGGTATTGAGTCTGTTAATGGACGTGAGATTCTAATTCACGTTGGAATTGATACGGTTAACCTCAAAGGTGAAGGTTTTGAAGTATTCATTAGCGAAGGCGATGAGATTAAGCAAGGACAGAAGCTTATGAAGGTTGATCTCTCATTTATTAAAGAGAATGCAACATCAACTATTACTCCTATTGTATTTACTAACCTTGAAGAGGGAGAAACAATTGATCTTTCGAAAGAAGGAACTGTTTCGCGGGAAGACAAAGATATTATTACAATATCAAAATAAAAAATATAACATTTGAAAGAGGGAATTGAAAATGGCAGAGAAAAATTTCACAGTAACAAGCGAATCAGGAATTCACGCACGCCCAGCGACAGCACTAGTAAACAAAGCAGGTCAATACAGCTCTGACGTAACGCTTGATTACAACGGGAAGTCTGTAAACTTGAAATCCATCATGGGTGTTATGAGTCTTGGTATCCAACAAAATTCTGAAATCACTATCAAAGCAGAAGGATCAGATGCTGACGATGCGATTGCAGGACTAACTGAAGTTATGGAAAACGAAGGTCTAGGCAAGTAATGTCTAACCAACTGACTGGAATTGGCGCTTCTGCGGGAATTGCTATCGCTAAAGCGTTCGTACTTGAAAATCCGGCACTTGAAATTGAACAAAAGTCAATTACTGATGCTGGTGCTGAAATCGAACGTTTTGAAGCGGCCGTTCATCGTGCTAAAGAAGAACTAGAAGTCATTAAAAATCACGCCAATGAACAGCTCGGAGAAGATAAAGCAGCGATTTTTGCTGCTCATCTTCTCGTTTTATCTGATCCAGAGTTGTTGAATGCAGTGAAAGATAAAGTTAATAATGAAAAAGTAAATGCTGAAAGTGCAATGAGTGAAGTTTCCAATATGTTTATTAGCATGTTTGAGAACATGGATAATGAGTATATGAAAGAACGTGCTGCTGATATTCGAGACGTATCTAAACGTGTACTGGCTCATTTACTTGGTGTTACGTTTACATCTCCGGGTGCAATCACCGATGAAGTTATTGTTCTAGCTGAAGATCTTACTCCTTCTGACACTGCTCAATTAAATAAGCAGTTTGTTAAAGGGTTTGCGACGGATATTGGTGGTAGAACATCTCACTCTGCTATCATGGCGCGTTCAATGGAAATTCCAGCTGTTGTTGGAACGAAAACTATTACTTCTGAAGATGTGGAAGGTAAACTAGTTATTATTGATGGTATCGATGGTAATGTGATCGTTGATCCTTCTGAAGAAGAAATTGCGGAATATACAAAGAAAAAAGAACACTTTGAAGCTAAAAAGCAAGAATGGGCGAAGCTTGTTAATGAGCCAACAACAACGAAAGATGAGAAACATGTTGAGCTTGCAGCAAACATCGGAACTCCTGAAGATGTAAAAGGTGTCCTTGAAAATGGTGGAGAAGGCGTCGGCCTTTATCGTACTGAATTTCTATATATGGGCCGTAACGAATTGCCTTCAGAAGAAGAGCAGTTCAAGGCTTACAAAGAAGTTCTTGAAAAAATGGATGGTAAGCCTGTCGTAATCCGTACACTTGATATCGGTGGAGATAAAGAGCTACCTTACTTAAATCTTCCGAAAGAAATGAATCCATTCCTTGGGTTCCGTGCGATTCGTCTTTGCCTGGAAGAAACGGAAATTTTCCGTACTCAGCTGCGTGCACTTCTTCGCGCTAGTGTTTTCGGTAACTTGAAAGTGATGTTCCCTATGATTGCAACTGTCGGTGAATTCCGTCAGGCTAAAGAGATGCTTCTTTCTGTTAAAGAGGAGCTAATCGGGGAAGGTATTCAGGTATCAGAAGATATTGAAATTGGTATGATGGTTGAAATACCAGCAACGGCGGCAATGGCTGACGTTTTTGCTAAAGAAGTTGATTTCTTTAGTGTTGGAACTAACGATCTTATTCAATATACGATGGCTGCTGATCGTATGAATCAAAAGGTATCTTACCTTTACCAACCATATAATCCTGCAATTCTTAGACTTGTTAAAATGGTCATTGATGCAGCTCATAAAGAAGGCAAGTGGGCTGGTATGTGTGGTGAAATGGCGGGAGATCAGATTGCGATCCCAATCCTTCTTGGTCTTGGACTCGATGAATTCAGCATGAGTGCTACTTCGATTTTGCCTGCTAGAAGTCAAATGACGAAGCTATCTAAAGAAGAGATTTCTTCTCATATCGATCATATTCTTTCACTTGCAACAAATGAAGAAGTGGTTGCCTATGTACAAGAACATTTCGCAACGGAAGAGCTATAGGAAACTATAGCTCTTCTTTTTTTTACATATGTTCATGATTCGTTTTTGGGGGCAATGATGAATTAGGAAAGTATTTTACGCCACTTCTTATACATGGGCATATGAATAAGAAGTTAGAAGTAGTCATCTCTTGCAATTCATATCGGTTACAATCAAAATAGAATGTAAGATATTATAAGGGGGAGACTAGATGTCTGAAGAATTAACAAGAGAACCAGCGTCAATTGTTGATATAGAGAAATCACTTCGTATGGTTGCTGGTATTATTAAACAACATGGACGGGAACTTTTGAGTGAATTTTCCATTACACCTCCTCAATTTCTTGCGCTCCAATGGCTTTCTGAATACGGTGATTTAACAATTGGAGAACTGTCTAATAAAATGTATCTTGCCTGTAGTACGACGACGGATCTCGTGGATCGTATGGAAAAAACGGAGCTAGTAAAACGAGTGAAAGACCCACACGATCGACGAGTCGTACGAATTCATATATTAGATAAGGGAAATGAAATAATTAAAAAAGTGATTCATAAAAGACAGGTCTATTTGGAAAACATTACCCAGAAATTCTCGGGAGATCAAGTAAAAGCACTTGAAGAAAGTTTGCATTTACTTTATGACGAAATGAAAAAGAACTAACTGGACCGGTAAGTAGAGAGGCGAAATATTTTGAAGAAACCAATCGGGGTTATTGATTCAGGTGTTGGCGGACTAACGGTAGCAAGAGAGATTATGCGACAGCTACCAAAAGAAGAAATTGTTTATTTAGGTGATACAGCAAGATGTCCTTATGGGCCTAGAACGGTTTCTGAGGTGAGGCAGTTCACCTGGGAAATGACGAATTACCTATTAGAGCAATACCATATTAAAATGCTCATTATTGCTTGTAATACTGCGACGGCTGTCGTTCTTAAAGAGATTCAAGATGAACTATCTATCCCCGTAAGAGGTGTTATTCACCCAGGAGCAAGAAGTGCTTTGAAAGAAACGACGAATAAGTATATTGGAGTAATTGGAACGACTGGTACTGTAAAAAGTCGAGCTTACGAGTACTCCCTTAAAGCTATTGATAATGATATTAAAGTGGAAAGTCTTGCGTGCCCTCCCTTTGTGCCGCTGGTCGAAACCGGAAATCTGAACAGTGAAGAAACGTATCAGACTGTCAGAAGCACGCTTGCCCCATTGATGAATAAAGGAATCGATACCCTGATATTAGGATGTACACATTATCCATTATTAGAATCAGTGATTCAATCAGTCATGGGAGACGATACGGCCATTATTTGTTCAGGCGATGAAACAGCATATGAAGTGAGTGGTATTCTAGAGTACAGTTCACTTTTATATACAGGTGATGAACGTCCATCGCATACATTTCTTACAACTGGATCAATTGACAACTTCGCTAGGATTGCGAGCCATTGGCTGGATTATCCTGTAGCTAATGTTGAACGTATCGAGCTCTAATCTATCAAAGATTAGAGTTTTTTAGTTATCTCAAAAAATAATTTTTTCAAAAATAAATTTCTAGAAATCACTAAGGTTCAATACCGTAGCCAATTCTTGAAGCTCGTACCTCTCCTAATAATCGATAAAACAAGTTATTCAAATTACTCAGGTATAAATTGAAATATAACTCGTATAAATGGTAGTACAAACCATCCGGGGAGGGATAGCTATGCGTTTACGCGGAATTGGGTTCGCGCTATTGTTGCTTTCATGTATATTAACAATATCTGGTTGCGGTTTTGGTTTTGAAAAATCATTAAAGGAAATCGATCCTCCTAAAGTCGATTATGTAAAAGATGGAGAACAGATGGAGGAAAATGAGACAGGTGCTACAAAAGAAGGTGAAGTAGAAGAAGCGACGGGTGAAGAGGCGGATGATGAAGCCACTGGAATGACGACTCGTCAGCTCTATTTACTAGATGCCAATGGAATGGTTGTGCCACAGAGCGTTGAACTTCCTGCCGTAGAAGGTGCTGCAAAACAAGCGTTAGAATACCTTGTTGTTGATGGTCCAGTGACAGAAATGCTTCCCAACGGCTTTAAAGCTGTGTTGCCTGCTGGAACTGTTATCCAGGGCGTTGATCAAGTTGATGAAACGGTAGTTGTAGATTTCTCAAATGAGTTTAAAGATTATGCTGCAGAAAATGAGAAACAAATTCTTGAAGCTGTCACTTGGACATTAACTCAATTTGACGGAATTGAGAAGGTGAAAATTCAAATCAATGGCTATGATCAACAGGAAATGCCTGTGAATGGGACGCCAATCGGAGAGAGTGTTAGCAGGGCAAATGGGATTAACCATGAGATGGGTAATGTGGTTGATGTTTCCAATAGTGAAGATGTAACCGTCTATTTCATGGCTCAAAGTGAAGACTATGCATATTACGTCCCAGTTACGAAACGCATGGAAGGCGTCTCGGATGATGTGCGAGGCGTATTGAAAGGACTAATGGAAGGACCGGCAGTTCATTCCGGCTTATTTAGTCAACTATCTAAAGACGTAAAATTATTGAAGGCTGAAGAGGAAGATGGCTTATTAACGCTAGATTTTAATGAAGCGATCTTAACTGGATCGGAAGAGATGGTTATTCAGAAAGATATTATAAATAGTCTGGTTCTTTCGTTAACCGAGAAGGAAAGCATTAATGAAGTAGCTATTACTGTTGATGGTCACCCAGAAGTCATTGATGAAGCTGGTAATGCTTTGTCAGAACCAGTTTCAAGGCCAGAAGACGTTAACAAAGTGGGTTTTTAAAATAGAATATGGTACGATTAAGAGGCAGGTGTACTGCCTCTTTTTCTATTTAAATAAAGATTAGTTAGGCTTATTACGATTAGATTCATGGGTTATCTAATATCAGTAACGTTTATTAACATAGTCTTGAAAAGGTTAAAGGTAGTTTTATTAAAATAGTTATGATTTAGTAATGAAAGAGATGGGGAACAGGAGGAAGAGTATGAGAATTGATGGACGTAAGGAAGATGAGCTTAGAGCGATACATATTGAAAGAGATTATATAAAGCATCCGGAAGGTTCTGTATTAATTACTGTAGGAGATACAAAAGTGATTTGCTCTGCATCAATAGAGGATCGCGTACCACCTTTTATGCGGGGACAGGGGAAAGGGTGGATTGCAGCTGAGTATGCTATGTTGCCACGAGCCACTGAACAAAGAAACATTCGTGAATCAAGTAAAGGAAAAGTTGCTGGTCGCACAATGGAGATTCAGCGTCTAATTGGAAGAGCCCTTCGGACGGTAGTTGACCTTGAAGCACTTGGAGAACGCACAATTTGGATTGATTGTGATGTGATTCAGGCAGATGGCGGCACTCGAACTGCTTCTATTACTGGCGCATTTGTAGCACTTGCACTGGCTGTAGAAAAAGGTATGAGTCGAAAACAAATTAAGAAAATGCCATTAACTGATTTTCTAGCAGCCACTTCGGTAGGAATTGATCAAGGTGGAACGGCTTTATTGGACCTTTGTTATAAGGAAGATTCCTCTGCTCATGTGGATATGAATATTGTTATGACTGGTAGTGGAGAATTCGTGGAACTACAGGGCACAGGCGAAGAAGCAACGTTTAATATGAATCAATTAAATGAAATGCTTGCGCTAGGTAAAGATGGTGTTGAGAAATTGATTCGGAAGCAAACAGAGGTGATCGGTGAGTTTGCTTCAAAAATAAAGGAGGACTCTACGGAGGATGCGTAAACTTCTTATTGCAACAAAGAATGAAGGTAAAGTAAGAGAATTTAAGAGAAGGTTCGAGTCAGAAGAGCTTACTGTAATTTCTTTATTGGATCTCGAAGAAGCGCCTGACGTGGCAGAAACTGGTCATACTTTTGCGGAGAATGCCGTACTAAAAGCCGAAGCCATTATGAAATTAACAAACCAACCGGTTATTGCGGATGATTCTGGGCTTGTCATAGATGCACTTGATGGTGATCCCGGGGTTTATTCGGCTAGATATGCAGGACTCGATAAAAATGATGAAGCAAACATGGACAAAGTTCTCGAAGAAATGAAGAATGTACCTGAAGAAGATCGTGGAGCTTCTTTTCAATGTATTCTAGCGGTCGCCATCCCTGGTCAAAACACGGAAATTTTTTCGGGTTCATGCAAGGGGACGATTGCTTTTGAACGTTCTGGAAACTACGGGTTCGGATATGATCCGATTTTCTACTTGCCTTCATACGGTAAAACGATGGCTGAACTTTCTCCTGAAGAAAAAAATGCTATCTCACATAGAGGACAAGCTCTTGATCGTTTGGAAAAGGGATTTAAGAATTTATTTTAAAACATATGGATAACTAATGATTTGAACTCGTTGAATATACGGCTTCTTTGCCTGAGTTAACATTCATAGCATTCATGACTCGACTCTAAATTGAAGAGGTGACGTGAGATGAAAGTTCTAGTTGTAAGTGATAATCATAGTTCTAAGGAAGAATTGCAGCATCTTGTAGAGAGACATCAAAATGAAGTCGAATGTATGATCCACTGTGGAGATTCAGAATTTGATTATGATGCATCTGAAATGCTACCTTTTCAGGTGAGAGTGAGTGGAAACTGTGATTATGACCATCGTTATCCAGATGAATCGGTCGATAAAGTAGGGGACAAAACTGTTTTTACGACCCATGGACATTTATATAATGCGAAAATGACGTTAATGAAATTGCAGTATAAAGCTGAAGAAGTACAAGCGGATCTTGTTTGTTTTGGTCATTCTCATGAGGTCCTATCTGTATTTGAGGAAGGAACACTGTTTCTTAATCCTGGTAGTGTCAAACTTCCGAGAAAACCGCCGATTCAAACTTATGCGATTGTAGAATGGTCTGAAAATGATGTTAGCGTGACGTATCGTGATGAAACTGGGGAAATAGTAGAAGATCTTTCAAAAATATTTTCTCTCACTTAGGAAAAAACACAGCGAAGGCTGTGTTTTTCTTGTTTTTCTATTGACATTATTTTTGATATTCGTTATATTAATAAATGTCGCTACAAACTAAACAATGTCCCAGTAGCTCAGTAGGATAGAGCAACAGCCTTCTAAGCTGTGGGTCGGGAGTTCGAATCTCTCCTGGGACACCATACTATATCGTAAAGGCATTTATCATTGTGATAAGATGGCTTTTTTTTTATATTTTGAGCTGTGTGGATGAACGTTGTTGATTTTTGGCTTATTTTCAACATGTGAGAGTAAGGTTTCACTTGAATGAGCCCAATACGACATTTCATCAATATAACCTAACATAGCTTACACTTTAATGAGTACGTTCAGAAACGGTGCTGTACTGTGACTAGCTTTTAGGGGAACATTCACGTATCGTAGTGCGTTACTAATAGAGCGTGTTAAATAACAAGCAAGCGGGAATAGAACCTGTAACGTGCTTCAACTTGAGTTTACAGGTGGATACTGATAAACTGATACCTAATCGTAGCTGCGCCTTTCCTGCTGTAAACTCTTTTAATAGAGAATATAAGAGAGTGGAGCGATTACGTCATGGATAAAGAAAAGCATGAGAGGAAAATAGTTTATTTTCCAAACGTGGCAGGCAAACTTGTCGAAAAAGGAATGGCAGCACTTAAAGCTAAAGAAATTAAAGAGGCACATAAACATTTTAGTCAGCTACTTGAAATCGAACCAGATCATCCTCAAGGGAATTTTGGAATGGTCCTAAGCCTGGTTGAAATGGGCGATTTAAAAGAAGCATCTGAACGCTGTGAAACAATGATGCAGCAGGGTATCGGGGACTATTACGACATTTTTCAAGTATACATATCAATTTTAGTTCAGCTTGGAAAGTATCAGAATGTAGTTACGATGATCGAAGCGGTATTGCAAGAAAATCAACTTCCGTCAAATATAGCGGAATCGCTCTATCAGCTATTGCATTTCAGCAGGCAAATGACGAGTTATGATATCGATTCTGACGATGAGTTTGAAACTGTCCAAGAGGAAGATGCAGACAAGCTGATTGCTTATTTAGAAAGCGATAAGACGGAAAAACAGTGGTTGGCTATACAGAAACTGAGCGCTGTTAATGAGAAAAAGTCTATTCCAGTTTATCTTACATATTTAAATGCAACAGATAAGGATCCCCTCCTTAAAAGCCTGGTGTTACAGGTGTTAAGAGAAAAAGAGTTGAATCAAGAAGTTATCGTACATAAGTTTGGAAGAGAAATTACTGTAAATCCTTCCGAATTGAAGGATATTTTTCTGCAGGACTTTTCTTTAAGCGTTAAATCGAAACTTTCTCATGTGGTGGAACAGAAAAATCCAGCTCTTTTTGAGATGTGTATGCAAATTTGGTGGCATTATTTGTTCGCCATTTCGCCATTTGAAGCCGAACCATCGAACAGTGCTGTTTGGGCGGCAGCTGTTCATAAAGTGGCTTCTGAAATGAATGGTGAAGGCTTGTTAAATGAGGAGCTTAGCGATTATTATGAAGTTAGGTCTTCTGAATTTGAGGTGGCCGCAAATCGGATCATGAACATCGAAAATCAGCCATTTTATCGCCCATTTGAGTAGAAATACATGGAAATAGAATGTTTTGCCTTGCGATCATTCGGGAACATAGGTAAGCTGTACTATGGTTACGCGGTTTACAATCATACCGTATGTGTTGAAAAGTAACTGTTCTATGTTATAATAAAATGGTTGCAAACCCATATTTACTAGTAAAAGAGACCGTTTAAAAGACAGCAGACGCTTTTATACTCCAAAAGGCGTCATCTTTTTTAAACGCTCGATTAGTGGAAATATATTTATTGTTGGAGGTAATGTGTAAATGACTGCAAATTGGGAAAAGCTTGAAGGTAATCAGGGCGTTCTTACAGTAGAAGTAGACGCTTCTGAGGTTAATAGTGCGCTGGACGAAGCGTTCAAAAAAGTCGTAAAACAGGTTAATGTACCTGGATTCCGTAAAGGTAAAATGCCACGCTCTCTTTTCGAAAAGCGTTTTGGTGTAGAATCTCTTTATCAAGATGCTCTTGATATTATTCTTCCTAAAGCTTATTCAGAAGCTATCGATGAATCTGGTATCGAGCCAGTTGATCGTCCGGAAGTAGACGTGGAGCAAATGGAAAAAGGTCAAAACTTGATCTTCAAAGCAACAGTAACTGTTAAGCCTGAAGTTAAACTTGGCGAATACAAAGGTCTTGAAGTTGAAGAACAAGAGACAAGCGTTACAGATGAAGAAGTGGAAGCAGAGCTTAAATCACTTCAAGAAAAGCAAGCTGAGCTTGTTGTTGTTGAAGATGGAGAACTTCAAGAAGGCGATACAGCAGTAATCGACTTCGAAGGCTTCCTTGGAGAAGAACCATTTGAAGGTGGACAAGGCGACAACTATTCATTAGAAATTGGTTCAAACACTTTCATTCCTGGCTTTGAAGAGCAACTAATTGGTGAGAAAGCTGGTGCTGAGAAGGAAGTAACAGTTACTTTCCCTGAAGAGTATCATGCTGAGAATCTTGCTGGTCAAGAAGCAACATTCAAAGTTAAAATTCACGACATTAAGCGTAAAGAACTTCCTGAGCTTGATGATGAGTTCGCTAAAGATGTAAACGAAGAAGTAGAATCACTTGATGAGCTTAAGAAAACAACGAAAGAAAATCTTGAGAAACAAAAAGCAGAAGATGCTGATGTTCAAAAGAAAGACACGTTGATTGAAAAAGCTACTGAAAACAGCGAGATTGACCTTCCATCCGCTATGGTAGATGCAGAAGTTGACCGCATGCTTCAAGAATTTGAACAGCGTCTTCAACAACAAGGTATGAACCTTGAAATGTACTACCAGTTCTCTGGGCAGGATGAAAAAGCTCTTCGTGAGCAAATGCAAGAAGACGGTGAAAAGCGCGTGCGTACTAACCTAACTCTTGAAGCAATTGCTGAAGCTGAAAATGTGGAAGTTTCTGAAGAAGAAGTGAATGAAGAACTTTCTAAAATGGCTGCAATGTACAACATGGAAGAAGAACAAATTCGTTCAATGCTTACTATGCAGGGTGGCACTGATGCACTCAAAGGTGACCTACGCATCCGTAAAGCAATCGATGTTCTTGTAGACAACAGTAAAAAAGCTTAATACAAGCTAGTAGATTGGCTTATTTGAAACAAGGCGCTTAATCGCGCCTTGTTTTTACAAAAAGAAATAGTAATGAAATGAAACAAATTTGCTAAACATAGTAGTAAGACAAAGAACTTGATACATAATAAGCTTTAAAGAGTCGTTTTATTTCGTATCCTTTTGCGTTATATGATACAATTTCATTACATAAATAGGATGAGAAACCAGTGGTGGATGCCCGTTAAGATTACTTCATGAGTAATTAAAGTTCAATTGGACTGACGGAGTTCCTTTGCAGATAGACCTACTCGGATTTCATCGAGATCAAAGGTTAGGGGTGAATTCATGTTTAAATTTAACGATGAAAAAGGACAACTTAAATGTTCTTTCTGTGGTAAAACGCAGGATCAAGTCCGTAAGTTAGTAGCAGGACCAGGTGTTTATATCTGTGATGAGTGTATTGAATTATGCACTGAAATCGTTGAAGAAGAACTTGGAACTGAAGAAGAGGTGGACTTCAAAGAAGTACCGAAGCCTCATGAAATTTGCCAAATTCTTGATGACTATGTCATTGGACAGGAAAAGGCGAAAAAATCACTTTCAGTAGCCGTTTATAATCACTATAAGCGTATTAATGCATCATCTAAACCTGATGATGTTGAGCTTGCGAAAAGTAATATTGCACTAATTGGACCAACAGGGAGCGGTAAAACACTTCTCGCACAAACGCTAGCTAGAATTCTAAATGTGCCTTTTGCTATTGCGGATGCTACGTCATTAACTGAAGCTGGGTATGTTGGGGAAGATGTTGAGAATATTCTTCTTAAACTCATTCAAGCTGCAGATTACGATGTAGAAAAAGCTGAAAAAGGGATCATCTACATTGATGAAATTGATAAGGTAGCTCGCAAATCTGAGAATCCTTCTATTACCCGTGATGTTTCTGGTGAAGGTGTTCAGCAAGCGCTACTCAAAATTCTTGAAGGTACAACTGCTAGTGTGCCTCCACAAGGTGGACGTAAGCATCCTCATCAAGAATTTATTCAAATTGATACAACAAACATCCTCTTCATTTGCGGGGGAGCGTTTGATGGAATTGAACAAATTATCAAGCGTCGTCTTGGTAAGAAAATTATTGGATTTAGTGGCGAAGCAAAACAAGAAGATCTTAAACCAGGTGAATACCTAGGTAAGGTTCTTCCTGAAGACCTCCTTCGTTTTGGACTGATTCCTGAATTTATTGGCCGTCTTCCGGTTATTGGAAGCCTTGAGCCTCTAGATGAAGAAGCACTAGTAGAAATTCTTACAAAACCTAAGAATGCATTAGTGAAGCAATATCAAAAACTTCTTGAACTTGACGATGTTGAACTGGAGTTTGAAGATGATGCACTAGTAGAAATTGCGAAACAAGCAATTGAAAGAAAAACTGGTGCACGTGGACTTCGATCGATTATTGAAGGAATTATGCTTGATGTTATGTATGACCTTCCTGCTCGTGAAGAGATTAAGAAGTGTGTACTGTCAGCTTCTACAGTAAGTGAGAAGACTACGCCTAAATTGATTCTTGAAGATGGTTCTGTTATCGACGAAGATAAGAAATCGCCTAAAGAAAGTGCATAATTTCAAAGCCAATCGCCTGCGGGTGATTGGCTTTTTTGTGAGTTGCCCTATCCAATTTGTGAATTGCCGGTTTATGGAACGAAACCTCAGGAGATACTAGTTCTATTGATCAATCTTCAGGAGGTAGGAGTATGAATTGGACAGGGATAGCACTAGCGATACAATTATTTTTTGGAATAGTGATCGGATTGTATTTCTGGAATTTGCTTCGGAATCAGCGAACCCAGAAAGTTTCAATAGATAAAGAATCGCGAAAAGAAATGGAGCATTTACGTCGATTAAGAAGTATTTCGCTAAGCGAACCGCTATCAGAACGTATTCGGCCAACTGGATTTTCTGAGATTGTTGGTCAAGAAGAAGGGATTCGTACGTTAAGAGCCGCCATCTGTGGACCTAATCCGCAGCACGTGATTATATATGGACCGCCTGGGGTAGGCAAGACAGCGGCCGCCCGCCTCGTTCTAGAGGAAGCTAAGCGAAACCGTGGAACGCCTTTCAAAAATTCAGCCGTTTTTGTAGAACTAGATGCTACTACGGCACGCTTTGATGAAAGAGGGATTGCTGACCCTTTAATTGGTTCTGTTCACGACCCTATTTATCAAGGTGCGGGAGCTATGGGGCAGGCGGGCATTCCTCAGCCAAAGCAAGGAGCTGTTACGAATGCGCATGGAGGGATCCTCTTTATTGATGAAATTGGAGAGCTTCATCCCATTCAAATGAACAAGCTGCTAAAAGTTCTAGAGGATCGAAAAGTGTATCTTGAGAGTGCTTATTATAATGAAGAAAATACAAATATTCCTAACCATATACACGATATTTTCCAAAATGGATTACCAGCAGATTTTAGAATGATTGGAGCGACTACGAGAACTCCAGAAGATATTCCGCCGGCCATTCGTTCTAGATGTATGGAAGTTTATTTCCGTGAGCTGAGCCAGGAAGAAATCGCCCGTATAGCGACTAGAGCAGCGAAGAAATTAAATCTTACGCTCGATAACGATGGTATTGAGCGGGTTAGTCGCTATGCTAGAAATGGTCGTGAAGCGGTTAACTTAATGCAAATTGCGGCAGGACTGGCAATTACAGAAAATAGAGGAAGCATTACTGCGGCAGATATGGAATGGGTCATCCATGCGAGTCGACTTACGCCAAGGCCAGAAAGAAAAATCCCTCTGTCCCCAGCAACAGGTGTTGTTAATGGGCTAGCAGTTTATGGACCAAACATGGGAGCTTTACTTGAAATTGAAGTGACAGCCGTTAAAGGTAAACTAGAAAAAGAAGGCTCTGTTACTATTACAGGTATTGTTGAGGAAGAAAGCATCGGGAATCAGTCAAAGTCGATCCGAAGAAAGAGCCTTGCGAAATCTTCTGTAGAAAACGTTATGACCGTCTTAAAATCGATGGGGCTACCAGTGGGGGCTTATCATCTACATATTAACTTTCCTGGAGGTGTTCCTGTAGATGGTCCCTCAGCAGGGGTTGCTATTGCGACAGGTATATACTCTGCTGTTAAGGGAAGTCCTGTTAATCATAAAGTTGCAATGACTGGTGAAATTAGCATTCATGGGTTAGTTAAACCTGTGGGGGGCGTTTTTGCCAAAGTAACAGCTGCACGGGATGCTGGTGCTGAATTAGTCCTCATCCCATATGAGAATAATGAAGATATGCTGAAAGTCATCAAAGGTATTACTGTAGTTCCGGTAAAACATCTGTCAGAAGTATTTGACGCAGCCTTTATGATTGAAAAAGCGCAAGAATTTCCTTCCATTGTAATAGGAAAATCCCAGCCCGGAAGTTAGGGGGCGGGGATTTTCTTTGTGCATTGAAGAAAACTCAAAAAAAAACGTGAAATAAATTAAATCAGCTAACATAGCTAAAAAAGACTGCCAGGCGCGTTTTTCTATTATAAGTAAGTTTTTTTGGAGTTTGAGCAGGGATGATTAGACAAGTAGAAGAAACTTAGGATACAATGAAGTACAACTTATCAATAGAATAAGCTCGGATAATTGCGAATCATAACGTTTTTTAGTTTGTTGTCTGGAGGTGCCGTGATTGAAGAATGAACATAAAACATTGCCATTGCTGCCTTTAAGAGGTTTGCTTGTTTACCCATCAATGGTTTTACATCTTGATGTAGGACGTGAGAAGTCTGTACAAGCACTTGAGAAGGTTATGATGGATGACCAGAAAATTTTTCTATCTACACAAAAAGAGGTGGAAATTGAAACACCTGATGTAAAAGATATCTACGAGATTGGAACACTTGCAACGGTTAAGCAAATGCTGAAATTGCCAAATGGCACAATAAGAGTGCTTGTTGAAGGGCTCCAACGAGGAAAAATTGTAGAATTTAAAGATACAGAAGAGTTTTATGAGGTTGAAGTAGAGCAAATTAATGAAAGCGCAGATAAGAATGTTGAAGAAGAGGCATTAATGCGAACAGTTCTTGATTTATTTGAACAATACATTAAAGTTTCTAAAAAAGTGACCGCCGAAACATTTGCGTCTGTAAGTGATATCGAGCAGCCCGGACGGCTTGCTGATATTATTGCTTCTCATCTTTCATTAAAGATTCGCCAAAAGCAAGAAATTCTAGAAACCTATAGTTCACAAGAACGATTAAATAAGCTGATTGAAATTCTTCAAAATGAAAAAGATGTAATCGATCTTGAAAAGAAAATTGGTCAGCGTGTAAAACGGTCGATGGAGAAAACACAAAAAGAGTATTATCTTCGCGAACAAATGAAGGCGATTCAAAACGAACTGGGTGAAAAAGAAGGTAAAACTGGTGAGATCGCAACACTCAAAGAGAAAATTGAAGAAGCGGATATGCCCGAATCCGTTCAAGAAATGGCGTATAAAGAGCTTGATCGGTATGAGAAAATTCCGCAAAGCTCAGCTGAAAGTTCTGTTATTCGTAATTATATTGATTGGTTAATTCAAGTACCTTGGTCAAAAGAAACGACGGATAACCTAGATATTAATCATGCAGAAAAGATTCTTGATGAAGATCATTACGGTCTTGAGAAAGTAAAAGAACGTGTGCTAGAATATCTTGCTGTTCAGCAACTCACCAAATCGCTCAAAGGACCAATTCTTTGTCTTGTTGGACCTCCTGGTGTAGGGAAAACATCACTTGCAAGATCTGTCGCTCGTTCCATTGGACGAGAGTTTGTGCGAATTTCTCTTGGTGGTGTGCGTGACGAGGCTGAAATACGAGGTCATCGTAGAACCTATGTTGGAGCTATGCCAGGTCGAATCATCAGAGGGATGAAAAAAGCAGGCACTGTTAACCCTGTTTTTCTATTAGATGAAATCGATAAAATGTCTAATGACTTCCGTGGTGATCCATCATCTGCCTTATTGGAAGTGCTTGATCCACAACAAAACAACACATTTAGTGATCACTATATTGAAGAGCCGTATGATCTGTCGAAAGTGATGTTCGTAACAACAGCGAATAATCTTGCAACGATACCGGAACCACTACTTGATCGTATGGAAGTCATTCAAATTGCAGGGTACACTGAAATTGAAAAAGTGAATATTGCTAAGAATTATCTTGTACCAAGACAGCTTGAAGAGCACGGATTGAAAAAAGGTAATCTTCAGCTCAGAGAAGAGAGTCTTTATAAGCTTGTGCGCCACTATACGAGAGAAGCTGGTGTTCGTAATCTTGAGCGCCAAATTGCTACGGTTTGTCGAAAAGCAACGAAATTAATTGTTTCAGGTAAGAAAAAACGCGTTATTGTTACTGAAACAATGCTTGAAGAGCTGCTTGGACATCCGAAATTTCGTTATGGTGAAGCTGAGAAGGAAGATCAAATTGGAACGGCCACGGGTCTAGCTTATACGACGGCTGGTGGAGACACCCTTGCTATTGAAGTTTCCCTATCACCTGGTAAAGGTAAGCTCATATTAACAGGGAAACTTGGCGATGTGATGAAAGAATCAGCTCAAGCTGCGTTTAGTTATATTCGCTCTAAGTCAGAAGAGCTTTCCATTGACCCGTCGTTCCATGAGTCGAACGACATCCATATTCACGTACCAGAAGGGGCTACTCCAAAAGATGGTCCATCAGCAGGGATTACAATTGCCACGGCTCTTGTATCCGCATTAACAGGCAAGGCTGTACGAAGAGATGTAGGGATGACCGGTGAGATTACGTTACGTGGACGTGTTCTGCCGATTGGTGGACTAAAAGAAAAATCGCTTAGTGCGCATCGAGCTGGTTTAACCACTATCATCATGCCAAAGGAAAATGAAAAAGATCTGGATGATATTCCAGAAAGCATTCGCAAAGATTTAACATTCCTTCCGGTCTCACATTTGGATGAAGTGTTAAAAACCGCACTTGTGGGGGAGAATAAATGAAAGTAACGAAATCAGATTTTATAATTAGTGCTGTTAAGCCAGAGCAATATCCTGTAGATGGTTTGCCTGAGATTGGCTTAGCTGGCCGATCTAACGTAGGGAAATCTTCTCTTATTAACACGCTAATTAATCGAAAGAATCTTGCTAGAACATCACAAAAACCTGGAAAAACCCAAACGCTTAATTTTTATTTAATTAATGAGCTATTGTATTTTGTGGATGTTCCTGGTTATGGCTTTGCTAAAGTATCCAAGAAAGAAAGAGATGCTTGGGGGCGTATGATTGAGACTTATTTAACTGATCGAGATCAGCTTAAAGCGGTCATTCAAATTGTTGATTTACGTCACTCTCCATCTAATGATGATGTCGTGATGTACGACTGGTTAAAGCACTATGAAATACCAGTAATTGTTGTAGCGACGAAATCGGATAAAATCCCTAAAGGAAAATGGGATAAACATTTAAAAATCGTTAACCAGACGCTGAAAATTGAACCATCCGACAAACTCGTCACGTTTTCTTCTCATACTGGACAAGGTAAAGAAAATGTATGGGGTGCAATTAAATCTTATTTGTAGTTATCAAGCCCGGTCAGTAGATCGGGTTTTTCTTTATGTTTATTTTTCAGATAATTAGCAATTTAGGGTTTTCAATTCAAATAGAAAGGGAATGGAAATAAAGTGAAGGAAACAGAAGGATATAGAGGCTGTTTTTCTGATATCCACTCTTAGGAGGAATTAGGAGGTGTACAAGCCGTAAGTTAGAATTGAAAGAAATGTCTAAAAATTGGTATTATAAAAGTATCGCAGTTTACATAATCCTAACTGCATGTTTGAAAAGTCGTTTAAGGGGGACACGTGATGATGAAAAGAAAGTGGAGTTTTCTAACCGCAATAATGTTATTGTTTGTGCTTGTTTTAGCCGCTTGTGGAGGGAACGAAGAAGAAAGTGGATCATCTGGTTCTGAAGGAGACGACGGTCTAGAATTAACAGAAGACGGTAAATTCAGCTACGTCGTTTCGGGTGAATTTCCACCGTTTAGTACAGTAGATAAGAATGGAGATCTTGATGGCTTTGACGTAGCAGTTGGGAAAGCCATCGCAGAAAAGTTAGATCTTGAACCCGCTGTAGAGAAATTTAAATTTAGCGGTATGGTATCGGCCATTCAGTCAGGTCGTTATGATGCGGCAGTAGCTAGTCATACGATTACGGATGAGCGTAAAGAAGCAGTTAATTTTAGTGAACCATATTACTATTCGGGACCTGTACTTTATGTACAGCCTGGAAGCGATATTAAGAGTGTAGAAGATCTAAGTGGCAAAGATGTCGCTGTATCTAAAGGTTCCACTTACGAAAAATCAGCGGAAGAGTACACTGATAAGATTTCAAATTACGATAGTGATCAAACTGCATTGCGTGCATTAAGTGAAGGAAAGCATGATGCAGTTATTACAGATGACATTACAGGCAAGCAAGCAATCGAAGAAGATTTCAAGATTGAGAAGGTTGAGCAACTTGGTACGAGTGAACAAGCTGTTGCCATTAAGAAAGAGAACTCAAATCTTCTTGAAGCCGTTAACAAAGCTTTAGAAGAGTTAAAAGAAGATGGAACACTAACAAAGCTAAGTGAGGAATACATCGGAGTAGACATCACCCAGAGTCCTGACAGTGAGTAAGGAAAAGGAATGTGTGCGATGTGCGCACATTCTTTTTTTTAACCTGTTACGTTACTGAATTCTAAGGAGCTGATCGCACTTGCCAACTTTTGCTCATTTTTTTGAAACATTATTAGAAAGCTACCCTGTTTTCTTTGAAGGTTTATGGCTAACGATTCGAGTTACATTCGTATCTGTTTTAATAGCTGTTTTTATTGGACTGTTTTTTGCACTTTTTAAAATATCTCAATCAAAAATACTTAATTGGATCGCGAATGTGTACATCGCTGTCATTCGAGGTACACCACTTATTGTGCAAATCTTTATTTTCTATTTTGGTTTAACTGAATTCAACATTCCGAAATTCTGGGCTGCTTCGATCGGACTTGCTCTCCATAATGGGGCTTATATTGCAGAGATCTTTCGAGGTTCGATTCAATCAATCGACAAAGGTCAGATGGAAGCAGGACGCTCTCTTGGAATGAGTCATACTCTTGCTATGAGGCGGATTATCCTTCCGCAAGCATTCAGACGAGCACTTCCGCCACTGGGTAACCAATTTATCATTGGATTGAAAGATTCCTCTCTAGCAGCCTTTATTGCTCTACCAGAATTGTTCAGCGTTGCGACTACGCAGGGGGCAAGAACGTTTGATGAGATGACGTATTTACTTATAGTTGCTGTATATTATCTTGTGTTGGTTCTAATCTTTACGTTCTTAGTTAACCTTCTTGAGAAACGACTATCAGCTAGTGATTAAGAAACCGGAGAGGTGTTAGAAATGGCCGAAAAAGCTGAAATGATTCGAGTAGAGAAATTGAATAAATCCTTTGGTGACCTCCATGTCCTAAAGGATATTGATCTTGAAGTTAATGAAAGTGACGTTGTTGTTCTGATTGGAGCTAGTGGTTCAGGTAAAAGCACCTTGCTACGCTGTATGAATTTTCTTGAAATCAAGAATAGTGGGAATGTAATCATTGAGGGTGAAACAATCGATCCTAAAAGAAATGATCTAAATAAAGTAAGGCAGCGGGTTGGAATGGTGTTTCAACATTTCAACTTATTCCCACATAAATCCGTTCTAGAAAACGTGATCGAAGCACCGTTAATGGTTAAGAAATTGAAACGTGCTGAGGCTGAGAAGGAAGGCAAAGAACTCCTTGCGAAGGTAGGGCTAGCTGATAAAGCAAATGTGTATCCGAACAAACTTTCAGGTGGGCAAAAGCAGCGAGTTGCAATAGCACGTTCACTTGCGATGAAGCCAGACATTATGCTTTTTGACGAGCCGACTTCTGCGCTTGATCCTGAACTTGTAGGAGAAGTTCTTTCAACTATGAAAGAATTAGCGAAAGAAGGAATGACCATGGTAGTGGTCACACATGAAATGGGCTTTGCGCGCGAAGTTGGAGACTGGGTCGTATACATGCACGACGGTAAAATTGTGGAGAAGGGTCACCCGAACGAACTGTTCAACGATCCAAAAGAACAGAGAACACAAGACTTTTTAAGTTCAATTCTATAAAAAAGTAAGGAGCTGCAGCTCCTTACTTTTTTTTCGTTACAAGATAGATACCGATTGCAATTAAAGCAAGGGGCCAGAATTTTCCTACGAAAGAAAAAGTAGTCGAAAGCCAAATTTCTAACCCGGTGTATAGAAGTTCGATAATGGATATAGCAAGTAGA
The DNA here is from genome assembly GCF_041366475.1 of Pseudalkalibacillus sp. JSM 102089. Taxonomy (NCBI): domain Bacteria; kingdom Bacillati; phylum Bacillota; class Bacilli; order Caryophanales; family Fictibacillaceae; genus Pseudalkalibacillus; species Pseudalkalibacillus sp. JSM 102089. The sequence goes on from NZ_JBEWYW010000004.1 coordinate 62,904, forward strand.
ATTAAACCTGGAATGAGGCCAGTTTTCTTGGTCTTATAATATGTAACGAGATAGGCAGCACTTAATATAAGGGTATACATGCCCCAGCTGTCTGGCCAAATAGCGAGTTTATTGACGAAGTAGAAATGGACACCAAGGCCAAGTAGGAGTACTCCAGGAAAAAGCATGTTTCCTTCTCTCGCAATGAAGCCTTGAATCATCATCGCTACACCGATAACGATTAGGATTACTTGCCAATTCATTAGTTGCTCAGCAAAAGGCAGGTTTAACGTTTGTGAGAGATAATAAAGGCCGATTCCGATAAATAAAACACCTGGAAAAATACTTTGACGTTTCAATGAAAATCCTCCTATTGTCAGAAATACGCATTTTTTGCTATACAATTGATTTTCTGGTACATTAATAGTTGTATGACTACTAATAATATGCAGAGATAATACTTTCTTCATCATATCATAATTGCTTTCATAGTCTGTTCACATTTCATAACTCTGTGAGTTTTGTCACATGTTACAATAATTAGAGACGGTATGATAGCAAAAGATTAGTTTTAGCTAACAATTTTTTGGGGGTGGAACGATGCACATCCTGGTCGTAGGGTTGAACCACAAAACAGCCCCTGTTGAAATACGAGAGAAACTTTCCTTTCAGGAGAATGAATTGCCTGAAGCATTAGATAAGTTGCGTCACTCTAAAAGTATTCTAGAAGCGGTGATCTTATCAACATGTAACCGTACAGAGTTATATGTTGTTGCTGATCAGCTTCATACAGGGAGATATTATTCAAAAGCTTTTCTATCTGAATGGTTTGGAATTGAGAAAGAAGAATTTTCACCATATCTAGTGATTCGCGAAAACGATGCGGCAACAGAACATCTTTATCGTGTAGCGGCTGGACTTGATTCGCTTGTCATTGGGGAGACGCAAATCCTTGGACAAGTTCGTGATGCTTTCTTGCTTGCTCAGGATTCAGAGACAACAGGAACAATTTTTAACCAGCTTTTTAAACAAGCGATTACTCTTGCTAAACGATCCCATTCCGAAACTGAAATTGGAGAAAATGCCGTTTCGGTGAGCTATGCTGCAGTCGAATTAGCCAAGAAGATTTTTGGTGGACTTCAAAATAAACACGTTGTCATTCTTGGCGCTGGCAAGATGGGTGAACTCACTGCTAAGAATTTGCAAAGCAACGGTGTAGACCAAGTTACGGTCGTAAATCGAACGCTTGAGAAAGCGACAGAGCTTGCTTCTCGTTTTAAAGGACAGGCTCGTTCTATGGATGAAGTAGAAACTGCGCTAGCTGATGCAGACATTCTAATCAGTTCAACAGGCTCAACAAGTTATGTTCTAACCGAGCAAAATGTCAAACCTCTACTTAAAAAGCGAAGAGGTCGTCCATTGTTTATGGTAGATATTGCTGTTCCAAGAGATCTAGATCCATCACTTAATAATATGGACTCTGTTTTCTTATACGATATTGACGATCTAGAAGGGATTGTCGAAACAAACATTGCAGAGCGGAAAAAGGAAGCAGAGAAAATTGAACTAATGATTGAAGAAGATCTTGTTCAATTTAGAGAGTGGCTCAATACACTTGGCGTTGTACCGATGATTACAGCATTACGTACGAAAGCACTTGCGATTCAAGCAGAAACAATGAATAGTATTGAACGCAAACTGCCGAATTTAACAGATCGGGAACGAAAAGTATTGAGTAAGCATACCAAAAGCATAGTGAACCAGCTGCTACGTGATCCTATAGTGCGTGTGAAGGAGATGGCTGCAGAGCCAAATGCAGAAGAGTCGCTTGAGATCTTCACTAAAATATTTGCGATTGAAGAAGAGATTGAGAGAGAACTCCATAAGCAAAGAGTGAAAGAAAACGAAGAAAAAAGACAGCATGAATCCGTTGACTACTCCCCTTTATTACAGGTATCGCAGTTGCGCTCCTAGGAGAGGAGACATGATTTGTGACGAACGCCAGCTGGCTTTATGATATAACGATATTACTTTATGCACTTAGTGTGCTTGGGTATTTTATTGATTTCTTGCAGAACAACCGGAAAGTAAATCAGTTTGCTTTCTGGTTGCTTTCTATTGTCTGGATCCTGCAAAGTGCGTTTCTTGTAACGCAGATTATTGAAATTGGCGGATTCCCGATTTTAACACCTTTTGAGGGGTTATTTTTTTATGCGTGGGTGATTGTCTCACTATCACTCTTAATTAATTGGTTTTTTCGAGTTGACTTCTTTGTCTTTTTTGCAAATGTACTCGGTTTCAGTATAATGGCCATCAACTTATTTGCTACTCGAGAGCAGGCATCGAGTTTACTCACTGAACAGCTTATGTCTGAGCTTTCGATTATTCATATTACGATGGCTTTCTTATCATATGGAGCATTTTCACTTTCCTTTATTTTCTCAATTATGTATTTAACTCTCTATCAAATGTTAAAAGGTAAGAAGTGGAGCAAACGACTGAGAAGATTTGGGGATTTGTCACAGCTTGAGAAATTGTCTTATTTATGTAGCGTTCTAGGTGTGCCGCTTTTGTTACTGAGCCTGATTTTAGGAATTGTATGGGCTATCTTGAAAGTAGATACATTCAGCTTACTGGATGCAAAGGTTATTATCTCTTTCATCGTTCTTGGAGCATATAGTACGTATTTATATCAAAAGGTAGCTAGAGATATGGAAGGGAAATCCCTTGCTTTATGGAACGTAGCGGCGTTTCTTATCGTTTTAATTAATGTCTTCCTTTCTGGAACATTTTCAGAATTCCATTTCTGGTATGTATAAGGGAGCACTGAATGGAGGATAAATGATGCGTAAAATCGTAGTTGGTTCAAGAAGAAGTAAATTAGCGATCACTCAAACAAAATGGGTGATCAGTAAACTAAAGGAATTAAATCCGGATGTTGATTTTGAAATCAAAGAGATTGTCACTCGTGGTGATAAAATTCTTGACGTTACTCTCTCAAAAGTTGGGGGAAAAGGCCTATTTGTGAAGGAAATTGAAGACGCCATGTTAAGAGGAGATATTGATATGGCGGTTCATAGTATGAAGGATATGCCTTCTATTTTACCTGAAGGATTAATGATTGGGTGTATACCTGAACGTGAAGATCATCGGGATGTGATTATTTCTGAATCGAAGAAGACGTTCAGAGAGCTTCCAGAAGGTGCCGTAATCGGAACTAGCAGTTTGAGACGTGGTGCACAGTTGAAAGCCATTCGTCCGGATGTGGAGATTAAGTGGATTCGCGGAAATATTGACACGCGTATACGTAAGCTTACAGATGAAGATTATGATGCTATTGTACTAGCTGCAGCGGGTCTACACCGCATGGGGTGGTCAAAGGAGATTGTTACAGAATACCTTGATCCTGATTTGTGTGTACCGGCTGTTGGACAAGGCGCTTTATCGATTGAATGTCGAGAAAGTGATGATGAACTACGAGCTATTTTAAATCAATTCAGTGATTATGAAACGACGAAAACAGTATTAGCGGAGCGAGCTTTTCTTCATACTCTCGAAGGTGGATGTCAGGTGCCGATTGCCGGTCATGCGACGCTTAAGGATGAGACGCTTACGGTTACTGGATTAGTGGGAGAGCCTGATGGTTCTATCATTATTAAGGAAATGGAAATTGGTGATGATCCTATCCAGGTAGGGAACACACTTGCAAATAGAATGAAAGAACAGGGAGCTAAGGATATCCTCGACCGTGTGAAAGAAGAATTAGACCAATGATCTCGCCGCTCTCAGGAAAGCGTGTATTGGTCACGAGAGCTCGGGAGCAGGCAACATCATTTACGAAATTAATTGAAGAAAAAGAGGGGATTTCTATTGAAATCCCTCTTATTTCATTCGAATCTCGGAATCAACTGTTGAACTCGATCACGTTGAGTGAATATAGCTGGATTGTGTTTACAAGTGCGAATGGTGTGCGGTTTTTCTTGAAGCAAGCGAAGGTTCCAAAAGGTGTAAAGGTTGCCGCTGTTGGAAGTAAAACAGCTAAGGCCCTAAAGCGATATGGGATTGAAATCAATCTTATGCCAAAGGATTTTATAGCAGAAGGGCTTGTAGCCGCTTTGTCTCGTAAGGCTGACCCAAATGAGAAGATATTATTACCAAGAGGGAATCTTGGTCGAGCAGTATTACCGGGGCAATTAAGGGATCTTGGATTTAACGTAACTGACTTACCTATCTATGACACAGTTATTCCTTACGAGTCCAGGGCGGCATTGAAAAGAGTGATTGAAGAGGGAGAGTGTGATGTCATTACGTTCACTTCTTCGTCAACGGTCCACCATTTTAATCAACTTCTCCAAGCCGAGAATTTGAAAGATAAGCTTAAAGGGATCACAATAGTGGTAATTGGACCTATTACTGAAAAGACGCTACTGTCTTATGGGATCGTACCTCAGGTAGTCCCTGATCAATATACAATTGAAGGAATGCTTGATAGCCTTGAGCGTTTCTTTGAAAAATAGGAGGAAAGTATAATGGAAACAGGAAACTTTCATCGTCATCGTCGTCTAAGACGATCTGAATCAATGAGATCACTCGTGAGAGAAACCTATTTACATAAAGAGGATTTCATCTATCCCATCTTTGCAGTTGAAGAAGAAAATGTGAAACGCGAAATTCCTTCTATGCCTGGTGTTTATCACTATTCATTAGACCGTTTGAATGAAGAGGTACAGGAAGTTGTTGACCTTGGTATTAAGTCAATTATGATGTTTGGTGTCCCAAATCATAAGGATGCGGTTGGATCAGAAGCATACTGTGATACTGGCATCGTGCAAAGAGCTATTGCACAAATTAAAGAAGCGTTTCCTGAATTAACTGTTATTGCAGATACATGTCTTTGTCAATATACGGATCATGGCCATTGTGGTGTGATTGAGAATGGTTATGTACAAAATGACCAGTCGCTAGAGTTACTTACGAAAACAGCGATTTCTCAAGCGAAAGCAGGAGCAGATATGATTGCCCCATCTAACATGATGGATGGTTTTGTTGCGGCAATTCGTCAAGGTCTTGATGAAGCGGGCTTTGTTGACGTCCCAGTGATGAGCTACGCTGTGAAGTTCTCATCTGCTTTCTATGGTCCTTTCCGCGATGCGGCTCATAGTACTCCGCAGTTCGGAGATCGTAAAACGTATCAAATGGATCCAGCTAATCGACTCGAAGCTATTCGAGAAGCAGAGAGCGATATCGCTGAAGGGGCAGATTTCTTAATGGTTAAACCGGCTCTTTCTTATCTTGATATCATTCGTGAACTCAAAGATCGTTATCCTCTACCGATGGTTGCCTATAATGTAAGTGGGGAATATTCCATGATAAAGGCTGCGAGTCAGAACGGGTGGCTAAATGAAGAAGAGGTTGTCCTTGAGAAATTAACAAGTATGAAGCGCGCAGGAGCAGATTTAATTATCACATATTTTGCGAAAGATGCTGCTCGCTGGCTAGATCAATAGAACTGAAAGAGAGGGGTTGTGAAAATGGGTAATTTTGATCGTTCTAAGGAAGCTTTTCAAGAAGCATCTAGAGTAATGCCAGGTGGAGTGAACAGTCCAGTTAGGGCGTTTAAATCAGTTGGCATGGATCCTATTTTTATGGAAAAAGGAAAAGGATCTAAAATTTATGATATCGACCAAAATGAGTATATTGATTACGTCCTTTCGTACGGACCACTTATTCTTGGTCATGCTGATGAACAGGTTGTTGATCGCCTTAAAGCTGTGACAGAGCTTGGAACGAGCTTTGGTGCACCTAGTAAGTATGAAACGAAACTAGCTGAACTAGTGATTGATCGAGTACCATCTATTGAAATTGTTCGTATGGTGAATTCAGGAACGGAAGCCACTATGAGTGCTTTACGTTTAGCAAGAGGATATACTGGCCGTAATAAAATCCTTAAGTTTGAAGGCTGCTATCATGGGCATGGGGATTCGTTATTAATAAAAGCGGGTTCTGGTGTTGCGACACTTGGGCTACCTGACAGTCCTGGCGTACCTGAGGGAATTGCGAAAAATACTATTACGGTTCCATATAATGATCTTGAAAGCTTACGTTACGCATTCAAGGAATTTGGAGATGACATTGCCGGCGTCATTATTGAACCTGTAGCAGGTAACATGGGGGTCGTCCCACCACAGCAGGGCTATCTTGAAGAAATTCGTAAGATAACGGAAGAGAATGGCACACTTCTTATTTTTGATGAAGTTATGACAGGCTTCCGCGTTGGGTATAATTGCGCTCAAGGATTTTACAATGTTACACCCGATCTTACGTGTCTAGGTAAAGTTATAGGCGGTGGGCTCCCTGTTGGCGCTTATGGCGGTAAGAAAGAAATTATGGATCAAATCGCACCAAGCGGTCCGATTTATCAAGCGGGAACATTAAGTGGAAATCCGCTTGCTATGACGGCTGGGTATGAAACGCTATCGCAACTCACACCAGAAAGTTATGAGGAATTTGAACGGAAAGCAGAGCGACTTGGAGAAGGACTTTCAAAAGCTGCTGCAAAATACAATATCCCTCATACAGTAAATCGTGCAGGATCGATGGTTGGTTTCTTCTTTACGAATGAAGATGTGATTAATTTCGAAACAGCATCCTCTTCAAATCTTGAACATTTTACAAACTATTTTAAAGAAATGCTTGAACAAGGGATTTCACTTCCACCTTCTCAATTTGAAGGAATGTTCTTGTCAACCGCCCACACAGATCACGATATTGATGAAACAATTGCGGCTGCAGAAGCGGCTTTCTCAAAACTTGTCTAACCTAAAGCTACCGGCATTTGCCGGTAGCTTTTTCTATGATAAGAAATTGAAAACATCTTCATTCTTTTTCAATTTAGACATAATCCTGTGAATCACTCATACATGTGTAATGTATGGATAATGTTTGAAAGGAGGAGAAGGCATGCCTGAAGGCTCATATTTGCATTTCTCCGTGGAGGAGCAGGTCTGGTTAAAGAAAGGACAGGAAGTTGAAGAGGTTCTATCCATCTCACTTGACCCTGAAATTTCGATTGAAGAGTATGAGGATTATGTAGCTGTGAAAGGCTGTTTATATTTAACGGGTGAATATTTGCAGCGTGACCAAACAGATGAGGAAGTTACAAACGAGGCTTCCCCTTATCGTTCCATTCATGAGGTGAATGTTAGAGAAGATGGCACAGCGTCAATGGGGCATCGTTTCCCTGTTGATATTACGATTCCAGCAAGCCGTATAAGGAGTCTCGAGGAAATTTTCGTTACGGTTGACACGTTTGATTACTCTCTACTGGAAGAGAATTGCCTTCAGTTGAAAGCAGATATTTCCATTAGCGGCATTCAGGGGGATCAAAATCGTGTAGAAGAGGAAGAAGCTGAACTATACGTTGTAGAAGAGGACGAAGAGACAGAGGAATATACAACAGAGGAAGATGCAATCTGGGAGAATGATATTAAATACGTTGATGACAGTGAGGAAGAATCATTGGAACAGGCCTATCATTTACGCGCTCCACAAGTAGGTATGAGAGCTAAGTCAGACTCATATGAAGTAAACGAACTAGAGAACGATGATCAGGAGCAGCCGGAACCCACGTATGATTTTCTCACGAGAATGGCTAGGCAAATGGATGGTTCCAATGAATATAATAACCAGCCAATCGTAGAAGAAACGAGGTCAAATCAAGACGATCATTATAACTATGAAGAGGAGGAACAAGAGTATCAGGAAAACCGGAATCAAGCACCGCGTGAAGAAAATGCGCTCTATCTTACAAGTATGCTGACAAAAGAGGAAGAACAATTTTCGAGAATGAAGATGTGTATTATCCAACCGGGTGATTCGTTAACCGAAATAGCGGAACGCTATCGAGTCCTTCCGAGTCATCTTGCGCGAGTCAATCGTCTTGAGGAAGATGAAGTGAAGGAAGGACAGATCTTATATATTCCTGTCAATCGTTAACTTAAATTGTTTGCTGCCCCTACCTTTGGAATGTTGCAAATAGGGTAGGGGGTAAAGGGGTAATCGAAATGGATCTCGTAGCGATCATTGAAGAGAAGTATGATCTAAAAGATGTCCAATGGTTAGAGAAACCACAATTGATCATGACCCATTTAGGTAAAAGAAAACTATCATACTGGCGGGATCGGGATTTGCTTGAGTATCATCTCAACTTCCGTGACCGTCTTTTTTCTCAACATGGATTTCTTTGTAATCGAATGATTCGAACCAATGAAGGGAAAAGATTTATCCGAATAGAAAACGATTATATGACTGTACATGATCATGTAGAAGAAGCTTATCCATTGGAGAACGTTCCTGAAATGAAAGGATATTTACTTGCGACACTACTAAGTACCGGAGATCAGAAGGCTACTCTTACATCACATTTTCCTTATCGTAAGACGTTAGAGGATTTATCGTCTCTAAGATTAACTCATAAAGAACAATACTTGTTACTTGTTAACCTTATTCCAGAAGTGAAAAAGCGCCTGGATTTTGAGATATGTTATTCGCTTCCATTCATTCCATTTACTCACCATGTTTTAAAAGAGGTTTTAGGCCAAATCTACTTTGAATGTAGCGACGAACCACCTGTTTCTGCTTCCAAAGTTATCCTGAAAGAAGTTCATTCCTGGTATGCTCTTAAGAACTCCCCTCACTTTATAAAATGCTTTGAAGCGTTAGTGAATGGCGTGGAGGACGATATGAAACCCAGACTTATTCAGGTTATTTTTGCTCCATGGGAGTGGCAGGAATGTATTCAGGCATTGCAATCGAATATGAATGACCCTGATCAGGTCATGAAAGAGTTTATTGATAAGTGGGAAGCGAATAGAGATATGTTAAGGCTGCTTGAGCTCTCCCTTTCAGATAGGAGGATTTCCTTCTAATGAGCGATCCAGCACTCTTATTTCAATATGATTTATATCCTGAACGGGTTGTACAAATGGGGAAAATCACAAAGATCGAAACAGAGAGAGGCGCGTTTGCTTTAAAAAAAGCGCAGCTTAGTAAAGAACAGATGGATCGTATGCTTTATCTAGAGGAGCGGTTTAAACAGCTAAAATTCGAAGGATATGTACCACTTGTTCGAACAAAGTATGGGGATTCCTTCGTTTATCAAGGGGATCACATCGTTTATTTAACGCCTTGGGTAGATGAAAGGGAAACAAGTCCTGCTCAAAAAGATGAGCTTCTCGTTCATCACCTTGCTGAATTACATGGCTATACTGCTAAAGAGCAAGCTTTTTCTGAAGAAGTGATCAAACAGTCGTATCAGAAAATGGTTTTATTAAGAGAAAGTAGACAATTTGAAATGGAGAAATACGTAAGCCATATTGAAAAACGCATTTATCTTTCGCCATTTGAGCTTACCTTTGTATCACATTTTCATCAACTGATGAGGTATTGTGAGCTCGCGAAAAGAAGATTAGATGACTGGTATGAGCAAATTCTGGATGCAAAACGGTATCGAAGTGTTCTCTGTCACGGAAAATGCTCTCCTTCTCATTATGTATCAAGCGCGGGGAGAGGGTATTTTATTAATTTCGAGAAGTCAGTTAGCGATACTCCTATCAGGGATCTTGCTTATTTTATTCGCTCATCTATTCAACCTTTTCAATTCAATCCTGCTGCCACAACTGCTCATCTTGCCAGATATGAAGCCCAATTCTCTCTTAATGATGAGGAAAAGGAGCTACTTGCAAGCTATTTATATTTTCCAGAGTCGGTTTTTAATAGCGTGTTATTATTTAATGAAAACCGACAACAATGGCCACATATTAAGCATGTCCGCCTATTCACGAAAAAAATAGAAGTGATGAATGGGATAAATAAAGTTCTAGAAAACTTCTAGATCCATTCAAAGTAAAAGCACACTTCTAATGCAACAAGGATTATTAATATAAGTACATCTATAGATGTTGGAAAAAGGATTGTTCGGATCGTTTGAAACACAATAAACGGAGGTACGAACTGAGCGCAAATATCTCTGAACTTATATAACGAGGGTGGGATCTGAAAGCGATTCATTCCACCAAACCGTTTTTTCATATCAGGTATTCTCCTTTGTTTTCAGTTATTGTTACAAATAGACTATGTGTGAAGTTGAAATTGGGTGATTAAGGCGGGAGAGAACTGGCTAAGCTAAGAAAAAGGGCTCTTATGATCTTGACGATCTCGAATCAAAAAGGTAAACTTAATGATACAAATAGTCGACAGGCAAAGATAGGGAGTAGTAGAATGTGAACCCTTCAGAGAGAGAAGTCATTTGCTGAAAGATTTCTCAGGATCGTAGCATTCGAAGTCGCCCTTGAGCTGTTTCTCTGAACGAGTAGTAGGAGAATCCGGTAATCCCGTTATTCGAATGAAGCGTACAGCTAACGTTTATTTAGCTGTAAATAAAGGTGGTACCGCGAAAATACTTCTTTCGTCCTTTTCCTAAGGATGGAGGAAGTTTTTTTGTTGTTTAAAAAGCTTACACCTTCGTGGAAAGAGAACAAGGAAAGCCGCAGAAATGTCCTGAGACTTATTGAATGGAAAGGAAGAGTGACAATGGCGAATAAAGAGCTAACGATGCCGACGAAGTACGATCCAAAGGCAACAGAGCAGAAATGGTACCCGTATTGGGTAGATGGCAAATTTTTTGAGGCAACAGGTGATAAAGAAAAAGAACCTTATACAATTGTAATCCCCCCGCCGAACGTTACAGGTAAACTACACCTCGGGCATGCTTGGGATACAACGCTTCAAGATATTCTATCGCGTGTAAAGCGTATGCAGGGATATGATGTTCTCTGGCTTCCAGGAATGGACCATGCTGGGATTGCGACACAGGCAAAAGTTGAAGGAAAGCTCCGAGAAGAAGGTACCTCGCGCTATGACCTTGGCCGAGAGAAGTTCCTTGAGAAGTCTTGGGAATGGAAAGAAGAGTATGCGGATTTTATTCGTAGCCAGTGGGCGAAGCTTGGTCTTTCTCTAGATTATTCAAGAGAGCGTTTTACACTTGATAACGGTCTTTCTGATGCAGTACGTGAAGTATTTGTAAAGCTATATGAGAAGGGCTTAATTTATCGCGGTGAATATATTATCAACTGGGACCCACAAACAAAAACGGCCCTTTCTGATATTGAAGTTATTCACCAAGAAGTAACTGGTCACTTCTATCATATGCGCTATCCTCTTGCAGATGGCTCAGGACATATCGAAATTGCAACAACTCGTCCTGAAACAATGCTAGGTGACTCAGGTATTGCTGTTCATCCAAAAGATGAGCGCTACAAGCACCTAGTTGGTAAGAAAGCGATTTTGCCGCTTGTAGGGCGTGAAATTGAAATTGTTGCGGATGATTACGTTGATATGGAATTTGGATCAGGTGCTGTGAAAATCACTCCAGCTCACGATCCGAATGACTTCGAAATTGGTAACCGTCATAACCTTGAGCGCATTCTCGTAATGAATGAAGATGGGTCAATGAATGAGAGTGCCGGAGAGTACCAGGGCATGGACCGATTTGAATGCCGTAAGAAACTTGTGAAAGATTTACAGGATAAAGGAATTTTATTCAACATTGAAGAGCACGTTCATTCCGTAGGTCATTCTGAGCGAAGCGGTGCTGTTGTCGAACCTTATCTTTCAACACAGTGGTTTGTTAAAATGGGGCCTCTTGCTGAGCAGGCGATTGCTCTTCAGAAGTCAGACGACAAAGTGAACTTTGTACCTGAGCGATTTGAAAAAACGTATTTAAATTGGATTGAGAACATTCGTGACTGGTGTATTTCAAGACAGCTTTGGTGGGGGCATCGCATTCCCGCGTGGCATCATAAAGAAACTGGAGAGATCCACGTTGGACTTGAAGAGCCAGCCGATATTGAAAACTGGGAGCAAGACGTTGATGTTCTAGATACGTGGTTTAGTTCAGCGCTTTGGCCTTTTTCTACAATGGGATGGCCAAACGAAGACGCTGAAGACTTTAACCGTTTCTACCCAACAAACGTTCTAGTAACGGGTTATGACATTATTTATTTCTGGGTAGCTCGTATGATCTTCCAGGGTATTGAATTTACAGAGCAGCGCCCGTTTAACGACGTCCTCATTCATGGACTTGTACGTGATTCTGAAGGACGTAAGATGAGTAAATCGCTCGGTAACGGTGTCGATCCAATGGATGTTATTGAGAAGTACGGTGCTGATTCCCTTCGTTTCTTCCTATCCACTGGCTCATCACCAGGTCAGGATCTCCGTTTCTATTGGGAAAAGGTAGAGTCTACGTGGAACTTTGCTAATAAAATTTGGAACGCTTCTCGTTTTGCCTTAATGAATATGGATGGCATGACGTATGAGGAACTTGATTTAACAGGTGAAAAATCGACAGCTGATAAATGGATTTTAACTCGCTTAAACGATACGATTGAGCAAGTGACGCGCCTGATTAATAACTATGAGTTTGGTGAAGTGGGTCGTTACCTTTACAACTTTATCTGGGATGACTTCTGTGATTGGTATATTGAAATGGCGAAATTACCGCTCTATGGTGAAGACGAAGTAGCTAAGAAAACAACTCGTTCTGTTCTAGCTTATGTACTTGACCAAACGATGCGTCTTCTGCATCCATTCATGCCTTATCTTACTGAAGAAATCTGGCAACACCTTCCTCATGAAGGAGAATCGATTACTGTTGCAAGCTGGCCAGTAAAGAACGAAGAGCTTCACTTCCCAGAAGCTGCTGCTGATATGGCGCTTCTAACGGAAATTATTCGTTCAGTACGTAACATTCGAGCTGAAATGAATGTGGCACCAAGCAAACCGATTGAACTTCGTATTAAGCCAAAATCAGCTGATACTCAGAAACAGCTTGAACAAAATAGTCAATACATTGAACGCTTCTGTAACCCAGAAACCTTGACTATTTCTGCGGATCTTCAGGCACCGGAAAAATCGATGACGGCTGTTGTATCTGGAGCTGAATTATTCTTGCCGCTTGAAGGGTTAATCAATATTGATGAAGAAATTGAGCGTCTAAAAGGAGAAATGAAGAAGCTAGATTCTGAAGTTGATCGTGTTCAGAAGAAGCTCGCTAATGAACGCTTTATTAGCAAAGCTCCTGAGAAAGTTGTTGAAGAAGAACGAGCGAAAGAAAAGGATTATCTTGAGAGAAGAAGCAACGTAGAAGCTCGTATTAACGAACTAAAAAAATAAGAAAATGACGAATCTCGTTTAGAGGTTCGTCTTCTTTTAAGGAGGGAGCGGGACATATGTTTCACTCATATGACGAAGCGGTAAGTTGGATTCATAGTTTATTAAATCATGGCATTAAACCAGGTTTAGAGCGTATGGAATGGATGCTCGATCAGCTCGACCATCCAGAAAGACGGTTGAAAACGGTACACGTTGGCGGAACGAACGGAAAAGGATCAACCGTTACGTACTTGCGAACGGTGCTCGAGGAGTCGGGGTATGAAGTAGGAAGTTTTACTTCTCCTTATATTGAATCGTTTAGCGAACGAATCGCTATTAATGGACGACCGATTAATGAAGAAGATTTAGTTGCTCTATGCAATCGTGTTCAGCCTCTTGTTGAGATGGCGGCTGTCTCTCCGCTTGGGTCACCAACTGAATTTGAAGTGATTACGGTTATCGCTCTCTTATATTTTGGGACAATTGCCTATCCAGATCTTGTTTTGATGGAAGTTGGTCTTGGCGGACGATTTGATTCAACCAATATTATTCACCCGCTTGTAAGTGTGATTACAAATGTCGGATACGATCATACGCACATTCTAGGGAGTGATATTAAGCAAATCGCTTATGAAAAAGCGGGGATCATTAAGTCAGGGGTTCCTCTTGTGACAACTGCTGAAAAAGAAGAGGTACTCACTCTTTTACATGAAACGACGAAATCGAAAAAGACGAAAATTTATCGATTGAATGAAGAGTTTTCTATTAAGGAGCAAATGAGTGATAAGGAAGGGGAGCGTTTTTCTTTTCAATCACCTTACCGTAAACTCGAAGATCTACACATTCAGATGAAGGGTGAGCACCAGGTAAAAAATGCAGGTGCAGCGCTTATGACACTTGAATATTTACGTGTTTTCTATGGTCTACATATTGAACAGGATATGATTCAGCGCGGACTGGAGAGAGCGAAGTGGCCAGGTCGATTCGAACAGCTTCGTTCAAATCCGACTATTGTTGTGGACGGTGCGCACAATCCGGAAGGTGTCGAAAGTCTTGCTAACACGCTTAAGCAGCATTACCCTGAAAGACACATACATGTTATCTTTAGTGCTCTTGGTGATAAAGATATTGAATCGATGCTAAAACCACTTTATCCTCTAATTGAGACTATTTCGTTTACTACCTTTGAATTTCCAAGAGCTGTATCAGGTGAGGAGTTGTCGAATAAAGCGACTTTTGCTAATAAGAGATATGAGGAAAACTGGAGGAAAGCCATCCAGGTGACGATGGATGAGATGGTTGAAAATGACCTGCTTCTGATAACGGGTTCTCTTTATTTTGTCTCTGAAGTTCGTCATTTTCTAAAAAATTAGAATTTTATAGAAAAAACTAGGACTTTTTCGCCATTTTTTGCTAAAATAGAACTTAACCACATTAATATGGAAAAATATTCTTCCTGGGTTTGGAAGATGGAGGGGGAAACAATTGACTGCATTAATGAAACGTAAAGTTTGGTTGGTATGGCTTTTGTTCTGGCCACTACTCATTTTTGCAACGTTCTATTTCTTTCCTCCTGTATTATCAGGGAATTGGGCAGATGTTCTTGCATTGTTTGTGCTTCTTGCTGTTGTAGCTATGATGCCGATTAATGTAAAGGGGACTGACCTTTTTTTTATCCAGGGGATCTCGCTTGCTGTGTTCTTAAGGTATGGTCTATTTATCGAAATGATCTTAACTCAGTTAGCGATACTCGTTTTTCTTTTAAACTTACGTGTCACAAAAAAAGATAGTCATCGTTATCCTGTTAACATGCTGATGTTTATGCTTGTTTCACTCCTTTCCGGAGGACTTTTCTATTTACTCGGTGGTTCAGTAGGTGAATTCTCTGGTGATGCGATTACGCAGCTCGTTCCTTCAATTGCATACATCTTATCGCTTATTGTTGTAAATCAAATTCTCCTACATTTTTTAAAAATTTATATTTACAAAGAAGCTGATACTAAATTTTTTGGTAAAGATATGCTCTGGGAAGCGATATCCACTGGGGTGACTCTTCCTGTTGGGTTCTTACTATATATGTTACATACCTATCTAGGCACAGTCGCTATTTTCTTTGTAGGCGTACCTTTTATACTGGCTTCTCTTATGCTCAGGCTGTATTATTCAAGCCAAAAAATTAACAATCTTCTTCAGCAAACGAGTGAGATTGGTCAGCAAATCACCCAATCTCTCGATACAGATGAAATATTAAATTTATTCTTAAATGAAGTAAAAGATATGTTCGTTGTTGACTATGCTTATATTATGGATGCCGAACATGTGAAACGATTGACAGTTATTAAGCGATATGAAAAAGAGCGTGGCATTGTATCCAAAGAGGAAAGTAGCCCTTATCAGGAAGGAATCAGTTCAAGGGTGTGGCGAAGCGGACGAAGCCGCTTGTATACGAAGCGTTCTCAGTGGAAGAACCTTACGGAAGGCGTGCTTTCTGACGCTGCTAACTCGGTCATTTCCGTCCCAATGAAGCGGAATAAAAATGTTGTAGGCATCATTACTCTTGCTTCAGACCGCGTCCGTTCTTACGAGAAGCATCACATTCTTGTCCTGCAAATACTAGCTAACTATTTAGCTGTGGCTGTTGATAATGCTAGACATTATGAAGAGACGAAAAGGCGAAGTGAACGATGTCCATTAACGAATTTATACAACTTCAGGTTTTTTGGGGAGTTATTGGATGAGAAATACAAGCGTTTTGGCGAAACGCCTGATCCGTTCTCTATCATTCTGCTCGACCTGGATCATTTCAAAAAAGTGAATGACACATTTGGTCATCATAGTGGTAATGAAGTGCTTTGTGGGGTAGCGAATCGACTTGAAGAAGAAATTGGAGACAGAGGTACAGTTGCAAGATTTGGTGGAGAAGAGTTTGTCGTTCTGCTAGAAAATCATTCTCATAAGAAGAGTGTTCAAGTAGCAGAAGACTTACGATGCTCCATCGCGGATCGTCCATTTGAAATTTATAATGATCTCGATAACGGCAATCGCCAGGTCATTTACGTAACGGCTAGTATTGGTGTGGCTACGGCTCCTGATCAGGGAGAGGATGCGCAAACGTTGATACGAAATGCGGATCGAGCAATGTATACTGGAGCAAAGCAGCAGGGGCGAAACCGCGTTGCGAGCTATGTTGGATAAATAAGAAAACCCCCGTTCTTCACGAATTGTGAAGAACGGGGGTATTTAGTGAGAATCACTTTTTTGAACGCTCAATGGGGACGGGTTCAGCAATGTTCTTAACAAAGGGTTCTTCGGTTTTTAAGTCGGAATAAGTTTTAATGATCGTAGGGTTGTAAGTGATTTTAAGGCGCGATGGCTGATTTTCTTGGTAAGTTTTTTGTTGGAAATAGCCATAGCCATCTCCGTATTCTTTATACTGATTGTTACGTGGATCTATAGATTTTGCTTTTCCTTTAACCGCATTTAAAACGATCCTTCTAGCTGAAATTCCTCCATCGATATTCACGTTAGATCCAACACCAAACATTTCAAATGCGCCTCCAGAATAGAAGTAGCCGCGGATATAGCTTGGATTATCTTCATAAAGCGAGTTATTTCGAATATTAATATCTCCCTCTGCGAAAACGATTAGAGAACCGTTAGTACCATTTTCATTTAGTCCTTTTAGCACAGAGTATTCGATTGTTACATCGCCTTTCACGTAAATCAATGCGTTAAATTCTACGTTTGCTCCACTTATTTTTAAGTCTTTTCCTACATAGAAAGGGCCACTAACTTTTAATTTATCGTAATCATTAATATTATTTGATGAGCTAGAATTTCCAATCGTCAAATTGTTACCTACGTAAATTCCATTTTTGGATTGTGTCTTGCTGTAAGATGTATCACCCCCGTCTAATTTTAAATTGCCGGCTGTACTAAAACGTTTGAAATTATTATTTCCTGTGAATGTAATTAGATCAAACTCATAAATTCTCTGCTGTCCATTATTGTATCTATGTAAGTAGTATGGATATACGTTATCATTTGGCATATTTGTATTACGAATGATTGCGTCTATATAAGTTCCAAAGAAATTGTAAAAGTTATTATAGGAGAAAGTTTTTTTGGTAATAGCTTCTCCGTTTATTGAACTGCTAGAGAGAGTATATTTATATAAGCTCTCACTATCCCCGATATCAACCGGGTCTCTAATGGGCTCGCGCTTTTCGATAATTGGGTAGTCGTTACCTTGAAAAGCTTCTTCTGGATCTACTAAGTGATAGTTACTCGAAGAAAAGTTCGGCTGATTGATATGGTTTTGATAAGTCGGTTTATGGGTGAAATTGATGATTTTTCCACCAAGAACCATTTTAGCTTTCGATGAAGGGTCTGAAATGTTTTGGATCGTCGGTAAGAAAGTATCAATCCAGTAATCCTTTCTGTTATAACTTGCATATCCTTGATCAGTTGTGATTAAATTCCCATCCACTTTCATATCGCCTTGAATCGAAACTCCACCGTGAAGAAATAAATTCCCTTCCCCTTGAACATCACAGTTTTGGTGTCTTTGACAAACCGTGTACGTCCCGAGGGCATACCGCAAAACATCGGGAACAGAGTTGGGTCCAATTTCTAACGTTTTGCGAATCGTTTCAGTTTCACCGTTCACTGTTCC
Organism: Pseudalkalibacillus sp. JSM 102089; assembly: GCF_041366475.1. Lineage (NCBI taxonomy): Bacteria > Bacillati > Bacillota > Bacilli > Caryophanales > Fictibacillaceae > Pseudalkalibacillus > Pseudalkalibacillus sp. JSM 102089. Next base: position 80,770 of record NZ_JBEWYW010000004.1, read on the forward strand.
GGTGCTTTCCACTTCGATTACGCGTCTCAATACGTTTGTAGCGGTGCTAAAATTTAAAACTTTGGCTACAGAAGTTCCAGTTTGATGATTGATAGAAGTTGGAGATTTGTGCCCTTTGATTGTTGTGTCAATTAAGGTATTAAATTCAGCGATTGATTTACCGGACGTACCAAGTCCGTTTCGAAGGTCTGTTTGGATGGATTGGACGATCTCATCAACGCCTTTTTCTGCTACATAAGTTGCTTGCACGTCGTCTTCTCTTAATTCCGTTCGCTTCGTCCCGTTGACAGTCGCGCTAAGTAAAGAGAGACCGAGCACGGTAAAAATGAGCGTAACAAGCAATACAAGTACGAGACTCGAACCGTGTTCATTTCGAATATGATTATGGTGCATTAGCGGCCTCCGTTAATAGCCCAATTTGACTTTCGAGTGTTAAAGGTTTGGCGAAGTCAACGTCGGGTTTCGTAATATGAATTGTAATTCTGAACTGCCCTTTGGAAGGCTCAGAAATTTTGGAGCCAGTTAAATCATACTCAGCGGCATTCACTACCTGACCATTTAACAGTGCCTTCCCTTCTTTAAAGCCAATTGTTGTAGTGTTATTAATTGTCAAGAGATAGATTTCCTTAGCAGGTTTAAACTCTCTTTTTGTAATTTCTACTTCTTTAACTGGATAAAGCTTGTTTATAAACGAGGTCATCACAATATCAGCTTCATCACGAAAAGCTGTTTCTGTTTTCACTTTTTCATATGAGTGAAGCCCGTTAAAAAGAAAGGAATAGATAGCGATTGAAACGATTGAAAGGAGAACGAGTGTAATCAGAACTTCTGGTAGTGTAACTCCTCGATTATTATGGAAGTATGGAATCATTCGCGATATACCCCTCGACTGTGCTTTTAATAGATTTATCGGAAGAAGTGAGAGAAACATCCACCTGTATATCAACTAATTTTAAATCTTTTTCATTGTTATCCTGGCTGAGGGCAACGTCGATAGCATATTCATGATTGTTAATTAATACACGATAGTTTTGACAACTAGATCCCCCAGACGCTTGGCAAGATTGAAAGGAATAAGGGCTTCCGGCTATGCCGTTCGTAATATAAGAAGATGGTTCTAATTGAATTCTCTCTAGAGTAGAGCGTGCAAGGTTCACGGCAACTAATTTTTGATTATTATAGGACGATATTGTATTTGATTGCGAAAAAAAATAAGAAGCGGCTAAAACGATTGTTGTTAATAGAGTCAGTGAGACGAGAATTTCGACAAGAGTAAAACCTTTTTCGTTATTAAGCACGACTCTCCCCCTTATGTAAAAGAATAGTTGGAAAAAAATAGTGTTGTTTCCAATTTACTAATACTATTATACAATAAACTACATAAATTTCTTTTTATTGTGAGATATTGACAATATTTTTATTGAGGAGGTGTTAAGCTAGTGCAATTTGTATTAGCTTTAATCGGTGGAGGTTTGCTTTTACTTATTCTGACGCTCGTTCCTATGAATCTTACCATCATACAAAAAACATGGGTGGCTGGATTGGGTGTGTTATTAAGCATGCTATTACTAGTGGTAAAGGGAATATACCCTCTCCCACTAGCAATCTTACTTGTTTTCCTTTGTGCATGTGGGTTTATGTATCTTTTTTGGAAGAAAGCCAATTACTTATTTGTTCAGGTTCAGAGTGAGACAAGTGTTGCGATGGATGTGGAAGAAACAAATCGTGAGGGGAAATCGTCTTTTTTGACGAAATCTATTAAAGATACAGTAGAAAGTGACGATAATAGTAGAAAGAAAGATGATGACGTAGAAACGGATGAAAGAACCGGTCATATTGATGAAGAACAGTCAACAGAACATGAACTATTTTTAAAGATTGATCAAATAGACGAAATGGAAGACGATCTGAAAGAGACGGAGGAATCAACTGAGACCTTGGACGAAGAACTAGAAAAGGTTGAGTCGATTGAAGAAGTGAACCAGTACATAGCGAATATAGAGGAGAACGATAAGGAAGAAACTCTTCCTACAGAAGATGAACTAAGTGAGCTAGAAGAAATGGAAGACATTGATTTTTCAGCAAGAATGGAAACGGTCTATGAGGAAGAAGAGGTTGAGGAAGAGGAAGAAGAACTTGACGGATTTTTCGAAGATTTCATTCGTGAAGCTGAGCAAGAAGAAGTAGGTTCTGAGAACAAAGAACATCCTGATCTAGCTGAAGAAGTCGTTGATGAAAAGGATCCACCAACGCGCAAAGAGCTATCTGATATTTCTTCTCAAGAAGAAGAGCGGAAGGTTCAACGAATGGAAGAAAAGGTTTTAGATGAGGAAGAGAATGAAAGTTCTATATTGATAGTAGAACAGCTTGATTTAATCGAAGATGAGCATGAGGAAGAAGAACAAGTAAATCTTGATAATAGTGATGAAGCTGTTGAGCGATCAGTAGAAGTAGCTTCTCGCATGTTTGATTTACTTCATGATCAAGCAAAGAATTACAAAGAAAGCGGCTTTGTAAAAGAGTATGAACAAATGACCCAGCAGCTTCTCAGCAGTGAGCTCGACGATGTGATGTATTTCTCGGTCGCGGCTGAGTATAGAGACTATCTTATGCAAAAAGAAAGCTGGAATGAAGTACTAGCATTATTAAATGAAATGGAGACTCGCTGTCAGTATCCACTGCTCGAGCAAGAAATTCATTACCTTCAGTCGATGATTCAGAACAAAATGATGAAATAGGTGTGTGATCACAGATGAAAAAAAGCAATCAGGTAGTAGGACTTCCGATCATTAGCATTCAAAGCGGTTCAGAAATTGGGCATGTAAAGTCACTTGTCATTAATGCCGCAGATAAATCAATTGATTTTCTAACCGTAGACCATCCGGACTGGGATGTGAGTGTAAAAGCTGTTCCATTTCGTAAGGTAATCGGTGTAGGAGAATACGCTGTAATGATTGAAGAAGAGAAAGCGATCTTTGATCTTTCAGAAATTCCGATTGCAAATGAATTAGTCAAAAAGAAAATTAGTATCATTGGTACTAAGATTATTGACCGTGGTGGTCAGTTCCATGGGGAAGTAAGTGAGTTTTTCCTTGATGATCATACTGGTCGAATTCTTGGTCTTCAGTTTAAAAATAAAGACGCCGAACACTTTCTATCAACAGAGCATATTATTACGCTCGGAAAAGATCTTCTCATCGTTGCAATCGATGCATTCAAACACGTTGCGGAGAATCCAGAAGCATTTCTTGGAGAGGAAGATTCGCAGAGTATAGAAGTAGCTGATGTAAATCAGAGTACGGAAGAAGCAAAAGTCCCTGAGTCAGAGCAACTATCGAACTATGCGCAGCCTAGTGTTGATGAAGATTCTGACTTCAAGGAAAAGCAGATTGAATTATTAGAAGGTAAGACGTTATTAAAAGATATTTATGGTTCCGATGGAAAGCTTCTTTTTGAACAGGGGATTATTTTGAGTCGGGAGCAAATCGTTACAGCCCAGGACACTGGTGTAGGTGTTGTTGTTGAAATGTCCATGCATGTATCAGAATAGGGGTGCGTAGGAGATGAGCGAGATAGCTCTTAAAGGGTTGATGAAAACAGCAGGACTTGTTGTCGTATCTACTATTTTTATTTCTACTTTTTCGATCCTTGGCACCTCTTCTTATCAAACGGTTTTTGGAGAAAATACGTTTCCAGAGAACACGCTAATCGGAAGCGTTTCTGTATCTGGAATGCAGCCAGCTGAGGCTAAAGAGAAAATCAATAAAGAAGCAGAGGCGTGGAAGTCGTCTCAATCTCTCTCCTTACAGCATGATTCAGAGAACATCACATTACCTGGAGAGCTTTGGACGTTTCAAACAAATGAAACAGTGGACGCGAGGGCTTCCACTGATGCAATCGAAGTGCCACTTATCGTTACCATTAACACAGAACACCTGACAGAACTTATTTCCGAAATGGGTGTGAATGCTGATCTTTTTAGCTTACCTTTACTTTCAGAAGTGCTGACAGGGTATGCGTCTACCTTTGAAAGAGATGACATTTCAATCGATTTAGCGAATTATTACGCTACTGCTAACGATATCGAAAAAATCGCTCAGAGTAAGGTGGAGGGCGAGGAGGACCTCATTCTCGTTCCGAATCTAGCGAAGGCGTTTGAGAACGTGACGATTGAGCCAGAGCAACCTTTTTCTCTGCAGGAGTTGTTAAGGGAAGCGAGTGTCACTGAAAAAGCGACAGAGAGTTTGAATCTCTTCTCATCAGCGATTATGGAAGTTCTGCTCCATTCAAATTTTGAGCTAAAAGAACGACATACGACGCTAGAGCTTCCAAAGTATGGGGAGTTAGGATTAAATGCTTCCATCAATATGACAAATCAAGATTTCAGCTTCTATAATCCGAATGAGTCGTCCTATAATCTTGAATTTAAATGGGATAAGGATCATCTCATCGTTACGCTTTATGGCCCACCATTTCCATTAACGTATCAACCATCTGTCGAAAAGGAAAAACTCGAACCAGATACAATCATTCAATATTCTGAAGCGCTAAGCGGGAATGAGAAAACGATTATCCAGGAAGGTAAGCTCGGCTATCTGATTACGACATATCGAGAGACGCTTGATCAAGATAATCGCGTAATTAAGAAGGAAAAAATGATTGAAGACTTTTATTCTCCAATTCATCGAATTGAGAAAAAGGCTTATCCAGAGCCACCAGTTGTTGAAAAAACTGAAGACACCCAGTCAGATGATGACGGTTCATCTGAGGGTGAAAAAGAGAATGGGAAAGAAATCGATGAGAAAAGCTCAGTAGATGAAAATGGTAATCCAATAGATGGTGATAAAAGTGATGAACCCTCTGAGAACAAGGATGGAAAAGGGAACGAGGACGAAGTGATAAAGGGCTTAGAGTATCAGAAGGAGGAAGAGGGTTGAAACAAACAAAGAAACGCCTTGGTGACCTCCTAATTGAATCTAATGCTATTACGAGAGAACAGCTAGAAGAAACGTTGTCTCAAAAACCTAGTAGCTTGAAGCTTGGTGATGCTTTAATTCAGCAGGGCACGATTACAGAGCAGCAGTTAATTGAAGTACTTGAGTTTCAGCTCGGTATTCCACATGTTAGCTTATATAACTATCCTGTTGAGCAACATGTTATTGATCTTGTCCCAAAGGATATTGTCAAAAAATATCACCTTATTCCACTTAAGATTGAGAATAGTCGGCTTTACGTCGCGATGTCGGATCCAATGGATTTCTTTGCGATTGACGATTTAAGACTCTCGACGGGCTTTCTTATTGAAAGAGCGATTGCTACTACGGATGATATTGCAAGAGCTATAAGTAAATATTACGAAATTGATGATTCAATGGATGAACTATTGAGTGACTTACCGGGAGAACGGAAAGATCTTGAGGAAGAGCAAATCACGGATGAAGAATCACCTGTCGTTCGACTTGTGAATCAGATCATTCAGTTTGCGGTTCAAAATCGTGCAAGTGACATTCATTTTGATCCTCAAGAAACGAAGCTTCAAATTCGTTATAGGGTGGATGGTCAGCTAAGAACAGAGCGAAGTTTACCGAAGCATATGCAAAAAGTGCTCACTGCACGCGTTAAGATCATGGCAAACCTTAATATTACGGAAAGCCGTGTCCCTCAGGATGGCCGTATTAAAGTGAACTTAAATTTAAAACCGGTTGATCTGCGTGTCTCGACTTTACCAACCGTTTATGGAGAGAAGATTGTTCTTCGTGTTCTTGATATGGGCAGTACGTTAAATCAGCTGAATAAGCTTGATCTTCATCCCATTAATGATCGAAGGTTTCGTAAAATGGTCGAGCAGCCGAACGGAATTATTTTGATTACTGGTCCAACGGGGTCAGGTAAATCTTCTACTCTCTATGCGACGCTTAATCACCTTAATGAGGAAGAAACGAATATTATTACGGTTGAAGATCCTGTAGAATATCGTCTCGAAGGAATTAATCAAGTTCAAGTGAACAGCAACGTAGGACTTACGTTTGCGAAAGGACTTCGTTCTATACTGAGGCAGGACCCGGATATCGTTATGGTTGGAGAAATTCGTGATACAGAAACAGCGGAGATTGCGGTTCGTGCTTCTTTAACAGGGCACTTAGTCCTAAGTACGCTTCATACAAACGATTCGATCGCAACGATTGCTAGATTAATAGATATGGGAGTCGAGCCCTTTCTCGTAGCTGCCTCTCTTTCGGGCATTGTATCACAGCGCCTTGTAAGGCGAGTTTGCCGTGATTGTGGTACTAAGGAAGAAGCAACAGAGCGTGAGAAGGAGATCTTTAAAAAGCGCGGCATTTCGATCTCGACTATTACTCGAGGAAAAGGCTGCGGTAACTGCAATATGACAGGATACAAAGGAAGGATCGCACTACAAGAGGTGCTTGTAATGGACGATGCGATCCGAAAAAAAATTATGAATAACGAATCGATGACATCGATCCGTCAGTACGCGATCAAAAAGGGGACGATTTTCTTGATCGATGATGGATTGTTAAAAGTGAAACACGGGCTAACAACGACCGAAGAAGTTCTTCGCGTCGCTTTCAATGAGTAGGTGAGAATATGAAGGAGCAATTGGACAGGCTTTTAAAAGCGGCTTTTCAGCTTGGCGCCTCTGATTTACACCTTACAGTTGGGGTTCCGCCAATTGTGAGAGTGAATGGGGATTTGAAGCGCTATGGAAATGAATCGCTTCTCCCCAATGTGACCGAACAAATGGCGAAGCTCTTAATTCCAGAAGGACTGTGGGATACGTTTACTGAAAAGGGAGATCTCGATTTCTCATATAGCATGCCAGGTGTTTCGAGATTCAGAATGAATGCTTATCATCAGCGCTCGTGTATTAGTCTCGCGATCAGAATTGTGCCGACTGATATTCCTTCAATGGAAGCATTGCACGTTCCTGAAATTATGAAGAAGTTATCTCTTAAACCACAGGGTCTCATTTTGGTGACGGGGCCAACAGGATCCGGAAAATCAACAACGCTTGCATCGACTATCAACTTTATGAATCATACGGTGCAAAAGCATATCATTACCCTTGAAGATCCAATTGAATATTTACATAAACACCGTAGCTGTGTCATTGATCAGCGAGAGGTAGGATCCGATACGAAAAATTTCGGAGATGGCCTTCGCGCTGCCTTAAGACAAGATCCAGATGTGATTCTTGTCGGGGAGCTGCGTGATCTCGAAACAATTCAAACTGCTGTCACGGCCGCCGAGACAGGCCACTTAGTTCTTGGTACGCTTCATACGAGCAATGCTTCAGCGACGATTGATCGCATCATCGATGTGTTTCCTCCGAGTCAGCAAACCCAAATTCGGGTTCAGCTCGCATCTGTGCTCGTTGGTATCTTGTCTCAGCGTCTTTTCCCAACGGAGGATCGTAAAGGGAGACGACCCGCGTTTGAAGTGCTAGTGAATAACGCAGCTGTAGCGAATTTAATTCGTGACAGCAAGGTGTATCAAATTCCAAATGTACTTCAGACAAGTCGAGCAGCGGGAATGATCGCGCTTGAAAGCTCAATCAAACAGCTTTTAAGTGAGAATGCGATTTTGCGAGAAGCTGCTGAGCCGTATTTACAGGGGGAGTAGACTGATGAGTCAATTTCAATACGTTGGTAAAACAACGAAAGGAAGAGTAAAGAAAGGAAACATGCCGGGTGATTCGAAGCGCGACGTGATTCTTGCTCTTCGTGAAAAAGGGATTGCCGTGATGGAAATTCAAGAAGTCGAGGCTTCTGTTCTTGCGAAAGATATTTCGATAGGTAATCCTGTGAAATTACGCGACTTTGTCGTGTATTTGAGGCAGTTTGCAACACTTCTTCGGGCTGGTATTTCGATTGTAGACTCCACGGCCATTTTAGCTGAGCAAACGGAAAGCAAAGCGCTCGGAAAGGCGTTAAAAGCGATTGAAGAAGAACTCCGTACAGGAAATCCATTTTCGGAAGCTGCAGCAAAGCATCCAAAGGTTTTTCCGCCCATGTTTACAAATATGGTGTATGCCGGTGAGGTGAGCGGTGGTATGGATGAAGCACTCGATCGTCTTGGGGAGTATTTTGAAAAGCAGCATAAGACGAGGCAAAAAGTCATTTCTGCGATGACGTATCCCGTCATTGTCGGGGTCGTCGCTATTGGTGTTGTGATCTTTTTATTAGCATCCGTCGTGCCTACTTTTGCGGATATGTTAGAAGATTTAGGGGGTGATTTACCGGCCATTACGCAGTTTGTGATGAGTGCAAGTGACGTCGTTCAAGTGTATTGGTGGCTCATAATTTTGGTAATTGTGACAATAGTCGGATTGATTTCTATAATTAGACAAAAAAGTTATAGTAAGTATTATTTCGACTATGCTATACTAAAAATGCCGATTTTCGGAAAAATTTTACAAAAGGCGACACTTGCGCGAATGACGCGCACGTTAAGCTCTCTTTTCTCAAGTTCGGTCCCCATTCTGCAGTCGATGGCGATCGTGGAAAAGGTTGTAGGAAACGAGGTGGTGGTGAGGGTACTGCGTGAGTCAAGAACTTCGCTTGAGCAGGGGAAACGATTAACAGAACCAATGAAAGCACACTGGATTTTTCCTCCACTCGTCACGCAAATGATCGCCATTGGAGAGGAAACGGGTTCACTCGATGCGATGCTAGCGAAAGTTGCCGACTTCTATGAAGACGAAGTTGAAAACGCAACCGATCGCCTAAAAGCCATGATTGAGCCGCTTATGATTGTGTTCCTCGCTAGTATTGTTGGCGTTATCGTTCTTGCCATTATCGTGCCGATGTTTGAAATCTACAACAATGTGGGGTAGAAAAGTAGTTTGAAAGACACCATGGGAAATCATACTTAGAAGAGAAACAGAAAAACAGAAACCAAGGGGGAAAAAAGATGTTGAAACGTTATTTGAAGAATGAGAAAGGTTTAACGTTAATTGAATTGCTTGTGGTTATCGTTATTCTAGGAATTATTGCAGCGATTGCAATTCCGGCGATTGGGAATTTAGTGAAAAATTCAGAAGATAAAGCTGCTGTTGCTGAAGCGATCCAAATTATTGAGGCGACAAAACTTTATGTTGCTTCTGAGGATATTAAATTACCAATAGCTAATGTGGAAAAAGGAACTATTGATGAATATGTTGACAAGGCGGCCACAGGATTTAAAGTGTCAGCTACTAAGGAAGGCGTTTATTCAATAACTGGGCACGAAGGTAACAAAGTTGTTAACGGTGGTAAAGATGAAACAGCTACCGAAGAAGCTTTGATTTCTTGGAAAAAATCTAAGGACTAATATTTAGAAAACCCTCCCAGGAGGGTTTTCTTCCTACTACATACCGCTTTTTTAAATCTATTAAACTCTTTCGAAGAAGGATGAAACATATGGGGGTCATTTTACATAGCTATTTATTTCTAGTTGGGCTTGTACTTGGGTCTTTTTATAATGTTGTAGGTCTTCGTGTGCCTGCCAAACGATCGATTGTGGCCCCGCGCTCATCCTGTCCAACGTGTGAACGAGAGCTTTCACCGCTTGAGCTTGTGCCGGTTTTCTCTTATTTATTCCAGCGCGGGAAATGCAAAGGCTGCGCGTCACGTATTTCACCGATATACGCCGGTGTTGAATTCGCTACGGCGCTTCTTTTTACGATTGCACCGTTTTTGGTGGGATGGTCAAAAGAATTGATCATTTCGTATGGATTGATTTCGCTTCTTGTGATTATTTTTGTTTCAGATATCACCTATATGCTTATTCCAGATCGTATTCTACTTTTTTTTGCCGCTTACTTTATTGTTGGTCGAATTCTTGTTCCAATGGATCCGTGGTACAGCCCTTTTATTGGAGCGGCTGGAGGGTTTTTATTACTCCTTCTCATTGCTGTTATTAGTAAAGGGGGAATGGGCGGCGGTGACATTAAATTGTTCGCAGTGCTAGGGCTCGTCTTTGGTTATCAGGAATTACTTCTTGTGTTTTTCTTTTCTACTTTATGTGGCACGATCATTGGCGTAACAGCGCTATCGACTGGGAGAGTAAAGCGAAAGCAGCACATTCCATTTGGACCATCGATAGCGCTTGGCGCGATCTTAACGTATTTTTATGGCGAACAAATCTTGCACTGGTATTTTAGTTTTCTTTCATGATGGAGGGAATAGACGATGGGCCTTTTTAATTTCAAGCCAAAAACAAAGCAGATTAGTTTGATTCTGCATGATCATGTGATTCGGATGGTAGAGCTCGCGCCTTCCACGATGGGAATTCGTTCTTATCAGGAACGGTTTTTACCTGAAGGGATCGTTGAGGACGGAAAAATCATTGAGCGTGATACGCTCTTTGTGATTTTAGAAGAGTGTGTAGAAGAGTGGGGTATTAAAGGGAAGCGGGTTTTTTTTCTTGTCCCCGATGCCTATCTTGTTCTCCGTCATGAGAAGATTCCACGAGCCATTTCTAACGATGACATTAAAGGCTACCTGTACCTTGAAATCGGAGCAAGCATCATGCTTCCTTTTCAGAATGCGGTTTTTGATTATGAGTTAATTGGTGAATCGGGTGAGAAAAAAGAAATTCTTCTTTTTGCTGCACCGGAGGATATTGTGATGGCTTTTTCTTCTATTTTAGAGTCGGTTGCTCTACATCCGGAAGCGGCCGATGTGAATGCCCTTTCTCTCTATAGAATGTACTATTATACAGATCAGGTTGATTCACAGCAGCCCTCGCTCTTTCTAAACTGCGGCATTCAATCGATTAATGTGAGCGTTTTTTATCAGCACAAACCAGCCTTTATTCGCCAGGTGTTAATGGATACACCGCATATGAACTGGGAAGTGACGCAAACTTCACGATTTAAAAGTGAAATGCAGTGGCGAGGTGAACGTGAACAATTAATCGATGCCGTGGAGGAAAGTGTAACGGAAATCGAACGAGTGATCAATTTCTATCACTATTCGATGAACAAAAGTGGGCAAACGATTCAGCGTGTTTTTCTTTCAGGAGATTTTCCTGAAATCCCATTGTTTAAAAAAAGATTAGAAACGGTCGTCGGTACAGCTGTACAGTATGCAAATGAACATGCCATTGTTGATGAGGAAGGGAATGTTCTTCCGCTCCCATTCTTCGGTGCGTATGGGCTGGCATTAAAGGGGTGGAAGAATGTTAATTGATATTAACCTGCTTCCAAATAAACAAAAGCGCTCCTTTTCCTTTATGCTCATTCCGATATCAGCAGGGGCCGTTCTTCTTCTTGTTTTTGGTTGGATGATGTATAGTTCTTTTCAATTAAAAGCAGAACAGGAAACGTTAACAGACCGACTTGAAAAAACTACTGATCTTGTAGCAGCTTTACAAGCATCGGAAGCTGGTACTGTTTCATCTGGACAAACGCTTCAGGAATATGTTGATTGGCTTGATGGGGTGCAATTCTCAACTGTAGCGTTACTTGATGATCTTGTTGCACGCCTTCCTGAACGTGGCTACTTTATGAATTATGAGTTTGATGGTAGTGAAACGGTAACATTAACTGTACAGTTCGATCAGATGAAGGAAGTGTCCCAATATTTGAATGAACTAAATGAATCAGGAAATGTTCAAGCAGCGAGTCTCTTAACAGTATCCGCTGCTGATCTCACAGAAGAAACGGTAGATACCGAGAGTCGCATATTGCCTCGATATATAACAGATTACGAAATCGTTATTAATAAATCGAATTTAAGAGTGAATGAAGAGGAGGAAGAAGAGAATGGATAACAGGACGCGAAATTTGTTAACGTCTATTGGTCTTCTCATCCCTCTTCTTGGTCTTGTGTTGTTCTTTATGTTTTCAATTCTTCCACAAAAAGGAGAAGTAGAACGGCTCGAATCTCAGGTTAGTCAGAATAAAGAGCTTATCGCTGTTCTTGAAGAAAAACAAACGAGCACTCAGGAAGAAGTCTATGATACTAATGCGCTTCAGAAAATGGTGCCTGTGAAACCGCTTGTTGACCAGTTTGTTCTTGATTTGAATCAAGCGGAATTGGTTTCAAAAAGTAATATTAAACAGCTTGATTTTGTCGACGAGGTGCTAAATCCAGAGCAATATGCGGAAGAGGCTTCAGAAGAAGAAACAGTGGAAAGCGGAGAAAATAATGCTCCTGAGGAGGTATCTGAAGATGAAGCAGAGTCAGCGGAATCGCAGTCGGCAGACGCCTTGCCGGGGCTTCCAGATGGGATTCAGGCTGTGAATGTGAGTATGGCGATGGTTTCGGATAATTATTCTTCGCTTCGAACATTTCTTGAATCGATTGAAGGTTTACCGCGTATGGCGGTGATCAGCGGGCTTTCTTTTACAGGTGAAACGGATGCTGTGTTGTTAGATGAAGCTGAGAAAAATGAGTTAACATATACGGCTGATGTAGCTACTTTTTACATACCAACCTTAACGGATTTAGCAGAGCAAACGCCATCGCTTGATTATCCAGAGCCTGCAGATAAAGACAATCCATTGTATGAAAAGATTGATAAAGAAGAAGCTTCGGAGTAATGATGTTCTTATAATGAGAAGTGATATAGCAAGTGGGGGAAGCCTTTGTCGGTTAACAAAGGCTTCTTTTTATCGTCTGAATTATCCTGATCTACTCTAGTATTTGCAGTTCTAGTATTTCGTCAGAATTCATAGACTGTAGTACAAGCTGGTACCGAGGAGGATGATTATGGATAAGGAGAGACGGACGATTTCAATTCGATTAAATGATGAGGAGAAAAGCGAGCCTCCCGAAACACATAAAGAAGAAAGTGCAGCAGCTGAGGAGAAGGAATTTGAGTGGATTTTACCCGAACGGCGTGATTCGAGGAAGATAGTAGAACTTAAAAAGAGGCACATTCAAAAAAAAGCTGGTGCTTTTTATGAAAAGAAAAGTCCAAGGCTCCCAGTCGGACGCAAAAAGAAAAAACACTTAGTTAATAAGAAACCTATTATTACATTACAAAAGAAAGTGGTGGCTTCCGCTGCTTTTGCTATTATTCTTGGGATTTTATTTGGATTTGGTTTATTAATGGTATTCAGTGGGGATAGCGTGGCGACGATAGATGATGGATATGAAGAAGCAGCTACAACGACCACGGATTTGGACTTATCATTAGATTTTCACGTAGTTCAATCTGGAGCTTATGAAACAGAGGAATCTGCGAAGGAGTTTCAAGACAAGTTGAAAGAGAATGGATTTCCGGCAGCTATTTTTAAAGGAGAGAAATACTATTTGTTTATAGGTGTATCTCCTTCTGCTGAAGGACAGGATGCACTTGGGGCTTATTATGAAGGAAAAGGACAGGATGTCTATAAGAAGGTGTGGTCAATTGATGGTCAGAAAGCATCTGTGAGTGACGAAATGGCGGGTCATCTGAAGGAAGGCAAATCATTGCTCGAAAAATTAACGACGTTAGATCTTGTTGCATTATCTGATGGAAAGCTGAAAGAAGCTGAAATGAGTGACATAAAAAAAGAAGTTGAAGCCTGGAATGAGAGTGGATCGGGGAGAAAAGAGTGGGATGAAATCGGCGGGAAAGAGCTTGAACAAAGTCTGAACAGTGCCTTGGAGGAACTTGAAATGTACGCTTCTGAGGAAACAGTACCGTCTTTATGGGTTGTTCAGCAGCATTTATTAGATGGGATGGTAGCCTTACAAGATGTAGTGGAAAGGTTGAAATAATCAGTTATTTGCGGAGATTCTCAATTAACGGTACGATATGAGTATTGGGAGCGACCCTCCCTAACGACTTTTTCTTAACGAATTAAAATAAGATTAAACAAATTTAAACTGTATGCACATACAGAAACGAAAGAAAACGAAAAATGTAGAGGAACGTTAGAAAATTAAATTGTGGAAAGAAAAGGGATTTGATAAGCTGTTATCAAGCCCTTTTCCCACTTATGAATCATTTACAAAAAGGGTGGTAAAATGAAGCGCCTCGTCTTAGCCTCAGGGTCTCCACGAAGAAAAGAACTTCTAGATCAAATGAATCTCCAATTTGAGATTATCGTTAGCAGCTTTGAAGAGCATCTCTCTCAATCTGTCCCACCTTCAGAACTTGTGAAACAGCTTGCCTTAGGGAAAGCAAATGAAGTGTATACAAATACTTCAGATGCTGTCGTGCTAGGTGCAGATACGGTTGTTACACTCGACCATGAGGTCCTTGGAAAACCTGATAGCCGCGAGCATGCGAGGCAGATGCTTAAAGCCTTATCAGGACGATCTCACGTCGTTTATTCAGGTGTGGCTATTCTATCCAGTGAACGAAGTGCCCAATTCTTTGAAGCAACTGAAGTAGAATTCTGGGAGTTAACAGATAAGGAGATTGAGAACTATCTTGATACAGGAGAGCCTTTTGATAAAGCGGGAGGTTATGGCATACAGGGTTTCGGTGCCGCCTTTGTGAAGCGAATTCATGGTGATTATTATAGTGTGGTAGGGCTTCCTATTTCGAAAACGCTACGAGAGCTTCGTGCGTTTGGAATTGTTCCGGAGATTCAGCGTTAGTCAGTCATGAAGATGAATCCAGGGAGGAAGCGTGTTGTTGAAAACCCCTTTAATGATTCGAGATTATCCTGAAGAAGAGCGCCCGAGAGAGCGTCTGATGAAGGATGGTCCTGAGACCTTATCTAATCAAGAATTATTAGCTATTATCCTCAGGACAGGAACAAAGCAGGAGTCAGTGCTTCAGCTTTCTTATCGCATTATCCAGAACTTTGAAGGACTTCGACTTCTGAAAGATGCAAGTATTGAAGAGTTAACGTCTCTAAACGGCGTTGGAACTGCTAAAGCGGTTCAGCTAATCGCAGCGATGGAGCTCGGTAGAAGAGTTAGCCGCCTTCAATTAGAAGAACGCTATACGATTCGTTCTCCTGAAGATGGTGCGAATTATGTGATGGAAGACATGCGCTTCCTATCACAAGAACATTTTGTTTGCTTATACTTAAATACGAAGAATCAGGTACTGCATCGTCAAACTGTCTTTGTTGGAAGTCTAAACGCATCGATTGTTCATCCGCGTGAGGTCTTTCGTGAAGCATTTAGGCGGTCGGCCGCTTCATTAATTTGTTTTCATAATCATCCGAGCGGTGATCCAACACCGAGCAGAGAAGATATTGAAGTGACAAAACGTCTTGCAGAATGTGGCAAAATGCTTGGTATTGATATGCTAGATCATATTATTATTGGAGATCAGAAGTTTATTAGTTTAAAAGAAAAAGGGTATGTATAAATTGGACGTGGGATAGCACGTATTCCCACTACCGTTTTCAATACTGATGCAGTATAATCATATTTATGAGTTTTGCTTGAATTGAAGGGAGATTTAACATAAATGTTTGGTGGATTTTCAAGAGATATGGGAATAGATTTAGGTACAGCGAATACGCTGGCATATGTAAAAGGAAAAGGTGTTGTTGTTCGAGAGCCATCAGTTGTGGCACTTCGTACAGATACAGGTTCTATTGAAGCAGTCGGAAACGACGCAAAGAACATGATTGGACGCACACCGGGTAATATCGTTGCACTTCGTCCAATGAAAGATGGCGTTATTGCTGATTTTGAAACGACGGCTACAATGCTGAAATATTTTATTCAACAGGCACAGAAAAACCGTTCTGTGTTCGCACGTAAGCCAAACGTGATGGTTTGTGTACCTTCAGGGATCACTGCTGTCGAAAAAAGAGCGGTAGAAGATGCCACTCGTCAAGCTGGAGCACGTGAACCTTATACAATTGAAGAGCCGTTTGCAGCCGCAATCGGAGCTGATCTACCAGTTTGGGAACCAACTGGTAGTATGGTTGTCGATATTGGTGGAGGAACAACAGAAGTTGCGATCATCTCATTAGGTGGAATCGTTACAAGTGAATCGATTCGCATTGCTGGTGATGAGATGGACGAGTCTATCATTCAATATGTGAAGAAAACATACAATTTAATGATTGGTGAGCGTACAGCTGAACAGCTTAAGCTTGAAATCGGATCTGCTGGAACGACAGAAGGTATTGAAGCGATGGATATTCGTGGACGTGACCTTGTAACGGGTCTTCCAAAGACGATCAGCGTATCCGCTGATGAAGTGTCGGGCGCTCTTCGTGATACGGTTAATAGCATTATGGAAGCTGTTAAAGTAACACTTGAGAAAACACCGCCAGAACTTGCAGCAGATATTATGGATCGTGGAATTGTTCTTACAGGTGGTGGTGCATTGCTTCGTAACCTGGATCAGGTGATTAGCGATGAAACAAAAATGCCTGTTATTGTAGCTGAGAATCCGCTTGAGTGCGTAGCGATTGGTACTGGGCGTGCGCTAGAAAATATTCATCTGTTCAAATCTAGAGCTGGTATTACTTCCCGCTCAAAACAGAAGTAGTTGGAAGGTGTAAGGCATGCCACAATTTTTTTCGAATAAACGACTCATTGTACTACTTGTCAGTATCATTATTCTTGTAGCGTTAATTGGGACGTCTATGAAAGAACGTGATGCTCTCACGATGCCGGAGCAATTTTTCAAAGATTCCGTTGGCTGGCTTCAATCAATCTTCTATAAACCCGCTAATTCAGTAGCGGGTTTATTTGAGAGTATTGGTGATATGAGGGACATGTACGAAGAAAATGAGCTATTGAAATCGAGACTTAATGAATTTGTTGCTGTCTCAGAAGAGCTCAAAACAGTGAAGAAGGAAAATGAAGACTTAAAAAGCGAATTAAACATCGATTCATCAACCGGGTTAGCTAGCTATCAAACATTTCACGCAAATATGATTGCAAGATCTCCAGATCGGTGGAATGATTTATTAACGATTGATAAAGGTAAACAGGACGGGGTAGAAGCTGATATGGCTGTTGCCACACCGGATGGATTAATCGGTAAAGTGAAAAACGTTCAGCCTTTTTCGTCGACTGTCCAGCTAGTGAGTGATGTAGACCGGACGAATCGAATCGCAGCTATGACTCAAGAAGATAAGAACGTTTTCGGTACAATAGAAGGTTATGATACTGAAAAAGAAGTACTTATGTTCTCAAAAATTCCAGTAGATACAAAGGTTGAGAAAGGTCAAACTGTTATTACGGCAGGTAATGGAGGCATTTTTCCACGAGGCATTGTCATCGGGGAAATTGTAGATGTAGAAACAGACAACGTTGGAACGACTCAGACGGCTTATGTGAAACCAGCCGCCGATTTATATGATATTAACAATGTTATGGTAATCGATCGTGGAGCACAGGATGTTACGCCTGATGACGGAGAAGGTGAAGAGGAATGAGGCGTTTTCTTCTAATTGGAACGCTATTTGTTCTTTTTCTTCTTGAAGGTACCGTTTTTCAGGTGTTTGCCCCTGAGCAATTCGGATTTGAATTTCAATTAATCCCACGTTTTGTTACTGTGATTGTGATTATGATCGGAATGATTCTCTCCCCTGCTTATGGAGTAGTTTACGGCGTCATATTTGGTCTATTACACGATTTGATCTACACGGATCTTGTTGGTGTCTATATGTTTGGAATGTCTGTTGCAGCCTACATAATCGGTTATTTTTCGAAAGTATTTCACCTGAATTGGTTTACAACGCTTATCCTCGGTTTACTTGGCGTATCATTGGTGGAATTCTATGTGTATGAACTATTTTCACTAATTAATGTAACGGATCTTTCTTTCTCTTCCTTTTTCTACAAACGCTATCTTCCTTCATTACTTTTAAATGGAATCTTTTTGCTTATTGTTTACTATCCTGTTAAACGGTTGCTGGATGATTTATCGGAAAACCGTAGACAAGAAAATCAGGCCAAAAGAAGGAGTTTCCTTTAGCAACGTTGAATTATTCTATGTTGAGGTGAATGAAATTGTCTATGGTACAAAAGCATACACAGCATTTTGTTACGATTAAAGGAACGAAGGATGGCTTGAATCTGATTTTAGATGATTCTTGCGCTTTTCGTGATGTTATAAATGAACTTGATGAAAAACTTTCCGCTCGTCACATACAGCAGACGGAAGGTCATACGATTACTGTTACCCTTAAATTGGGTAATCGATATTTAACAGACAAACAAGAAGAAGAGCTTCGTGCCATGATTCAATCTAAGCAAAACCTTGAGGTTGATCGGATTGATTCAAATGTCATCTCTCGGAGTGAAGCGGAAGCAGAGCGAAAAAGAACAACTGTAACATCTGTTTCGAGAACCGTTCGTTCTGGACAGGTACTTGAAGTAGAAGGAGACCTTCTTTTGATTGGCGACGTTAATCCTGGTGGCACCGTAATGGCTGCAGGGAATATATTCGTAATGGGTTCGCTTAGAGGCATCGCACATGCAGGGGCTTATGGCGATATAAATGCCGTGATTACGGCAGCTGTTATGAAGCCATCTCAGTTGAAAATCGCTGAACTAATAAGCAGGCCACCTGATCAAGCAGGAGTAAGTATTCATGAAGCTGAATGTGCTTTTGTTAAGGACGGGCAATCTGAAATTAGCGTTGATCGCGTTCAAATACTGACTAAAGTTCGACCGAATTTGACTAGGTTGTAGACAGAAAGGGGAATGTTGTGTGGGAGACGCTATCGTCATTACTTCCGGAAAAGGTGGTGTGGGTAAGACCACAACGACAGCAAACATTGGGACAGCTCTTGCACTATCGGGGAAAAAAGTATGTCTGGTAGATACAGATATAGGTCTTCGAAATCTTGATGTAGTCATGGGACTTGAAAATCGTATTATTTACGATCTTGTCGATGTTGCTGAAGAGCGATGTCGACTACATCAAGCGTTAATAAAAGATAAGCGTTTTGAAGCGCTTTATATGCTACCTGCAGCTCAAACGAAAGATAAATCTGCTGTGCAGCCAGAGCAAATGAAGAAGATTATTGGTGAGTTAAAGCAGGATTATGACTATGTTCTCATTGACTGTCCTGCTGGCATTGAGCAGGGCTTTAAGAATGCGATTGCAGGCGCGGATAAATCGGTTGTAGTCACAACTCCCGAAACGTCGGCTGTGCGAGATGCTGATCGTATTATAGGCCTTCTTGAAAAAGAAGAAGGTATTGAAGCACCAAAACTTGTTGTTAATCGTATCCGAAATCATATGATGGAAAGTGGAGAAATGCTAGATGTAGATGAGATCGTTTCTATTCTTGCTATCGATCTACTTGGCATTGTTGGCGATGACGATACAGTTATTACAGCATCTAACAAAGGCGAGCCCATTGCGCTCGACCCTAGTTCAAAAGCATCCATCGCCTATCGCAATATCGCGAGACGAATTTTAGGTGAATCTGTTCCGCTTCTTTCTCTCCAGGAAGAACGAGGGATGTTTAGTAAAGTGAAGAAATTCTTTGGAATGCGTTCCTAAATCTCGGCTACGGCCGGGATTTTTTTGTTTCATGCTATTCCTTCTTCTTTATCAAAGTTAGACGGCTTTTGATCGATTGTGTGATCTTCATTTCATTCAATTCCTTGTGAAAGAAAGTATTCTCAATGACATATCCCCACAGGACAAGTCATAAACTGAGTACTACTTATAGGAAGGTTGGGTGAAGAATGCGGAGAGATCTAGATGATGTAAGGAAACGACTTCATTCAAGAAAAAGACAGCGGCGACAAGTTCCCCAAATGGAAAGACGTCATGATGCTATCCCTTCATCTTCTTTTCAAAACACGGAGGTCAAAATCCATCCTCTTTTTAACAGGCAAAGTTTTTTAATGCGCTCGATGATTGCGGCATGCTTGTTTCTTGCTGCAGGAATACTATTTAAAGCAGAGAGCGATAAGCTTGAGCCTGTTCAGGAGTATGTGTCAGCCATGATGGTAGAAGAATTTCAGTTTGCCACTGTGAAAAGTTGGTATGAAGGAAAGTTTGGGAATCCAGTGGCATTGTTCCCGACAGCCCCTGAAACTGATTCAGCTGGGGAAGCACCAAGCTATGCACTTCCTGCGAGCGGAAAAGTACTTGAAAACTTTGAATCGACGGGCAAAGGAATCATGGTTGAAACGGTTTTAAGCTCCGATGTTGAAGCAATCGATGCAGGAGTAGTGACATATGCAGGTGAGAAAGAAGGAATTGGGCAGACAGTTGTGATTCAGCATACGGATGGTAGTGAATCATGGTATGGGATGCTAGATTCGGTGGATGTATCGATTTATGATTTTGTTCAAACAAAGGATCAACTTGGAAGCGTGTCGAATTCTGATGATGGGAAGACAGGAACATTCTATTTTGCCATTAAGAAGAACGAGGCATTTATTGATCCGCTTCAAGTTGTGCCCATCAAATAATGGTAAAAATGATAACGATCCATCCACTATTTTGGATGACGATTGGTCTTTCCATCTTAACAGGTAGGTTTAGAGAGATGCTGCTGCTCTTCTTAGTTGTCCTCATTCACGAGTTAGGGCATGCGGGGGCAGCCCGTTTTTTAGGATGGCGTATCAATGAGATCGTTTTATTACCATTTGGGGGCGTAGCCGTAGTTGATGAACATGGGAATCGTCCCTTGAAAGAAGAGCTTATTGTCATTCTCGCAGGGCCTTTACAGCATGTTTGGATGATGGGGGTTGGCGCGACGCTCCATTATATGGGGATATGGAATGACATGTTCGATCTCTTTATGCTTCATAATATCATGATCCTTTTGTTTAATTTGCTGCCGATTTGGCCACTCGATGGCGGAAAGCTCCTCTTTCTTCTTTATTCTTTGCGTCTTCCCTTTAAATCGGCTCACAAAATGATGCTATATTCTTCGTTGTTTTGCTTTTCACTCTTTATTATTTTAACAGCGATATTATTTCCTTTTCATCTTAATTTGTGGATGGTGATTGTGTTTCTGTCTGTATCACAATTTAAAGAATGGAAACATCATCCTTATATTTATTTTAGATTTTTACTTGAACGCTATTCTAAATCGTTTAATGGGAAAAAACAGGTTGTTACAATTGCTCCAGATATGCGCTTAAATGACTTGCTAGCAACTTTTTCACGAGGGAAGCATTACCATATCCTCATACAAGATTTGAATATTGAAACAGATGAACATTTCTTACTAGAGGCTTATTTCAAAAAAAATCAAATTGCCTGTGCAGTGGGAACGCTATTTAGGTAAACTATAGAAAAGCTACTAAAGGAGAACGGCTATGCGATTAATTGTTCTTGAGAGAAATCAATGGCGGGCAGCAGCCATTGAAATAAATAATGAATTTACAGATATATGGGCGGAAACGTTGACGAATAGGAAGCCTTCTCAGGGAGATATTATTCTCGGAAAAGTGTCTTCCGTATTAGATGGCAAAAACGCCGCCTTTATCTCTCTAGGCAGTGGAAAACCCGGGTTATTAAATGGAGAAGAATTTGTTTTAGCGCAGGAGAAAAAGACAGCTGGAGAACCATTACCGGCTGTTTCTGACTGCGTTCAAGAAGGACAGGCTATTCTTGTTCAAGTAAAGCATCCAGGCGTTGATCGGAAGGGCCCAATTGTTACAGAGCTAATTAAGCTGACATTGGATCACTTAGTCTACATGCCTTATGCAGGATACTCAGCTGTATCGAAGCAGTTAACTACAAATCGTGAAGAACTACTTCAATTTGCAGATAAATATTGTATAGAGCAAGAAGGTGTTATCTTTAGAACTAGTGCAGGATACATAAAGGAAGAAGCGCTTTTCGCGGAATTACAGTCTCATCGTAAAGAATGGCTGCGTATTCTCGAACAATCCTCTACACAACGAGCGCCTAGTATGGTGAAAAAAAACAGTGGCCTTGGGGAGGAAGTGAGCAAACTATATCCCCTTCATCGGGTGAGTAGTTTAGCGGCAAATTCCTCCGAAGCGGTTAGTTCGTTTTTTCCGCTTTTATCAAAGAATGCGACCCTGATGGAATTGAATGAGAAGAAAAAAAAGCTTGATAAGCTTGAAGATACCATTCTGAATATGAAAAAAACCATTAAAATGGGGAAAGCGAATCTTCATATTGAAGAAACGCATGCATTGACAGCTATTGATGTCGATACTGGAGGAGTAAAGCTTGAAACGAAAAATGAAACTCATTTCGAAGTGAATCGATTAGCGGTGGACGAAATTGCGAAACAGCTTCGACTTCGCAACATTAGTGGATTGATTGTCGTCGATTTTTTACGAGTCGAGAAAGAAGAGCAACAGAACCTTCATGCGTTAATGAAAAGCAAAGAAGAAACAGATAAACGCTTAAAAGTTGGAGGATTTACAAAGTTAGGACTATTTGAGATGCAACGTAAAAAGTCCGGACTTCCGTTAAGTCGGTTTGTGTAAAATAAGTCACATTAATCGCATTGACATGGCAATTTTAGCTGTGGTATGATTTAGTGGTTAGTTCGTTTGGAAGCACCCAAAGAGCTACAACCGCTCAAGAACAGGTTTTTAAGCTAGTTTCTAGCACCTGCAATGGCGAGTCTTAGTATTAGAGGAGGTGCACGTATGTACGCAATTATTGAAACTGGTGGTAAACAAATCAAGGTTACTGAAGGTCAAGAAATCTACATCGAGCTTCTAAACACTGAAGCTGGTGAAACGGTTACTTTTGACCGTGTGCTAATGGTAGGTGGAGATGACATTAAAGTTGGTTCTCCTATGCTAGATGGCGCTACTGTAACTGGTAAAGTTGATAAGCACGGTAAAGGTAAGAAAATCACGGTTTATAAATATAAGCCAAAGAAAAACTACCGTCGTAAGCAAGGACACCGTCAACCTTACACTAAAGTAGTTATCGACAAAATTAACGCTTAAGGATATCTAAGATGATACGTTTCAAGGTGAAGCGAGATTCTAACAATCGCATCCTTTCATTTTCCATTTCTGGACACGCTGATTCTGGCCCTTATGGCTATGATTTAGTTTGTGCAGGTGTTTCTGCTGTGTCGATTGGGACGGTGAATGCGATTGAATCCCTTTGCGATGTAACTCTCATAGTTGATATGGAGGATGAAGGCGGCTACCTCAGCTGTACTGTTCCGGATCATCTGGAACAACGTATAGATGAGAACGTTCAACTTCTCCTTCAAGGAATGGAAGTATCCATTTCTGCTATTGCCGAGGAATATGGCAAGCACATCCAAATTACTCACACATAGGAGGTGGGACAATATGTTGAAAATGAATCTACAGTTTTTCGCATCGAAAAAGGGTGTAGGTAGTACAAAAAACGGCCGTGATTCAATCTCCAAGCGTCTTGGCGCGAAGAGCGCAGACGGCGAGTTCGTATCCGGCGGTTCGATTCTTTTCCGTCAACGCGGAACTAAGATCTACCCTGGTACAAACGTTGGCCGCGGTGGAGACGACACTCTATATGCGAAAATCGACGGCGTCGTGAAATTCGAGCGTCTTGGACGTGACCGTAAACAAGTAAGTGTATATCCAGTTGCTAAGGAAGCATAAGCAACTTAAGAAAAACTCTAACCGAACGGTTAGAGTTTTTTGATATAATGGAGAAAATGAGATGGATAAGTGACGATGCACAATGAATTCGCGTAAGATTGTTTTCTTTTAATCCAAATTAACATACAGAAAAGATCTATTGTTATAATGAAGGAAATGGTTAGAGCATTGGGAGTGCAATTATGTCTAAAAATTGGAATACCTTTGACGTTCTGCGCCATTCTCGTCATGATTGGTTAAATCGTTTGCAGTTGATCAAGGGAAACCTTGCACTGGATCATGTAGACAGGGCAAAGGAAATTATCGAAGAAATTATTATCCAGTCGAGACAGGAAGCAAAATTATCGAATTTAAATGCTCCGAAACTTGCAGAATATATATTAACGTTTAACTGGTGTAACCATTTATTTCAGTTGGATTTTGAAGTGATCGGAGACGAGTATGATATTTGCGTTTATGAAGCGGATCTTATCGAGTTAATCTCTCGATGTACAACAGTGCTTGATTCTCATGTGAAAGTTCCATCAGATCATCACTTGTTATTAACGCTTCAGTTGTACCATGAAGAAATTCATCTTGTTTTTGATTTTCAAGGTGAAGTTTCCGATCAAAACAAGCTCAAGCTGGCGTTCGAAAATCCTGAAGTGAAAAGCGCTAAATTGATTGAATTAGAGCAAACGGGTCAGGAGCTAGTTAGCACGTTTTTGATTAAATGAGGTGAAAGTATGTTTGTAGATCAGGTCAAAGTATTTGTTAAAGCAGGCGATGGCGGAAATGGTATGGTTGCCTTCCGTCGAGAGAAATATGTACCGGATGGCGGTCCTGCAGGAGGCGACGGAGGAAAAGGCGCAAGCGTCATTTTCGAAGTAGAAGAAGGTCTTCGTACGCTTATGGACTTCCGTTACAATCGTCATTTTAAAGCCAAAACAGGTGAGCATGGTCGCTCGAAGAATCAGCATGGCCGTAATTCAGAAGATATGGTTGTAAAGGTCCCACCTGGTACAATTGTATCCAATGCGGAAACGGGAGAGGTTATTGCGGATCTAACTGAGCACGGGCAACGTGCAACTGTAGCGCGTGGCGGTCGAGGCGGACGTGGGAATTCACGCTTTGCATCGCCTTCTAACCCGGCACCAGAGCTTTCAGAGAATGGTGAACCTGGGGAAGAAAAAGATGTTACTTTAGAGCTCAAGGTTCTAGCTGATGTTGGACTTGTTGGGTTTCCTAGTGTAGGTAAGTCAACGCTTCTATCCGTAGTATCAGCAGCGAAGCCAAAAATTGCAGCATACCATTTTACAACGATTGCACCCAATCTAGGTGTTGTTGATACAAAAGATGGACGCAGTTTCGTTATGGCTGATTTACCTGGATTAATTGAGGGCGCTCATGAAGGCGTTGGCCTTGGCCATCAGTTCCTTCGACACATTGAGCGAACACGAGTTATCGTTCACGTCATTGATATGTCTGGTATGGAAGGGCGAGACCCTTATGAAGACTACTTGAAGATCAATGATGAGTTAAAGCAATATAAAATGCGTCTAATGGAACGTCCGCAAATCATTGTCGCTAATAAAATGGATCTTCCAGATTCTGAAGAAAATCTTGAGATTTTCAAGGAAAAGCTTGAGGAAGATTTCCCGATTTATCCGATTTCTGCTGTAACGCGACAAGGTGTCCAAGAAGTATTGTTTGAAATTGCAGACAAGCTTGAGACAACACCTGAGTTCCCTCTTGATGAAGAGAAGGAAGAAGAGACTCGCGTGATGTACCGTCACGAAAAAGGTGCACCTGAGTTCTTTGTAACGCGTGATAGCGACGGAACATTCGTTGTTAATGGACCACGAATTGAAAAGCTATTCAAGATGACAGACTTTAACCGAGAAGACAATGTTCGCAGGTTCGCGCAACAAATGCGTAGCATGGGAATTGATGATGCGCTAAGAGAGCGTGGAGCTGAGGATGGAGATGCGGTTCGAATTCTGGAGTTCGAATTTGAGTTCGTAGACTGATAAACGGAGAAGACTGTCCTCATGGAAGGGCGGTCTTTTTTTACATAGACCTACCTGAACATAGCAAACCTGTAAATGATAGACGATTATCGGTCGTAGCTGGCCGCGATAGAGGAGAGGGGAAGAATGAGCAAAGACGATAAGAATTTTTATCTCGTTCGGGAAGATGTCCTATCTGATTCGATGTTGAAAACGCTGCAAGCCAAGCTTCTTCTTGAGAGTGGCACTGTGGAATCAGTTCGAGAAGCCATTGATGAAGTTGGCGTAAGTCGGAGTGCATTCTATAAATATCGTGACACAATCTTACCGTTTCATACGATGATCATTGAACAGATCGTAACGCTCTCGGTTCATTTGGAAGATCGTTCAGGAGCGCTTTCTAGAGTGCTTAGCACAGTAGCCTCACTTGGTTGCAATTTATTGACGATTAACCAGACGATTCCCCTACAGGGCTATGCTACGGTTATTTTAACAATGGAAATTGGTGAAACAAACTTACGCATAAGCAATTTACTTGAGAAAATTAAAGACATCGAAGCCGTAAACAATGCTGAAATTATTGGATCTGGAGCATAGGGGGAGAAAATGGATAATCAAAAGAAGATAGGTTTTCTTGGACCAGAAGGAACTTTTACAGAAATCGCAGCAAAAACGTTATTTCAAGACGAGGATCGGACACCTTTTCCTACGATTCGCGCATGCCTTGAAGCAGTAGAAAATGGATCTGTTGACTATGGTGTTGTTCCTCTAGAGAATACGATTGAAGGCTCCGTTAATATGACGCTGGATCTTCTTTCGCAGCAAGTTTCACTTCCAATCGTAGGAGAGCTTGTATTGCCAATTCGACAGCACTTACTGATCCATCCTGATCAAAACGATTGGAAAAAGATTACTCGAGTTCTTTCGCATCCACACGCGATAGCCCAATGCCATGTTTTTCTACAAAAGGAGTTAGCTCAAGCTGAGCTTAGTAATGCAGCGTCTACAAGTGCTGCAGCGGAATATGTGCAGAGTACCGGAAAGATCGAAGAGGCAGCAATTGGTAATGAACTTGCTGCAGAAAAATACGGATTAACCATTGCACAGGCTGACATACATGATACAGAAGATAATGATACTCGCTTTCTTGTTTTACATCATACGGCTGAACCGCTCCCGAGAACTAACCTATTTCGGGAAGACCGCGTCACTTACAAGATTATTCTTCCGTCAGATTATCCTGGAGCCCTCCATCAAGTGCTTGCGGCATTTGCATGGCGTAATCTCAATTTAACGAAAATTGAGTCTCGCCCAATGAAAACAGGACTTGGTAACTATTTCTTTATTATTGATGTCGAACGTCCTAACCGCGATGTACTCTTAAAAGGCGTAATGGAAGAAATTCAAGCGCTTGGTATTGGTATATCTGTATTAGGAGAGTACCCCTGCTTTGTTGTAACAAATAAATAGCGATAGGAATGCAATAAAAAAGAACGGCATCTGAGCCGTTCTTTTCTATTGGAAAATAAAGTTTTTAGAATTAGTCCTGTTCTAATAGAAATCCTTCGTGTTTTAACGCGTTGATAACAGCCTCAAGCTGTGATTTAGAGTTTGCTTCGATTGTATGAAGATGAACACCAGAAGTAAGCTCGGACAAAAGAGAAGCATTTGTCATAGAGAGCCTAGAAAGAAATTGATCTGCTTCAAAGCGATTTCCTACGTAAAGTGAAGCTGTTAAGTGTCCATAAAGAGGATGCTCAACGGTGACGTCTTTCACAATCCCGCCGTTATCAACTATTGTATAGAGTTCATTCTTTGTATCTTCTGGTAAATGCTTGCATGCAATCACTTGTTCTTGCTTTGTATCTTTCCGATCTGAAGAGAACATGACATATCCTTGGGAAGTAGCGATAATCGGTTCATTTCTTGCTTTTAACAAAGAAATATCCTGGACAATCACTTGTCTGCTGACATTGGTTCGTTTTGATAAATCACTTCCTGTTAAAGGCTTTTCGCTCTCTTTCAGCCATTGAAGAATGAGTAACCTCCTGTTCTCACCCAGTATTTTTTCTCCTTCTTGTCCCACTATTGAAAACCCCTTTCGAAGACCACGATGTGTACCCTTATTATATCTTTGTTACGGAAGTGCGTGTAAGGATTTCACGAAATACGTCTGCTATTTTCTCAATTTCTTTCTGTGTAGTTCTTTTTCCAAAGCTTATACGAATTAACTCTCTAGCTTCATCATCCGATCTCCCCATTGCTCGCAATGTTTTTGAAGGCTGCTGTTGGCCAACTGAACAGGCTGATCCAGTTGAAATAGCAATTCCTTTGCGATTCAGCTCTAGCATGACATATTGTCCTTCCAGCCCTTTGATTCGAAGTCCGATAATATGTGGTAGTCCTTGCTCTCCCTCGATGACAATATTCGGATGAGTAAGTTTATTCACGAGGTAGGCACGTAAGTTTGTATATTTTGTTTGGTTCGAGTTCAACGCATGAATCGTTTCTTCTGCTGCTGCAGCAAAGGACATAATGCCTGGAACATTTACGGTACCAGGACGAAATCCTTTTTCATGAACGGTTCCGGGTAAATCCTGCCTCCATGCTAAAGACGGTGCAATATAGCATGCACCTACACCTTTTGGTCCATATACCTTATGGGATGAAACGGATAATGCAGAGATATGCATCTCCTTGACATTAATCGCGATTTTGCCGAAAGCCTGTACTGCATCTGTATGGAAAAGAATGTGACGCTTCGCAAGTTCTTCTCCGATTTCTTTCATTGACTGAACGGCTCCTATTTCATTATTCCCACAGGCGATCGATACTAAAATCGTGTCTTCACGAATAGTCTCTATCAATTCACTAAGTAATACATGCCCATTATGATCATAAGAAAGATATGTTACCTCAAATCCTTCCTGTTCTAGCTGAGAGAATGTATGCAAAACGGAAGAATGCTCTGCAGAACAAGTAATCAAATGTCCTTTAGCATACATTTTTACTAAACTTCTAAGAGCGAGTATATTTGCTTCTGTTCCACCAGATGTAAAATAAACTCCTGATGGTTCGCCATTGATGTGAGAGGCGATTGAACTACGCGCAGCTTCTAGTAAATGAGAAGCGTCTGTGCCAGCATCATGAGAACTTTGTGTATTTGCATAGAAATGCTGTGCAGCATGAGTATATGCCTCAATTGCAACTTCTGACATCGGTGTTGAAGCTGCGTAGTCTAAATAAATCATTTTAATCTCCTCGCTTATTTTCCGTCTTGTTATTTATTTAAATATATGTAAATATAGGTGTCAAGACACATGTTAATTTACTTGGGTGTAATCTCCATATTGTTCAGCGAGAGAAGGGATTTCATGAATCAGCTAAAAACAGATGTATTAGTAATTGGAAGTGGTGTGAGTGGGTTGATGGTGGCCGAACTTCTTTCGGCGCAAAAGAATGTGACTGTTATCACAAAGTCTAAGTTTGGACAAAGCAATTCAATGCTTGCACAAGGAGGAATTGCCGCAGCTACAGCTGATGAAGACAGCTGGACAAATCATTTTTTTGATACGATTCGTGCCGGGGTTTTTCATAATAATGAAGAACTAACGGAACTTTTGGTCAGAAAAGGACCAGATCAAATCGATCAGCTCATAAACTTAGGAGTTCATTTTGATCAAGAAGCTGATGGAAAGTATAAAAGGTGTAAAGAAGGAGCTCATAGTGTTTCACGTATTTATCATTCTGGGGGAGATGCAACGGGGAGAGAAATTGTTTTAACTCTAATGAAGCGTGTTCAAAGAAAGTGTACGATCATTGAGCATCATCAAATCGTTGACTTAACAATGAAAGATGGGCATTGTATTGGAGCTGAAGCGATCAATCAAGAAGGTGAAAGAATGCTTATTAATGCAGCATACACTATTCTCGCTACCGGAGGAGCGGGGCAACTTTATCCTGTTACTTCAAATGAACTATCAATAACGGGCGATGGTCTTGCGATGGCTTATCGTGCCGGCGCCGTTCTAGCCGATCTAGAATTTATGCAGTTTCATCCTACAATGTATGCAGGAGACACCGAGCAATCGTTCCTTATTTCAGAAGCTGTCCGAGGAGAAGGCGGCATTTTATTAACGTCTGAAGGCAAGCGTTTAATGGAAGGTAAGCATGACCAATTAGATCTCGCCCCAAGAGATGTCGTTGCGAGAGCGATTCAACAAGAGGCTTCGACTGTATACCTTGATATCTCAAAGGTTTCACAGTTTGAAGAACGATTTCCAACAATCGCTAAGCAGTGTAAAAGTCATGGCGTAAGATTAACGGAGGGAATCATACCTGTGAAACCAGGCGCCCATTTTCTTATGGGCGGAGTAATGACGGACCAGGTTGGTAGAACATCCATAGAAGGTTTATTTGCTCTTGGTGAGGTCGCTCATACAGGTGTGCACGGCGCTAACCGTCTTGCAAGCAATTCTCTTTTGGAGGGAATTGTATTTGCTAGTGAAGCCTCGAAGTGGATACTTCAAAATAAACGGAACGTTCCGGAAGGTGAATCGGAGAGCTCACATTTTCAACTTCGTGAACCTTTGTTAACAACAAATGAGTTAAAAAACATAATGGAACAACATGTAGGAATGGTAAGAACAAGTGATGGGTTAGCTTACTCGCTAAGAATGCTTCAGCTGGATGAAATGAGGCTAGTTGAGGATTTAAAAATAGAGTCAATCGAGCGATACAATATGTTTCAGGTAGGGTGGTTAATGGCAACTTCAGCTTTTCTTCGTGAAGAAAGCAGAGGAGGGCATTATCGCGCAGATTATCCAGATCAGAAGCAAGAGTGGAAGCAAAAAAGAATACTCAGGGGGATATATTACGATGATTGGGCTGAAAGTCAAAAAAGATCTAGAACAGTTTTTTATTGAAGACATTGGAAATGTTGATTTATCAAGTGAGTTGTTATTTCGTTCAGAGGAGCAAGCTGAGGCGCTATTTGTAATGAAAGAGGCTGGCGTTTTTTGTGGGCATCAGGTAATCGAGACCGGGTTTGAACTTCTTGATCGGGATATTTGTGTCGAGGTTTACGTCGAAGATGGCGATCACGTTCAAACTGGTGAAGTAATTGCTTCTGTTAAAGGAAAAGTTCGCACAATATTAACGGGAGAACGGGTTGTTTTAAATATGATACAACGAATGAGCGGTATTGCAACGATGACTTCCCATGCTGTGGAATTGTTGGGAGATTCATCGATTCGGATCTGTGATACACGCAAAACGACGCCTGGGTTAAGAATGTATGAGAAGTATGCAGTAAGGAGTGGAGGAGGATTTAATCATCGAATGACTCTTGATAGCGGGGTAATGTTAAAAGATAATCACATTGCCCAGTTTGGTAGTATCGAACAGGCTGTAGCACATGTGAAAGGTCGCTTAGGGCATATGACCAAAATTGAAGTTGAGACGTCTTCTGAAATAGAAGTTCGTCAAGCGGCGAATGCGGGAGCAGATATTATTATGTTTGATAATTGTTCTCCTACAGAAGTCGCTTCATACGCGCAGTTAGTACCTGACCACATTGTAACTGAAGCTTCTGGGGGCATCACGCTTAACAACCTTGCAACTTATCGTGATACAGGTGTTCAGTTTATTTCGCTCGGCTGCTTAACACACTCTGTTAAAAGCCTTGATATTAGCTTACGAATGAAAGGGGAAGAGAAATGAGTATTTTAGATGCGTTGAAGCGATCGAACGGACTTCCTGATCGATACAAAGAACTATCAGATCAAGAAATGGTAGAAAAAATCGCAGCCATTAAAGCCGAGATGGGGGATCGTTTGTATTTACCTGCCCATCACTATCAAAAAGATGAAGTCGTTCAATTTGCAGATGATACCGGAGATTCACTTCAACTTGCCCAGCTTTCCGCTCGGAATAAGAAGGCAGAAGCAATTGTCTTTTGTGGTGTTCATTTTATGGCCGAAACAGCAGATATTTTAACTGAAGAAGATCAAACGGTTATTTTACCTGATATGCGAGCAGGATGTTCAATGGCTGATATGGCGAATATTCATCAAACTGAACGTGCTTGGAGCCATCTCATTAATCTTTTTGGAGAGACTGTACTTCCCCTAACTTATGTAAATTCAACGGCAGCTATTAAAGGATTTGTTGGGAGAAACGGAGGAGCCACGGTTACATCTTCAAATGCTGTAGCAATGGTTGAGTGGGGGTTTACTCAAAAAGAACGCATCCTATTTTTACCTGATCAGCATCTTGGGCGGAATACAGCTTACGACCTTGGTGTTCCACTTGAAGCGATGGCAGTGTGGGATCCAATAACGGATACGCTTGAATATGAGGGAGATTATGATGCAATTAAGGTGATTCTTTGGAAAGGTCATTGTTCCGTCCATGAAAAGTTTACAGTTCAAAACATCGCACAAATTCGAGAGAATGAACCTGGTATGTCCGTTATTGTTCATCCAGAATGCAGTTTTGACGTTGTTAGACGCTCTGACTTATCAGGATCTACTAAAATGATTATTGAAACCATTGAGGAAGCAGAGGCAGGTACGAAATGGGCAATTGGAACAGAAATGAATCTTGTGAATCGGATCATTCAACAGCATCCAGATAAAAGAATTGTTTCTTTAAACCCAAATATGTGTCCTTGTCTTACAATGAATCGAATCGATATGCCCCACCTTCTTTGGGCGCTTGAGGAAGTACAAAGTGGAAAGAAAACGAATCAAATAATCGTTGATCAAGAAACATCCTTCTACGCAATTAAAGCATTGAATCGAATGCTTGATCGAGCATGATGGATAAGGAATCAGACATGATGTTTGATTCCTTTTTTTTAAAAGAGAGAGACACTATACATAGCTACACTTACTCCTGCATATTAATGTGATGATCTTATCCTTTAAAAAAGGTAGCAATCTGCCCAGTCACGCATACACTGTACTGAATTTCATTGTACTGATTACAGGAGGGAGTTTTTTAGTTTGAAAATACATGTCGTTCAAAAAGGCGATACTTTGTGGAAAATCGCTAAAAAATATGGTGTTGATTTTGAACAACTAAAAGCTGTTAATTCACAGCTTAACAATCCTAATATGATTATGCCTGGTATGAAAGTGAAAATACCATCTGGCGGTGTTCCGGTAAAGAAGAAGGAAATGCCGATTAAAGAAATGAAAAAAGAAATGCCTAAGAAAAAAGAAAAGCCAATGATGAAGCCGAAAGAGAAGCCTTCAATGACTATGCCGATCAACAATGAATTGAATATGAACATGAACATGAATATGAACATGATGCCTCAAGAAGAGAAGCCTAAAAAGGTTAAGCCAAAAGAAATAAAGCCTGAAAAGAAAATGAAGCCTGTTGAAAAGAAAGCTGAGAAGAAAGTAGAAGAGAAAAAGACAGCTGCGAAGAAACCTGTTGAGAAAGCGAAGAAAACAGAAAATTTATTCTATCCAATGAATGACGAAGAAGTGCTGAGCGAATTTGAATCCTCATCAATGGAAATGCCTCCACCGCCGATGAATCAGGGCTATCCTAATAATGTAGCGGGGGCAACGAATTATGCAAACAAAGAATACAATGGAGGTTACCCGGGGTATCCAACTTCTGTAGGCGGAGCGCATATGGGCTTCCCGAACAACCAGAATATTGCTGGTGTATATGATGGTTATGGGAACAAAAGTAATCAAAATGGCTCTCCAGGAGAAGTGGCTGGGATGTATCAAGGCTATGGAAATAAAGGTGGCTATCCAGGTTCAGTTGCAGGAGCAGAAATGAATAATTATGGCCATAAAGAAGAGGAAAACTCTGAAGTAGCTGGGGCTTATGAAGGTTATGGTCAGCCGAATTTCGGTGCGCCTTCTGGGAATGTTGCAGGCGCGTATAATCAAGGTAACGGCTATCCTAATCAGAATGTAGTAGACGCATATCAATATGCAAATAAGAGTTCTGTCGGTGGGGCTAATAAAAGTAATTATGGAATGGGTGAAGAAAGCTCAGATGTAGCAGGAGCAAGCTATGGTCATAAAGCCAATCAACAAATGTCAGGCTATCCAGGATCAGTAGGTGGCATGCAATATGATGGGAACCAGGGTTACCCAAATCAAAACGTAGCGGGTGCGTATGAAGGTTACGGGCACAAAGGGAACAATGGTGGTTATCCAGGATCAGTAGGTGGCATGCAATATGATGGGAACCAGGGTTACCCAAATCAAAACGTAGCGGGTGCGTATGAAGGTTATGGTCATAAAGGAAATAATGGTGGTTATCCAGGATCAGTAGGTGGCATGCAATATGATGGGAACGAGGGTTATCCAAACCAAAACGTAGCGGGTACGTATGAAGGTTATGGGCACAAAGGAAACAATGGTGGGTACCCAGGATCAGTAGGTGGCATGCAATATGATGGGAACCAGGGTTACCCAAATCAAAACGTAGCGGGTGCGTATGAAGGTTACGGGCACAAAGGAAACAATGGTGGATACCCAGGTGCTGTAGCAGGTGCAGCTTCCGGTTATCCTCAAATGAATATGGGCTACCCAAATGTCGCAGGTGCTTCAATGAATGGGAATGGTATGCCATCACCTTATGGCCATAAAGGAAATGAAGAATATCCTGAAGCTGTAATGGGAGCTTATGGCTATCCAAATGAGAACGTAGCAGGCATGATGATGCCTCCGGGTTACCCGAATCAGCCAATGGTATCACCTTATCAACAGCACGACTGTGGATGTGGTGGGAATCAGAACGCATCACCATATCATCAAATGCCGCAATATGCTAATCCGGGATTTGTTCAGGGAGCGAATAAAGCGCCAATGATGGATGATTACATGGGCATGGAAAGTAGCTATGCAGAATCACGCTAAGGAAAAAGAGGACGGTATCCTGGAAAGGGTACGTCCTTTTTTTCTTCATTTAGAACGTGTTAATTCACTTGTTTGGAAGGGCAAATTGATTACTGGGGTATCAGTTTATATGAAAGGATCTTTAAAAAAGGAATCGTTAAGAAAGCAAATATACCTCTCACATCACTGTTCAGATTCTTTTATTACTTTCATTCCATTTCCAGATGGCGATTGGCTTAAGGAGGACGGGGGACTATATTTTGCCTGTATGAAAACAATGAAGGGACGAATGCTCAATTACTCATTGAAAGAAGACCGGCTTCTAGCGATTGAGAAAGTAGCACACTTTCATCAAGAAAGTATAGGATTAGTCAGTAAAGATATTTTTCCCGTATCACTTACTCGTAAGTGGACGAACCGTTTAATTCGCTTCAAGAAGGAAGTAGGATCTTCTCTAATATCTGCAAATGAAAAACAATTGATTCAATATTATATTTCTGTAGGGGAAGAAGTCATTTCGGGTATGACAGCGATCGAAGAATTGGAACGAAATGCTCTCCGTGATAAATGCATTGTTCACGGCGACCCCGCACATCATAATTTTATCTTTCGTACGGATACATTATTATTGATTGATGGTGACCTTGCGAACTATGCCCCTCATGAATATGACTTTTTACAGTTAATGAATCGAATGCTGTCTCACTGTAACTGGTCACTGGATGAATGGTCAAGATCTCATATCCCGACTGTTCGACATTGCTTAGAGAACCCTTTGTTGTGTAGGCTTCTAGCCTATCCTGCCGATTTCTACCGAGAATGGTTGATGAACCCAAATGGAAGAAGTGCCCTATTAGTTAAAGTGGCACAACAAAACGATCTTAGATCACGGTTTATCAACTCAATTCTGAAGTAGGTCCCTCTGTTACCTAGAACTAACAGATTAAAATGAGAAGCCTCCTCACATTCTAAAGGTGAAAGGAGGTTTTAAATATGAAGAAAACAGTCTTGACGCTTTCAACGATGATGCTCGCAGGTGGTTTGATCGGCTGTACAGCTGATAATGAGGCGATGGATACGCGTTATAACGATTCCGCACGTCCAATTGGTTACTACACGAGTGAAGATAATAACGGTGATTACCGTGAAGGTGCAGTAACGGATATGATTGATCGTGACTATTCGAACGGAGTTAAGTCCCCTGACAAAAAGCAAATCGATAAGCGAAATGGCATGAATGGCCCTGGATATATGCGTACAGATAACAATTATTCAGGTTATGATAATGAGCTTTCTACACGACTAGCTAAACGAATCAATAAGCTTAAGAACGTGGATGATGCTCGAGTTATCGTATATGGTGATCAAATTATGATTGCCGTTGATACAAACGACAAAAACGATGCAGATGTTAAAGACAAGGTTCGCAGCGAGGTAGCAAAAGTAACAAAGCAAAAGAATGTGTCAATTTCAACAGATGAAAATGTGTTTGGTCGAATGGGCGATGTTAATAACCGCCTCGAAGATGGAGATGGTTTTGAAGAGGTACAGGCAGATGTAAATGGCATATTAGATGACATCGGAAATGCTGCAAAACGTCCATTTGAAAACAATAAATAACAAAAATAACGAGCGGGCAGTAGCCTGCTCGACTACATATGCAAAACTCTTTTCGGAGACTTGAGCCCTATGATATAGTTGGGAAATCAGTTCATTTGAAAGGAGTTCTCTTAGATGGCAGGACATTCCAAATGGAAAAATATACAGCGTAGAAAAAACGCTCAAGATGCTAAACGTGGAAAAGTATTTATGAAGCTAGCTAAGGAAATTTTTGTAGCTGCCAAGCAAGGAGGGGGCGATCCAGAAACGAATCCCTCATTAAGGCTTGCTGTGGACAAGGCAAAATCATCAAATATGCCTAACGAAAACATTGATCGCGCAATTAAGAAAGCTACAGGGGACTTAGATGGTGTTCAATATGAAAACGTGACGTACGAAGGGTATGGCCCAGGTGGTGCCGCCATTATGGTTCAACTACTTACCGATAATAAAAATCGAGCTGCAGCAGATGTGCGTCATGCTTTTAGTAAAAATAAAGGAAATATGGGTGAAAACGGATGTGTTTCATTCTTATTTAACCGAAAAGGTCTCCTTGTGATCGATCGTTCCGAAAATGATCTCGATGGAGATGAATTGATGCTTCAGGTTATTGAAGCCGGGGCTGAAGAAATGGAAACAAATGAGGATGCTTATGAGATTTATACTGATCCCCAGGAATTTCAAGATGTAAAGCACCAATTACAAGAGAGCGGATTAAGTTTTTCTTCCACTGAAGTCACGATGATTCCAGAAACATACGCCCCATTAGAAAATGAAGATGGGCTTCGTATGTTAAAGCTAATTGATATGCTTGAAGATAACGATGATGTGCAAGATGTTTATCATAATGCTGAAATAAATGATGATGTTTATGATCAATTGTGAGCTACAGTTTTTCTGTAGCTTTTTTTTTATGCATATTCCTCAATAAAATGGAAACGCTAACGGCATGAACTTCTTGAAAATGGAAGAAAGGTGTTGGAAACATATGAAAAGCCTTTATCCACTCCTTCTATTAGGTGTACTTCTTGTTCTTGGAGGAACATCGGCCGTGGCTTATGAAGGAGATGGCATATCACCGGTTACAGGAACCAAAACTCAAGAAAAAGGACCACTAGTCGTTGAAGTTATATTGAGAACAAATTATGCGGACGGTGTTTCAACGAACCAATCTGTATATGAAACTATATGGGCAATGGAAGATTTTTGGAGTCAATACGCTGATTGGCAACTTGTAGATCAGGAAGAAGGACGAATGATATTTGAACGGAATTTAGAAGATATTTCGCCTGCGAGTAAACAAAATGGCCATTTTGGATTAACAGAGGAGGGGGTTCTTACGATATTTGATGGAATTCCGGCAGAAGAGAAAGTCATTCAAACATTTTTTCAAATTGATGTAGGAAAGCTAGAAAGTCAAAGAAGAGAGCAGCTTATGGAAGGAATTCCAGTAGAGTCGTGGTATCAGTTTGAAGACGTCATCCAGTCTTTTTCTAAAATTAAAAAAGAAGAACCTGTCCAGTAAGGGCAGGTTCTTCTTTTGATTTAGACGCTTATCTCCATTTCTAAACGCTCGTCTCCGCTTTTCATCTTTTTATGGTAGAATGGAGAGATAGAAATACATGTTCGTATGTACAGGGGAGAGAGTAGCTTTGATAGAATATATTAAAGGCACGGTTGAATATATTGATACAGAATACATTGTTGTAGAGTCGAATGCGATAGGATATAAAATTTACTGTGGAAATCCTTTTGAATTTCAGAAGTACCGTAATCAATCGATTCAAATTTTTACGCATCATTACGTTAGAGAAGATCTCATTGCCCTTTATGGATTTCCAACACGGGAAGAGCGCCTTTTGTTTGAGAAGCTTCTAAATGTTTCCGGTATCGGTCCTAAGGGAGCTGTGGCGATTTTAGCGACTGGTGAACCTGATAAAGTTGTGAGTGCCATTGAAATGGAAGATGAGAAATTTCTAACAAAGTTTCCTGGCGTTGGTAAGAAAACTGCCAGACAAATCATTCTAGATCTAAAAGGTAAGCTTAAAGGCTTTGGCGCTCCAACTGAGGGATTGTTTGCAGTGGATGAAGTTCAAGAAGAGGGTGCTCATGAGCTAGAAGAAGCGCTAGAAGCATTGAAAGCTCTTGGGTATGCTGAGCGAGAAATTAAGAAGATTAAACCAAAGCTAGTTGAAGAAACGCTAACGACAGATCAGTATATTAAAAAAGCCCTTCAGCTTATGCTGAAGCAATAAGGAGGGAGTAAAGTGGAAGATCGAATTCTATCAGGTGAGCAGGTCGGTGACGACTCATCCGTAGAATATAGCCTCCGTCCTCAGCGATTAAGTCAATATATTGGACAAGAAAAGGTAAAGCGAAATCTTGAAGTGTTTATTGAAGCGGCTAAAATGCGAGAAGAGCCCTTAGATCATGTGCTGTTGTACGGCCCTCCTGGTCTAGGTAAAACGACTCTCTCAGCCATTATTGCAAACGAGATGGAAGTAAATTTGCGTACAACATCAGGTCCTGCGATTGAAAGACCTGGTGATCTTGCAGCTATATTAACCGCCCTTGAACCTGGGGATGTTTTATTTATCGATGAAATACATCGACTACCTCGAAGTGTTGAAGAAGTTCTTTATCCTGCGATGGAAGACTACTGTCTAGATATTGTAATAGGAAAAGGCGAAACGGCAAGATCTGTTCGTTTGGATCTGCCACCATTCACCTTAGTAGGCGCTACGACAAGGGCTGGACTATTAACGGCGCCTTTACGAGATCGTTTCGGCGTACTGAGTAGATTAGAGTATTATCTTGAAGACGAACTTCAAACTATTTTAATGAGAACAGCTGACATTTTCGATGTTGAAATGGACCACGCTGCTGCCGTTGAACTTGCTCGAAGATCGCGAGGGACACCTAGAATTGCCAATCGCTTGCTAAAACGTGTAAGGGATTTTGCACAGGTGAAAGGGGATGGAGTCATTTCGCATTCACTTGCTTCTCAGGCTCTTGAGATGATGCAAGTCGATCCTCTTGGACTTGATCATATCGATCACAAGCTTCTATTAGCCATCATAGAGAAATTCCGTGGAGGTCCTGTAGGAGTAGATACAATTGCAGCAACGATTGGTGAAGAAAGTCATACCATTGAAGACGTGTATGAACCTTATCTTCTTCAAATTGGATTTCTTCAGCGTACACCTCGTGGACGTATGGTTACTCATCAGGTATACGATCACTTTGGTATGGAGATTCCTCAATAGCGATGGGAATTTCAAAGTTGTTTATTATCTTAGGGATCGCCTTCTTGGCCATTGGTGTGTTGTGGTCCTTTATTGGAAAATTACCTGGTGACATCGTAATCAAAAAAGGAAACACTACGTTTTTTTTTCCGATTGTAACCTCAATAGTCGTTAGTATTGCCTTGTCTTTACTCTTTTTTATTATAGGTAAGTTCAGATAAGGGGCAGCTTTCCAAACGCCATTTTCAACATGGTGGAAGGGGAACTGCCCCTTAAGGGTGCGCCAATAGGTAAAGCTGTGGTAAAATCAATAAAGTTGAACTCTTTCTAGAAACAGTGGTGAATAAAATGAACGTAAATGATTTTGATTTCGAACTTCCAGAACGGTTAATTGCTCAAACGCCGTTAAAGGAACGGACAAAGTCCAGATTGATGGTATTAGATCCATTAAAACAAAAGCTTCAGCATCGCGAATTCTCCAATTTAGAGGATTACATAAATCCCGGTGATTGTCTTGTGTTGAATGATACACGAGTCATGCCAGCTAGGTTGTATGGATCAAAAGAAGAAACAGGAGCTAAAATTGAAGTGCTGCTTCTTAAGCAAATGGAAGAGGATCAATGGGAGACTCTTGTTAAACCGGCTAAGCGAGT
The DNA here is from genome assembly GCF_041366475.1 of Pseudalkalibacillus sp. JSM 102089. Lineage (NCBI taxonomy): Bacteria > Bacillati > Bacillota > Bacilli > Caryophanales > Fictibacillaceae > Pseudalkalibacillus > Pseudalkalibacillus sp. JSM 102089. The sequence continues at coordinate 120,557 of NZ_JBEWYW010000004.1, forward strand.
GAAGCCAGGCACTGTGATTTCATTTGGCGATGGACGTCTAACAGCCGTATGCAAAGAGTCACTTGAACATGGCGGACGTGTATTAGAGTTTCAATACGAAGGCGTTTTCTATGAAATTCTTGATCAGCTTGGCGAAATGCCTCTTCCACCATATATTACTGAAACGCTCGATGATCAAGAACGATATCAAACTGTTTTTGCTAAGCATAGAGGATCAGCAGCAGCACCAACTGCTGGCCTTCACTTCACAGAAGAAATGCTTCAGCGTCTTGAAGATAAAGGCGTTCATGTCGCATTTATTACACTTCATGTGGGTCTTGGCACTTTCCGACCAGTTTCCGTCGATAATATTCTTGAACATGAAATGCATGGGGAATTTTATCAACTGACAAAGGGCACGGCTGAACTGTTGAACAGTGTAAGGGAATCGGGAGGCCGAATCATTTCTGTCGGTACTACTTCAACGAGAACACTTGAAACCGTGGCATCAGCACATGATGGACAATTTGAAGAAGCTTCGGGTTGGACCGACATTTTTATTTATCCGGGTTATACTTTTAAAGCAATCGATGGGCTGATTACAAACTTTCACCTGCCTCAGTCAACATTGATCATGCTAGTGAGTGCCCTTGCGGGAAGAGATTTTGTGCTTTCTGCTTATCGCACGGCTGTTGAGGAAGAGTATCGCTTCTTCAGTTTTGGTGATGCAATGTTGATTTTGGAAGGGAGTACGAAAGAATGACAGAACCAATTCGCTATGAATTAATAAAAACGTGTAAACAAAGTGGGGCGCGTCTTGGAAAGCTGCACACGCCACATGGTACGTTTGATACACCGATGTTTATGCCTGTTGGAACACTTGCGACAGTGAAAACGATGAGTCCAGAAGAACTAAAAGAAATGGGCGCTGGCGTTATCCTTAGTAACACGTATCATCTTTGGCTTCGTCCTGGTCATGATATTGTCAAAGAAGCTGGTGGCCTTCATAAATTTATGAACTGGGATCAGCCGATTCTTACGGATTCTGGAGGATTTCAGGTCTTTAGCTTAAGTGACCTTAGACAAATTGAGGAAAAAGGCGTTCATTTTCGGAATCACATGAGCGGTGAGAAGTTATTCTTATCTCCAGAAGGCGCAATGGAAATCCAAAATGCACTCGGTTCTGATATTATGATGGCATTCGATGAGTGTCCTCCATACCCAGCAGAATTTGATTACATGAAAAGTTCTGTTGAGCGTACGAGTCGCTGGGCTGAACGATGCCTGACAGCTCATGAACGAAAAGATATCCAGGGGTTGTTTGGAATTGTTCAAGGTGGAGAGTATGAAGAGTTAAGAAAACAAAGTGCTGAGGATCTTGTTTCACTTGATTTCCCGGGCTATGCTATTGGAGGCCTTTCAGTAGGTGAACCGAAAGACGTGATGAATCGCGTGCTCGAGTTTACGACGCCTCACCTTCCAACTCAGAAACCTCGTTATTTAATGGGGGTTGGTTCACCAGATTCTCTAATTGACGGAGCTATTCGAGGCGTGGATATGTTTGATTGTGTTCTTCCTACTCGTATCGCGCGAAATGGAACACTAATGACTAGCAATGGTCGTCTAGTCGTTCGAAATGCAAAATATGCACGTGATTTCCGTCCGCTTGACGAGAATTGCGATTGTCATGTTTGCCGCAATTATTCAAGGGCGTATATTCGTCATCTTGTAAAATCCAATGAAACATTTGGCTTTAGATTAACGACTTACCATAATCTCTATTTTCTGTTAAACTTGATGAAGCAAGTTAGGCAGGCGATTATGGATGATCGTCTCCTGGACTTTAAGGATGAGTTTTTTGAACAATATGGGTTTAATAAACCAAATGCGAAAAACTTTTAATCCATAGATTGTATGATTGCTGGAAAGGGGTGAAATGAATATGGGTTCTACGTTAATGAATATAGTCCCGCTTCTACTAATGTTTGCGATTTTCTATTTCCTTTTGATTCGCCCGCAACAGAAGCGTCAAAAGAAAACGAAAGAAATGCAAGCCAGCTTAGAAAAAGGAAATAAAGTTGTAACGATCGGTGGTATGCACGGCATCATTGATGCAATGGATGAAGGTACAATTACAATCCGTACTACAGACGGTACAAAAATGGTGTTTGACCGCGCGGCTATCCGCGAATCAATCACTGAAAACAGCAAGTAACATAATAAAGAGCGTCCTCATCAGAGGGCGCTCTTTGTTCGTCTAAGCCTCTCGATGATTTCCGCCTCTAACATTTACCCCCATGATTCCTCCTAGAATGCAAATCAGACCATAACCAGCATGATAAAGCAATTGTTCAAGATTCATGTTTATTCTGTAACCCAGATACTGAATAAGAAAGAGGAGAATGACGTACATAATGGCTGTTCCTCCTCCTAGTAGCCAACCGCGTTCTCCTCCTTTCCCACCTGAAATAAATCCACCTATAAAAAATGCAATAACTGTAGCAACAATAATGAATGGGCTCAGTCCGTTTTCTGATACAGATGTGAAACGAAGAATTAAAGAAAAAAGCACGCTAGTTGCAAGCACAATCACGATTATTGCTAATAGCCCTGCGCCCATACTTGAGACTGCATGTTTCGATCTCATGGTCTTCCTCCTTAAACGAGATAGTTTGTACATTCTATTCGTTTGAGAAGGAAATAGAAGTCTATTCATGAAATCGAACAGCTCGTCATACGATGTTAGAAACGGGACAGGGAAGGGGCAGCATGGATTGGAAATGATCATCGCGCTCATCATATTTGTTCTTGCTTACGTCGGCATATTAACTGAGAAAATTAATCGTGCGATCGTTGCCTGTGGCGGTGGTCTTCTCATGCTACTTTCAGGAATTACAACCACCGATTCTGCTTTCATGAACCACGTTGATTGGAATACGATTGCATTATTGTTTTCAATGATGATTCTTGTCTCCATTACAAGTCAGAATGGATTGTTTGAATATATTGCCATCAAACTTGCGCAAAAGGTACAAGGAAAACCGCTGCCGCTACTTGCTGTAATAGGGACATTGACTGCAATTGGATCAGCTTTGTTAGATAATGTGACGACTGTTCTTCTTCTCGTACCAATTACACTTACCTTGACAAGGATACTTAAAATTACGAGCATGCCCTTTTTAGTAACTGTTATTTTATCTTCTAATATAGGTGGTACAGCAACATTGATTGGTGATCCGCCGAACATCATGATCGGGCAGGCTGTTGATCATTTAGACTTTAATGATTTTCTATATAACCTGGCACCAGTGGTTGTTGTCATTTATGCTGTGATCATGACAGGTCTTTTATTTTTATATCGAAAGGGATTGACTGTAGACGACGACCATCGACAGACGTTGCTTCGAATTAATGCAGATGATTATTTAAAGAGAGGACCTCTTCTTTATAAATCGTCGATCGTTCTGCTAATGACGATTTCAGGCTTTCTGCTACATCCTATTTTACATACAGAGCTAACTAACATTGCGATGGCAGGAGCGGTCCTTTTATTACTCATCACACAAAATGAACACAAGATTGAAGAGGTATTCGAGTCAATTGAATGGGTGACCTTGTTCTTCTTTATTGGATTGTTCATTTTAATCGGTGGATTAGAGGAAGTAGGGATTATTGATGAAGTGGCGAGAAGTATTCTCTTATACACGGACGGCGATTTGCCTAAAACATCGCTTGTGATTTTATGGGGATCTGGTTTTCTCTCAGCCTTTTTAGATAATATTCCATTTGTAGCAGCGATGATTCCTGTCATTACGGAATTTTCGGGTTATGGAATGACAAACCTTGATCCATTGTGGTGGTCGCTTGCCTTAGGCTCTTGTCTTGGGGGGAACGGAACGTTAATCGGTGCTTCAGCAAACGTAGTAGTAGCAGGTCTAGCGCTGAAAGATAAACAAGAAGTTCGCTTTATTGAATTTTTGAAAATCGGAATACCTGTTGTTTGTGTGTCACTTGCCATTAGTACAATCTACATGTATTTCCGCTACTTGCTTCCCTATTATTGAGGGAAGCTTTTTTTATTTGGACTAAGATCATCCTGTCTATGGTTCACACGTTATTTTAATGAAATGTAAAAATCCGTTTTTTCAATACATTTCCTCATGCTGAGCTGAAACATGGTTACACTAATCAAAACAAGACTGGAAGGAGGGATTCAGGGATGGAATTTATGACAGTCATAATGAGGACACTTGTTTTGTATTTTGTTATCATTTTTGTTTTTCGAGTCATGGGAAAACGAGAAATTGGTCAGTTAAGCATTCTTGATTTTGTTGTCTCCATTATGATTGCTGAGCTTGCCGTTATGTCAATTGAAGACCCTCAAACGCCAATGATAAATACAATTGTTCCAATGGTCATTCTAGTACTTATTCAAATGATTATGGCTTATATTTCATTAAAAAGTGAGAAGGTTCGAGAAATTGTAGATGGAAAGCCATCTGTTTTAATTGATCGTGGTCGAATTGATGAGGTCGAAATGAAAAAACAACGGTATAACTTTGATGATTTGCTTATTCAACTGAGAGAAAATAATGTTGCTTCTGTTTCGGACGTGGAATTCGCCATCCTTGAGCCTTCTGGAAAGCTATCTGTCATTAGAAAAGAGGAAGATAATAAGAAGGAACACCCAGAGACATTGATGCCACTCCCTCTCATTCTCGACGGGAAAGTACAAGAGGAACATCTTGAACGAATTGGAAAAACAGCTTTATGGCTTCGTCAGGAATTAAGAAAAGTGGGTCATAAGGATATTAAACGTATCTCATTCTGTTCTCTTCATAAGAATGGAAGCTTTTTTATTGATTTAAAGAATGAAAAAAGGTAACCAGAGCGGTTACCTTCTTTTTTTCCTCTTCATTTAATGCACATATTTTCCGATAAGAGGAATTCTTCTAAGATCATTTCGGTTAATTAACCCAAGTAATAGAAGAAGGATACAATAAATAATTGATGTTACACAAATAGCAACAAACGTACCGAGTATATCTGATGATGAAGAAGCGAGGTTCTCATACAGAAAATGACCAGCAACTCCGGCACCAATAATGGACGCAACCCCTTTCAATAAATCACTCACTACGATGGAGAAACCAATCGCTTTTACGAGTGTTGCAAAATGGAGAAGCGTTACAAGTAATATTCCAATAACAATCGCTAGAGCAGCCCCCATAATGCCAAGTTCAGGTCTTGAAGCTAGGAAGAAAATTGCGGTGAGCTTTACGCCTGCTCCGATGAAGCTATTGATCATCGCTGCTTTAGCTAAATCTAATGCTTGAAGTGCGGCCGCAAGTGGTCCTTGAAAATAATAGAAGAAAAAGAAAGGAGCCATTACTTGCACATAGATAGCTACATGAGGTGCTTGATACATGATATCCATTAAAGGAACGGCAAAAATATACGTAACAACAACTGAAAGGCCACCTGCAACCATGGATAGTCGAATCGCCTGGCTGAGACGATGCTGAATCTGTTTGTATTGCTTCTGAGCGTGAGCCTCACTGATCGCGGGGACGAGTGAGACTTGTAAGGAATACGTAATAAAAGTAGGCAGAAAAAGGAGTGGGATGGCAAGGCCTGATAAATGCCCGTATTGTGTGGTGGCAAGCGTTGTCGCGACACCAGCCATCGCCAGACTACGGGCAACCATGATTGGCTCAAAGAAATAAGATAACGAACCAATTAACTGGCTTCCTGTTGTAGGAAGTGAAATTTTCATTAAGCTGTTAAATGTTTCCCTCCCGCCTTTTAAATAATTGAAAAAACCGCTTCGAATTTTAATGCGCTTCTTCATTTTGAACATTGAGAACATAAATAGTAAGGAAGCAAGTTCTCCGAGAACAACGGAAATCATTGCGCCCGCAGCTGCAAACTCCACACCGTATGGGAGGAAAGCCCCTGTTAGAACCGCTACAAGGCAAATGCGGACAATTTGCTCGATTACCTGGGAATATGCAGAAGGTCGCATATTTTGTAAACCTTGAAAATAGCCTCTTAGCACAGAGGAAAGAGCTACAATCGATACAACTGGAGCGATAGCAATAAGAGGATAAAAGGTACGGTCGTCTGTGAAAACTTCTTTTGATAAGAAAGGTGCAGCTAGTACCATAATTGTCGTAAAAATGACACTAAGGATAGTGGTAATGGAGAGCGATACAATTAAAATTCGTTTAATCTTTTGTCGATCTCCTTCGGCATCCGCTTCCGCGACCATCTTTGAGATTGCAACGGGGAGTCCCATACGTGTTAATGTAATGGTTAGAATTAGCGTAGGGACAGCCATCATATAAAGACCGACACCTTCTTCGCCCATCACACGAACCATCACTATACGGTTAATAAAGCCTAGCACCTTTGTAATTAACCCGGCGAGAATGAGAAAAAGAGTCCCTCTAAGAAAGGTTTGCTTTGACATATTCACCCTACTTTCTATCCAGTATACACCTGCGAAATTGTAGAAAAGTCTAGATATTTTTTATCACTATGTATATGCTTATTAGGGGACAAAGCATGACAGGCATATAGGAGTGTTTCAATGAAAGAAGAAATTAAACAATTTGTCGTAGAGAACCTTGGTTTTCTACCTCATGAAGTGATTGTAGTTATTGTTTCAGCGCTTCCAATATTAGAGTTGAGGGGTGGATTACCTCTCGCGTATACCTTTGATTTTTCATTTTTAAAGGCGTTCTCACTTAGTCTTTTAGGAAATGTGTTACCGATTATTCCATTGCTTCTTCTATTTCAGCCGTTAAGCAATTGGCTAATGAGATTTGGCTGGTATAAACGATTTTATGACTGGCTTTATCATAGAACGATAAGCAAAAGTAAAAATGTTGATAAGTACGGTGCAATCGGGCTTATTCTTTTTACTGCTGTCCCGCTTCCGACGACTGGGGCATATAGCGCATGTGTCGCTGCTGCTTTATTTGCGATTCGTTTTAAATATGCTTTTCTTTCCATCCTCACAGGAGTCATTATTGCAGGCCTTGGGGTTGGCGCAGCGATTTATTCCATTTTTTAATCCAGGGTTTAAAATGTTTGAAAGGTTATAGCGCCTCTTAATTTAATGCTATGTTGAACGCTAGCTTATTTGAGAAAGGAGACGGCGAGATGAAAGAGTGGAAGAAGGAAATATCCCCAGCGCTTGAAAGCAAGAGAGATGAGTTTTTGCTGTTAGGGTATAGTGGAGCGACCATGGACGAAATCTGGGAATGTCTCCTTGCACGCCTTGAAAGAAACAATGAATTAGAAGAAGTAAAGTTGCACAGACTTGTGAATGAAATTATGCGTTTATCGGTGAATGAATATATGAATTGGTTAACCATTCATGCATATAAAGGCACGAAAACGTTTGAAAGTCAGACTTAGAAAAGACTAAAATTGACAGAAAAATTCATATTTCGATATAATAGCTAATATTGTGTGCTATCCGTTTTACATATGCATTAATGTTGGGGGTTTAGAGAGGAGTTTTATTCCATGGTAAAAAAAGGCCGGATCGTTGCGTTCTTTTTGATCGTCCTTTTACTTGGCGGATTAATTGGAACAACCGTCATGGGTGTAACAAAAGATATTAAATTAGGCCTTGATCTGCAGGGTGGATTTGAAGTTCTATATGAAGTAGAACCGGCTCAAGAAGGCCAAGAACTTAGTCAGGACCTGTTAAACAGCACAGTAAGCGCTTTGTACAAGCGTATTAACGTATTAGGGGTTTCAGAACCTCGTATAACGATTGAAGGGGAAGATCGCATTCGCGTTCAGCTTGCTGGAGTGAAAGATCAAAACCAGGCGCGTGAACTTCTTTCCACTCAGGCTGAGCTCACCTTCCGAACCACGGACGATGAAGAGAAAATGAGCGGAGCCGATCTTAAAGAAGGCGCCGCCAAGGTTGTATTTGATAACAACCAACCCGTTGTTCAGGTAACGCTTAAGGATCCCGAAAAATTTGCAAATATAACTCGAGACCTCAGTCAATTGCCTCAGCCGGATAATCGACTAGTGATCTGGCTTGATTATGAAGAAGGCGATTCTTATAAAGAAGAAGTTACAAAGCCAGCTGATGAACAGAAATTTATTTCGGATCCGGCTGTTAATCAAGTGCTTTCTCAAAATACTGTAGTCATTTCAGGACCACCATTTCAGCTTGAAGAAGCTGAAAATCTAAAAGAGCTTTTAAACGCAGGTTCTTTACCGGTTCAGCTAGATGAAATTTATTCAACTTCAGTTGGTGCACAGTTCGGTGAACAGTCTCTTGATAAAACGGTTATAGCAGGATTTATTGGAGTCGGTTTGATTTTCTTATTCATGCTGTTCTATTACCGTTTGCCGGGAGCAATTGCGGTGATTACGTTAACTACGTACATCTATTTGATTCTTGTTGTCTTTAATTGGATGAACGCAGTATTAACTCTTCCTGGTATTGCTGCACTCATCCTCGGCGTAGGGATGGCGGTTGATGCAAATATTATTACGTATGAACGAATTAAGGAAGAGCTTCGTTCAGGTAAATCCGTCATGTCGGCCTTCAAGGCTGGGGGAAGACGTTCATTTACAACTATTTTTGATGCGAACATCACGACGTTAATCGCAGCAGGAGTTCTATTTGCTTATGGCACTAGCACTGTTAAAGGATTTGCTGTTATGCTAATTACTAGTATTGTTGTTAGCTTTTTGACTGCTGTTTGGGGTTCGCGAATTCTTCTCGGCCTATGGGTCAAGAGCAGGGCACTGAATAAAAAGCCCCGACTTTTTGGCGTAAAGGAGAGTGAAATCGATGAGCTCTAAAGTAAGAGATATTAAGTTTGATTTTGTTAAACATCGTAATAAGTTTTTTGCGATTTCACTAGCTTTAATCGTTCTCGGTGGGTTAGCAATTGCCATATTTGGACTAAACTTAGGAATTGATTTCTCTAGTGGATCTCGTGTGGATCTTCAATCTGATAGTAAACTAACAATAGAAGAAGTAAGCGATGAATTCGATGGTCTTGGATATAATCCCGAATCAGTAACTCTTGCTGGCGGTGGGGATATTGCCGTTGCTGCATTTAAGGATGAGCTTAGCAAAGATGAAGTTGCTGAAATTAAAAATCATTTCATAGAGCTTTATGGTGCTGAGCCGAGTATTAGTACGGTCTCACCTGATGTAGCAGTAGATCTTGCTAAGAATGCGTTTATCGCAGTTGCTATTGCTTCGATAGGAATTATCGTATACGTTGCACTAAGGTTTGAATGGTTACAAGGGCTTGCCGCTGTCGTTGCGTTATTCCATGATGCGTTCTTCATAATTGCGGTATTCAGTATTCTGCAAATTGAAGTGAACATTACGTTTATAGCAGCAGTACTAACGATTGTAGGTTATTCCATAAATGATACGATCGTTACTTTTGATCGCATACGTGAGAATATGAAGTTCGAAAAAAAGGTCAAAACATTTGAGGACGTCGCACGTGTTGTGAATAAAAGTCTTGTTCAAACGCTTGCTCGTTCCATTAATACGGTGCTAACGGTTGTCTTTGCTGCTGCTGCTCTTACGGCCTTTGGCGGCGAAGCAATTAGACCATTTGCGATTGCCTTATTGATTGGACTAGTCGCAGGTACGTATTCATCTCTCTTCATTGCCTCGCAGCTTTGGGCAGTATGGAAGGGGAAACAATTGAAGAAGAAAAAGTTCGCTCCTGTTGAAGGTGAAGCATAAGAGTATTCCTTTGAGGGTGCCCGGATGAAGTAAAGCCATGGCTTAGCCATGGCTTTTACGTGTCCAAATGGAGCGGTGTGAGATTTTGAAATAAGGGAAAAGCTATAATGACTTGTTACGTAAGAGGTGAAAAAATGAATAAAGAAGAGCGGTTTCGAAAAGCAGAGATTGCAGCGATCATTGGTATACTAGGAAATATTATCCTCGCAGTACTTAAAGGTGTTATTGGATCGATCTCCAATAGTCGAGCTCTCATTGCCGACGCCGCACACTCGGCATCAGATGTAGCTGGCTCATTTGCCGTTTTTGTTGGTTTGCGAGCCGCTAAGCTACCACCCGATAAAGATCATCCCTACGGTCACGGAAAAGCAGAGTCAATTGCAGCTATTATTGTAGCTGTGTTGTTGTTATTAGTTGGAGTTGAAATTGGAATAAGTTCAGGAAAGGCGCTATTCAAACCTATTGAGGCACCCGGGACTCTTGCTCTCTTTGCAGCTCTCATCTCGATTGTGGTCAAAGAAGCGATGTTTCGATATAAGTATCGGTTGGGTAAAAAGATAAAAAGTGATGCACTGATCGTGAATGCGTATGAACATCGCTCAGATGTCTATTCTTCCATTGCTGTTCTAATAGGGATTGCAGGTGCTATTTTAGGTAGCGAATTTAGCTTGCCATGGCTCATTTATGCCGACCCGATTGCAGGAATTTTCGTTTCTGTTCTGATTGCTAAAATGGCTGTGAAGCTTGGTTTCGACTCCATTCACACAACACTGGATCATGTGCTGCATGAGGAGGATACGACGGAGTATAAAAAAGTGATTACCGGGATGCCGGGGGTTGTGAACCTTGATGAGTTCTATGCTAGAGAGCACGGACACTATGTTATTATTGATATCAAGCTTGGTGTAGACCCGGATATTTCTGTTAAAGAAGGACATGACATCGGTAAGGATGTAAAAAAGCGCCTTCTTGAAGAAGATGAGGTGCATGATGTGTTAGTCCACATTAATCCTTATGAACCGAAGGAAAAAATGAGAGAGTAATGGAATAAGTATTGTAGTAGAAGAGGAGGTAGATAAGGATGAAGGGACAATGGGGATTAGTTGTAGCACTTATTTTCGCCTTAATTATAGCGGTGTTTTCGGTCGTGAATGTAGATCCTGTACAGGTTAACTATGTATTTGGAACTTCGGATTGGCCGCTTGTGCTTGTCATACTGGGATCTGTATTAATGGGTGCGATTCTTGTGCTTGGTTTTGGAATGGTTAAGTATTACAGAGTGAAAAGAGAGCTAAGAAAGTTACAAAAAGAAAAGGAAAAGTTAAAAACAGCACCAGCATCAAATGAATCAAAAGCTGTCCATACTCCACTTGATGGTGAGGCAACAGATGAGGGCACCGGTACTGAAGGGGAATAATGACAAGAAAGCCTTGATTAAGTTCAAGGCTTTTTATAGTGGATTGACGAGGGATTGTAAAAGATTCCTCTTCTTGAACTATGGTCAAAGCTCCTGAAACTATATATAATGAACAAGTTAAGAGGTGATTCGATGTTAAGGTCTAAAACACGCTGGAAACTGGCTGAAACAGATGAAACAAACATTGATCGGCTCCAGAGTGAACTTGGAATTTCTCGACTTGCTGCTTCGCTTTTAGTTAATCGAGGTATTGAGGGAGAAGAAGAAGCGAAAAGATTTCTATATAAAGAGAATTTAACTTATCACGACCCATATTTAATGGATGGTATGAAGGAATCGGTCGAAAGAATTCAACAGGCGATTGCTTCTGGTGAGCGAATCCTTATTTTTGGTGACTATGATGCCGATGGCGTTAGCAGCACGACTGTACTTGTCTATACGTTACGCGAGCTTGGCGCTATATTTGATTACTATATTCCTAATCGATTTACAGAGGGATACGGACCTAACGAAGCTGCTTTTAGACAGGCACAAGAAGATGGGTATCAACTAATAGTGACTGTAGATACAGGAATATCCGGTGTACATGAGGCTGAAGTTGCTAAAGAAATCGGTATTGATCTCATTATTACTGACCATCATGAGCCTCCTCCGGTTCTGCCCGATTCCTACGCGACAATAAACCCTAAAAAGCCAGGGTGTGGTTATCCATTCAAAGGTTTAGCAGGAGTAGGGGTTGCATTTAAACTTGCGCAGGCTTTGCTTGGAAGAATTCCAGGAGATTTATTAGAGATCGTCGCAATGGGTACCATCGCTGATCTTGTACCACTTCAGGATGAGAACCGTCTTTTAGCAAGCGAAGGTATTCGCGCCCTTCAGAATTCAAATAAGCCAGGAATAAAAGCTTTGCTAGATGTATGTGGTTTAAAAGGTCAGGAGCTTAACGAAGAGCATCTTGGTTTTGGAATAGGACCGAGACTAAATGCTGCGGGCCGTCTTGATAGTGCAGACCCTGCAGTTGAACTGCTGACAACAGATGATCCGATTCTTGCTGAGCAGCTGGCATCTGATATTGATGCTCTTAATAAGAATCGTCAGGAACTAGTTAATACAATGACGAAAGAAGCGATTGAAGAGGTTGAGTCAAAGTACTTGAGTGATGAAAGCAATCGCGTACTCATCATTGCTAAGGAAGGATGGAATGCGGGGGTCATTGGAATCGTGGCTTCACGACTTGTTGAAAAGTATTATCGCCCAACCATCGTGATGAGTATTGATCGTGAGAAAGGTGTCGCAAAAGGATCTGCACGAAGCATTGAGGCCTTTGATATGTTTGCAAACCTTTCTGAATGCAGAGACATTCTCCCTCACTTCGGTGGTCATCCAATGGCCGCTGGTATGACCATTGATTTAAGCTACCTAGAAGATTTGCGTTCAAGATTAAACAAACAGGCTTTAGATAAGTTAACAGAAGAAGATTTGACACCACTTACAAAAGTAGATCTTCATTGTCGTGTAGAGGATGTTACTCTTGAGACAATTGAAGAAATGAACCTTTTGGCTCCTTTTGGAGTAAGTAATCCGAAACCAGTTGTTATGCTAAAAGACGTTCATCTCTCTCAAATTAGAAGGATTGGGAGTCAGGACAATCACCTCAAGGTAGGCCTTGAGGAAAACGGCGCTACGCTAGATGGCGTAGGGTTTCATTTCGGTTATGCATTTGAAGAAATAGCATCAAGAGCTGCTGTAAGCGTAATTGGCCAACTTTCCGTCAACGAGTGGAATGGACTTCGAAAGCCACAAATCTTTGTGAAAGATATCGCTGTGAATGAATGGCAACTCTTTGATTATCGAGGCATTCGAGGTTTGAAAAAACGACTTGAAATGCTGCCGCTCGATAAGCTTGTTATGGTAGCTTTCCAAAAAAACACCATGACAAAGCTTGGACTTGAGGATTGGAAAGATTACATTATTGTTGATCCAACAGAACAAGAGAAACTAGCAATTGAGAATAAATATGTTATGCTACTCGATCTTCCGGATTTAGAAGAAGATCTTATCAATCTGTTTCGAAATGGTGGGTTACCAGATCGAACGTATGCAGTATTTGAGCATGAGGAGGATCACTTTTTCTCAACGCTTCCGTCACGTGAGGATTTTAAATGGTTCTATGCTTTCTTAATGAAGAGAGGTAGCTTTAACTTACGCGATGCCGAAAAGCTCGCAAAGCATAAAGGTTGGTCAAAAGAAACAGTTCCCTTTATGTCAGAGGTGTTTTTTGAGCTAGATTTTGTTACAATGGATAATGGACTGATTTCTCTAAATCCACAATCTGTAAAAAGTGAATTAACTTCTTCTAAAACGTATAGGAGTAAGCTTGAAAAAGCAAAGCTCGAAAATGATTTTTGCTATTCCTCCTATCATGCTTTGAAAAGTTGGTTCGATCAATCAGTTAATTGTTTCAATAGCACTGAGGAGGCCATTAAGTAAATGAATTATAAAGATTATATCGCAGTGGTTGAAGATTATCCGAAAGAGGGTATTCGTTTTAAAGACATCACTCCGTTAATGCAAAACGGCGAAGCTTACCGAGGAGTCGTTAATGATATTGCGGATTTTGCGAAAGATAAAGATGTTGATGTTATTGTAGGACCTGAAGCAAGAGGATTTATCGTAGGGTGCCCGGTTTCATATATTCTTGGTATCGGTTTTGTACCTGTTCGAAAAGAAGGTAAATTACCACGCGAAGTAGCTAAAGTAGACTATGGTCTTGAATATGGTAAAGACGTCCTTACGATTCATAAGGATGCTATTAAGCCAGGTCAACGAGTATTGATTACGGATGACTTGCTTGCGACTGGCGGTACGATCAATGCAACGATCGAGCTAGTTGAAATGCTTGGTGGAGTTGTTGTAGGACTTGCTTTCATGATTGAGCTTTCCTATCTTGAAGGGCGTAAAAACCTTGACCGTCATGATATCTTTACTCTAATGACATACTAAAGAATGGAGTGTCCGAATAGCCGGACGCTCTTTCTCTTTATGCACCTTAGACATAAAGATTGAGCGTTTAATAATTAGGGAAAACGACATTTTTCTCTTAATCTCTTTACATGCTGACTTTTTTTAACGATAATAGAAGCAATATACCAACAGTAATCAAGGTGATTTGATGACGATAGAAGAAGTGATGGAAAGAGCGGAGAAGTATCTGTCTGAGGACGATCTCTCTTATCTTAATAGAGCATTTGAATACGCGCGAAACGCACATGAAGGCCAGTACCGCAAATCGGGTGAACCCTATATTATTCATCCTATTGAGGTTGCTGGCATTCTTGTGAACCTTGAAGTAGACCCTGTGACAGTGGCTGGGGGCTTTCTTCATGATGTCGTTGAAGACACCGACGTGACGCTTGAACAAATTTCTGATGAATTCAGCCCGGAACTTGCCATGCTCGTTGATGGCGTTACGAAGCTGAAGAAAATCAAGTATAAGTCCAAGCGGGAGCAGCAAGCTGAGAATCACCGGAAGATGATGATCGCTATGGCTCAAGATATTAGGTGCATTCTGATTAAATTGGCTGATAGACTTCATAACATGCGTACGCTTAAGCACATGCCAAAAGAAAAACAAATGCAAAAAGCGAATGAAACGCTAGAAATATTTGCGCCTCTAGCCCATCGTCTAGGAATTTCCACTATTAAATGGGAGCTTGAGGATACGGCGCTTCGTTATTTAAATCCACAGCAGTATTATCGCATCGTGAATTTAATGCAAAAGAAACGGGCTGAACGTGAAGGATTTGTCCATGAAGTTGTGGACGAAATTCAAGAGCGTGTGAAAGAAGTTTCCATTGAAGCTGAAATTTCAGGTCGTCCGAAACATATCTATAGTATCTATCGGAAAATGGCTAAGCAACATAAGCAATTTAACGAAATTTATGATTTGCTCGCGGTACGTATCGTTGTGAATAGCATCAAGGATTGCTATGCCGTTCTTGGCATTATTCATACATGCTGGAAGCCTATGCCTGGTCGTTTCAAAGATTATATTGCTATGCCAAAAGCGAATATGTACCAATCGCTTCATACGACAGTCATTGGACCTAAAGGTGACCCTCTCGAGGTGCAAATTCGAACGTCTGATATGCACAAAGTTGCTGAATACGGGATTGCCGCTCATTGGGCGTACAAAGAAGGCGATGAGAATCAGGTGAATAGCTCATTTGAGAAAAAGCTATCATGGTTTAGGCAAATTCTTGAATGGCAAAATGATGTTTCGAATGCTGAAGAATTTATGGAGTCTCTTAAGATTGATCTATTCAGTGATATGGTTTTTGTCTTCACGCCTAAAGGAGACGTATTTGAATTGCCTACTGGCTCGGTACCTCTTGATTTCGCCTACCGCATTCATACTGAAATTGGGAATCATTGCATTGGCGCAAAAGTGAACGGCAAAATGGTACCACTAGATCATCGGTTGAAAACAGGGGATATCGTTGAAGTTCTAACTTCTAAGCACTCTTATGGTCCAAGTAAAGACTGGTTAAAAATCAGTCAAAGCTCCCACGCTAAGAATAAGATTAAGCAATGGTTTAAGAAAGAAAAGCGTGAAGAAAACGTTGAAAAAGGTCGAGAGCTTGTTGAGAAAGAAATTAAAAACCATGGCTTTGAATTAAAGGCTGTTTTGACTTCAGATAACATTGCAAATGTATCTAAGAAATTTAACTTTACAAGTGAAGAAGATATGTACGCAGCTGTTGGATATGGTGGAATTACAGCTGCACAAATTGCAACAAGGCTGACAGATAAGGCTCGTAAAGAACGGACGAAAGAGCAGGAAGAAGAGCTAGCAAAATCAATTATTGAAGGTAAGACCCATTCACCTTCTCGGCCGCCAAAGAGAGCAGAGTCGGGTGTGCGAGTGAAAGGGATAGACAACCTGTTAATCCGCCTTTCACGATGCTGTAACCCTGTTCCAGGTGATGATATTGTGGGCTATATCACGAAAGGGAGAGGTGTCTCGATTCACAGGAAAGACTGTCCTAATGTGAATGAAGAGAATGGTCAGGAACGCCTCTTAGAGGTTGAATGGGAAAGCGACTCCCCAAAAAACTATAATGTTGATATCGAAATCAGTGGTTTTGATCGGAGAGGTCTTCTGAATGAGGTTCTTCAGGCTGTAGCAGAAACCAAAACCGACATGACGTCTGTTTCTGGTCGATCAGATAATAACAAGATGGCAACAATTAGTATGACTGTCTCCATTCGGAACACAGCTCATCTTCAAAAAGTGGTCGAGCGTGTTAAACGAATTCCAGATATTTATGCTGTTCGTAGAATTATGCAGTAGTTAAGAAAGGAAGTTCTCCATGAAAGCCGTTATACAACGTTCAAAGCAAGCCTCAGTCACCGTGAATGGAGAAACTACAGGTGAGATCGATCATGGCCTTGTGGTGCTCCTAGGGGTTACGCACGAGGATACAGAAGAGGATGCAGGCTATCTTGCTACTAAAATTGCAAACCTTCGTATATTTGAGGACGAAAATGATCGAATGAACCTGTCAGTGAAAGACAAAGGTGGAGCTATTTTATCTATATCACAATTCACGTTATACGGTGATTGCCGTAAAGGGCGACGTCCAAACTTTATGAAGGCGGCAAAACCTCCTGAAGCCAGCGTACTTTATGATAAGTTTAACGCTTTACTTAGAGAAGAGAGTCTCGAGGTGCAAACAGGTGTTTTTGGTGAGATGATGGACGTTCAGCTTACGAATGATGGACCTGTAACTCTTATCATTGAGAGCAAAGAATGACAAAAAACCGCAATTCCTAATTGGAACTGCGGTTTTTTTGTTCATCCATATAGATAGAAAAGCAAGTCAAACGGTTCTTCATCTTAAGCGTTAATACTGTAAAAAAGTAAGGATGCCATTTGAAATTTCAGTAGTCACTTTTGATTGGTAATCCAACCTATTCACTAATTGCTCTTCCCATGGATTTGAGAGAAAGCCAAGCTCAAGAAGGACAGAAGGCTGCTTATTGTTCCTTAGAACATAATAATTTCCATAACGAATACCGCGATCTCTCAAAGTTGTATCATCTCCGATTTTGGCGTGTATCGCTGAAGCTAGGGACATATCATTCTCACCATAATAATACGTTGTTGTTCCATTTGCAGTTGGATCAACTGTGCTATCGAAATGAATACTTACAAATGCATCAGCTTGATAACGATCTGATAAAAGAGTTCGTTCAGAAAGAGAGACAAATGTATCATCATCTCTCGTTAAAATAACTTGAACCCCTGCATTCTTTAATTTTTCCGCGATAGTTGTTGTTGTCTTCAATGTAAGGATTTTTTCAAGTGTCGTAATGCCTAGGGCACCACTGTCGTAGCCACCGTGACCAGCATCAAGAACAACTGTTTTTCCAGATTTCAAGACAGGCGAAGTGGATAGTTTAGATGCAGTAGAGACGACCCAGTCCGCAACGTATGCTGAACGACCATCGTCAAGAAGGATACGAAACCATTTGCCTTCTTTTGCAGCTATTTTGTAGCGCGCTTTTGCAGGCGCTTGTTTAATAACTTCATAATTCAACCCGGGCCCACTTCTTAAGTTTGTTGCATGGTATAGAATCGTAAGGAATTCTGACTCCTCTTGTTTGTTTGTTTCTTGCAAATAGGTACTGTCTACCCAACCAGTCTGTCCATTCTGATAGCGAATGAAGCTCCAGTTTTTTTCTTGACGAACTTCTTCTACAATTGTTCCTGAAGGGAGTTGAGATATGATCCGATTCTCCGTTCCCGGGAAGTCACGAACGTTTAAGATACGTGCCTTTACTTCTTTTATCTCACTTGATTTTTGATCTGGGCTAGCTGTTGTAGAACTTACTAACCAGGACGCTACCCATCCGGTTTGTCCTTTAAATTGAATGGAGGTCCAATCGCCAGAAGTCTCAATCACATTCCACTCAGAATCTTGAGTGATATTTCCAATAACTTTGTATTCTTTACCAGGGCCAGAACGGACTTGAAGATCAGCCACGGTTGATTGTATTGATTTCCTCTCTTTGGAATCAGAAGAAATGCTTACTAGTCTACTTGAAACCCAACCTTCTTCCCCAGTATGGAGTTGAACGTTTGTCCAATCTGTCATTCTTTCGAGAACGATGGCTGAATCCCCCTTATGAACCTGTGTGATAACAGATGAAGTAAGAGAGGGTTCGAAGCGGACATTTACAGTTTCCTCAAAATAAGCATTTTTCTCAGCCGAAGCAGAAGTAGAGAAAATAATGGCTATGACAAAAAATAAAAATGCAAAAATCATTTTTTTCAAGTGATGACTCCTTTCAATGATGCCTGCTGCTTTCATAAGATAATTTCTTTATCGGATAAAAAGATTCCTCCGTTAAGTAGTAAAATGCATTCTTTTTGGTGAAACTAAGAAATAATTGAACTAATAAAAGGTGGGGTCTTGTGAGATCAACTAATAAAGAAATGATGAGCTATCATATGTCACAGCCGGAATTTGGTATCGACTTTCATGATTTTCTACAAAAAGAACAGTGTTTGTCAAATATGGAACTCGCAGAAGAATTTGGACTTTCATTAAAAAGCGTGAAAATCATGAAACAAAAAATGAAGCGATAATGTTTTATAAAACCAACCCTAATATACTTGACAAAAAAATCACTGACTCGTATGATAGAAAACAATTCAGTAAATCGATACGAAGCTCCGATGAGGAAGAAAAGTAAAAAAATACCGGGTTGATAAGAGAGGAAATGCCGCTAGGCTGAGAGCATTTCTCGATACCGCTTTTTTGAAAGACACTTCCAAGGATCGTCTCCGAACAGATAACTCAGTAGGGGACGACGTAGACAGGCGTTAACTGTTTTAAGAGGAAAGATTTATCTTTCCATTAGGGTGGCACCGCGGGTAACTCTCGTCCCTGAATTTCGATTCAGGGATGGGAGTTTTTTTGTATCCAAAAAAAGGATTTAGCCCATTAGAATTAGCCGTTAGTAGAGCTTCTTGCTAGTGATTAAAGGAGGATATAAACATGAGTTTTCAAATTCCAAGAGGTACTCAGGATATTGTTCCTGGTACATCGGAGTTATGGCAATACATTGAAGATAAGGCAAGAGATATTTGCCGCAGATACAATTATCATGAACTTCGAACGCCAATATTTGAGTATACCGAGTTATTTCAACGCGGAGTAGGCGATACAACAGATATTGTTCAAAAAGAAATGTATACATTTGAAGACCGCGGTAATCGTAGTTTAACACTCCGACCTGAAGGAACAGCTTCGGCGGTTCGAGCTTATGTAAATAACAAGATGTACGGTTTACCCGAGCAGCCAGTTAAACTGTATTACATCGGCCCTATGTTCCGCTATGAACGCCCTCAATCTGGGCGGATGAGACAATTTGTTCAGTTCGGAATTGAAGCGCTAGGAAGTAATGACCCTTCGATTGATGCAGAGGTTATTGCGCTTGCGATGAGTTTGTATCAAGAATTGGGACTTAAAAAGCTTAAACTATATTTGAATAGTCTCGGTGATAAAGAAAGTCGTGAGGCACACCGTCAGGCATTAATTAATCATTTTGAGCCAAGAATCGGAGAGTTTTGTAGCGATTGTCAAAACCGCCTGGAGAAAAATCCTCTTCGTATTCTTGATTGTAAAAAGGATCGTGACCATGAATTAATGGGAACTGCGCCTTCCATCATCGATTATTTAAATCAGGAATCGACTGTTTACTTTACAAAAGTAAAAGAAGCCTTAGATCAAATGGGAATTGATTATGTTCTTGATGACCGCCTTGTACGCGGACTAGATTATTATAATCACACAGCATTTGAAATCATGAGCGACGCTGACGGCTTTGGAGCTATTACGACGTTGAGCGGTGGTGGTCGCTATAATGGACTCGTTGAAGAAATGGGTGGCCCATCAACACCTGGAATCGGTTTTGCAATGAGCATTGAGCGTCTTTTAATGGCATTGGAAGCAGAAAGTGTTGAGCTCCCGATTGAAAAGACAATTGATTGTTATGTTGTGACAATGGGGGAAGAAGCACAAAAGGTTTCTAATGGCCTTGTTCAGAAGCTTAGAAATGCTGGGATTTCCACAGAGCGTGACTACCTTGATAAGAAGATGAAAGGTCAGTTTAAAGCGGCTAATCGACTCAAATCAAAGTACGTAGCAATTCTAGGTGATGAAGAAATTGAAAAGAATGAAATTAACATTAAAGATATGAACTCAGGTGAGCAAGAATCAATAGATTTAACACACGTTGATTCTTATCTGAAAGGGAAATTAAAGGAGGAAGTTGGAGAATGATCGGAAGAAGCCATTCATGCGGGAAAATTCGTGAAAGCGAGATCGGGCAAACAGTAGAATTAAAAGGTTGGGTTCAAAAGCGTCGTGATCTTGGTGGATTAATCTTCATTGATTTTAGAGACCGTTCAGGTATTGTACAGGTTGTATTCAATCCAGACCTTTCAAAAGAAGCGCTTGAACTTGCTGAGAAAGTTAGAAGTGAGTACGTACTAGGCATTACTGGTAAAGTAGTATCTCGTGCGGAGGGAACGGTTAATCCGAATCTTCCAACAGGGTCGATTGAGGTGCATGCTGAATCACTTGAAATCCTCAATGCTGCGAAGAATCCTCCCATTAGCATTGCAAACGATGTAGAAGTTGGAGAAGATATTCGCTTGAAATATCGCTACCTGGACTTGAGACGGCCGGTGATGCAAGAGACATTCAAGCTCCGTCATCGAACAACTAAAGTCATTCGTGATTTCCTGGATCATAATGAATTTCTTGAAATTGAAACTCCAATGTTAACAAAAAGTACACCTGAGGGCGCTCGTGATTACTTAGTACCAAGCCGTGTGCACGAAGGGGAGTTCTACGCTCTTCCGCAATCTCCACAGCTCTTTAAACAACTGTTAATGGTTTCAGGATTTGAACGCTATTACCAGGTCGTTCGCTGCTTCCGAGATGAGGACCTTAGAGCGGACCGTCAACCTGAATTTACTCAAGTCGACATTGAAACATCCTTCCTTCCAAAAGAAGATTTAATTGCGATGATGGAAGAAATGATGAGTGCGGTATTGAAGGAAACGAAGGGATTAGAAATTGAAAAGCCATTCCAACGCATGACTCATGCTGAAGCGATGAATCGCTACGGATCAGACAAACCTGATACGCGTTTTGAAATGGAATTTGTGGATGTGTCTAATCTTGTAAAAGACTCTGACTTTAAAGTATTCTCTAGTGCAGTTTCTTCTGGTGGAGCTGTTAAAGGTATTAATGCAAAAGGTGCAGCAAGTAAGTACTCACGTAAAGATATCGATGCGTTAACAGAGTATGTGAAAACGTACAAAGCAAAAGGACTGGCATGGTTAAAAGTAGAGGAAGATGGTTTGAAAGGCCCTATTTCTAAATTCTTTGACGAGGCTCTTGCATCTCAACTAAAAGAAGCATTCGATGCAGAAGCGGGTGACCTTCTTCTGTTCGTAGCTGACAGTAAATCTGTTGTAGCAGACAGTCTCGGTTCTCTTCGTTCAAAGCTTGGAAAAGACCTCGACCTTATTGACTATTCCAAGTTTAATTTCCTTTGGATCATGGACTTCCCACTGATGAGTTACGATGAAGAAGCTGATCGTTATTTTGCGGAACATCATCCGTTTACAATGCCGTTGAAAGAAGACCTTCATCTTCTTGAAGAAGAGCCAGGAAAAGTTCGTGCAGATGCATATGACCTTGTCTTAAATGGTTATGAGTTAGGCGGAGGTTCCCAACGTATTTTCCAGCGTGATATTCAGGAAAAAATGTTTAAAGCGTTAGGATTTACAAAAGAAGAAGCAGAGGAAGAATTTGGTTTCCTTCTTGAAGCGTTCGAATATGGTACCCCACCACATGGTGGAATTGCATTTGGTCTTGATCGTCTCGTGATGTTGCTTGCAGGAAGAACGAACCTTCGCGACACAATTGCTTTCCCTAAAACAGCTAGCGCAAGCTGCCTGTTAACAGAAGCTCCTTCTCCAGTTAGTGAGGATCAACTAAAGGAGTTGAATCTTGAGCTAGCTAAGAAGCCAGTTGGTGCTGAGAAAGAGTAAAAAAATAATAAAAAGGACCTAATACCTGATGATTGAAATCGGTTTGAAGGTCTGCTATAATTCAATTACAAGTTAACGAAGAGTCCTGAAGTGTTCGTTTACTTCCATAATAATTTGAGCCAACACTTTTACAACGGGAGCCTGACTCTTTCCATTCAAAGTACATGCCTCGGTAGCTGAGGACTTACGGAGAATGGGATAAGGCACCCACCTGCCAATGCAGGTTCAACGATTATGGAAAGGACGGCACAGTTGGGGCTCTTCTATTTTTATGACAATTAATAAAGCATCCGTTCATTTCGAACGGATGCTTTTTTTTGTTTGAATTGTTTTTTAAGTGTTCTAGTTCAAGAGTGCCAATATCTTTGTTTCTAAACGCTCGTCTCCGCTTTTTTTGTCCAGCTGCAGTGGGCAGACTCTCGGTCACTTCACCTTTTCATCCGAACACAAAGACCGTGTTCAAATGAAAAGGCTCCAGTGCCTGTCGTGTCCAAACGCCCCCTTCCGCTTTTGGTGTCTAGCTGCAGCGCCCAGCCTCTCGATCGCTTCACCCTCTAAAATGAACACAAAGAGCGTGTTCTTTTTAGAGGGTTCCAGCGCTTGTCGAGGCTAAACGGGCGCTTCCGCTTTTCGTTTTCACCTTGCGACTTTTTCTAGGTTCCCATTCTTATCCATTTTGAATGTTGGGACGTTGTGTTCTTCGTTGTCGTTTAGGACGACCATTCTTCTGGCTCGGTCCATGATTTGGATGAGGGATTGGTAATCTTCTTTCATGATTTGTTGTTCGTTCTCGAGTGTTTTGATTTTTTGTTGAAGAAGGGTGTTTTCTTCTTTTAGGTGTTGATTCTCTGATTCTAGTTTCTCGACATTTGTTCTAAGCCTGTTTGTTGAGGAAGCGGATTGTTCTAAGTTTGATAAGAATGAGATTACTTCTCTCATAGTCATTTCTTTTTTCATTTGTACCGGTTCGGTGTATGGTGTTGAAGTTTCAATTAATGGTTGTGAGATTGGTTGTTCTTGGGTGGAAACAGTCGTATGTGTTTCTTTATTTGTGTATTCAGGCTGCCTTCGTTCGGCTCGTTTCATTTCTTTTCGCTGTTTTTTCGCTAGCTTTAAGGCCTGCTCGTATCTTTCGCGGACAATGGCATTCCAGCGGAATCCGACAGCTGCTGATGTACGACTTAGTCGATCACCAACTTCATCAAAGGCCTTTAATTGCGTACTGCCTTCTCTTACATGCCGCAGCACTGTTTCGGCAAGCAATAAATCATCTTCATGAGACCAGGCATCTTGTCTTACTTTCATTTTCATCCAGCTCCTTTATGTGATTAACATTTTTGCGTTTTGAAAGTAATCATAGCTTTGCCAGTATGGAAGAATTTATACAGAAGTCTTGTAAATTTGAGGTAGATTGCAAGAGTGAATAGAAAAAACAGCAGAGCATAAGCCCTGCTGTTAAGATTTCTTGCTATCAGATTTGATGCGTTCAGCGAAATAATCAAGTCTCTTTTGAATCGTTCTTTCGTGCCCGCGCTCAGTAGGTTTATAGAACGTTTTTCTGACCATGTGATCAGGAAGGTACTGTTGAGGGACATATCCTCCTGGATAGTCATGCGGGAATTTGTAGTCAATCCCATGCCCTAGTTCTGAAGCCCCTTTGTAGTGTGAGTCACGTAAATGAATAGGAACTGTTCCGTTTTTTTCTTTTTTTACTGCTGCAAGTGCAGCATCTATACCTGAAATCACCCCATTGCTTTTTGGAGCGGTAGCAAGATATAACGCTGCTTCGGCTAGTGGAATTCTAGCTTCCGGCATACCAATAAATTCGACCGCATAGCTGGCCGCATGGGCAATTAGAAGTGCGTTTGGGTCGGCTAATCCAACGTCCTCAGCTGCATGGACATAAAGGCGTCTCGCGATAAATCTAGGATCTTCACCTGCATAGATCATTTTTGCTAACCAGTAAAGCGTAGCGTCTGGATCAGATCCTCGTATACTTTTAATAAAGGCCGAAACGGTATCGTAGTGATTATCGCTATCCTTGTCGTATTGAAGCACGCGTTGCTGGATGGATTCTTCTGCAATTGCAAGACTAATTACAAGTTTTCCATCTTTATTTGGAGTCGTTGTAAGGATGGCGAGTTCTAACGCGTTTAGAGCTGTTCTAGCGTCTCCATTAGAAACGTCTATGAGATGCTCAATGGCTTCATCCTCGATTTCAACATCGTACTTTCCAAAGCCGCGATCCTTGTCGTTAATCGCCTGATAAAGAATGTTTTTAATAGTTGTTTCATTAAGATGTTCAAATCGAAATAATCTTGAACGAGAAAGAAGAGCCGCATTAATTTCAAACATTGGGCTTTCTGTTGTTGCTCCGATTAACACGATCGTTCCATCTTCAACAAAAGGAAGAAGTGCATCCTGCTGTGATTTATTAAAGCGATGGATTTCATCTATAAAGAGCACCGTTTTTTGATCATCAAGCTTTAAGCGATCTTTTGCTTCAGCCGTCAGTCTTCTAATGTCAGCTACTCCTGAAGTAACAGCATTTAACTGTTCGAAATGAGCAGATGTAGTGTTGGCTATAATACGTGCAAGTGTTGTTTTACCGGTTCCTGGTGGACCGAAAAAAATCATTGGAGTAAGTTGATCAGCTTGGATGGCTCTTCTCAATAATTTGCCATCACCAATAATATGGTCTTGGCCGATAAATTCTTCAATGGATCTAGGTCGCATTCTGCTAGCGAGAGGTCCAGAAGAAGTATTGTTGTTTTCTTTTGGGTAATCAAATAAATCCATAGAACACCCGTCCTTTCATAGTTAGTTGAAACATACTATACGGGTTTTGGAAATGCAAGAAAAACCGGTTCGTGCTATAATAGCGAAGGTTTACTAACAGAATCAATGGCTAAATAGATGAGAGAAGATTGAGTTAAGAGGGATGAGATGAAACCAGATAACAAAGGCATACCATGGTTCTGGATGAGCTGGGGAATATTTATATTAGGTCTTTTGGTTATGGCTTTTGGCATTTCTCTGATGATTAAAGCTGAATTCGGTAGCGCGCCATGGGATGTCTTCCATATCGGACTGTATCAGCAGTTTGGATTAACAATTGGCACATGGTCAATTCTAATTGGTTTTCTGATTATTGGCTCGACTTCATTATTAGATCGAACCTGGCCAAAATTAGGTGCTTTTCTAAACATGCTGCTTGTAGGTGTGTTTATCGATATTTATTTATGGGTTCCTTTTTTAAAAACTCCGGATCATTTGATAGGTAAATTGGTTATGCTTGTTAGTGGTATTCTGATCATGGGGTACGGCATCGGTCTTTATATTGCAGCAGATCGTGGAGCAGGTCCAAGAGATAGTTTAATGCTTGTATTAACAGAACGAACGGGGTGGAAGGTACAACATATCCGACTTACTATGGAAATAGTTGTCCTTTCTCTTGGATGGCTTTTGAATGGTCCTATTCATGTGGGAACACTTTTGTTTTGTATTACCATAGGGCCAATTGTGGGTTATTCATTGCCACAGTGCAAAAAACTTGTGGCTCGATTGATAGAAAGAGGTGGCAGATTTGAAGATATCAACAAAAGGAAGATACGGATTAACAATTATGATGGAGTTAGCAAAAAAGCACGGTGATGGTCCGATCTCTTTAAAATCCATTGCTAGAAGCAAAGATTTATCAGAGCATTACCTTGAACAGCTAGTTGCTCCATTAAGAAATGCTGGTCTTGTTAAGAGTGTTAGAGGGGCATATGGTGGTTATATTCTAGCGCAAGAAGCAAGTTCAATTACAGCGGGAGATATCATACGTGTTCTAGAAGGACCCATTAGTCCTGTTGAAGTTATGGACGATGAAGAACCTGCTAAACGAGATCTGTGGTTAAAAATACGAGACGCTGTGAAAAATGTTCTCGATTCTACAACGCTAGAAGATCTTGCTACCTATGAAGGTGAAGGAGAACAAGATAGTTATATGTTTTATATTTAGTAGCCGGCTCACTGCTGGTAGTAAGAGGTGACTAATAATGAGTGCAATTTATATGGATCATGCTGCGACCTCTCCGGTCCATCCCGATGTTATTGATGCGATGGTTTCATCACTAAAAAGTGATTTTGGTAATCCTTCAAGTATTCATCAGTTTGGCCGTAAGTCACGTCATGCACTTGATGAAGCGAGAAATAATCTTGCGAGCAGTATTCATGCTAGAGCTAATGAAATTATTTTCACAAGTGGGGGTACAGAAGCAGATAATCTTGCAATTGTAGGAGCTGCTAAAGGAAACCTTGCTAAAGGAAACCATATTATCACAACAGTAATTGAGCATCATGCTGCACTGAATGCTTGTAAAGTACTTGAAAAAGAAGGATTTGACGTAACGTACTTACCTGTGGATGAGAATGGTAGAATTTCTATAGATGATCTAGAAAAGGCGATTCGGCCAGAGACAATCTTAATAACAGTTATGTATGGTAATAACGAGGTTGGGACAGTACAGCCAATTGCAGAGATCGCCAAGTTGGCAAACAATTCTGATATTCTGTTTCATACCGATGCCGTCCAAGCGTATGGCTTAATCGATCTTGATGTAAAGCAACTTGGCGTAGATCTTCTTTCTGTTTCAGCACATAAAATCAACGGGCCAAAGGGCGTTGGCTTTCTTTATGTTAAGGATGGGACAAAGCTGTTGCCTCATTCATTTGGCGGTGAACAGGAGAGAAAACGACGAGCAGGCACAGAGAACGTTGCTGGCATTGTAGGAATGGAGAAGGCAGCTGAATTAATGCGGA
Organism: Pseudalkalibacillus sp. JSM 102089; assembly: GCF_041366475.1. Taxonomy (NCBI): domain Bacteria; kingdom Bacillati; phylum Bacillota; class Bacilli; order Caryophanales; family Fictibacillaceae; genus Pseudalkalibacillus; species Pseudalkalibacillus sp. JSM 102089. Next base: position 147,647 of record NZ_JBEWYW010000004.1, read on the forward strand.
TTGATCGAGAAGCGAAAGTGGAGCTTTATCAGAATATGAAGCAAGTGATGCTAGGAATTTTTGAAGAAGCATCCATTCCTTATCGTATCAACGGTGATCAGGATCATATCCTTCCACATGTATTAAATGTTAGTTTTTTAGATGCAAAAGTGGAACCGATGTTAATGAATCTAGATCTTGCAGGTATTGCAGTATCGAGTGGTTCGGCCTGTACGGCTGGATCGCATGAACCTTCACATGTGTTGACAGCGATGTTTGGTGATAATGAGAGAACACAAACGGCCATTCGTTTTAGCTTTGGATATGGAAATGCAATTGAAGATGCCACAAAAGCTGCGAGTGAAGTCGTTAAGATTGTCAATCGTTTGAAGAAGTTATAAAATAGTCAGGACACAATTTGTGTTAAAGAAGAGGAGGTGCAACCATGGCAGCACGTAAGAATGAAGATATACGAGTCGTGGTTGGAATGTCCGGAGGTGTTGATTCATCAGTAGCTGCATTAATGTTGAAAGAACAAGGCTATGACGTGATCGGCATTTTCATGAAAAACTGGGACGACACCGACGAAAACGGGGTATGCACAGCAACAGAAGATTACGATGATGTTATTCGTGTATGCAACCAGATCGGCATTCCGTACTACGCAGTCAACTTCGAGAAGCAATACTGGGATAAAGTGTTTACTTATTTCCTAGATGAATATAAAGGTGGACGTACACCAAATCCTGACGTTATGTGCAACAAAGAAATTAAATTCAAAGCATTTCTTGAACATGCACTAACGCTTGGAGCAGATTACCTTGCGACAGGGCACTATGCGCAAGTGGTCGAACGCGACGGAGAAGTCAAAATGCTTCGTGGTGTAGACGACAATAAAGATCAAACTTACTTTTTGAATCAGCTCACGCAAGAGCAACTTTCTAAAGTAATGTTCCCACTTGGAGGCATCGAGAAGAAAAAAGTTCGAGAGATTGCGGAAGAAGCGGGTCTTGCTACAGCGAAGAAAAAGGATAGCACAGGAATTTGCTTTATCGGCGAGCGTAATTTCAAAGAATTTCTTGGACAATATCTTCCTGCTCAACCAGGCAAAATGATGACGCTTGGTGGAGAAGAAAAAGGACAACATGATGGATTGATGTATTATACAATTGGTCAGCGTCATGGCCTTGGAATTGGTGGCGACGGTGAACCGTGGTTCGTGGTAGGTAAGAATCTTGACGATAATGTTCTTTATGTTGACCAGGGTTTCCATAATGACCTCTTATACTCTGATTCCCTTATTGCAGTGAATTCAAGCTGGGTTTCGAATCTTCCGATAGAAGAGCATATCTCTTGCACAGCGAAATTCCGCTATCGTCAAAAAGATTCAGGCGTTACGGTGGAAAAGCTGGATGATGATCGCTTGAAAGTAACATTTGATGAACCAGTACGCGCTATTACACCTGGACAAGCCGTTGTCTTCTATAACGGTGATGAGTGTCTCGGCGGAGCAACGATTGATCAAGTATTTAAGAATGCAAGCGAACTAACATACGTTTAACAATTAGCCTCATTTCGAAATGAAATGAGGCTGTTTTTTGAGGTGGAGAAACCGCCGCTAACTTATGCTAAACTAGAGATTAAGTTAAAGAAATAAGGAGTTTTTTAAAATGAGTAATAAAAATGAACAAGCGATTGAAGCAATGAATAATGGACAATTAGAAAAAGCTGTAACGCTACTTTATGAAGCAATAGAAGAGAATCCTAAAGATCCAGTTGCTTATACGAATATTGGAAATCTCCTCGCACAGGCAGGAGAAATTAAGCAGGCTGTCGCATATTTTGAAAAAGCGATTGATTTGGATGAAACGCAGGGGACTGCTTATTATGGCGCAGGAAACGCATTCTTTGAACTAGAGCAGTATAAAGACGCTGCAGACATGTACCAGAAAGCAATCCAGCAGGGGCTTGACCAAAGTGATGTTCACTTTATGATTGGTCAGTGCTTTATGATGCAGGATGCACTTCGATTAGCATTACCTTTCTTCCAGAGAGCTGTTGAGCTCAATGAGGAAGATACGGAAGCGCGTTTTCAGTATGCACTTTGTCTCGCGCAAGATGGGGCAATCGATGTAGCGCTTCCTCAGTTTGAGAGAGTCGTTGAAGAGGATCCGGATCATGCCGATGCGTGGTTTAATTTAGGTGTGAGCTATGCTTATCAAGAAAATTTGACGAAAGCAATAAGCTGTTTTGATCGTGCACTCGCTATCCAACCAGATCATCTCTTAGCAGGAAACGGGAAGAAACAAATGGAACAAGCGATGAACAATAACAATTAAATTTTAAGTTATTGGAGAGAAGATCTTATGGATCAGCCACAAAAAGGGTATATCAAAGGAAGACCCATTCAAATGATTTTTTTTAATGAAGATAGTTTGTATGGAGTGGCAAGACTTCGGATTTCTGAAACGAACGAACCTTATGATGAGAAAGAAGTCGTCGTGAATGGAATGATTCCTCGACTTCTTGAAGATGAGACGTATGTATTTTACGGACGCTTTACGGATCATCCCCGTTATGGGAAACAGTATGCTGTTGAATCATTTGAGAGACAGATGCCTGAATCAAAGCCAGGGCTTATCCAATACTTATCTAGTGATTTATTCCATGGAATTGGTGAAAAGACAGCTGAATCGATTGTTGATGTGTTAGGTGAGCGCGCCATAGCTAAAATTATGCGTGATCCATCAATATTAAGTAAGGTTCCAAAGCTATCTGAAGAAAAAGCAAAGGGACTATATGATTCTCTAATGGAGCATCAGGGGCTTGACCAAATTATGATTCGATTAACTGAGTTAGGATTTGGACCGAGACTATCGATGAAAATTTTTAAAGCCTATAAGCAAGAAACGCTCGAGATTGTTGAGAAAAATCCATATCAGCTTATTCAAGATGTGGAAGGTATTGGTTTTCGACGTGCGGATGATTTAGGGAGATCGATTGGTATTGAAGGAAAGCATCCTGATCGCATTCGGGCAGCATGTCTTCATACGTTAAATGAACAAACGTTACAGGAGGGACATGTGTATCTTGAGTACGATGCATTGATTCAATCTGTGAATGAGTTACTAGGTGATAAGCTTGATGAAGCAGATATTTCAAGGGAACTGATCTCTCTTTACGAGAGTGATAAATTGATTCTTGATCGAGAGAGAATCTATTTACATTCACTTTACTATGCTGAAAAAGGTCTTGTGACTGGATTAAATAATGTGATGTCACAAACGGAGTATGCTGACTCATTTCCGGAATCTGAATTCTATCGCGCTCTAGGAGACCTTGAAGAACGACTTGGTATTCAATACGCTCCGTCACAGCGTGAAGCGGTACAAAAAGCAATTGCTTCTCCGTTTATGATTTTAACTGGCGGACCAGGTACGGGGAAAACGACGGTTATTAAAGGGATTGTAGAGCTCTATGCTGAGTTAAATGGACTTTCACTTGAACCGAAAGATTACTCAAAGGATAAACCGTTTCCAGTGCTACTTGTAGCACCAACAGGAAGAGCAGCGAAACGGATGAGTGAAGCAACAGGACTACCGGCTTTTACGATACATAGATTACTTGGGTGGAAAGGTGAGGCGGGATTTGAGCATGATGAGAATAATCCGATTGAAGGCAGGTTGTTAATTGTCGACGAAGTATCCATGGTTGACGTGTGGCTTGCCAATCAATTATTTAAATCCTTACCAACTCAAATTCAAGTGATTGTTGTTGGTGATGAAGACCAACTTCCTTCAGTAGGACCAGGACAGGTGCTCAAGGATATGATCGATTCAAATGCAGTTCCCGTTAGTAAACTGACGGCCATTTATCGACAAGCTGAAGGCTCTTCGATTATTGATCTCGCGCACTCTATTAAAGAAGGAGAGCTTCCAGAAGAGTTTCGGAAACCGACGCCTGATCGGAGGTTCTTTCCTTGTTCCCAAGCACAGATTATTGAGGTTGTCTCGCAAGTGTGTGGCAATGCATTAAAGAAAGGATACTCTCCTCGGGATATTCAAGTTCTAGCTCCAATGTATCGAGGGTCGGCAGGAGTGGATCTGCTAAATCAGGAGCTTCAAAAGCTGTTTAATCCTGCAACGGAGCAGCGAAGAGAGCTTTTACATGGAGATCTCGTTTATCGAGTCGGTGATAAAGTTCTTCAACTTGTAAACAATCCTGAAGACAATGTCTACAATGGTGATATGGGCGAAGTTGTTTCTGTATTTTTTGCGAAAGAAAATATTGAAAAGCAGGATCAGCTTGTTGTTTCATTTGATGGACAAGAAGTAGTTTATGACAGGCCTGACTTTAATCAATTAACACATGCCTACTGCTGCTCCATTCATAAATCCCAGGGTAGTGAGTTTCCAATTGTTGTTCTTCCTATTGTAAGAGGGTATTATCGGATGCTACGAAAAAATCTTCTTTATACAGCCGTTACAAGAAGTAAGGATTATTTGATTTTATGTGGAGAAGAAGAGGCCATTAAACTAGCTATCCAAACAGAAGATGATCAGGTCCGAAACACGCAATTAACGGAGAAATTGCAAGAAATGATCGGGGAACAAACGACAATTGAAGAGTCGATGTAGAAGCCAGAGAAAATCTCTGGCTTCTTTCTATTCAGCTTTACTAGGTAATTCACGCCTTATGAACATGAGCCTCTGTTGAAAAGAAACGATTACTTTACAAATGCCGTATAGAATGACTTCAATCTGGACAGGATGGTGTATATCTTCTTAAATAGCTGGATTAGGAGGCATATGGAGATGGAATGTCCAAATTGTAAAAGTAAAAATATAGGGAAAATCGGGGCGAATCAATTCTATTGTTGGAACTGTTTTGTGGAAATGTCGATTATTAAAGGAGTTCTTTCCTTACACCAGGTGGAAGAGGACGGATCGCTAACATCCCTGGATGACTTATTTGAAGACTATGATATGCGAGTTGAGTTGTAGATGGTATTTGCTAGCAGGAGGGATTGACAGTGAAGCGTGAATGGAACCTGAACTGGATCATTTATTTAACGACCCTTCTGCTAGTTTTTTTATGCATTTATTTATTGCTGAAGCTTTCTCCCATTTGGGATCCGATCATCGATGTGTTAACTGTTTTAATTGTTCCATTTTTAATTGCTTCTCTTATAACTTATTTGCTTCATCCCATTGTAGAGAAAATTCATAAAGAAGGTTTGCCAAGAGGGATAGCTGTACTTTTAATCTATGTTCTGTTTTTTGGAGGTACTGGCTATGCGATTTTTAAGGGGCTTCCTCATATTGTGAAACAGTCACAGGAGTTAATGGAGAACGTTCCAATGTTCATTGATATGTATCGGGATGCTGTGCATCATACATATGACTTCACTTCAAATTTACCTCCTGCTTTACAAGGAAAGGTTGATCAAACTTTTCAGGATGTTGAAGATGCTGTTAACAATACATTGACATTGGCGGTTGAATTAGCAAAGAAGTTACTTAGTTCTTTTTTTGTCATTATGATTATTCCTTTCATCGTGTTCTATTTATTGAAGGATTTTGAGACGTTTAAAAAAACAGCATGGAGAATAACGCCACCTAAGTGGAGAGCACGCGGAAAGAACCTACTCATCCGAATAGATGAATCGCTTGGTAATTATATTCGAGGTCAATTTTTTGTGATTTCGGTGTTAGGTGTTCTTGCGGCACTGGGATTCTGGTTGATTAAGCTTCCATATGCGATTCTACTGGGGATTATTGTTGGTATAACGGATATTATCCCATACTTTGGACCTTTTCTTGGCGCGGCTCCAGCACTATTAATTGCATCGACCGTTTCAGTTAAAATGACGATCATTACGATTATCGTTATTGTGGTTCTACAGTTTATTGAAAGTAATATTTTATCGCCCTATATTGTTGGGAAAAGTCTGCACATTCACCCGGTCATCATAATTTTTGGACTTCTTGCAGGGGGAGAGATTGCTGGCGTAATCGGACTAATTCTTGCAGTACCTGCTCTTGCGGTTCTGAAAGCACTTTTTCTCTATCGAAACGAAGATGAATGAAGCGATTGACAAACGAATGCTGCTCTGACTATAATAATCCCAGAGATTAAGAATTAAACACATTGACGGAACGAGTATGTTGACCCCTATTCTTGAATACGACCTGTATTCGTTAGAGAGAAGCTCCCTGGCTGTAAGAGCTTTAAGAATAAGATCAGCAGAAAGCTAATCCTGAGTGCGGGTTAATCCCCGCCGTCTCGACCTCGTTACGGTCGCTTGAGGTGATAGACAGTTTTGTCTATAACCAGGGTGGTACCGCGTGAGCATTTAAACAAAACTCTCGTCCCTGATTTATTCAGGGGTGAGAGTTTTTTTGCGTTCAAAAAACACCACCACCAAAATCCATTACTGAGTAACTAAAGGAGGATAATTAGTATGAAGAACTTATCATCAGCAGATGTAAGACAAATGTTTATCGATTTCTTTAAAGAAAAAAGTCATTCGGTGGAACCAAGTGCATCTCTCGTTCCACATGAAGATCCAACTTTACTATGGATCAATAGTGGTGTAGCTACGCTTAAAAAATATTTTGACGGTCGCGTAACACCTGATAACCCAAGAATTGTAAATGCTCAAAAATCAATTCGTACAAACGATATTGAGAATGTAGGCAAAACAGCACGCCATCATACGTTCTTTGAAATGCTTGGGAACTTCTCTATCGGAGATTATTTTAAAGAAGAAGCTATTGAGTGGGGATGGGAATTCCTAACTAGTCAGAATTGGATTGGCTTTGATGCTGATAAATTATCTGTCACAATTCATCCGGAAGATGATGAAGCATTTACCATTTGGAAAGAGAAAATTGGACTTCCAGAAGAGCGTATCATCCGTCTAGAGGGTAACTTCTGGGATATCGGAGAAGGGCCAAGTGGACCTAATACGGAAGTTTTCTATGATCGTGGAGAAGAGTATGGTTTCGAAGACCCTAAAGAAGAACTTTATCCTGGTGGAGAGAATGAGCGTTATCTTGAAATCTGGAACCTTGTTTTCTCCCAATTTAATCATAACCCTGATGGTACTTATACACCATTACCTAAGAAGAATATTGATACGGGCATGGGACTTGAACGAATGGTATCGGTTATTCAGGATGCAAAAACAAACTATGATACAGACCTCTTTATGCCAACCATTCGTGAAACAGAGCGAATGGCAGAAGTGAACTATGGAGATTCCAGAGAGGGAGATACAGCATTTAAGGTAGTCGCTGATCATATTCGAACAGTTACATTTGCCATTGGTGACGGTGCCCTTCCATCGAACGAAGGTCGCGGATATGTACTAAGAAGATTACTTAGAAGAGCAGTTCGGTTCGCTAAGCAAATTGGTATTAACCGTCCATTCATGTATGAACTTGTACCAGTCGTTGGGGACATCATGGTTGAATTCTATCCTGAAGTTAATGCGAAGAAGGAATTCATCCAAAAAGTAATTAAGAATGAAGAAGACCGCTTCTATGAAACATTAAATGAAGGACTCTCAATTCTTTCAGACATTATGAAGAAAGAAAAAGAAGCTGGTAATCATGTCATCTCTGGTAGCGATGTGTTTCGACTTTACGATACGTACGGTTTCCCTGTGGAATTAACGGAGGAATATGCTGAAGAAGAAGGCATGGAAATTGATCGTACAGGTTTCGAACAGGAAATGGGAATGCAGCGTAAACGTGCTAGAGATGCTCGTCAGGATGTAGGTTCCATGCAGGTTCAAGGTGGCGCGCTTGGCGACATTTCAGTCGAAAGCGATTTTGTCGGTTATGAAGAGCGGTCTGTTGATACAGAAGTAGTCGCAATCATAAAAGATAAAGAGCTAACTGAGGTAGCGTCAGAAGGCGACGAAATCCAGGTTATTCTCCAAAGCACGCCTTTCTATGCTGAAAGCGGCGGGCAAGTTGCAGATCCTGGTATCATTCGTGGTGAAGATGTTCAACTTCGCGTAACAGATGTACAAAAAGCGCCAAATGGCCAACACGTCCATACGGCGGTTGTAGAATCTGGAACGATAAAAACTGGAGCAAAAATAACAGCTGAAATCAATCGTTCGAACCGTTCTGCAATTGTAAAGAATCATACGGCAACTCACTTGCTTCATCAGGCTTTAAAAGATGTTCTTGGTGAGCATGTAAACCAGGCTGGTTCACTCGTTGGTTCAGAGCGACTTCGCTTTGACTTCTCTCACTTTGGACAGATTACATCTGAAGAGCTTGAAGAGATTGAAAAACAAGTGAATGATCAAATTTGGGCTAATATTCCAGTGAATACGATGGTAAAGCCTATTGACGAAGCTAAAGCAATGGGAGCTATGGCATTGTTTGGTGAAAAGTATGGAGATTCTGTTCGCGTTGTACGTGTTGGTGATTATAGTCTTGAACTATGTGGAGGTACACACGTTCAAAATACAGCAGAAATTGGATTGTTTAAAATTCTTTCTGAATCAGGCATTGGTGCAGGAACGCGTCGTATTGAAGCTGTGACAAGCGAAGGAGCTTACCAGGTTCTAAATCAACAAGTATCAATTTTGAAAAATACGGCTGACTTGTTAAAATCAAATGTGAAGGATGTTCCATCAAGAACAGAAGCACTACTTGGTCAGATTCGTGAATTACAACGCCAAAATGACTCATTGACGTCAAAACTTGCAAATGTTGAGGCAAAACAGATGGCAGGAGATGTTCAAGAAGTAGACGGTGTGAAAGTAGTTGCTAAACGCATCGATACAGATATGAATAACCTTCGTAGTATTGTCGATGATCTGAAGGCGCAGATTGGCAGTGTCATTGTTGTACTTGGTAGCGGGGCAGACGGGAAGGTTCAGTTAGCTGCTGGAATTACAGATGACCTCGTAAAAGAGGGGTATCATGCAGGGAAATTGATTAAAGAGCTTGCTACTCGCTGTGGTGGCGGTGGCGGTGGCCGACCGGATATGGCGCAGGCAGGTGGCAAAAATCCAGAGAAACTGGATGATGCTCTTGCTTACACAACAGATTGGGTGAAATCCATTTCCTAATTTGGTTTTAGTAGTGTACAATAAGAATTAGTTGACTAGTTACGATTCTAGATGGGGATCGGAGAAAGAGGTGTAAGGAATGAGTTCGATGGACAAAACAATGAAATTTAATTTTCCAGACGACGCATATAATCATGATGTCCAGGAAGTGTTACTCACCGTCTATAGTGCTCTTCAAGAAAAGGGCTATAATCCGATTAACCAGATCGTGGGTTACCTCCTTTCTGGGGATCCGGCTTACATTCCGAGACACAATGATGCGAGAAGCTTAATTCGTAAGCTTGAAAGAGACGAATTAATTGAAGAGCTTGTGAAATCGTATCTTACTCATCATCAGGGATAAGGAGACAGCATGAAAACACTTGGATTGGATGTCGGTACAAAAACAATCGGCGTAGCGCTAAGCGATGCGATGGGATGGACGGCACAGGGATTAGAAACCGTGAAACGTAACCCAGAAGCGCAGGATGTGATTCCTGATCGTTTAATGGAAATCATTAATGGGAATGATGTCAGCAAGATTGTCGTTGGACTTCCTAAAAACATGAATGGCTCAATTGGTCCGAGTGGCGAAGCCTGCCAGGCATTTGGAGAACTTATTCAGACAACGACTAATATTCCAGTTGACATGTGGGATGAAAGACTAACAACCGTCGCTGCAGAACGCATGCTGATTAGTGCTGATGTGAGTCGTAAGAAGCGTAAGAAAGTGATCGACAAAATGGCTGCTGTTATGATTCTGCAAGGATACTTAGACAGCAAGCAAAATTAATGAGGTGAAAACATGGAGGAAAAAGAACGTATTATCATTCCAGATGAAAATGGAGACGAGCATCTATTTGAAGTTCTCTTTACATTTGATGTAGCTGAGAACGGTCAATCTTATATGACTGTAGTTCCTGCTGATCAAGCTGATAGTGAAGAGGAAGTGGAAGTTTATGCTTTCCGCTATGAAGAAGAGGACAATGAAGAGCGAGACTATAAGCTTTTCCCTATTGAATCAGATAAGGAATGGGAAATGGTCGAGGAAATGCTCAACACTTTCTCTGAAGAAGAAGAAGATAGCGAGTAAATTTCAATCAAAAGCTGCCGGTGAAAATCGGCAGCTTTTTTTCTTGATTATACGTTTAGAATTACTGTGTCACGATCGGTTTGAGTAAGATTTCTTATGTGTTTGGATACCTTAGGGCAAAGAATCTTCTTACTGTTTTTTGGAAATGACTACAAACCTTTCAAATAACCTTGTATAATACATAATGGATAATTTTTGGCGAACGTTGGCATCCTTGCCGACAATATGTCGACATATAGTATAATAGATGAAGAATGAAAGGGGGCCACGGCGTTGTCTGATTTTAAGGACTTGTATAAAGAGAAGCTTATGAAGCGCCAGACCGAGAATCAAACGGTAAGAAAAATAGTGTTTATCATTTTACTGCTTTTAACCATAACGGTGGCTGCCGTTATAACAGGTGGTTACTTCTACATAAAAAACATACTCGAACCAGTTGATTCTGATAGCAAAGAAAAAGCAGCTGTGACTATTCCAATTGGATCTTCAACATCTTCGATTGGAGCTAAACTGGAAGAAGAAGGCATCATTAAAGATGGCACAGCTTTCCGTTATTACGTGAAATATAAGAATGAAAGCGGCTTTCAAGCAGGTGACTATGAACTTTCACCTTCTATGACGATGGATGAAATTATTGCCATTATGAAGAGTGGGAAAGTAATGAAAGAAGCTGTTGCCACTATATCTGTACCAGAAGGAATCTGGTTAGAAGACATAGCTGCTCGTATTGCGAAGGAACTTGACTTAAAGCAAGAAGATGTTATTAAGAAATTAGATGATGAGAAATACATGAAAGCTTTAGTGAATGAATATTGGTTTTTAACAGAAGATATTTTAAACGAAGACATTCGTCATCCGTTAGAAGGTTATCTCTTCCCTGCTACTTATGATTTTGAAGAAGAACCTTCAGTGGAAGTCGTTGTGAAAGATATGTTAGACAAAACCGATAGCGTCTTAAAAAAATATCGCTCTGAACTTGAAGATCGTGATTATTCCATCCATGAAATGATGACACTTGCTTCGATCATTGAAGAAGAAGCGTCAGCAAAAGCTGATCGAACAAAAATTTCGAAGGTGTTTTATAATCGTCTTGATAAGGATATGATCTTACAAACAGATCCTACGGTTGTTTATGCGAGAGGAGAGCAATCAGGAGAAATCACCCAGGATGATCTTGATGCAAAGTCGCCTTATAATACTTATAAGCAAAAAGGTCTGCCAATTGGCCCTATTGCCAACCCTGGTGAGTCGTCAATCATAGCGGCAATAGAACCAGCCGATACAGAAGCACTTTATTTCTATGCTCGACCGAGTGGCGAAACGCTGTTCTCAGAGACTAATGAAGAGCACAATAAGAAAGTTGCTAAGTATAAGGAAGAGTGGACAGAGTATTATAAGAAGAAAGAGAAAGAAGAGAAAGAAAAAGAAGAATAAGAAATTTATGGGGAATGGCGAGTAAGACTACCATTCCCCTTTCGATTATGATAAAATTATTCGGGTTACATGAAGGAGGACCGATCATGATATCCGATCATGTGGAACAATATCTGGAATCTTTACGCCCGAATCGAGAAGACTTAATTAAAGAGATAGAAGAATATGCACGGGAAAAACATGTTCCAATTATGGAACAAACGAGTCTTGATGTGATGCTTCAACTCCTGACCTTTTTGAAACCGGGCCGAATATTGGAAATTGGTGCAGCCATTGGCTACTCAGCAATCCGTATGGCTGAGCGTTTGCCAGATACTGCTATACTTACTGTTGAACGAGATGAAACTCGTTATAATGAAGCGATCGCTAATATTGAAAAAGCAGGATACTCTGATAGAATAACCGTTTTATTTGGGGATGCATTTGAGCTGGCTGATGAGCTTAAGAGCTATGGTTCATATCAAGCGCTCTTCATTGACGCGGCCAAAGGTCAGTACCAGCGTTTTTTTGATGAATTTTATGATCAATTAGAAAAGGGCGGAGTAGTGTTTTCGGATAATATTCTCTTTAGAGGTATGGTAGCAGAAGAGAGGATCGAAGAGAAGCGCTTTAGATCAATGGTAAAAAAGCTCCGTCTTTATAATGAATTTTTAATATCCCATCCCGAACTAGATACTACGATATATCCTATTGGGGATGGATTAGCTGTTAGTCAGCGTAAAAACTCATGATGAAGAAAAGCCGGCGTACATATGTACGAGCGGTTTTTCTATAATAGAAGGGGAAGAATTATGGTTAATAGACCCGTAGTAATTGGTGTTGCCGGAGGTTCAGGCTCAGGTAAAACCACTGTAACAAGAGAGATATTTAAACAGTTTGCTGATCAATCAGTGTTAGTCATTGAACAGGATTCTTATTATAAAGATCAGAGTGAAAAGTCAATGCCTGAAAGACTAGGTACAAACTATGACCATCCACTAGCGTTCGATAATGACCTGTTAATTGACCATGTGAAAGAACTAATGTTATATAACCCTATTCAAAAACCTGTCTATGACTATACAGTTCACACAAGATCTGATAAAATTATCCCTGTCGAACCAAAAGATGTCATTATTTTGGAAGGTATCCTAATTCTTGAAGATGAACGTCTCCGTGATTTAATGGATATTAAGCTATTTGTAGACACAGATGCTGATCTTCGTATTTTAAGAAGAATGGTTCGGGATATCCGCGACAGAGGGAGAACGCTTGATTCTGTTGTAGAGCAATATACTTCAGTTGTTCGCCCCATGCACCTTCAGTTTATAGAACCTACAAAGCGTTATGCAGATATTATTGTTCCAGAAGGCGGGCAGAATAGAGTAGCCATCGACCTAATGGTAACGAAGATTCATACGATACTCGAAGATAAAGCCATGTTATAACGATTAAACGAGGTATATTTACCTCTTTTTTTCATACAGTTTATTACGATTGATGCCCTTAATTGATGAAGGAGTGAAAGAAATGGCAGAGGATAAAAAGTATTACATGACACAAGAAGGTAAAGAAAAGCTTGAAAAGGAACTTGATTCCCTTAAAACAGAGAAAAGAAAAGAAGTAGTAGAACGAATTAAAATTGCTCGTAGTTTTGGAGATCTATCTGAGAACTCTGAGTATGACGCTGCAAAAGATGAGCAGGCATTTGTCGAGGCGCGTATTCAAACAGTTGAAAATATGATTCGTAATGCTGAAATTATTGAAGAAGACAATAGCTCATCGAATGTTGTATCAATAGGTAAGCGGGTTAAATTTGTTGAGATTCCAGATGGAGATGAAGAAGAATATATTATCGTTGGTAGTGCTGAAGCTGATCCGTTTGAAGGGAAAATTTCAAATGATTCACCTATGGCAAGAAGTCTTCTCGGCCGTCAAATTGGAGAAAAGGTTAACGTGCAAACTCCAGGCGGGGAAATTCGCGTTGAAATTCTAGAAGTTAGCTAATAAATGCAATGTTTAAAAAGACAGCCAATCCGGCTGTCTTTTTCTATGGAATATCAATTGAATTAAAGTTATAAGTCAACAGCAAGTCCCAGGTTACTTATGTTTGAAATAGGGGACATCGGTCGACACTCATATAGAGGTGAGTGGTATGAGTAGGAGAAGGGTGACCGGAGTTGGTTTCCTCTTTATGTGCTTAATGTTCTTGCTAGTTGGGCGTTTGATTCAGCTACAATTAGTTGAAACGGAATCTTATTCAAAGGATGGAGTGAATTTAATTGAAGCTAGCATCGATCAGCGTACCCAATCTTATGTACTAGATGAAGGAAGGGGAACGATGCTAGATCGAAATGGTTTACCGATGAGTGAGACCACTCCAGCTTTGGTTCTATTTCCGTTTTTAAAAGATCGGGACTGGCCGAAAGAAGAGGTAGCAAAGATTATAAAGACGTCTCCTGATGAACTCGACCGCTCTTTTGATAAGCGAAAGCAACCATTTAATTATGAAAAAAAACTAACATCTGAACAGATGAGGCAAATAAACGAATTAAGTATTCCGGGTGTTTACGCTGTAAATAAACCATTGAACGAAAATCCGTTAGCTGCTCATGTTATTGGAAGCGTAAGACCAAATCCAGATCTAATCAAATCGAAATATCCTGAGAAATGGACAGAAGGAACAATTAATGAACACACTAAATTAGGTATTTCAGGACTCCAGGCTGCTTTTGATCCCTTTTTAATATCTGAAGGAGACACCACACTCCTTTATCATGCAGATCGTCAGGGAAACCCTCTTCTCGGACTTGATGTGAAGCTTTTTTCAACAACAGACTCTTTCTATCCCCTTCAAGTGAAGACAACGTTGGATATGGAGATTCAGCACAGTCTTGAGGAAGCGGTAGATGAAGCAGGTATTATAAATGGTGGAGCCGTTTTACTTGATATCGAATCGAACAATCTTATTGGAATGGTGAGTCGTCCTCTCTTTGAATCGGATGATCCACTTGGAGAAGGCGCAGTTAATCAAATGGTAAAAGGGTATTTTCCAGGTTCGGTATTTAAAACGATTATTCTAGCAGCTGCCTATGAGCACGGTATAAAAGATACCCGCACATTCAACTGTGATCTAAATTTATATCGAGATGGACCTGGGAATCGTGACCTAGGAATCATGAACCTAAAGAGTAGCTTTGCAGCTAGCTGCAATGCCGCTTTCACAGAACTTGCTGAAGAGCTCATCAAAATTGATCCGGATGTGATTGAAAATACTGCAAAAAAACTAGGGATTGGCAAAACTGTTGGTTGGGAAGGTATGCTCTATCATTACGAAGATTTTAAACAGTTTCCCGACGAGTCGGAACCGGTCTTTTTTAAAGATGATAAAGATAAAGTTGTGATTAAGGCGATTGACCAAACAGCGATTGGGCAATTAAATGTTAAGTTAAGTCCACTGGCTATCGCCAATATGATGGCGACAATTGGAAGAGAGGGAGAAGCAAAACAGGTGAGGGCCGTTAGTGACATACTTTATAAAAATGGCACAACTTTCCTTAGTTTTAGTGAAAGAAACTTGAACGGAAAACTTTCGAATAAGGTAGTAAAGTCACTACAAGAATCGCTTCGAGAAGTAGTCGTAAGCGGAACCGGTCGCACATATTTAGCTGATTTACCAGTAAAAGTAGCTGGTAAGTCAGGTACTGCTGAACTTGGTGAAGATTTGTCATTTGATCATCAGTGGTTCGCTGGTTACTTTCCTTATGATTCTCCAAAGTATGCTTTGGTTGTTGTTGATTTCGAACGAAAGGAGAAAGAATATAAAACTTATGAAGCTTTTGCTGCAATCGTTAAGCTGTTGCAACAATTTGAGAGAGAATAACGAAACAAAAGTCAAGCCTTCTACGAATCATTTAGAGATGATAAAATAAGAGCAACAGCTAAATAGAGGAGTGGATGGGTTTGAGATCACGATATGGGGACCGACATTCAAAGAGAAAACAAAATATCGTATTAAATAGTTTAATTGGAATTGTTCTCGCAGTGATACTTGTACTTGTTGCCAACATTGTGTTTACGGGTAACGACTCTCAACAAACAGCAAGTGAAGAACAACCAACAGCACAAACCAGTACAGATGAAAAATCGAATGAGAGCAGTGATGATGCCGTTACTTCTGATGAAGCCAACTCGAAGGATTCAGAGTCCAATGATTCAGATTCTGGCAGTAACGCTGATCAAGATAGTTCAAAAGATGAAAGTACTGACGAAGAGAAAGAAAAAGAAGAGAACGATAAAGAGAAAGAAGATAAAGAAGATCAGGACAAAGAAGAAGCTGATCAAGAGCCAGGTGAACCAAATCTAGAAGGGCCGTGGGAGCCGGTGGGTACAGTGCAATCAGGTCCACATAAATCCAGTTATACCAAAGGTACTGATGACTGGAATGAAAAAATAAAAGCTGCAGAATCTGTTATGGGTCTATCAGAAGATCAAATGACGATCTGGAGAATAGGTGGTAATGGTGGGCCACAAAAGTCCTTTGCACGTGTTAGTAAAGCAGGATCTGGAAATCAAGTCTATTACATCGAACTTGAGTGGGTTGATGGAGAAGGTTGGAAGCCGGTTAGTGTTAAGCCAGAATAACAAAAAGCAGGAGCAAATGCTCCTGCTTTTTTTATTTAGCTTTAAAATGAACAACAGCAGAGTAATAAGGTCTGCCTGTTTTTTCATGTGTAAGAGCGTGATGCTGAACAGAATGAACTTGAAGCAGCAGTGCACGGTTGTTATCGATCTGAGTCTGAATTTTATTCTCGATTTCTTCAAGCGAAAATCCTTCGAAAAATTCTACTTTATCATCTATCCGTTCAAGGGAAAAACTCATTTATTGCTCCTCCTTAAAATACTATCCACATAACAGTGTACACATTTTTGTTAAATCATACAAATTGATATTCAAAAAAGAATATGATAAGTTAGAACCATAATGCATATTATTCATACCTTAATACTATGAATTAAAAACAGGAAAGCGATGTGACAGCAATGGGAAGAGAGTTTATTGATTTATTTGAGCGCTGGGCTGACTCGTATGACACAACGGTGTCTGGTCAAGATGAAGAGTATCGTGATGTCTTTAAGGGATACGACGGCATTCTATCTGCAGTTGCTCAAGCTTCCTCAGGCCACGTGTTAGAATTTGGCGTTGGAACAGGGAACTTAACTTCTATTCTACTTAAGAAAGGCTTGTCGGTAACCGGTATAGAGCCATCAAAAGCGATGAGAGAAAAGGCGAGTGAAAGATTACCTCATGTCACGCTTCATGATGGTGATTTTATGGATTTTCCAACTCCGACTAACCCTGTACAAACAATCGTGAGTACCTATGCATTTCACCATCTCACTGACGAAGAAAAAAGTATCGCCATTCACAAATATAGCCAACTACTGGCTCAAAATGATAAAATTGTATTTGCGGATACAGCATTTAAGGATGACAATGCTAGAGTAAAGATGCATGAGAAAGTGAAAGCAAAGGGATATTACAATTTGCTACAAGATTTACAGTCGGAATATTATACGACGATTTCAGTGTTGGAGACATTATTTCGAAAGCATGGATTCGACGTAACTTTTACTCAACTAAACGATTTTGTTTGGTTGATGGAAGCCATCAAAAATTGAACAAGTAAAGGAGTTCGTCATGAAGATCGGTATTATTGGAGCAATGGAAGAAGAAGTTAGAATTTTACGTGACCGTCTCGATCACAGAGAAGA
This sequence comes from Pseudalkalibacillus sp. JSM 102089, assembly GCF_041366475.1. Lineage (NCBI taxonomy): Bacteria > Bacillati > Bacillota > Bacilli > Caryophanales > Fictibacillaceae > Pseudalkalibacillus > Pseudalkalibacillus sp. JSM 102089. The sequence continues at coordinate 164,983 of NZ_JBEWYW010000004.1, forward strand.
ACAGGTGATTGCAGGATCTGAGTTCACTACAGGAAGCATAGATGGCCAGGAGGTAGTTCTCTTAAAATCAGGCATTGGTAAAGTGAATGCGGCCATCGGAACAACATTAATGAATCAACTATTTAAACCAGACTACATTCTCAATACAGGCTCTGCGGGTGGATTTAATCCTGAATTAAAAGTAGGCGACATCGTGATTTCTTCAGAAGTTCGTTACCATGATGTAGATGCAACCATTTTTGGTTACGAATACGGCCAGGTTCCTCAAATGCCGGCTCTTTATGAACCGAACAGCATGCTTGTTGAAGCTGCTGAGCGAAGTGCTGAGAAAGTAACGGAACATCAGGTAGTAAAAGGAATGATCGCGACTGGCGATTCCTTTATGGATGATGCGGAGAGAGTTGACTATGTCAGGTCAAAACTTGCGAACCTAGACGCTGCAGAAATGGAAGCAGGAGCGATTGCACAAGTTTGTTATCAGTTCGGTACACCTTTTGTGATTATCCGCTCACTTTCTGATATTGCAGGAAAAGAATCAAATATTTCTTTCGATCAATTTCTTGAGACAGCTTCAATTAATTCAGCAAACTTAATTTTAAATCTAGTGGAGGAGTTGAGTAAGAATGGCTAAAAAAATGAATGTAGAAAGTTTTAATCTTGATCATACAAAGGTAGCAGCACCATATGTTCGTCTAGTAGGCGTAACAAAAGGACCAAATGGTGATGAGATTTATAAGTATGATATTCGTTTCAAACAACCAAATAAAGAGCACATGGAAATGGCTGGTCTACACTCAATCGAACACTTGATGGCAGAAAATATTCGTAATCATATGGAGAACGTTGTTGATATTGGTCCGATGGGATGCCAGACTGGGTTTTATCTTGCGGTTCTAAATCATTCAAACTACGACGAGATTCTAGAAGTACTCGAGAAAACATTGCAGGATGTTCTAAATGCACAAGAAGTACCAGCGTGCAACGAAGTACAATGCGGCTGGGCTGCTAACCATAGTTTAGAAGGAGCAAAAGAAATCGCAGACGAAATGCTGACACATCGTGATGAGTGGCACATTATCTTCGCCAAATAGAAAGGATTTCACGCTATGGAAATCTTTCATAATATTCATGAGCTCGTAGGCCGAACTCCGGTCATCGAGCTCCATCATTTTGATCTACCAGGAGGCGTTCGCCTTTTTGCAAAGTTAGAGTTTTATAATCCTGGGGGAAGTATTAAAGATCGTCTTGGTCAGGAACTACTTCAGGAAGCGATTGATCATAATCGAATAGCCCCGGGCGGAACATTTATTGAGCCTACAGCTGGAAATACAGGCATTGGTCTTGCTCTTGCAGCGGTTAATCGAGGGTACACCGTGATGTTTGTGGTTCCAGAAAAATTCAGTATGGAAAAACAGGATTTAATGAGGGCGCTTGGTGCGAAAATTGTCAATACCCCTACTGAGCTTGGAATGAAAGGGGCAATAGCTCGAGCTGAAGAGTTAATTGAGGAAATCCCTAATTCATACATGCCTCGTCAGTTTGGTAATCCTGCTAACCCACTAACCTACTACAAAACACTTGGTCCAGAGTTGTGGAAGCAGCTTGACGGTGAGCTTGATGTTTTTGTAGCTGGGGCTGGAACTGGTGGAACATTTATGGGTACAGCTCGCTATTTGAGGGAGCAGAAGGCGAATGTGAAAACCGTTATTGTAGAACCCGAGGGATCCATTTTAAATGGTGGAGAATCTGGTCCTCATAAAACAGAGGGGATTGGTATGGAGTTTCTACCTGATTATATGGACGAAGCCTACTTTGATAGTATTCATACCGTAACAGATGAAGTAGCCTTCAAACGTGTAAAAGAGCTCGCTGAAAAAGAGGGCCTTTTAGTTGGAAGTTCCTCTGGAGCAGCGCTCGAGGCGGCTCTTATCGAAGCACAGCACGCTCGTCCCGGAACAAATATCGCTACGATTTTTCCAGATAGTAGTGAACGATACTTAAGTAAGAAGATTTATCAAGGAGGCATTTAACCAATGAAGCCAAAAACAAAACTTATTCATGGTGGGATTACCGGTGATCCACAAACTGGAGCTGTATCGGTACCGATCTATCAAGTAAGTACTTACAAACAAGAAGCTGTAGGAAAGTTCAACGGCTATGAATATTCCAGAACAGGGAATCCAACACGTCATGCACTAGAAGAGCTGATTAAAGACCTTGAAAATGGCGTCGCAGGATTTGCATTTGGATCCGGAATGGCAGCCATTTCCTCTGTTATGATGATGTTTAATTCTGGAGATCATGTTGTTATGACGGATGACGTTTACGGTGGAACTTACCGTGTAATGACAAAGGTTTTAAACCGTCTTGGTATTGAATCAACTTTTGTCGATACGACTGATTTAGCTGTTGTTAAAGCTGCGATTCAGGATAATACGAAAGCGATTTACGTTGAAACACCAACGAATCCGTTGTTGAAGGTGACCGATATTAATGCCATCTCCAAATTGGCAAAAGACCACAATCTTCTAACAATCGTTGATAATACGTTTAATACGCCTTATTGGCAAAATCCAATTGACCATGGTGCTGATATCGTTCTTCACTCAGCAACAAAGTATTTAGGCGGGCATAGTGATGTCGTTGCTGGACTTGTTGTTGTTAATTCAAAAGAGCTGGCGGAAGAAGTGCATTTTGTTCAAAATTCGGCAGGTGCCATTCTTGGACCGCAGGATTCATGGCTGCTTATTAGAGGATTGAAAACACTTGGGGTTCGGATGGAAGAGCATGAGAAAAACACAGCGAAAATTGTCCAATTCCTTAGTAATCACCCATCAGTCGAGAAAATATATTATCCTGGGCTAAGTACACATCCAGGTAATGATATCGCTGTTAATCAGTCTCGTGGCTTTGGTGGTATGATCTCTTTTGATATCGGAAGTGCTGATAAAGCAGATGAGCTGTTAAGCAAAGTGAAATATTTTACTCTTGCTGAAAGTTTAGGAGCGGTGGAAAGTTTAATTTCAGTTCCTGCTCGCATGACTCACGCTTCTATTCCGAAAGATCGACGAGATGAGCTCGGCATCACAGAGGGTCTTGTACGTATTTCTGTTGGACTTGAGGATGCAGATGATTTAATTGAAGACCTTTCAAACGCATTAGGATAATAGTAGAACCCTTATCTGATATATTTGGATAAGGGCTCTTTAATGATTGGAAAGAGTTACATCTCTAGTAGACCCGTTTCTTATGGTAGAATAAGAGACGGGAGAGGTGAGCGCTATGAAGCAACTTCAAGACAAAATGACAGATTATAAACGTTTTGCGTTTGTATTGCTTAGTCTTAGTGTTTTCTTATATATTGGTTCTTTTCTTCCAGTTGAAGGGAAGACGGATGGTGCAGCCCTTATTTTAACGGGTGGTGGGTTTGTACTCGTTGGGATTGCGATTTTCTTCTATTCTCGCGCTATCGCTATTCAAAAAAAAATAAACGAGCAAGATATAAACTATTAAACGATATATGATGAATGATCCATATGTTTTAATGAAAGCCGCTTCTTTTTTGGAAGCGGCTTTTGTATTTCCTAATAAGTCATGATTTCTTTAAGGCGTCCCTGCCATTTCTCGTCATCAAGAATAATTTGAAAAGAGATTCTTCTGTTTTTCTCGTACGCATCACTTGTATCTTCTTCAATAACTGGTTTATATTCTGAATATCCCGTTGCCGCTAAATATTTTGCATATTCTGGAGTATCTAGTTTAGGGTTTGCTTTCATCAATTCCTTTACAACTGCGACAGAGCGATCAGCTGAAAGTTTCCAGTTATCATAGGGAACTTTATCAGTATGTCCTTCGATTAAGATGATATAGAGGTACTGACTAATATCTTCTTCATCGATTAAATTAGCAAAAACATCCGCCAGGTCGTTTAAAACTTTTTTCCCCTGAGGGCTAATTTCGGCGCTTCCTGTATCAAATAAAATATCTCCTTCGACTGAAATCGTATTATTTGGTCCGCGAACGATCTTATCTTTGCCAACGTTTTCTTCAAGCTGTTCCTCAATTAAATCACTAATATGCTTTTTGACATCTGCTACTTTGGCAAGCTCTTGTTTCATAACCGTTTGGTCATATGCATCATAGATCATTTGAACGAACGCGATGATCGCGATAAAGAGCATGACAAGAACGATCATCGCCATCATATCAGCAAAACTAGGCCAATAATGTTCTTCATCACTCTGTATTTGAAATCGCCTTTTTCGATTTTTCATCGATTGTCACCAATCATCCTTGATTGGACATGCTGCTGTGCCATAGATTGACGACGCATTTGCTCCTCGTACAAGCGTAGCTGTAGTTGATGTGATTCTGAGAGCTGGTGTTGAATATCTTTTAGCTCTCGAGCTAGACCTTGGTAAAGAGAATCAAGACTGTTTGATAGAGCTCTCATTTCATGCTGAAGAGGTTGATCACGCTGGTCCCGTTCCATTCGATGAATAATTGGCTCAAGTGCTTCACGCTTAATTTTATCGAGAGAGCTATACCAGGCTTTTTCAAGCTGTAAAACTGATTCAGCGAATTCTTGAGAAGCTCTTCCATATTGATTTTGCTTATCTTGATAGCGGTAATACCATTCATCCTGCATTTGGTGAACGCGCCTCTCAAGCTCCTCCTGCGAGCCTTGGAACCGCTGCATTTGTTCATCTAAGCCTCTTAAGTAATGTTGACCTGTTTCTTCTGCTTTCTTTTGAGTTTCCTTGATTAATTGATCCGATCGTTGAACAAGCTGCTCGAATTTACGCTGACCAGATTCATGGTGTTTAGATAAAGATTGAAGTTGACTTTCGAGTGATTTTAATCGATTCCCAAGATCGATAATTCCGTTCGTTGCTTTTTCTTGAACACCGTCAAGTTGGGTAAATGAGTCTTTAAGTTTTATGCCGAATGATTCCAACGTCTCGGTACTACTTGAGAATTGTTCGGTATATTCACGTTGAGCTGTTAATGTAGCTTGAACGTCTTTCATCGCCTGTTCAAGACCAGCTGTAAAGTGGACCATATTGGTCGAAAAGTCTCCAAGTGTTTCATGAAAACTATCTTGAATCCTACCTGCAAGGCGATCTAAAATGCGTTCCATTTCATCGTGAGGTTTTTCCTGCGTTAAGCTTGCATTTAGATTATGATCAAGAAGGGACTCACAATCCGAAATGATTTTCTCCAAATAATAAGCAGTTGTTCGCCCATTTGTTAATACACCATTTTGGATAAGTGTTAAAAATAGAGCATTACCAATCCCGGCTATGCTTGTGATGAATGCAACGCTCATTCCTTGAAAAGGACTTGAGATCGCTTCAATCACGGAAGCAAGATTGAGGTTTGCATCTTCTGGTTTCTGTGAAAGAAACATAAGCGTTTCTTGCATCGATGAAATGGCGAGTGTAAGTCCGATAAAAGTTCCTAGTATTCCTATGATAATGGAGGTAGGGGGTAGCTGCTGCATGAATCGCATCATTCCACCTGCTGGAACACGAGCAAAGCCAAATAGAGGAACGGATTCTTTATAGAAATGTTTCTCAATAAGAGCTTGTGTATTGACTTGAGATACGCCTGCTAAATGGTATGACTTGTATTCTTTCATAACATTTTGAATCCATGGTGCAGTATGAGTCGTTGAATCATTTTGTATCTCAGCATTCTCAATATCTCGGAGCCATTTTTTCATTTGTAAACTAATCTGAATCGTAGCTGTTACCCCGAACACAGCAAGAAATCCAATGATAAAGAGGACGATTGTTGTCACGTTCAGCATATGTTCACCTCCACTTTGTATATATGTATGTCCTCTTTAGCAGAACTTTCTTGGTTTCTTATAATATAAGGGGATTTAGGTCAATGTTGAAGATTGTCGAAAATATTCATATAAATAAAATATTTAGGAAATTTAGTAAAAAAGGTTTACTTAAATGGTGGATTTGGATATACTTACCTTTGTAAACAAATATGAAAAAAGGAGGTCGAACAGAATGATGAAAATGATGAAAGCAGATGCAACGACTGTAACTGAATATGCACAATCTGTTCGACCAGTGCCTCGATAAGAGGAATCCTTTTTAATATCGGATTGAAAAGCCGCAGGTCGATGCCTGTGGCTTTTCTATGCTTTTTTTGCCGCAGGCTAATATCCTGCGGTTTTTTGTGTCCAAAAATGGAGAGGAGGAATGTAAATGGTAAATGGAAAAGTGTTGAACGTAAAGCAACTAAAAAGGAAAAAATGGGTCCCCAGAAGTAATTGAATAGAAAGGAGGTCGTTAACATGTTGCCATTCCATTTAATGATCATAACAAAAGTGAAGGGTGCTTTTCATCGTAGTTTATCTACGGAACTACATCAGCGCTCCATTCATCAACGCATGTCAGAAGCCGAAATGAAACGAAACCGAGCTTCGATGTGGTTATCCTAATTTAAAAGACAGTAAGGAGAAATGATCATGTTAACGATACATTTAGTTTTTGTCACAATTCGTCTTCGCGTTCATGAACGAACTTTAGCTGAGGAACAACATTATTTGCGAGTGAAAAGACAAATGAATGTAAGAAGTGAAAAACCAATCTGGATGCATTAATACCAAAACGGAAAGGAAGAGAATGATGATTATCGATCAGAAGAAATTAGCCATTCAAAAATGGATCGCAGTAGAGAAAGGGTTAACCTGAAGTAATCTATCTGGAAAGGAGTGAAGTGGAATGACTTTACATTTATTGTTTGTTACAATCACTTTTTCGATCAAACGTAATCGGCATACGCTTGATCAGGAATTAGACCATAAGAGAAGGCAAGAACTGATTGATTCAAACCAATACAAACAAAGTTTCTATATCCATCAATAAGTCATAAGGCAGGCGCTCCCTGCCTTATGACTATTTTCTTGAATGCATCGCTATTTTGTATGAAAAGGTAAGATGCGAGTCAAAATAGTAGTGTACATATAGCTGAATCTGTTTTTAAAAGTAGGCAAAGGGGTATTGATTAGTAGAGAAAATTATATAAAAATAAGAGATGTGGTATTTAAAAGGAGTGACAATAATGAGAGAAATGCAAAAAGAAATTATTGAAGAGCTTGGTGTACAACCTTCAATTGATGTAAAAGAAGAAGTCAAAAAGCGCGTTGGATTTTTACAAGATTATCTCAAGAAAAGTGGAACAACTGGATTTGTTCTTGGAATATCAGGTGGACAGGATTCTTCACTTGCAGGGCGTCTTGCACAAATTGCAGTTGAGGAACTTCGTGAAGAAGGAACTGATGCAAGTTTTATTGCTGTGCGATTACCATACGGAGAGCAAAGTGATGAAGATGACGCTCAGGCCGCACTCAAGTTCATTAAGCCTGATCAAACGGTTACGATTAATATTAAACCTGCCGTTGATGCTTCAGTCTCAACATATCTTGAAGCCACAGGAAATAGCCTTACTGATTTTACAAAAGGCAATAACAAAGCTAGAGAGCGAATGATTGCTCAGTATAACATTGCAGGCGATGAGAAGAAGCTTGTTATTGGAACAGATCACGCAGCAGAAGCTGTGACGGGCTTCTATACGAAGCATGGCGATGGGGCATGCGATATCACGCCTCTTTTTGGTTTGAATAAACGTCAAGGTAGAGCGATTCTTGAAGAAATCGGTATGCCAGACCATCTTGTGGAGAAAGTGCCGACAGCTGATTTAGAAGATGATCGCCCAGCACTTCCTGATGAAGAAGCGCTAGGAGTAAGTTATAAGCATATCGATGATTACCTTGAAGGAAAAGAAGTTCCTGAAGAGGCTTCTAAGACAATTGAGAATCATTTCATTAAAACAAAGCATAAGCGAAACATGGCCGCAACAATATTCGATAGCTGGTGGAAGTAAGATGAGAAAGAGACCTGAATAAGGTCTCTTTTTTTTGCGTATGAATAAATAAAACAGGAGATGGCGCTATCAAGGTGAAAGGGTTTGGGGACATGAGCGATAATCTAAATTACCTTCAAGACATTAGTCACAAGCTTCTCAGAGATTCAGGTTTAGATGTGCAAATTCAATTAAAAGACTATTTTCCTGAGCGAAGACTAATAGGAGGAAAATATTCATTAGAAACGAATCAAGTCACAATTTATGTAGAAGAGGTACGAACGCAGTGTGTTAAGTTAATTGGATCAGAGGAACAATTTCTTGATTTTTTCACTGTGATTTTGGCTCATGAACTTGGTCATGCCGCAGACTCTAACCTTCCTATTTTAGCTAGTAAGAGGGCACATACTGAGTGTTTAGAAATGAAGAAGCAAGTATCCGTCCTAATTGAAAATAATGCCTGGAACTATGCTTACAATCTTGTTCCACAATTCAAGGACATTCTAGCGCTTCTAAAAGAACACTCTATGAAGCTTTATAAGTAAAATTTTATAATATGTAATTTTCTGAAAACATATACAGATGATAAACACCTTGTTAAAATAAGTGAAAAACGTGCTTCACATCCATTTAACGTAAAGGTGTGACGTTTATGAAGGTAATCAAAACGTATTACCCGAAAGTGAAAGCAGTCGAATTTTTTATGATGCTTGTGTATAGTATTGTCGTTTGCTTTGGCACCCTATTGTTGTGGTTAAAAGAAGATTTAACATTTGAACGCTGGCGAAGTTTCATGCTAATTGGGCTCATTTATGTCTTGTTTTGTACCTTTCTTAGTTTCTGCATTCGAACACAGCGAATCGAACTAACAGAATATAGGATCGAACACAAGTTACTAGGATTTAGCTGTCGAAGTGTAGCTTTTTCGTCCGTTAAAGAAGTTATGTTTGGAAAAATAAACGGTTCCCCAGTTATTGCTATTATTAACGAAAATACTCAAAAGCCTATCTTTGCCCCTTATATTCCATTTGAAAAGGACTGGGATGAAATTAGTTCTTTCATAAAGGAACGAAATCACACGGTTATTATAACAATTTAAAGAAGCGCCTATTTGGCGCTTCTTTAATGTTTAGAAGTTCGGTTATGCCATTGATGGTTCTAGAGCGACGGCTGGACCGAAAAACTCAAAATGCATTTTATCTTCATCGACTCCGAGCTTTGTTAATGCTTCTTTAACAGCCTTCATAAATGGAAGTGGTCCACAGAAATAATAATGCGTATTGTGTTCTAATGGAAGAATTTCTTTTAACCATTCGCTCGTTACAAATCCTTCTTTTTGATAACTGTTTTTCATAGAATCCTCTTTCGTAGGGGATTCATAACATACGAAATAGTCCATAGATGGATGATTGAGAGTCTTAAGTTCCTCGTCAAAAGCATGGACATTTCCATTAAGTGCTGCATGAACAAAAGTCGTTTTTCTATTTTGATCTGCGCTGACCTTCAGCATACTTAGCATAGGTGTTATACCTACCCCACCACTTAAAAGAACGATTGGAGATTGATCTTTCTCCAAATAAAAGTCACCTGCAGGAGCGGTTAAGCTTAACTCATCATTTTCTTTAATATTGTCGTGTAAATAGTTGGAAACGATTCCGTCAGGTTTTGAAGGATTTTTTTCTTTTTTCACAGATATACGATAGTAAGGTTTACCAGGAACGTCAGATAAACTGTACTGACGAATATGAGTGAATTGATCTCCTGGAATGTGAACTTTGACACTAATATATTGTCCAGGTTTAAATGAAGCAATTGGATTCCCATCAGCTGGTTTTAAATAGAAAGAGGTAATTACATCACTTTCTTTCTGTTTCCTATCGACAACAAAAGTACGTTCAAGGTCCCAGCCACCCTGTTGTTTTGCTGCATCTTCATACATCTCTTCTTCCACCTCGATGAAGACGCTAGCTATGACGCCATAGGCCTCTTCCCATGCAAGTAAGATTTCTTCTGTTGCAGCTTCTTTAAGAACTTCTTTAATTGCCTTAAGTAAATATTCTCCTACAATTGGGTAATGTTCTGGTTTAACACCAAGGCTACGGTGTTTATGAGCAACTTGTTTAACAACAGGAAGAATAGTTTCTAATTGATCAATATGTTTGGCAGCCGCATAAACTGCATTTGCAAGAGCTTGTTGTTGTCTTCCTTGTTTTTGATTAGCGTGGTTAAAAATATTTAATAGTTCAGGATGGTTCTCAAATAGCATTTCATAAAAACGCTTTGTAATTTCAGTACCGTGAACTTCGAGGACAGGTACTGTTGATTTAATTGTAGTAATGGTTTTAGATGATAACATAGATAAAACCTCCATAATTTTAAAGGTGTATTTTTAATACATCTTTATGGTATCGAATTGTTATTTGAAAAGCAATATAAAATATACATCTTTAAAGAAACGTTCACATCTTATAGAAAGCATTGTAGAACACTATGTTTTAGGAGGTATGATAAAATAAACTTATGAACAATGGAGCGAAAAGAGGTTGAAGGAACATGCGTTTAACTAATTACACGGATTACTCGTTAAGAATGCTGATTTATCTTGGTAGTATGAAAGAGAATAAGTTAGCTAGCATACAAGAAATCGCTAATGCCTATCAAATTTCAAAAAATCATCTCATGAAAGTAGCACATGAGCTTGGGAAAAATGGATATATCGAAACGATTAGAGGGCGAAATGGTGGATTGCGACTCGCTCATCTCCCAGAAGATATTAATGTAGGAAAAGTTGTAAGAAGCACTGAAGAAGACTTCAATTTAGTGGAGTGCTTTGATAAGCAAAATAATAGCTGTGTGATTAGTCCTGCTTGTCGATTAAAACATGTCCTACATGATGCCTTATCAGCTTATTTTGAAGTTCTTGATGGTTATCAGCTGTCTGATTTAATTATAAACGATGAGATGCTCGTTAAACTATTCAACACTAATCTATAGCGTAGCAATCTAATTATGTATGAATATACTGTCATTAGAGGAGAGTGGCAGGTATGGAATGGTTAGAGCTGACAGGTCTTGGCGGAATCGTTGCTATCCTAACAGTTATACGTTTGAAGTATGGACGTTACTCCACCCATCATCGGTATTTAAGGGAAGAAGTTATGTCTGAGAAGTGGGCAAGAGAAAAGAAGAGAGATCATAACGGTTGATAAGACGTTCCAGTCAGGGGCGTCTTATTTTTTAATTAGAATTCCATAAGGACAGACACGTAGGGGTAGGCATTCACATAAACATAAGATATAGTAAAAGCCCATCTTTGGGAGGTGAGTATGTGTCATTACTGGCAGCACTTGCTTACGTATGTAAGGAAGTTCTTTTCTTTGTCTCGTTTGTGAAGAACAATGCTTTTCCTCAGCCTCTCTCAAGAAAGGACGAAAGAAAGTATTTAGAACTGATGGCAAAAGGTGATGAAGATGCACGAAATCGTCTGATCGAGCATAACCTCCGTCTTGTCGCTCATATTGTGAAGAAGTTTGAAAATACAGGTGAAGACCCTGAAGATCTCATTTCGATAGGGACAATCGGATTAATTAAAGCAATTGAAAGCTACTCTACTGACAAGGGTACTAAGCTAGCAACCTATGCTGCAAGATGCATTGAGAACGAAATTCTGATGCATCTCCGCGCTTTGAAGAAAACGAAAAAAGACGTATCTCTTCATGACCCGATAGGTCAAGATAAGGAAGGGAACGAAATTTCTCTAATCGATGTCTTAAAAGCAGAAACGGAAGATATTGTTGAATTAATTCAGTTAAACATGGAGAAAAAGAAGATATATGAGTACATTCATATTTTAGATGACAGAGAAAAGGAAGTTATTGTTGGGCGATTTGGTCTGAATCTTGAGAAGGAATTAACACAGCGAGAAATAGCCCGACAGCTTGGGATCTCACGAAGTTACGTATCTAGAATTGAAAAGCGAGCACTAATGAAACTGTTTCATGAATTCTATCGTAATCGAAAAGAAAGAGAGAGTGGAGCCTAAACCTGCCAACTGGCAGGTTTTTTATGTTTGTTTCATCAATTGGTCATAACGCTAATAGGAAAAATAACTTCTCTCTTCTCGTGAGAATTATTGGCAGTTTGTTCGTAATACGATCGGAACAAACAATCTGAATGAGGGGGTATATGAAGTATCAAAAATTAAAAGGGTATTTAACTCATCATCAGTCGGTCGAAATAGTCTATTTATCAAAAGAAAATCAGATTTCTGAATGAGTGGTAACAACTTATGTTGTAAATGTAGAAGAAACAATTGGATTTTGTCATTTAAGAAAGAGAGTTTGAATGTTTAAAACTGAACTACTCTTTGTTGACTAACCATGTCAGTCTGCCAGGAGCAAGGACTCATTAATGAATTAAAAGCTAAAAATAGCAAAAAAAGGACTCCGGAGGTTTTCCTCCGAAGCATTTTAAGGTTGGTCTCTTTTAGTTTAACACACAACAGCAAAAAAGCAATAACGCATTGAAGAGTTTATTATTTCTCCTCTGCATTAGTGTTATATGTTGAGAGAACTTTTCGTGTCCATATTTTATATCCTTCTCCATTAAGATGAAGCCCATCAAATGTGAAATCTTTATTTAACTGACCAAACTCTACTAGCTCTGGATAAATATCAATAAATTGATAATCATACAGATTTGAAAGATCTTCTAGACGTTTATTTAAATCCTTAATGATTGAATTATTTAGTGGATGACCAGTTAATGCTGTGTTCACCGGAAATAAACTTTGCACATAAACTTTGGTGTTAGGTGATTGTGTTTTGAGCGTATCTAGAATTTGCTTATAATTGGTTTCAATTTTGTTTACTGATTGGCCAGCAATCATATCGTTTATACCAATTAACAAATAAATCCGGTCTGGCTTAGCTTTTACGACTTCTTCAATCCTGTTTAAAACTCCTGTAGTCGTATCGCCAGCAATACCGCGATTTAATACTTCATGGTCACTAAGAGCTTCCCCCCACTCATAATAATCAGTCAAACTATCACCAAGGAAAATGGTTTCACTTTCCTCATGTTTATAAGAGTCATAAATGCTCTTTTTAGTCTGATAATATTTAGTATAATACGTAATGTTTTTCTTCTTTGATTCTGAATCGTTCTCGGGCATTTCATTTGCATTGGTTCTTAGAAAATCTGTTTGGTTCTCAGCCAATGCCAGCAAAATAACAAGAGATCCCGCAACTAGAATCAGAATCCATGATTTTTTCTTCACAACTATCACACTCCTATAGATTACGATAGGTATTATACCCTATCTATGTTAATGCGAAAGCTGAAAATGGTTTTTACTTTAAAAATGAGTAAAAAAACCCCCAAAATTGGAGGTTATAGCGTGATATTTGTCTTTTTTTGTAAGAAATCAACATCCTGATAGTAAGCATCCTTTACAAGAAGGTTAGGTCCTAGACACTTTACTGCAGGGCAATGACAACTTATGCTTTGAGCCATTTTACTTTTTTGCCATTTTTCGTAAGCATCATTTAGATTAGTATCTTTAATATTTCCAAGTGGTGGCGTATCTCCAAAATCAGTTACGATAATATCGCCATCGAAAATATTCATATTTAATCTAGAACGTCCATCTGGGTCATTTCTAACAGTGACATTAGGTTCTGAATATAATCTTTCGAGAAGTCTAAGGTCTTCTTGATTGGAACTGCATGGGTAAAATGGAAGGGTACCGAATAAGAGCCAAACATCTGGATCTCGATTATCTAATAAGCGGTGAATTCCTTCTCGAATTTCATCCAAAGAGGCAATATCAAGACCTGAAGCGAAGTCCGAAGGATACATCGGATGCACTTCATGACGCTGGCACCCCATGTCTGCTATTTGTTGATGAATGCTCACGATATTTGGAAGAGTTCTACGATTAATCATTGTCTCCGCTGATACGATGACACCTTTAGATGTTAAATCTTTTGCATTCTCAACCATACGATGGAAATAAGCTTCTCGCTGTTTGAGAGATGGCTTCCTCTCCATAACAGCGAATCCAATGTCAGTAAAATCGTCTATGCTTCCATAATTATGTGAAATATGTAAAACATCAAGATAGGGTATGATCAGATCATATCGCTTACGATCAAGCGTTAAATTTGAATTGATTTGTGTTCTCGCTCCGCGTTCATGAGCGTATTTAAGAAGTGGAGCTACATATTGCTTAACCGATTTCATGGAAAGCATTGGTTCACCACCCGTAATACTTAACGCCCTAAGTTTTTCTACTTGATCAAGACTACGAGTAATAAGCTCTAGTGGGAGTGGATCAGGATCCTTGGGTTGCAATGTATAACCAACTGCACAATGTTCACATCTCATATTACATAAAGTAGTCGTTGTCAGTTCTATGTTGGAAAGAATCATATTTCCATATTCTTCAACATCCATATAAGCTTCCCATGGGTCATAGCTAGGCGTTATTGTTTTCATTGGTGTTATCATTTAAATCGACCCCTTAGTGTTAGTTCAAGGTTTACACCCTTCTATAATTGTAGAACATAAGATGAAGGATGAACAGATGTAGTAATGAATTTAGAAAACTCCGCCAATGTCCATACATCTTTGATCAACCTATCATAGACTGTAATATCTACCAACAGATGGTTTGAAGGAGAGAAGGAGGGGGAGCATGAGTTACGGTTATCCCGGTTGTGGTTATCCTTATCCGCCTTACCCATACCCATATCCAGGCTATGGCGGAGGATATTTTGCCTTAATTGTTGTTCTACTAGTTTTACTACTTGTTATTGGCGGAGGATACTATTACTACGCTAATCATTATGGAAGCTATAAGTAATTTAATAAATCTATAACAATAATTTCATGAACACTATTAACACATAAAAAAGCAAGTACGAAAGGGGTTAACCCTTTTTCGTACTTGCTTTTTGGTTTTGTGCTTTATCAAGATCATCTCTCGTAGTTTTATCCCAGAGCGGAACACCTTTTTGATAAGCAGCTCTAGAAATCATATGTCCAGAAACTGGAGCTGTCATCAAAATGAAAATAATACCGAGAATGAGCTTACCACTTACCATTTGTTCTTCAAAGATAAAATAAAGGAAAGCGGCAATAAGGATTCCAGCTACTCCTAGAGTAGCGCTTTTTGAAGCAGCATGTAGACGAGTGTAAACGTCAGGAAGTCGAAAAATTCCAAGCGCTCCAGAAAAAAGGAAAAACGTGCCAATGATCATAAAAATGCTAATCACGACTTCTTTCAATGATAACACCCTTTTCCAGAAATTTAGCAATAGCTACTGTGCCTATAAAAGCGAGAATTCCAATAAGAAGAATAATATCATTGAAATACGCTGTTTCCAGTTTGATTGCTAGAATACCCGCTATTGCCATAAGGTTAATGCCGATTGTATCCAGTGCAACAGCACGGTCGGGATTAGAAGGTCCTTTTATTGCTCGATATAGTAAAAATAGGGTAGAGATTGCGATGATGACGATACAAATGGTTGATACAGTAGATAAAAGAGAAGTCATCTCGTCACCTCCATAATTGCTTTCTCAAATGTGCCTTTAATTTCTTTAATAACCTCATCTGCATCAGGTGCGTCCATAGCATGGATATAAATGTGCATGTTATCTGGAGCGACTGAAACCGTTAGTGTCCCTGGTGTTAATGTAATGAGATTTGCGAGCATCGTAATTTCCCAGTTTGTTCGAACATCAATGGGTACAGCGATAATACCTGGTTCCATTTTAAGTTTGGGACTATATACGAGCTTAACAACCTGAACATTAGCCATAATCAGCTCTTTAATAAACAAAAACAATAACTTAAGAATCGCCCAAAGACGATAAAAGTAAAAGCGGTCTGGAATGAAACGCTCCATTAATAGAAGTAATCCGATTCCAAATAAATAGCCTACAAAGAACGTACTAAAAGAGTAACTTTCAAAAAGAAACATCCAGAGAACGGCAATAATCAGGTTTATGATAATTTGTATTGGCATGCCATCTACTCCTTCATAACCGAATCAATATAATTTGATGGATCAATCATTTGATCCGCAATTGTTTGAACCGTAGGATATATAAATTCTGCACCTAATCCAAGAAATATCGTGAAAATGAGTAAGAAAGCAGCAGGCATTATTTTACCTTTAGTAGAGTTAACTGTTGAAACATATTCCTGCTTTGCCTCTCCCCAGAATCCATTAATAAAGATGCGGATAACTGAAAGAAGAATTAAAAGACTGGTCACTAATCCTATAATCGCTAGTACATAATGTCCTTCCTCAAAAGCACCTCTTAAAATAAGGAGTTTACCGATAAATCCACTAAATGGCGGTAATCCAGCAAGCGCTAATGCTGCAATGAAAAAGAGCCATCCAAGGACAGGTTGATTTTTAATGATGCCACCCATCTTTCTTAAATCTGATGTGCCTGCGTAAGCCACCATAGCACCAACAAGGAAGAAGAGTGCAGCTTTGATAATCATATCATGAAGCAAATAATAAATTGTGCCTGCTAGAGCAGTTGCTGAGAACGTGCCAATACCAAGAATCATATAACCAACTGCTGGAATGATATTATAGGCAATAATCAATTGCACATTATTCGTCGAAAGGGCCCCAATCACACCGAAAACAAGCGTGAATCCTGCCAGTACAAGCAAAATTTGATGCGTAACTGTAAGGTTATAGACGAAGATCAGAGAGAAAACTCTTAGTATAGAATATACCCCAACTTTTGTAAGTAACGCTCCAAATAATGCTGAAATAACAGTTGGTGGAACTGTATAAGACTTAGGGAGCCAGAAATATAATGGGAAAAGCGCTCCTTTCGTTGCAAAAACGATCAATAACAAAATGCCAATGGTCGTTAACACACCATCCTGTTGAACTTCACCGATCCGTTCAGCTAACTGAGCCATATTGACTGTCCCAACTACTGCATATAGAAAGGCGATCGTTGTAACAAACAGCATAGATGAAAATAGATTGATAATGATGTATTTAAAGGACTCTCTGAATTGTTCTTTGGTCCCACCAAGAACGATTAATCCGTATGAAGCAATAAGCAGAACTTCGAAGAAGACGAATAAGTTAAACAGGTCTCCTGTTAGAAACGCACCACTAACACCCGCAATGAGAAGTTGAAAAAGCGGATAAAAGTAAAAACGTTCGCGTTGTTCATCAAGCGAATTAAAAGCATAAAAAGCACATGCAACCGCAATGATATTCGCAGTGACGACTAACAACATAGCAAGCGGATCGGCGACAAGAACAATGCCATAAGGCACTGTCCAATCCCCGGCTTTTAATACGATCGTGCCGTTTTGAATCACATTAAATGCGATGACAGATACAACTGAGAGATTGACAAGCACCATAATGCGTGTAATCAATCGTACAAGTGGCAACCGTTTATTGAGGAATACAAGAATGATTCCAGTTAATAACGGTAATAAAATTGGTAGTATAGCTAGATTACTCATTTTCGTTACCCCTTAACTTCTCCATATTATCAGTACCGTTCGTTTGATATGTCCGATACGCTAGCACAAGAAGAAACGATGTCACACCGAAACTAATAACGATGGAAGTTAATATAAGTGCCTGTGGCAACGGATCAACATAACTTGTTACGCCTTCTGCAAGGATAGGAGGTTTTCCACGATTTAACTTTCCCATCGTAATAATAAAGAGGTGTGCTCCATGAGACAACAGTGCCGTACCGATAATGATTTTAAGAATTTGTTTTTGCAGCATCATGTAGACACCTGCTGTAAAAAGCAGACCTGCAAGTACAGACATGATAATTTCCATTAATCATTTCCCTCCTTCTTACTCGGACGCAATTTAATCATTGTGAAGATGCCGAGCGCAGCAAGTCCAAGTACAAGGATTTCAAGCATCGTATCCAGTCCACGGAAGTCAACAAGAATAACGTTAACAACGTTGTCTCCTCCGCCCAATTTATAAGAGTTTTTAAGAAAGTACTCTGAAATTGGTTCAAACAATTTCGTACTGTGTGAAGCGATTCCTATCATAGTTACAAGAACCCCTACAGATATAGAGATGACCCAGTTAACGGCGTTTGTTCTTTTAGATTCCTTCTGTTTATCAAAATTAGGCAAGTGATAAAAACATAGAAGAAATAGTGCGACCGTAACGGTTTCTACAATAAGCTGAGTGAGCGCTAAGTCTGGTGCTCGGAAGAAGACGAATAATAGGGATAATCCATACCCTACGATTCCAAGTACTAGAATAGCGGCAATACGATTCTTCATAAAAATCGTTCCAAAAGCAGCGCCGGCCATCACAATCGCTATAAGTAACTCAGGAATAGCAATCGGGGCCAGGTCATCAAATGACATTTCGAAGCCTCCAGTAACACTTATGGTGATGGAGACAAGAGCTATGAAGAAGATTAGGATATATATCATGTAATGCCTGAGAGATCCAGTCATATAACCATTCGTTAATTTCTTAGATCCATTTATGATGCCGTTTATAATACCATCATAGGCTTTAGCTGCAGAAAGTTTACCAGGTAAAATAGTGTATATACGTTCCCATTTTGTACGGGTCAGATAGAAAGCCGTTCCTAGCAAAAGTACAGCTAAACTCATGTAAAGAGCAGGCCCTAATCCGTGCCAGAATTTAATATGCGTTTCACCAGCTGAACCGGCTATGGAATCCACCATTGGTGAAAGAAGAGAATGCCCAAAAACGTTCGGAACAAAAGCAATGACGATCACAAGAAGTACAAGAATGATTGGCGAGATAAGCATACCAATCGGTGCTTCGTGTGGTTCTTTAGGTAATTTATCCCTTTGCTTACCGGTAAATGTTCGGAAGAAAAGCATAATGGAATAAACAAAAGTGAAGATACTTCCGCCAACTGCTAAATAAGGGAAATAAGGTGAAACTGCTTCAACAATTGTAGATGCATTTTCAAAATGCAGGGACGATTCAAAGAACATTTCTTTACTCAGGAAACCGTTTAGAAAAGGTAACGGGAATCCTGCCATTGAGAATGTGCCAAAGAATGCTAAGGTTGCAGTGATTGGCATGAACGTAAATAGGCCTCCGAGTCTTCTAATATCTCGAGTGCCTGTCTCATGATCAATAATACCTGCGACCATAAAGAGACTCCCTTTGAACGTAGCGTGGTTCAAAATGTGGAATACAGCTGCAAGAATAGCCACCTCAGTACCAAAACCTAACATAGCCATGATCATACCTAGTTGACTTATCGTCGAATAGGCGAGGATAGCTTTAAGGTCTGTTTGTCTAACCGCCATATAGGATCCCCAGCATAGCGTGAGCAATCCAAATCCACTAACAATCAAGAAAAAGAGATCAGTACCTGCGAAGATGAGGCTTAACCTCGCAACAAGGTAGATACCAGCTTTAACCATAGTAGCTGAGTGTAGGAAGGCGCTGACTGGTGTTGGTGCTTCCATTGCGTCAGGTAACCATGTATGAAATGGAAACTGAGCTGATTTCGTAAAAGCCCCCAGTAGTACGAGTACTAAGATGAATGGGAAAAGGGAAGACGTAACAATCATCTCTCCGTTTTCAATAATCTCCCTAATACTTGCCGTTCCTGTGATATCTGCCATGAGTAGAAAACCACCGAGCATGGCTAGACCGCCAAAAACAGTAATCATCATTGATTTAAGGGCACCAGATGTTGATTTCTCTCGTTGGTACCAGTATCCAATTAGCAGGAATGATGAAATGCTCGTTAATTCCCAGAATGTGTAGAGAACAAATAAATTATCCGACAACACAACCCCGAGCATGGCTCCCATAAACAATAGGAGATAGACATAAAAATGGCCAAGCTTTTCGGCTTTACTTAAATAATAAATGGAATAGAGAACAACGAGTGATCCAATTCCAGTGATCAAAAGCGCGAAAAACAGGCCAAGACCATCAATATAGAATGTAACGTTCACTCCGAGTGACGGAATCCACTCAAACGTTTTAAGTGTATGTACACCCTGCGTAACTTCTTTTATAAACGTAAGAAAATACCCAAACAACACTATCGGAACTAAAAGAACAAACCATCCTAAATGGACTTGTTTCACGCCCCGATAAAGTAACGGGATGAAAAACGCTGCCAGAAAAGGTAGCAAGACAGCTGCATGAAGCATTCTACAAAAACCTCCCCACTAATGCTCAATATGATAAAAGTTCAAATGAACTCATATTGCGATACCTCAATTGTAATCAAAAACCGACACGTTTATCAACTTTTCCTGTTTAAAAAAGCAACTTTCCCGTATAAGTTTTCCAAACATCGCCGATTCTATTTGCGAAAGGAGGATTCACGTGATAAAATCCATTTCTATTCTTATTCCTATCCCTATCCTTATATTGTTAACGGCGTGTCAAACGATATATAAAAGCGAAGATCAATCTCCATTTGGTCCAAGAGAATATTTTCGCTCGATAGAAATGGCTCCCATCGGAGCAGCAATAATGCAAGATAATAAACCGTTAAGTTCATTGGAAGCTATTCGAAAAAAAATAAAAAACGAGTCTGCTATAAATGATGTCATTATTTTATCCCGTAATGACCAAACGGTTGTGGCGTTGAAACCTTTTGCATATACAAGACAAGATATTGAGCCATTACTTACAGAGTACAAGGAATGGTTTCAAGCAGAAGGATTGGCGGTTGTCTTTTTATCAGAACCTGATCACTTTCGAAAAGCGAAGAAAATGAAGACGACTGATGAAGTAACAAGCGAAGAGTGGACTTCTTCATGGGGGAACTACTTTGAAATCGAATAAAACAAAAAGGCCAACCCTGGATACGATCAAGGTTGGCAATGTTTAAATCCCGATAAGAGGAACTTGCTTATCAAGTCTGCGCCTTTTGATCTCACGTTGAATAAGACCAATAAAGTCACTACTTAGCTTTAATTCTTTTGCCTTATAAAAGGATTCAATCAATAAGTCATCTGATAACTTTTCCATGATTAAGCACCTCCTGAATAAGGTTCTATTCTCCGTCTAGTCCGCATATTGTGTATGTGGATCTTTTATTTGCAGTAAGCTTACCACGTAAACATACGGAGAACAACCGTTCCGTTATCCACAGTAAAGAGTGGATAATTTGTGGGTATCATGTTTATATCTTAGTCATTCACAATGATTTAATGGTTTGTATATGTTAATAATGTTATCCACATATTTTGTGAATGACATAATGTGTCGAAAAATTTTGATTTTATTATTTTGTTTTCATTTTGTTCATTCGTAAGTTAATAGTTGTACGAGGTGAAAATATTGATACAATAGGGATGTCACTAATAGTAGGAGTGTTGCAATTTGCTAAATAAATTTTTACCAAATGAACATGTACAAGACATCTTTCAAATAAGTCCAGAATTATTGAAAGAGCGAGGCATTAAGGGCATTATTACTGATCTCGATAACACCCTTGTGGAATGGGATAGAGCTGACGCCACACCTAAGTTGCTAAAATGGTTTAAGCAAATGAGTGATGAGGGCATTCTCGTTACCATTGTTTCGAATAATAATAAGACAAGAGTAGAAAAGTTTGCTTCACCAGTTGAGGTGCCATTTATATATGAAGCTCGAAAACCAATGACTAAAGCTTTTCGGAAAGCGTTGAAGGATATGAACCTTAACGCAGATGATACTGTAGTTATTGGAGATCAAATTTTCACGGATGTCGTCGGAGGAAATCGCATGGGGCTTCATACAATTCTTGTCGTGCCAGTTGCAAGCACAGATGGGTTCTTTACGAAATTCAATCGAAAAATAGAAAGCATTTTCCTTACCTGGATGAAACGAAAAGGGAAGATAAATTGGGAGGAATAAGTTTGGACAACGAACAAATTATTTGCGCCGGATGCGGTGTACACATTCAAACAGAAGACAAAAACGCACTTGGCTATGCACCACCGTCTGCACTTAATCGAGACGTCATTATATGTCAGCGTTGTTTTCGTTTAAAGCACTATAATGAAATTCAAGACGTTTCTTTAACAGATGATGACTTTTTGAAAATACTAAATGAAATTAGCCATACGGATGCTCTTATCGTCAAGATTGTCGATATCTTCGATTTTAATGGAAGTTGGCTTCCTGGTATTCAGAGATTCGCGGGAGGAAATCCTGTTTTATTAGTAGGAAACAAAGTAGATTTGTTGCCCAAGTCAGTAAACAAATCAAAGTTAGTAAAGTGGATGCAAACAAGTGCCAAAGAGAATGGACTAAAGCCTGCTGATGTCATGTTAATGAGTGCAGAAAAAGGCGATAGCGTTATGGATGTAGCAGGTGAAATTGATCGCTTGAGAGATGGAAAAGATGTTTATATAATTGGCTGTACAAATGTTGGTAAATCAACTTTTGTAAATCAACTTATACAAGAGTTTGGCGGAGATGAAGAGCAAATGATTACAACAAGTCAGTTTCCAGGTACAACACTTGACTTGATTGATATTCCGCTTGATGATGGAAAGACATTATATGACACTCCAGGTATTATTAATCATCATCAGATGGCACACTTTGTCAACGCTGAGGAATTAAAAGTAATTAGTCCCAAGAAAGAAATTAAGCCTAAAGTATTTCAGTTAAATGAAGGACAAACACTGTTTTTCGGTGGACTTGCACGCCTTGATTTTGTGGAGGGCGGAAGGCAGTCTTTTATTTGTCATGTGTCAAATGATCTCTATATCCATCGTACAAAAATTGAGAAGGCTGATGATCTTTATGATGAGCATCTAGGAGAACTTCTTTATCCTCCAGGAGATCAGTCAAAGAAAGAGCTGCCTGCTCTAGTTGGTCATGAACTCCGCATTAAAGAGGAAAAGATGGATATCGTTTTTTCAGGTCTAGGATGGGTAACTGTATCCGGTAAAGGAACAACTGTGAAAGCATATGCACCTGAAGGAGTAGGCGTGTCTATTAGAAAATCACTCATCTAGGAGGCAGATAATGGGGAAGTTATATGGACTGATTGGTCATCCTATAGGACATTCGATGTCACCGATCATGCATAACGGTGAATTTAAAGAGCTTGGTTTATCTCATCATTACCATGCATTTGATCTATCGCCAGAACAGCTGGAAGATGGTGTGGATGCGATGAAAATGCTTGATATTCAAGGTTTCAATGTGACCATTCCACACAAAGTCGCCATTATTCCATTACTAGATGAGGTGGAGCAAGAAGCTATCGATATTGGTGCAGTTAATACGGTTTATAAGCGTGATGGTAAATATATCGGTACCAACACTGATGGATCAGGTTATTTATTTTCGCTGCTCACTTTGATTGAAGAAAAAAACTTGAGTGGAAAGAAAATTCTTGTTATTGGTGCTGGTGGCGCTGCTCGAGCAGTTGCTGTTTCTGTTTCCCAATCCGAGGTTGCATCTTTAACGATTGCCAATCGAACACTTGAGAAAGCAGAAGAACTATCAAAATTATGTCAACATTACAGCGTGGCAAATGCTATATCGCTATCTGAAGCAGAGACTTCATTGGGACAGTTCGATATCGTTATTAATACAACGTCTATTGGTATGAGCCCTCACCTTGATCGAATGCCAATATCACTTGAACATATAAGATCAGGTACGGTTGTTAGTGATTTGATTTATAATCCGCTAGAAACAAAATGGATGAAGCTTGCAAAATCAAAAGGAGCAGTCACTGATAATGGCATCTCGATGTTCGTTGAACAAGGGGCGCTTGCATTTGAAAAGTGGACAGGTGTCTCGCCTGATCGGAAACGAATGCGAAATACGGTTTTAAAAGAGCTAGGAGGATATTCATGTTAACAGGAAAACAAAAGCGTTTCTTACGCGCAAAAGCTAATCGTCTTAACCCTATTTTCCAAGTAGGAAAAGGTGGCGTGAATGAGAATATGACAAAACAAATTGAAGAAGCATTAGAGGTTAGAGAGCTTATAAAAGTAAGCATTCTTCAAAATTGTGACGAAGATCGCAATACAGTTGGGGGACAACTATCAACTGAAACAGGGGCGGAGCTCGTACAAATTATTGGGAATATGGTTGTTTTGTATAAAGAATCAGAAGAGAATAAAGAAATTATTCTTCCATAATGACTGTTGAGAAAAAATTAAGAGTCGGCCTACTTGGTGGAACATTTGACCCCCCTCATCTCGGTCATCTTACCATTGCGCAAGGGGTGCTCGAAACTTGCCAAATGGATGAAATTTGGTTTATGCCAAGTCATCGACCTCCACATAAAAATGGTAGTCATATTACTGATAATCATCATCGTGTGAAGATGGTACAGTTGGCAATAGAGGGGAACCCTTACTTTAAGCTTTCTTTAATCGAATTTGAACGTAATGATCGATCCTATACAATCGATACAATTGAAATATTGAAAGAAAATTATCCTAATATCGATTTTTATTTTATCATTGGTGGAGATATGATTGAGGATCTCCCCAATTGGCATCGAATTGATGAGTTGTCTTCGATGATTTCATTTGTAGGAGTAAATCGACCTGGGTATGATCCAGATAAAGAACGTTACAATGTTTCTGTTATAGACGTTCCTCAAATCGATGTTTCTTCAAGTGAATTAAGAGACGATTTACGCCATAGAAAGAGTGGACGGTACTTGCTTCCAGAAGCCGTCCGGACCTTTATTGAAGAGAAGGGATTATATGAATCGAACTGAAGCGTTAAAGTTAGTTGAGCCTCATTTAACTGAGCATCGCTACGTTCATACTGTTGGAGTAACGGATACTGCAATTGAGCTTGCAGAAAAATATGGCGCAGATCGTCAAAAGACAGAAATTGCGGCTATTTTTCATGATTATGCTAAGTTTCGTCCAAAGGATGAAATGCGCCAGGTTATTATTGATCAAGGATTTCCTAAAGATTTGCTGGAGTATTCGCCTGAACTCTGGCACGCTCCAGTTGGAGCTTATTTAGTACGTTGTGAGATAGGGATTGAGGATAAAGAAATTCTAAATGCCATCAAATATCATACTTCAGGTCGTCCTGAAATGACATTAATGGAAAAGTGTGTGTTTATAGCTGATTACATTGAACCAGGACGCTCATTTCCTGGTGTAGATGAGGTCAGAGAAATGGTTCAACAAGATCTCGATCAAGCTATTGCGTTGTCTCTCAGGAATACTGTGCAGTTTCTAATGAAGAAGAATCAACCCGTTTATCCGGCGACGTTCTTAACATATAACAGCATTGTAAAATCATTGAACGCCTGAGAAGAATTGGAGGAAACAATATGAATGAAAACCAAATGATTAACCTTGCTGCAAAAGCAGCCGATGATAAAAGAGCTGAAGATATTGTAGCCCTTAATATGAATGGAGTTTCTTTAATTGCAGATTACTTCTTGATTTGTCACGGGAATTCAGAGAAGCAAGTTCAAGCTATTGCCAAAGAGGTTAAAGACCAGGCATTAGAGCAAGGTATGGATGTGAAGAGGCTTGAGGGATATGACCAAGCGAGATGGGTTCTTGTTGATTTAGGGAACGTTATTGTCCATATTTTTCATAAAGATGAGCGCAACTATTATAATCTTGAGAAATTATGGGGCGATGCACCGCATTTAAGCCTTGAAGAAATTCTGGCATAATATGCAATCGTATGAACGCTTTTCTTATGTTTACGATCGTTTGATGGAAGAAGCTCCTTATGAGAAATGGTCTGCTCTTGTTAAAGGGGAAATGTCCCATGGTCGTATTTTGGATTTAGGATCTGGTACTGGAGAATGTTCAATTAGACTTGCGTCAGCGGGATATGATGTTACTGCAGTGGATTTTTCAGAACATATGCTTTCTGTAGCGCAAGATAAAGCACTAAAATACAATCTTCCTTTAAACCTGCTCCAACAAGATATGAGAGAACTTGATACTGGTGAAACTTACGACATAGTAACGATTTTTTGTGATTCTTTGAACTATGTCACAGATAAAAATGGTGTTCAAAATTCTTTTCGGAGCATTTATAAGCATTTAAAACCAGGTGGGGTTTTGTTATTTGATGTTCACTCTCTTCACAAAATGGAAAACCATTTTGTTGGCCATACCTTTGCGAGTAGTGAAGATGACATTTCCTATATATGGAATAGTTATGCCGGGGAAGAAGAGGGATCTGTTGAGCATGAATTAAGCTTCTTTGTAGAAAATGAAGAAGGTCTCTATGAACGATTTGATGAGCTTCATTTTCAAAGAACGTTCCAAATGGATGATTATATATCTTGGTTAACAGAGGTAGGCTTTTCAAATATTACAGTAACAGCTGACTTTACTGAGCTAGCTCCAATTCCTACATCTGAGCGCCTGTTTTTTAGAGCTGTGAAATGAAAAAAGAGTGATTTCAATTGAAATCACTCTTTTTTTTTTTTTGGTTAAAGGAAACGGCTAAGTTTTGACGAATGAACTTTTTAAGTAGTTATTATTTTTGTCTCGATTCTTCCTTGAATTGAATTTTAATTCCTTCGCGATCTTCATCAAATTTTTTATGAGTGCTCTGTATTAAATGACGAAACATTTCTCCAGTTTCCGCTTCGAGAACTTTCAACCCTTCTCCAGTTACGCCTCCTTTTACAGTTACTTTTCTCTGCAATGTTTCAAGTGAAAAATAATCTTTTTCAAGAAGCTTTCCCATCCCGATCAGCATTTCAGTAGCCAAAATGGCAGCCTGTTCATTTGATATGTCTGTTTCAGCTACTGCTCCTTCGATAAACTGTTGGATCAAGTAACTAAGAAAAGCAGGACCACAACTGACAATATCAGATGAAACTCTAGTGATTTCCTCTTCTGTTTCGATCGGCGTTGAAATTTGTGACATGAGGTAAAGCAATTTCACTTTATTTGCTTCAGAACACTGACTGCTGAATGTTACGAGTGAAGCGCCGCTTAGTGCCCTGTTTGTAATGCTTGGGATGGCTCTTGCAACATCACATGGAACAAACGATTGAAGTTCACTCACCTTAATTGGACTTGTGATGGAAACAACAAGATGCTGGGGTTTAAGTCCAGGTCGAATTTTCTTCAAGAGTGGGAAATACTCATGCGGCTTTACACAAACAAAGATCATATCAGATTTTTTCACTACTTCTTCTGCGCTTCTCACAAGGTTTAACGAAGGGTACTGCCTTTTTAATGTTGCCGCCTTTTCGATTGATCGATTTACTATTGTGAGATGGGAAGGTATTACGGCGCACGAATCAATAAAGGAAGAAATAAGAATTGTCCCCATATTGCCGGTACCAATTACACCGATTTTCAATTTACTCCCCCTCCTTCCATACTCATTTCTCCTACAACATATGTATGAAAGTCTCAATATATGTTTAAGACCATGAAACATTAGAAAGGTATGAGAAAAGAATGAAGTATTTTCTAAATTTAACTGTTCGTGAAAAAGTAATTCTTTCTATTCTGGGCGTTTCGATTGGCATTAGTTTCCTCCTTTATTTTAATGTATTTGCAAAAAATCAAGACAATCTCACATTTGATCATGCGCTTTTAGAAAGTGAAGGTGGTGAACTCCAAGAAACAAAAAAAACGGTTGTAGAGAAGCCAGTTGATGTAGTTAGTGTCGTACTGGTAGACGTGAAAGGAGCTGTAGTAGCGCCAGGCGTGTATGAAATAAATAGCAATGGGCGCGTCAAGGATGTCATTAAAAAAGCTGGAGGATTTCTTGAAGATGCCGATCAGGTTCAGCTGAACTTAGCAAGCAAAGTAGTGGATGAAATGGTCATTTATGTACCAATAGTTGGGGAAGTGACATCTAGTTCAGTTAGTTCAGTTAGTGAGAAGCCAAGTGTTGAATCACAGCTCGTTTCAATTAATTCAGCTGATTTAAATGAGCTTCAAGAACTGCCGGGGATAGGTCCTGCAAAGGCTGAAGCAATTGTTCAATTTCGAGAAGACAATGGTGGTTTTACTGCAATAGAAGATTTGATGAACATCAGTGGGATCGGGGAGAAAACGTTTGAGAAATTAAAGGATTTGATTACGGTTCAATGAGATAGATTGACGAGACAGTTTATTTAGATCAAACTAATAGAAGATAAAAGACATTGGGGGGAGAACCTTGGAACGCATTTCGTGGGATCAATATTTTATGGCGCAAAGCCATTTACTTGCACTTAGGAGCACATGCACTCGTTTAACTGTAGGGGCAACAATTGTGAGGGATAAGCGTATGATTGCCGGTGGATATAATGGATCTGTCTCAGGTGGGGTGCATTGTATTGATGAAGGATGTTACGTCATTGATAATCATTGTGTTCGTACCATTCATGCTGAAATGAATGCAATTATTCAATGTGCTAAATTTGGTGTGCAAACAACTGGTGCTGAGATTTATGTTACTCATTTTCCCTGTCTCAACTGCTGTAAAGCAATTATACAAGCTGGAATTAAAACGGTCATCTACGCTGAGAATTATAAAAATCATCCTTATTCGGTTGAATTATTTGAGGATGCAGGAGTAAGTGTTAGACAAGTTGAGCTGGAAGAAATGATTTTGGATACAAATAGTCAAGAGAAACTTGATTTAACGGCTGATTTGTTAAGAAAAATATCTGATGCTGGACTCGATCCAACAGAAGTAAAACCCTTATATGAGAAAGCTTCAAAATTATACGGTATGTAATGAAAGGGAATTTGTGGGTCATAGCAGCTGCTGCATTCATTGGCGTAATCAGTGTCAATTTTTCAGGCGCCTTTTTTGTATTATTTGTAGTATTACTATGGTTATGGAAGGGCAAGCGGAAGCTATTAATGCTGTTAGCTTGCCTAACCTGCATTCTTTTCTTTAGTTATACAATTATAGTGAATATTTTTAATGTAACATCTTTTAAGGAAGGGCCAAGTGTTATTTTAGGAACAATTTCGTCAATACCAGAAATTGATGGCGATTTTATGTCATTTGAACTAAAGACTGAAACAGAGAAATTGAAGGTCAATTATTATATCTCCTCTATACAAGAAAAAAATGAAGTAGAGCAATTAGAAGTTGGTTATACATGTTACCTTTCTGGATCGCTAGAGCCTCCATCGCCCCTCAGAGTTCCCTCTTTATTTGATTATGAGCGTTATCTTTATTACCAAAACATTCATTGGATTTATGAACTAAAAGCAAAGCCTGAATGTCACAAATTATCAAAATCATTTTTTTCTTTAGTTCAGCAATCTCGTCAAAATGTTTTATCGACCATTGTTTCAGAATACCCAGCTCATCTCCATGGTTTGGCTGCTTCTTTGTTAATAGGCGAACGAAGCCTATTAACAGATGAAGTTGAGGAAGCTTATCAAGTTTTAGGATTAAGTCATGTTCTGGCGGTTTCGGGGTTACACGTTGGCGTTGTGGGAGGGCTGTTCTTTTGGTTATGTATCCGTTTAGGATTAACCAGAGAAAAAGCGTATACTTCACTTATTGCATTTTATCCGATTTACATGACTCTAACAGGATGTGCTCCTTCTGTTATGAGAGCTTCATTAATGGCTATGCTAGTTGTAATTAGCTTGCGGTTAAAGTTAAATGTCAATCCGCTTGATGGCGTTTCATTTGCTTGTGTGGCTATTTTATCTGTAAACCCATATTACGCCTTCCATATTGGATTTCAGCTTTCTTTTCTCATTGCGTTTGCTTTAATTGTTTCTTCCAAATCGATCATTAATCGTTCAAATCATCCATTCGCTCAGCTTCTTTCTCTTTCTGTTCTCCCTCAAATTATTTCATTCCCCGTTGTTATTTATTACTTTCATCAAATTTCCATTCTAAGTCTTGGATTAAACCTCATCTATGTTCCAATTATTTCAGTCATTGTATTACCAGGTTTGATGCTTACCTTTCTATTGCATTTCCTCCACTTACATTTTCTTTTTAAATTTATTTCTGAAATTCTCGCTTTTTTTATAGATCACATCCATACTTTCTTTGTATTTATTGCGGGGAAGGATACGATTGTTGTATTCGGGAAAATATCAGCCGTAACGCTAATTGTCTCATTAAGCGTAAGTATTGGTATTTTGCTTTTGTGGGAGCGTGGAAATGTTCTCTTAGGCGGAACTTTATGGAGTGTATTTTGCATTGTATTATACGTTATGCCTTATTTGAATCCATATGGAGAAGTGTCATTTATTGACGTGGGTCAAGGAGATAGTATATTGATTACATTGCCTTTTCAAAGGCAGGTCATCTTAATTGATACAGGAGGAAGGCCGATGTATGGCAATGAGGAAGAGTGGCAAAAAAGAGCTTCGTCATTTGATATAGGGGGTGATGTAGTCCTTCCATATATCAAGTCTAAAGGAATTCGTGCCGTTGATTTGTTAATTTTGACACATGGGGATTATGATCATGCGGGGGGAGCCAAAGAGTTGCTTGAAGGGGTCTCTGTAAGAAGGTTATTACTCGATCACAGCACAGAACAAACGGCATTAGAAAAAGAGTTGATTCATATTGCGAAAGAAGGAGGAACCACTATTTCTTTAGCGGAGGCGGGGCAATCATGGTCTCTGAATGACGTTCAATTTACAATTTTTCAGGCTTTAGAAAATGCAGAAGAGAACGACGGTAGCATTACACTTCATGCACGATTAGGGGGATATAGTTGGCTATTTACAGGAGATCTGGAAGAAGAGGGAGAACGTCGATTGCTTTCAAGTGGTTTCCTCAGAGAAATCGATGTACTAAAAGTAGGGCATCATGGAAGCTCTACATCCAGCTCTAAAGAGTTTATTGAGCATTTATCACCTAAGCTTTCAATTATTTCAGTAGGTGTAAATAATCGATATGGTCATCCAAACGAAGAAGTTTTGAAAAGGTATGAAGAACTTCACATTCCAGTCCTCAGAACAGATGAGAATGGTACGGTGAGATACATCTTTAGAAACAACAAAATTGGAAGGTGGTCTGTGATGTTAAATTGAAAATAGACTGCCTGGGGCAGTCTATTTAGCCTAGCGCTTTAATAATTACAGCTGTGAAGAAAATGATGGAAAAGAATAAAAATGGTACTGCAAAGCCAACAGCTGATTGAACAGCGTCGTTCTCCTTAGCTTGAACATCTTTTTCGAACTCGTTCATTTGCCTTCCCTCCTGCTTCCCCAATAGTATTCACTGTTAACTACCTATGTAGTCTTTATGTAGGGATTTTCCTTTAAATGTACATTTCAAACAATATTGTATCATGTATTATTCCTCATGTCTTTATTATCCATGAACTGTTTAAGTTTTTAATGAACGTAATTTATGCGAAAAAATCACTCCCTTTCCTGTAAAGAGTTGTCACCCATACTTTAACTGTGCATAGGATATCCTATCTACTACACACCGAACATCGTTGCTTGGTAAGAGTCCTAGGCCTTACGGAGCAGCGTTTACTATAAATGGGAGGCTGGTTGTAGCAGCCGGCTTCCCTTTTCTACTTGCCAACTTTGTTGTCTGCTATTAGGATAGGAATGGACGAATAAAATCGAGGTGTACATAAATGTCCATTTCAGACTTAAAAAAGAAAATCAAACAGAACAAGTTAGATCCACTATATCTCTTAACAGGAACAGAAGCTTTCCTAATTGATGAGCTGCAAAAAATGATCATTGAACAGGCGCTACCTGAAGAGGAAAGAGAATTTGGACTTGCTTATTATGATTTAAACGAAATCCCTGTACAAGCTGCCGTAGAAGATGCTGAAACGCTGCCGTTTCTCGGCGAGAAGCGGGTGATAATAGTAAAGAATCCATTGTTTTTAACAGCTGCTAGGGACAAAAGCAAAGTTGAGCATGATCTTGATTCCCTTCAACGATATGCTGAAAACCCTTCTCCTTTTACGATACTCATTATTGAAGCACCTTATGAAAAGTTGGATGAGAGAAAAAAATTGGTGAAATCAATTAAGAAAGCAGGAGCCTTTGTGAAAGCTGAGGCTTTACAAGAAAGTCATCTTGGGGATTGGCTTCAGCAACGAGCGAAAGAGAATGGTGTTACATTTGACCAGGAAGGCGAAGAGAGGCTTGTTCAATTAACAGGTAGTCATTTGATGTTATTGCAGCAGGAAATTGATAAGATGGCTCTTTACGTTGGTGAGGGTGGAGTTGTCAATGCAGAGGTTGTAGATCTCCTTGTTGCAAGAACATTAGAAAATGATATTTTTGCGCTAATAGACCGTATTGTTAGAAAAGACCTAGATAAAGCCTTTCGTATTTTATATGATTTATTAAAAATAAATGAAGAACCAATCAAAATTCTTTCTTTAATCGGCAGGCAGTTTCGGATTATATACCAGGTTACTGAACTTTCTAAGCGAGGTTATGGTCAAAAGCAAATGGCTTCAACACTTAAACTGCATCCTTATGCGGTTAAGATTGCACAGCAGCAAAGTCGAAGTTTTCATGAAGAAAAGTTGCGTTTTATTCTAGACCAAATCGCAGAATCGGATTACGAAATGAAAACAGGTAGAATGGATAAAAAACTTATTCTTGAATTGTTAGTTACTAAAATTAAAAACACATAAAAAAAGCTGTTGGGTTGCCCCAACAGCTTTTAACGTTTTTAAGGAATTACGCTGAAATCTCGTTGTACATTTTAGTTAGACGAGATTTTTTACGTGCTACTGTGTTTCTATGAATGATTCCTTTATCAGCAGCTTTGTCGATGCGCTTAGAAGCTTGGTTAAGAGCTGTTTTCGCAGCTTCAACGTCTTTTGCTTCAACTTTCGCTTCAAAAGTCTTGATTGCAGAACGCATTTCAGATTTGAAAGCGAGGTTATTAGCGCGACGATCAGATTGAGTTCTAACGCGTTTAACCGCAGATTTAATATTTGGCATACCTTTCACCTCCTTGCAAGGCTTAACAATTCCATGTCATATCCGTGCATAGAACAAGAAACATTCTATCAAATAGCACAATGAATTGCAATAGAGAATGAAAACCTTATTTCAGGGTTACGCTAACATGTAACAGATAGAATGAGAGGTGATCTGATGGGATTCGTTGATCTAGAAAAATATCAGGTGAGAACAGATCTTGCGGTTGAAGCGCAAGAAATGGTGAAAGAGAAAAAAGCAAAAAGCATGAAAGAAGATAAGCCTGATGGGCTTAAAGGCGTTATTGTGAAAGAAAGAAATGAAAAGGGAGTAAATATTACAACCGTTGAAGTGACAGAAGAGGGTGAGAAAGAGATAGGTAAAAAAGCAGGCCATTATCTTACCTTCGAAGTACAGGGAATTCGTCGAAAAGACTCTGCTCTTCAACAAACCGTTCAGGATGTCTTTGCTCATGAATTTGCGGCTTTCCTTAAACAACAGAATATTGCAAAAGAAGCGAGTTGTCTTATTGTTGGGCTCGGCAATTGGAATGTTACTCCAGATTCACTTGGCCCATTGGTTGTTTCAAATTTGCTTATTACTAACCACTTATTTGAGCTTCAACCAGAAAGTGTTTCAGAAGGGTTTCGCCCTGTAAGCGCAATTACTCCAGGTGTCATGGGGGTAACCGGGATTGAAACGAGCGATATTATCCATGGGGTTATTGAAAAAGCTAAGCCGGATTTCGTGATTGCAATAGATGCGCTTGCTTCAAGATCAATCGAGCGTGTAAATACAACGATACAAATTTCTGATACAGGAATTCATCCAGGTTCAGGTGTAGGAAATAAGCGTAAAGAGCTAAGTTTTGATACACTCGGCATACCAGTAATAGCGATTGGCATACCAACAGTTGTTGACGCTGTCTCTATAACGAGTGATACGATTGATTTTATATTGAAACATTTTGGAAGAGAGTTGAAGGAAAAAGGAAAGCCATCGAAATCATTAGCTCCTGCGGGAATGACTTTCGGAGAAAGAAAAACATATACAGAGGATGATCTCCCTGATGCAGAGAAAAGACAAACATTTCTTGGTATGATTGGTACGCTAGAAGATGAAGAAAAACGTAATTTAATCCGAGAGGTTCTTGCTCCTATGGGACATAACTTAATGGTTACACCTAAAGAAGTAGATGTTTTTATAGAAGATATGGCGAATGTCATATCTGGAGGGCTTAATAGCTGCCTTCATGGTGAAGTAAACCAACAAAACAGTGGAATGTATACCCATTGAGTATATTTTGGCTTTTTTTGCATAGGTATTACTGAAGGACGAGCTATTTCAGGAAGGGGCCGAAGTGATGGCATCTTTTTTTCTTAAATGTTTTCTTCTTGTTTCATTGCTTTTGTTTGGAGTGCTTCTTGGAATGGAACAAGCTTCTAGAAATATGAATCATATGCAGGATTATGAAAGTACTGGAGCTTTTCAAATCAAGACTGCATCTAATGGTGTTGAAGCTGAAATTTTAGGAACATCCATTACACAAAGCGATCTCCAAAATAAACAAGAAACGTTAGAAGGTGCAAATGAATTTAATGTGCTAGGAGACCTCGGTTCAAAGCTTAGTAACTGGTTATCAGCATTAATTAAAACCCTTTTAGCGTTTGTATTCACATTAATTACGACACTTCTTTCTTTTTTTAAATCATAAAGGTCGCATTTGCGGCCTTTTTTTAAATTATTGGCTATGTTAAAAATCGAGAACCGAAAGTATAAGCTAATAAAGCTAAGCTATTTAATATATTATTTGAGTCTTGAAACGTCACAGAGTGTTATTCTTTCTTGTAAAAAAAGAGAGGAATTTCTAAGAGAAATTCATAGTCTATGTAAATGGGTGGATTCCGGATTGAATCTGGACAGCGGTATTGCTATAATCTATACTAGCGTAGTTTCGCCTTAGGAGTGATTGTAGATGAACCTTGAAGAAAAATTGAAAAGACAGTCCAGGATTCGAAATTTTTCCATTATTGCTCATATCGACCATGGAAAATCGACTCTTGCAGACCGCATTTTAGAACGGACAGGTGCGTTAACTGACCGTGAAATGAAAGCTCAAACGCTCGATGCGATGGATCTCGAACGTGAAAGAGGAATTACGATTAAACTGAATTCTGTTCAGCTTACTTATACAGCGAAAGATGGAGAAGAGTACATTTTTCATTTAATCGATACACCAGGACATGTCGACTTCTCTTATGAAGTATCTAGGAGCCTGGCAGCTTGTGAAGGAGCATTATTAATTGTTGATGCAGCACAGGGAATTGAAGCTCAAACGCTAGCGAACGTTTACCTTGCTCTTGACAATGATTTAGAAATCCTTCCAGTTATTAATAAGATCGATTTACCGAGTGCTGAGCCTGAACGAGTGAGGCAAGAAGTAGAAGATGTAATTGGTTTGGATGCTTCTGACGCAGTACTTGCTTCAGCTAAGTCTGGAATTGGTATAGAAGACATTCTAGAACAAATTGTGGAGAAAGTACCCGCTCCACAAGGAGATCCTGAAGGGCCGCTTCAAGCGCTTATCTTTGATTCTCTTTATGATCCATATAGGGGAGTAGTTGCTTATATTCGTATAACAGAGGGATCTGTTAAGGTCGGCGATAAGATCCGTATGATGGCGACAGGTAAAGAATTTGAAGTAAATGAGCTTGGCGTGTTTAATCCTAAGCCGGTATCTAAGAAAGAACTTTCTGTCGGCGATGTTGGTTTCCTTACTGCAGCGATTAAGAATGTGGGAGATTCTCGTGTAGGGGATACAATTACAGCTGTGAAAAATCCTGCTGCAACTCCTCTACCTGGTTATCGGAGAATGAATCCAATGGTATACTGTGGTCTTTATCCAGTAGACTCAGCGCAATACAATGATCTCCGCGAGGCTCTTGAACGTCTTGAGTTAAACGATTCTTCGCTTCAATACGAAGCAGAAACATCTCAAGCCCTCGGCTTTGGTTTCCGCTGTGGTTTTCTTGGGCTTCTTCATATGGAAATCGTGCAGGAGCGGATTGAACGAGAATTTAACATTGATTTGATTACGACGGCTCCGAGTGTTATTTATCAAGTTAAACTTACAGACGGAGAAGAAGTGATTATCGATAACCCTGCAATGATGCCTGATGCGCAATCTATTGCGGAAGTGCAAGAACCATATGTAAAGGCGACAATTATGTCACCTAATGATTATGTCGGTGCTATTATGGAGTTATGTCAAGGTAAACGCGGTGACTTTATCGATATGCAATATATGGATGAAAGTCGTGTGAATATTGTTTATCATATTCCCCTTTCCGAAATTGTTTATGATTTCTTTGATCAATTGAAGTCAAGTACGAAAGGCTATGCGTCCTTCGACTACGAATTAATTGGGTATAGAGCTTCAAACCTTGTTAAAATGGACATTCTTCTTAATGGGGAGACAATTGATGCACTATCCATTATCGTTCACAGAGACTTTGCCTATGATCGTGGTAAAGACATTACTGAGACGTTGAAAGACCTTATCCCAAGACAGCAATTTGAAGTCCCGATTCAGGCTTCTATTGGACAGAAAATTGTTGCCCGTTCTACAATCAAAGCTATGCGTAAAAACGTACTAGCAAAATGTTACGGTGGAGATATTTCTCGTAAGCGTAAGCTACTTGAAAAACAAAAAGAAGGTAAGAAACGAATGAAAACGGTAGGTAAAGTAGAAGTGCCTCAAGAAGCATTTATGGCTGTCCTCCGTCAGGATAACACGAAGAATAATTAAGGTACTTTAGTTGAAGTGCTGAGTTGATTTTTATACTATGTAGGTTAGAAGACCGCAGAGCGTTTCTGCGGTCTTTACATTATGCCAGAAAGCAGTGATTGAAATGGTTAACGCTGTTTATTTACACATTCCGTTCTGTGACTATATATGCCACTATTGTGATTTTAATAAAGTTTTTATGCAAGGTCAGCCTGTGGATGACTATTTAGCTCATATGGATACTGAAATGAAAAATACATTGGAACGATTCCCGACCAATCGAATAGACACAATATTTGTAGGTGGAGGAACACCTACAGCATTAAATGAAGCGCAGCTTGAGCGATTTTTAAAAGACGTTCAAGAACGCTTTGGTCCGTATGTATCCGAGCACCTCGAGTTTTCAATGGAGGCAAATCCTGGGAGTGTCACATCTGAGAAACTTCGAATTATGAAGAAGTACGGTGTGAATCGATTAAGTATCGGAGCTCAGGCATTCCAAGATACGCTTCTAAACAAGCTTGGCAGAGGTCATTCCGTTGAAGAAATCGGAGAAATTGTTCAGATGGCACAGAGTGAGGGTTTTGTTAACCTCTCACTGGATCTGATGTTCGGATTACCAGAACAAACTATTGAACAATTCTCAGAGTCAATTACAAAAGCAATTGAATTAGGGATTACTCATATTTCTTCTTATTCCTTGCAGGTAGAGAAGAAAACAGTGTTCTATAACAAATGGCGTAAAGGAGAATTGCCTCTTCCAACAGAAGAAGCTGAAGCTGATATGTATGAGCTTCTAATGAAACGCCTTGAGGAAGCTGGTCTTATGCAATATGAGATTAGTAACTTCGCAAAGCCTGGATACGAGAGCCGACACAACATAACGTACTGGAAGAATAATGAGTATTATGGAATAGGTGCGGGTGCTCACAGCTATATTGATGGGGTACGACGAGCAAATGCTGGTCCGCTTAAGCAATATATGACTAAAATAGATGAGAACAATTTTCCGTATATGGATGACAATGTTCTAACGAAAAACGAACGAATGGAAGAAGAAATGTTTATGGGCCTTCGAATGAGAGAGGGCGTTTCAAAAGAGACGTTTAAGTATAAATTTAATCAGTCGATTGAGGAAGTTTTTAGTGAGCAAATTGAAAAATTAGTCCGAAGCGACCTCTTGAAAGATACTGGATCACATATTGCATTGACAGAGCAAGGCTTCTTTTTAGGCAATGAAGTATTTCAAGAATTTCTTGCTATCTAGTGACATCGTTGTCAATTAGGCCCTTGGGTTGTTAACTAAGGTAGTGATGGTGGTCTTCAGAGTACCCCGATAAAGCGATAATTAAAAGCCTTTCTATTGTTGGAAATGTTTAGTCACAATAATGATTAACGTAATGATTGACAACTAAAATAAGTTTCTGTTACCTTATTAATAGATTTAGCACTCAGCACATTAGAGTGCTAACAGAGGTGATGAGGAGATGTTAACAGAACGTCAACTATTCATTTTGCAGTTATTGATTAATGACTACATTCAAACGGCTGAGCCTGTTGGATCACGCACGATTTCTAAGCGTGAAGATGTGACTTTCAGTTCTGCAACCATTCGTAATGAACTTGCGGACCTTGAAGAGATGGGCTATATCGAGAAGACACATAGTTCTTCTGGAAGAGTACCTTCTGAAAAGGGATATCGTTTTTATGTTGATCATCTTCTGTCTCCACCTGTGCTTTCGAAAAAAGATGTGAATAACATTCATTCTCTTTTTGCGGAGAGAATGGTGGAAGTAGAGAAAGTGATTCAACAATCTGCTGGAATACTATCAGAGCTAACTCAATATACGTCCATTATTCTTGGACCTGAAGTATTTGAAACGAAACTTCGACAAATTCAGATCATTCCCTTGTCAAAGGATACGGCCGTTGTGATTTTGGTGGCTGACAGTGGACATGTCGAGAACCGAACGATGCAAATCCCGCCTTCGGTCAGTATGTCTGATATTGAAAAAGTTGTGAACATCATGAATGAACGCTTGAAGGACGTTCCACTAATCTCCTTGAAGTCGACTATGATGAAAGAAATGGCAACTGTCTTAAAGAAACATATTGAGAATTATAATCAGGTTAATACAATGCTTGAAAATCTTTTTCTCTATACCAATGCTGAAAAAGTGTATTACGGAGGCAAGACTAATATTCTGACCCAGCCTGAATTCAAAGATATTGATAAAGTCAGGTTGTTACTTAATACATTTGAACAAGAAGACGTTATGTATAACATACTTCGACCTGAGAAAAATGGAATTGAAGTTAAAATTGGTCAGGAAAATGATCTTGAGGCGATGCAGCATTGTAGCATCGTAACCGCCGACTATTTCATAGAAGGCAAGCGAATGGGCTCTATCGCTTTGCTTGGGCCGACTAGAATGGAATATCATCGTTCAATGAGTATTCTTGGTTTTCTAGCAAATGATCTTACTCGAACCTTGACCGATCGATATCAAAGTTTCAAACACTGGTAAATTGGTAATAGTGAAGAAGGTGGGAGAAACATTTCTTCCATCCTTTTCTATGGGAGAAAGATTTGTTATATTTCGTTAGGGAGGTGAAATTCGTGGAAAAGCAAAACAGTCATCAAGAGGAAGAAGAACTTCTAACTGAAGAGGAAGAGAATCTTGAGCAAAATGCTGAAGAGAATGATGAACCTGAAGTGATTGAAGTATCTGAAACCAATGAAAATGAAGAGCTTGAGAACTTGCAACAGCAGGTTGAAGAGCTTGAGAATAAATATATGCGCACTCAGGCAGAATACGATAACTTCCGCCGCAGAACGCGTGAAGAACGAAATGCAGATGCAAAATACCGTTCTCAAAAATTAGCTGAAGGGTTACTCCCAGCTATGGATAATTTCGAACGTGCACTAGCTGTTCAAAGCGATAGTGAGCAAGTAACGTCATTGCTTACCGGAATGGAAATGGTGTATCGTCAGTTGAAAGAGGCACTTGCTAATGAAGGTGTCGAAGAAATTGGTTCTGTAGGAGAAGCATTCAACCCGCATCTCCATCAGGCTGTCATGCAGGTTGAATCAGATGAACATGATTCAGATGTGGTTGTAGAGGTCTTACAAAAAGGCTATCAACTAAACGATCGCGTCCTTCGACCAGCAATGGTAAAGGTAAGCTCTTAACTACATATTAAGAAATAGGAGGTAGAATGTAATGAGTAAAATTATCGGTATTGACTTAGGTACAACAAACTCTTGTATTGCAGTAATGGAAGGCGGAGAAGCTACCGTTATCCCGAACCCGGAAGGTAGCCGTACAACTCCATCTGTCGTTGCATTTAAAGATGAAGAACGT
The DNA here is from genome assembly GCF_041366475.1 of Pseudalkalibacillus sp. JSM 102089. NCBI lineage: Bacteria > Bacillati > Bacillota > Bacilli > Caryophanales > Fictibacillaceae > Pseudalkalibacillus > Pseudalkalibacillus sp. JSM 102089. The sequence continues at coordinate 204,872 of NZ_JBEWYW010000004.1, forward strand.
CTAGTAGGTGAAGTTGCGAAGCGTCAAGCAATCACAAACCCAAACACAATTCAATCCATTAAGCGTCATATGGGTACTGATCATAAAGAAGACGTTGAGGGTAAATCATTTTCTCCTCAAGAAATTTCTGCGATCATTCTTCAGAAGCTAAAATCTTACGCTGAAGATTATCTTGGTGAAGGCGTTGAAAAAGCGGTTATTACAGTGCCTGCTTACTTTAACGATGCTGAGCGTCAAGCAACAAAAGACGCTGGTAAAATCGCTGGACTTGAAGTAGAGCGTATTGTAAACGAACCAACTGCTGCAGCGCTTGCTTACGGTCTTGATAAAGAAGATGAAGATCAAACAATCCTAGTATTTGACCTTGGTGGCGGTACTTTTGACGTATCGATCCTTGAACTTGGCGGAGGCGTATTTGAAGTTAAGTCTACTGCTGGTGATAACCGTCTTGGTGGTGACGACTTTGACCAAGTTATTATCGATCATCTAGTAGCTGAATTTAAGAAAGATACTGGTGTTGACCTAGGTCAGGATAAAATGGCACTACAACGTTTGAAAGACGCTGCTGAAAAAGCGAAGAAAGATCTTTCAGGCGTAGCACAAACGCAAATTTCTCTTCCATTTATCACAGCAGATGCTTCAGGACCTAAACACCTTGAGCTTAACCTGACTCGTGCTAAGTTCGAAGAGCTTTCTGCAAATCTTGTAGAACGTACAATGGCACCTACTCGCCAGGCTCTTAAAGATGCTGGAATGTCACCATCTGAACTTGATAAAGTTATTCTTGTTGGTGGTTCTACTCGTATTCCTGCAGTACAAGATGCTATTAAAAAAGAAACTGGACAGGATCCACATAAAGGCGTTAACCCTGATGAAGTTGTTGCTCTTGGTGCTGCAATTCAAGCTGGTGTAATTGCTGGTGATGTGAAGGACGTTGTTCTTCTTGACGTAACTCCACTTTCTCTTGGTATTGAAACAATGGGTGGCGTATTTACGAAGCTTATTGAACGTAATACAACCATTCCAACTAGTAAGTCACAGACATTCTCAACTGCTGCTGATAACCAGCCATCAGTTGACATTCATGTACTGCAAGGTGAGCGTGAAATGGCTCAGTATAACAAGACTCTTGGTCGCTTCCAGTTAACTGACATTCCTCCAGCTCCACGAGGAACTCCGCAAATCGAAGTTTCATTTGATATCGACAAAAACGGTATCGTGAACGTTCGTGCGAAGGATCTTGGTACGAATAAAGAACAGTCTATTACAATCAAATCTTCAAGTGGTCTTTCAGATGACGAAATTGAAAACATGGTGAAAGACGCTGAAGCTAACGCTGAAGAAGATAAGCAGCGTCGTGAAGAAGTTGAAACACGTAACGAAGCTGATCAGCTCGTATTCACTACTGATAAAACTCTAAAAGACCTTGAAGGTCAAGTAGAGGAAGAAGAAGTGACAAAAGCTAATGAAGCAAAAGATAAAGTGAAAGCAGCTCTTGAAAATGATGACATTGAAGCAATTCGCACTGCGAAAGATGAGCTTCAAGAAATCGTTCAAGCCTTATCAATGAAAGTCTATGAGCAGGCTGCACAAGCTCAACAGGCTCAAGCTGGCGAAGAAGGCGGAGCTGAACAAGCTGATGATAACGTCGTTGATGCTGAGTATGAAGAGGTAGACGACGACAAAAAGTAAGAAGATGATACGAAAAAAAGTCAAAGTCAGGCGTATCTTGACTTTGACTTTTTTCGTTTAAAATGCAATCCATTCAATTCTATATAATACGTATGCTAAGAATGTTGGTTGCAGTTGAACAATAACTAATCACAGGTCACGTTTTCTCTATACTTGAAAAATTCTAAAAATCGGGTGAGAGTGATAGTTGAGGTAATATTCACCAATTAACTTTTGAGGTTATTATCCAACTTTACCCAATTTACTATTAGCGTTCACTGGTGCTTACCATAGAGTATTGCAGAGCGTATAAACTCAATGATATGATAAACGTTATGTGAAGAGAATCGGGAGTGGATACGATGAGTAAACGAGATTATTATGAAGTGCTGGGCGTTAGTAAGGATGCTTCTGATGCCGAGCTGAAAAAAGCTTATCGAAAGCTTGCTAAGCAATATCACCCAGACATCAACCAGGAGCCGGGTGCAGATGAGAAGTTTAAAGAAGTGACGGAAGCTTATGAAGTATTAAGTGACTCTCAGAAAAAAGCTCAGTACGATCAGTTTGGGCACACAGATCCAAATCAAGGATTTGGTGGCGGAGGAGCTGACTTCGGTGGCTTTGGCGACATTTTTGATATGTTCTTTGGTGGCGGAGGTCGCCGTAATCCAAATGCTCCGAGACAGGGTGCTGACCTTCAGTATTCAATGGAACTAACTTTTGAAGAAGCGGCATTTGGTAAAGAGACGGATATCTTTATTCCGAAAGAAGAAGAATGTTCAACATGTGATGGTTCTGGGGCAAAACCAGGAACTTCACCTGAAACTTGTTCACACTGTGGTGGCGCTGGTCAGTTGAATGTGGAGCAAAATACTCCGTTTGGCCGAGTAGTTAATCGTCGCGTATGTCATCACTGTGAAGGTACAGGCAAACTTATTAAAGATAAGTGTAAGACGTGTCGCGGTAAAGGGAAAGTTGAAGTGAAAAAGAAAATTCACGTTAAACTCCCTGCAGGAATCGATGAAGGTCAACAAATCCGCATAACTGGAAAAGGGGAAGCTGGCGTTAACGGTGGACCTCCAGGAGACTTATTTGTAGTTGTTTATGTGAGATCACATGACTTTTACGAACGTAGTGGCGATGATGTGTTATGTCAGATGCCGATCACCTTCTCACAAGCAGGTCTTGGAGATGAAATTGAAGTGCCGACCCTTCATGGTAAAGTGAAGCTTAAAGTGCCAGCTGGTACACAAAGTGGAACTAATTTCCGTTTGAAAGGGAAAGGTATTCAGAACGTACGTGGTTATGGCCAGGGAGATCAACATGTTAAAATTCAAGTGATTACTCCTAAGCACTTAACTGATCGACAAAAAGAGCTTCTACGGGAGTTTAGTGAAATTTCAGGACAGGTACCTGACGAACAGCATGAGAATTTTTTCTCTAAAGTGAAAAAGGCGTTCAAAGGAGAATAAGTAAGGTGAAAGCTGGTAACAGATTGCAGGCTACTATTTCAAGTGGCCTGCCTGTTTCCTTTCCGAAAAAAAGGATCCAAAAGAGGAGTGGGCAATGAATGAAATGGTCTGAGATAAGCATTCATACGACAAACGAAGCAATTGAAGCAGTATCAAACATTCTACATGAAGCAGGTGCCAGTGGGGTAGTCATTGAAGACCCAATGGATCTTGTGAAAGTATGGGATACTACTTTCGGAGAGGTTTATCAGCTCAATCCAGATGATTATCCTGAAGAAGGCGTTATCTTGAAAGCTTACTTGCCTGTCAATAGTTTTCTTGGTGAAACGGTTGAACAAATTAAAGAAGCGATTAATGGGCTACTTGTCTACGATATTGATTTAGGGCATAACACTGTTCAAATCAGTGAAGTGAATGAGGAAGAATGGGCTACAGCGTGGAAAAAATATTATAAACCTGTCAAAATATCTGAACGAATTACGATTACACCCACATGGGAAGATTACAAGCCTGTCACAACAGATGAAATTATTATTGAGCTTGATCCTGGTATGGCTTTCGGTACAGGAACACATCCGACAACGGTATTGTGTGTTCAAGCGCTTGAAAAGATTATTGAGCCGGGTCAGCGTGTGATTGACGTTGGTACGGGGTCAGGTGTTTTAAGTATCGCGGCTGCTAGTCTTGGCGCTGAATCAGTTGATGCTCTTGACCTTGATGAAATAGCTGTTAAAAGTGCTGCGTTAAATACTAAATTAAATAAAGTTCATCACAAAATTAATGTCAGTCAAAATAATCTTCTTGAGGGTATTGATGAAACCTACGATGTCATTGTCGCTAATTTACTTTCAGAAATTATTATTCGCTTTACAGACGATGTGGCTCGCGTCCTTAAACCAGGTGGTGCATTTATCACCTCGGGTATTATCTCTGCGAAAAAGCAGGAAGTAAAACAGTCGATTATTGAACAGGGTCTTATCATCGAAGAAACGCTCCAAATGGAAGATTGGGTTGCGTTTATTGCCAGAAAACCCCACGAGTAAGGAGGTAGAACGATGCAACGATATTTTATTTCTGCCTCTCAAGTTCAAGACGATTACGTTGCTATTGAAGGGGAAGATGTGAAGCACATTTCGAAAGTGATGAGAATGACAGTGGGCGACAACATCATATGTTGCACTGAAGACGGTAAATCAGCCCTATGCGAATTAGAAGAAATTAATTCGGACTTAATCAAAGCTGTTCCATTAGAATGGTTGGAGGAACAAAAAAAACTCCCTGTTCATGTTACAATTGTTCAAGGACTGCCTAAAGGAGATAAATTAGAAACTGTTATACAAAAGGGCACAGAACTAGGTGCAGATCAGTTTATCCCTTTTAAAGCTGAGCGTTCTATTGTAAAATGGGATGAGCAAAAAAGCGCTAAAAAGTTGCAGAGACTAAAAAAAATTGCGAAAGAAGCGGCTGAACAATCCCATCGAACAACCATTCCATCGATTGAAATGCCTTGTTCCATTTCATCACTTATTAAAGCAAGTGAGTCTTATGATTATAAATTAATTGCTTATGAAGAGGAAGCGAGAGCAGGAGAAACTGCTATGCTTGTTCAGACGCTTCACGAGGCAAATGTGAATGACCGAATAATGGTCGTATTTGGACCAGAGGGCGGACTTTCAGATAATGAAGTAGCGAGTTTAATTCAAGCTGGTTTTGCTTCATGTGGACTTGGTCCAAGGATTTTGCGAACAGAAACGGCTGCCATGTACGTGCTGGCAGCAGTTTCTTATCATTTTGAACTAACGAGGTGATTATATGCCTTCAGTTGCTTTCCATACATTAGGCTGTAAAGTAAACCATTACGAAACTGAAGCGATATGGCAGTTGTTTAAAGATCATGATTATGAACGCGTTGAGTTCGATCATGCATCTGATGTTTATGTTATTAATACGTGCACAGTAACGAATACTGGGGATAAAAAAAGCAGGCAGGTTATTCGTCGTGCGATTCGTAAAAATCCTGATGCCGTCATTTGTGTAACAGGTTGTTATGCTCAAACGTCACCTGCAGAAATTATGGCTATTCCTGGAGTGGATGTTGTTGTAGGAACACAGGATCGCGTTAAAATGCTTGATTATATTGAACAGTATAAGCGCGAACGAGAGCCTGTAAATGGCGTAGGCAATATTATGAAAGCGCGTGTATATGAAGAGCTTGAAGTTCCAGCTTTTACAGACCGCACGCGAGCTTCTCTTAAAATTCAAGAAGGTTGTAACAATTTCTGTACTTTCTGTATTATTCCTTGGGCAAGAGGGCTTCTCAGATCTCGTGAACCGGAAGCGGTCATTTCACAAGCTCAACAGCTTGTTAATGCCGGTTATAAAGAAATCGTTCTAACGGGTATCCATACAGCAGGGTATGGAGAGGATTTGAAAGATTACAACTTTGCTCAGCTTCTTCGTGACCTTGATGCTAAAGTGAAAGGTCTTAAGCGAATTCGGATTTCTTCTATTGAAGCCAGTCAGGTAACTGATGAAGTGATCGAAGTATTGAATCAATCTGAAAAAGTTGTTCCACATCTTCATATACCGCTTCAATCTGGATCCAATACAGTATTACAGCGGATGAGAAGAAAGTATACGATGGAAATGTTTGGTGAGCGCTTAGAGCGTTTGAAAAAAGCACTTCCGGGATTAGCCATTACGTCTGACGTTATTGTCGGCTTTCCTGGTGAAACAGATGAGGAATTTAAAGAGACATATGACTTTATTGCAAAGCATAAATTCTCGGAACTTCACGTTTTCCCATTTTCAAAGAGAACAGGGACGCCTGCAGCTCGGATGGAAGACCAGGTTGATGATGAAGTTAAGAACAAGCGCGTTCATCATTTAATTGAGCTTTCGAATCAACTTGCGAAAGAGTACGCGTCCCATTATGAAGGTGAAGTACTTGAGGTAATTCCAGAAGAGAAGTACAAGGATGACCCGGAATCAAACTTATTCGTTGGTTATTCAGCGAACTATATGAAAGTAATTTTCGAAGCATCTGAAGAAATGATTGGAAAAATTGTTAAAGTGAAAATCACTAAACCAGGATATCCTTATAATGAAGGTCAATTTGTTCGCGTTATGAACGAGGACGAGCCAACTGCTGCAGTTGCTTCATTTTAAGCTAATGGGCTGAACCCTTAAATTAGCCTAACTAAAACAGAATCGGAAGGATGACTATCATGAATAAAGAACTAGCAAAAATGATTGATCACACAGCACTAAAACCAGATACTAGCAGAGCGCAGATCGAAAAGCTTTGTGAAGAAGCAAGAGAATTTAATTTTGCTTCAGTTTGCGTTAATCCTACTTGGGTTTCCCTCGCTGCGGAAATGTTGCAAGGTGCTGAAGCTAAAGTTTGTACAGTAATTGGTTTCCCTCTAGGAGCCGTTACAACAGAAACAAAAGCCTTCGAAACAAATGATGCGATTCAAAAGGGTGCTACTGAAGTAGATATGGTTATTAACATTGGTGCACTTAAAGACGGAAATAACGACCTTGTAGAGCAAGATATCAAAGCTGTTGTTGAAGCGGCGAAAGGTAAGGCGCTTGTTAAGGTAATTATTGAGACTTGTCTTCTAACTGATGAAGAAAAAACACGCGCGTGTGAGCTTTCGGTAAAAGCTGGGGCTGACTATGTTAAGACATCAACTGGTTTTTCAACTGGTGGAGCTACAGTTGAAGATATTAAATTAATGAGAAATACAGTTGGGCCGAACATTGGTGTGAAAGCTTCTGGAGGAGTTCGCGACCTAGAAGGTTCTCAAGCTATGATTGATGCAGGAGCTACACGTATTGGAGCTAGTGCTGGAGTTAAAATTGTTCAAGGTGAAACAGCGGATACGGATTATTAATATAACGACCCCATGACTTCTATTAACAGAAGTCATGGGGTTTTTTTAGATATTATGAAGGATAGGGATTATGGTTTTCTCAGTAAATAATAAGGTGACAGTCTATTGAACGAAACCCGAGAATTTATGCTGAAGTCGCGAGCTTTATATTAAAATGTTTTTTGAGTGTATTCTTTCAATTGATAGTGCTAACAAACCAGTTACAGGTAAAAATAGTAAAGAAGACAAGACGTTAAAGAGAATAGAAACGTGAGCAAGTTGAACGTCAGGAAAGGTAGTAAGGGTAGAAGCTATCGTCCCAAAAATCCCTATTAACGGATAGAAGATGACTACACCTATAATGTTTATCCAAACGTGAGCATAAGCAGCAAGTTTAGCTTCTTCACTGCTTCCGATACTTGCTATGACCGCTGTGATACAAGTGCCGATATTCGCTCCATAAAGGATGGCGATCGCTGAGGAAAGAGTAAGTAAGTCCTGATTAATAAAGCTCATTGTAATTCCCGTTGTTGCTGTACTTGATTGGATGACTGCAGTTAATAATGTCCCAATTCCAATACCATACATAAGGTTTGAATTCGTATTATGGATAACATCTTTAATAAATGATAAAGTCGATAAAGGTATAGCAAGTGCTTCTAGCCCATGCATAGCAACGAAAATACAACCTAAGCCGAACAGAACTGTTCCAATGCTGAAAAGCAGCTGTTTTCTAACTTGAAGCAAGATAAAGCCGCTCAGTAATAGCGGTATGACAAGTTGATCAGGATTAAGAGTCATTAATTCAGCTGTAATGGTAGTCCCAATATTCGTGCCAAGAATAATTCCAATTGACTGTCTAAAGGTAAGCAGCTTAGCCGCAATTAAGCTTATTGTAATGACCATAACAGCAGAGCTGCTTTGTAACAGGGCTGTTATAACAGCGCCGGTAATAAGTCCGCGTAAAGGCGTTGAAGCAGCCCGATAAAGCCATGTTTGTAGCCTGGAACTGGAGATGGTATTTAGTCCAACGCGGAGCACAGCCATTCCAAAAAGAAAAATACTAATGAAGACGATGAAAGATGCAATATATTGACTCAATTTAGGCACTTCCCCTTTCCAATGAAAGTTTATGGACAGGATCCGTGTTACATGCTCGTTTTTTCTCATTGCTATGGAAAAAAGTTTTCATTATAACCACCGCTCATTCAAATAGTTAATTTTCTCTTAGTTGCGGTTTTAAAGCAATCATGAGTGAAAGACGAAAAAATCTTTAGTAAGACTAAAAGAAATAAAATATACGAAAGAAATGTTGATAAACAGGACGGGATGTATTATAATTGCAGGTGACATGTCTTTGTTAGAAAGTCATGTGTTATGATTGTCTATGTTTTGGAGGGAGGGATAGAGATGGCGGAAACTCGCGTGCGTAAGAACGAGTCGATCGATGATGCTCTGCGTCGCTTCAAGAGAACGGTTTCTAAAGAAGGCACTATGGCTGAAGTAAAGAAGCGCAAGCACTATGAAAAGCCAAGTGTAAAGCGTAAAAAGAAATCTGAGGCAGCAAGGAAAAAGCGTAAGTTCTAAGAGAGGGTGTTAGGTCAGTGAGTCTAAATGACCGTTTAACAGCAGATATGAAAGTAGCGATGAAGAACAAAGAGAAGAACAAACTATCTGTTATTCGGATGGTGAAATCTTCAATTCAGAATGAATCCATTAAACTGGGTCATGATTTAACTGAAGAGGAAGAACTTACCGTTCTCACTCGCGAAGTCAAGCAACGTAAAGACTCCCTCCTTGAATTTGAAAAAGCTGGCCGAAGTGATCTTGTGCAGAATCTCGATGAAGAGCTGTCGATTTTATCTGTCTACCTGCCGAAACAACTCTCTGAAGAAGAAGTTGACCAGATTGTTCAGAAAGTTATTTCTGAAACTGGCGCGTCTTCAAAGAAAGATATGGGTATGGTAATGGGTGCGCTAATGCCTCGAGTAAAAGGCAAAGCGGACGGCGGACTTGTTAATCGTCTTGTACAAAAAAACTTATCATAAAGTGATGCTGTCACTTTAGAAGATTATATTATTCTAAAGATGGCTAGTTGAAACAATCAGACCTTAAGGCTTGACTGGGTGTTCACTTCCCTGTTAAAGAGAAGATGAACTTAGTTATGTCTTAAGTGTTGGATAAATATGATCAAGCGCAAACACGCCCTGTATGAACAGGGCGTGTTTTTTTATCAACGCTCGCTCATACAAACGAAACAAATGAGCAGTAATAATAGTTATGACATATTTCAAAGAATTTCGATCCATATGCCATTTCAAACTAGTATTTTCTAAATCCTTTTGTCATACTAAAGATATTCTTCTACATAAAATTGAAACTTCATGATGATCTCATTCGTATACTTAGGAAGTTGGAGGGAGGGATCACTATCGGAAAAAACATAGTCAGGTTTTTAATGTGTATTTGCTTCATGATGATGGTTTTTCTTCCGTTCTTTGGAGAGTTAGTTTTGGGTGAAGGCGAAGGAGATCTCGTTACATTTATACCTGTTGAGCAGGAAGTGGAGCGAGGGTTGGAAGCATTTCTAAAACGGTCGATCCAGGATGCGGAGGACCAGGGAGCAGATCACATTGTGTTAGAAATTAACACGCCTGGAGGAGCAGTGAATGCGGCTGATAATATTGCCAAGATTATGAAAGCATCAGACGTTCCGATTACAGCATATGTTACGAATCGAGCACTTTCAGCTGGCGCTTATATTGCTTTAAATGCGGATCAGATTATTATGGAACCAGGAGCGCTTATGGGATCGGCTGCTATTATTGATCAATCTGGCAATACGGCAGGAAAGAAAGCAGAGTCTTTCTGGCATGCGGCTATGAAGTCGGCCGCAGAACTTAATGATCGAGATCCAAAGTATGCGCTAGCAATGGCTGATCCTGATGTAGATCTTCCGGATTATAATGCACCTAAAGGTGAGCTTTTAACGCTTAACGATCAGGAAGCAGTGAAAGTTGGATATGCCGAAGGGACTGCAGAAGATCGCACAGAACTACTAAGCGTTCTAAATCTTAAGGATGCCGAAGTAAGTGATGCCGAAGTTAGTATTGCAGAGAGAATTGCACGCTTTGTTACAAATCCTATTATTATTCCCATCTTATTATCTATAGGGAGTTTGGGACTTGTATTGGAACTGTATTCACCTGGATTTGGAGTACCAGGATTTATGGGAGCGGGCGCTCTTCTACTGTTCTTCTTTGGTCATATGATTGCTGGTTTTGCTGGATGGGAATCTCTTCTTCTATTGATTGTCGGAGTTGTGCTGATCATCGTCGAGATATTCATTCCTGGCTTTGGAATATTCGGCGTTCTTGGGGCGGTAGGCGTTGTAGCAAGTGTTGTTCTTGCTTCAGGACAATCGATGCAATACGTTTTAATTGCGGTCCTTATTGCCGTTACGGTTACAATTGGTGGTTCTTATCTGTTCATTCGGCTATTCGGCTATCGTGGCTTCTTCAAAAAAATCGTTCTTTCTGATTCAACGAAGTCAGAATTTGGGTATGTCTCAAATGCTACTCGAGAAGAATTGCTTGGAATGGAAGGTGTAGCGGTGACTCCGCTTAGACCATCGGGCATAGCGGAGTTTGGAGACGAACGTCTGGACGTTGTAACGGAGGGGAGTTTCTTAACAGTTGGGACAGCAGTAAAGGTTGTAAAAACAAATGGATCTAGAGTCATTGTAAGAGAAAATAAATAGTTTAAATCAGGGAGGAAAATTATGGATACTGGAACGTTGGGTTTATTAGTTATAGTAGGGTTAGTTATTATTGGTTTAGCGATTCTTTTCACGTTTGTACCTGTTATGTTGTGGATTTCAGCATTAGCAGCTGGTGTGCGAGTTAGTATTTTTAACCTTGTGGGGATGAGATTACGTCGAGTTATCCCATCGCGCGTTATTAATCCGTTAATTAAAGCTGTAAAAGCGGGACTTGAGTTAAGTACAAATCAATTAGAAAGCCACTATCTTGCTGGTGGTAACGTTGACCGTGTTGTTAACGCGTTAATTGCAGCGCACCGCGCGAATATAGAACTGAGCTTTGAACGAGGCGCGGCGATTGATCTTGCGGGTAGAGATGTATTAGAAGCTGTGCAAATGAGTGTTAACCCGAAAGTGATTGAAACTCCTTTTATCGCAGGTGTTGCGATGGATGGAATTGAAGTAAAAGCAAAAGCAAGAATTACAGTGCGTGCTAACATTGACCGCCTTGTAGGTGGAGCTGGTGAAGATACTGTTATTGCTCGAGTAGGCGAAGGTATTGTTAGTACAATTGGTTCTTCTGGAAATCATAAGAAGGTACTTGAGAACCCAGACATGATTTCTCATACGGTTCTTTCCAAAGGATTAGATGCAGGTACAGCATTTGAGATTCTCTCGATCGATATTGCAGACATTGATATCGGTAAAAACATCGGTGCGGTTCTACAAACGGATCAAGCTGAAGCAGATAAAAATATTGCACAAGCGAAAGCTGAAGAGCGTCGTGCGATGGCTGTTGCCCAAGAGCAAGAAATGCGCGCTCGCGTAGAGGAAATGCGTGCTAAAGTTGTTGAAGCAGAGGCTGAGGTACCGATGGCAATGGCTGAAGCCCTAAGAGCTGGTAATATTGGAGTAATGGACTATATGAATTTAAAGAACATTGAAGCAGATACAGATATGCGTGACATGATCGGGAAACCGAATCAGGAAGAAGATGAGGATGATCGCTAAACTGTTTGCTAAGTCCTGTGGTGGAGGTGATCTTGTTGGATAATCTGATTGAACTGATACTAAATAATTTTGTTTTTGTGTTGGTCGCTATCGGGGGAATTATTAGTTTCCTTAAGCGAATGGGCAGTGAGGAAGAAAAACAGAAATCGAAACCCGCTGCTAACAATCGCCAGCAGTCACAAAGTCGGAGAGAGCAGGGAAATACCGCCTCAGGCCGTTCAGAGTCTAATGGGATAGGGGAAGAAGAAACTCCTCAATCTGAGACTGTCAGTGCTTATCAAGAAGCTCTAGGACGGATGGCGAAGCGGGAGAATCGATATTTAGAGAACGATATTAAAGTTCAAAAGAATGTGAAGCAAACTTCTTATAAGAATGATAAGCATCTTTCGATAAATAAGAAGAATGTAAGGGATGGTATAATTTGGTCGGAAATCCTTGGGCCGCCGCGCTCAAGAAAACCGCATCCCTCGATGATAAGCATGAAACAGATGAAGAAATAAAATGTTCAAAAGACGCCGGGTGGCGTCTTTTTTTGTTGGAACGCGATCATTCATTTTAAGTTTGCATGAGATGAGAACAGGATTTTAATCAAATGTAAGTGGGATAGTTTTGCGATTCTTTTCATAAAGATGAAGGGAGAGGGGGGAGCATCCATGGCAAAGTGGAAGCATGGTCTAAAAAGCTGGTTAACCCGAAGATTAGAGCTTCCTGCAGATGCAGTCATGGATTTACCACGAATAACCATGGTAGGACAGCTGCATATCTACATAGAGAATCATCAAGGTGTTTTAAAATTCTCTAATGAAGAAGTTCGCCTCCTTCTTAAGAATGGCCAATTGTTGATTAAAGGAAAAGATTTTATGCTTAAGACAATTCTTCCAGAAGAGATACTTCTTGAGGGTAAAATTGAACATGTTTCTTACCTTGATCGACCTAATAACTGATGAGAAGCCTTATGATATCCTCAGGCTGACTATACAGGAGGCTGCTATGAAGGAATACTTACGAGAACTTTTTTCAGGATTTGTTCGAATTAAAGTAGTGGGTTCTTATTCAGAACTTTTTATTAATCGTTGTATTGAGTACAACATACCAATTTGGGATATCGTTCGTCTGGATAAAGATACTATTATTCTTTCGCTCTATACTTCTGATGTAAAGAGAATTAGGCCGCACTTAAAGAGGACAAGGTGTAGAATTCGAATTCATGAAAGAAAAGGTTTTCCATTTGTAATTAAAAGGATCATATATTCTAGAGGCTTTCTCAGTGGAGTAATTGGATGTTTAGTATTGATATTCATTTTATCGAACATGGTTTGGTCTATTACAGTAAACGGTGCTACACCTGAAGTGGAGCATAAACTAAAGCAGGCAGCAGTCGAGCTAGGAGTAAAGAAGGGTAAATTTATCTTTCAATTGCCTTCTAATCAAGAGATTCAGCGCGAGATTACAGAGAGTTTAGAAGAAATTACGTGGGTTGGTGTTAAGCAAAGCGGGACTACCTATCATTTCGAAGTTGTGCAAAAACAGCTTCCTGAAAAAGAACCTGCGCTAAGTCCGAGGCATATCGTTGCGAATAAGAAAGCGATCATTACAAAAATGTATGTTGAGGAAGGTCAGGCGCAGGTAGAGGAAAACACATATGTCAAACCGGGTCAATTGCTTATTTCAGGCTTTATTGGAAAAGAAGATAAGGGTGAACTTGTTCCTGCAAGAGGCGAAGTTTATGGAAAGACGTGGTATGTAACTGATGTTTCCATTCCACTTGAATCTACTTTTCAAACAAATACAGGAGAATCAGAAACGAAATACGCGATTGAATTGTTTGGCTTACGCATCCCAATATGGGGCTTCTCTAAACCAGGTTTTGAATACTACGAAGAGCTCAAAAGAGAGACTGATTTTCATTTTTTGAAGTGGGAAATCCCGATAGCTTTTCAAACGACAGAGGTGCTGGCAACAAAGGAAGTGACAAGAAAATACACAGAAAAAGAAGCACTGAATGCGGCGCGTAGTGTTAGTCGGGAGGACATCCTAAATAAAACCTCCGAAGAAGCTGAAATTAAAGAGGAAAAGATTTTGCACCATGAGGTAGAGAATGGTAAAGTAAACGTAAAGATACACTATGAAGTAATAGAAGAGATCGGGAAAGACATACCGATTATTCAAGGAGATTGATGGCTATTGGCAGAATCTTATGTTGATCTTACATTGCAGTTAGAAAATTCTAATGAAGCTCAAAGCTTATTTGGTCCTGGCGATGAGCATTTAAAGATAATTGAGGAATCACTTGAAGTTTCACTTGTTACTCGTGGAGAAGGCATATCCGTAAAAGGTAATGAAGAAACCATCGCCATGGTAAAGGAAGTTGTTCACACGCTTCATACCCTTATAAAACGCGGAGCAAGTATCTCAGGGAGAGATGTCGTTTATGCTTGTCAACTTGTTCAACAGGGAATGCTAGATCAGCTTCTTGAACTTTACCAAGAAGAAATCACAACGAACGCTAAAGGGAAACCGATTAAAGTTAAGACGCTGGGACAGCGTCATTATGTGTCGGCTATGAAGAAAACCGATCTGGTATTTGGGATTGGTCCAGCTGGAACTGGTAAGACGTATCTTGCCGTTGTAATGGCGGTCACAGCTCTCAAGTATAATCAGGTGAAGAAAATTGTGCTAACTCGCCCAGCGGTTGAAGCTGGAGAGAGTCTTGGGTTTTTACCAGGGGATCTGAAGGAAAAGGTGGACCCATACTTACGCCCATTGTACGATGCGCTTCATGATGTACTTGGTGTAGAACAAACGACGCGATTAATTGAACGTGGTACGATCGAAATTGCTCCACTTGCCTATATGAGAGGTCGGACGCTTGATGATAGCTACGTTATCTTAGATGAAGCACAAAATACAACCTCTCAGCAAATGAAAATGTTCTTAACACGATTAGGATTTGGTTCTAAAATGGTTATCACTGGAGATATAACGCAAATTGACCTTCCGAAAGGTAAAGAATCAGGCCTTGCTGCTGCCGAAAAAATCCTTAAGAGAGTAAAAGACGTTTCATTTATTTACTTACAGCAAACGGATGTGGTCCGGCACCCATTAGTTCAACGAATCATTGACGCATACGAGCATGAAACGAAATAAGCTTTCAAAGGCCCGTGAAAAACGGGTCTTTTTTTAGCCTTTAAGAATTCAACACGATACCTTTATCTTTTATGTTTTATCAAGTTGAACTGCTTCCAATCAGTTTAACTTATTGTGAGATTCCGCTCCATTTATTAGGGAATTCTGATAAAATATGAAGAAGAGTAGTAGAGGCCAGAACTTATGAGGTGAAGAAAGCTATGGTTGTGAAGATTAAACGTCTGTTTCAGGATAATCTCCGTAATATTGAACGAATAAAAATGGTGAAATGGTCTCTTTATGGCCTGGTTGCTCTCATCATGTATTTAACGATGCTTTCAAATGTCATTCCTGAATCATTGGACGTTTCTCTTTATTCAAGAGCAGATCATGATATAGCTTCGCCTATTACGATCGAAAATAAAACAGCTACAGAAGATGAACGATCGAAAGCAGCTCAAATCGACGCGAAATATGTTTACAGAGATGAAGTTTCTCAGTCACAGGTCGATCAATTAAATGATTTGTTTTCAGGTATTGAAAAGGTTAAAAAAAATGATAGTGATGACGCTGAAACGACAGAAGAGAAAATAACAGAGCTTGAATCTTTACTATCTGTGTCGATGTCAGCAGAACTTTCAAACGAAACTCTCGTCCCGCTTCTTGAAGCGGAATTGTCTCAAATTAGCTTAATTAAAGAGCTGACACTATCTGAAGTAATGGAAGTCATGACTGATAGAGTGTCTATTGATAATTTAGAGCAATCTAAAACGGATGTGGAAGATCGGTTATCCCTTACTTCTCTACCTACTGAGCAGAAAAAAGCAATGATAACAGTAGCACAGCAGAGTATTGTGCCTAATTATTTTCTAGATCCAGAACAAACCGAACAAAGTCGTCAAGAAGCAATAGAAGCAGTTCAGCCGGTTATGATTCGTGAAGGCCAAATTATCGTTGAAGAAGGAGCGAAGATTAACAGAGAAGTGATGGAGCAATTAAGACTAGCTGGTCTTCTTGATGAGGGGTTTGATGCAGTTCCTTATATCGGCCTTGCATTGCTAGTTGTCCTTCTTACTGGTTATTTGTATTACTTCTTTCAGGATGTAAATTCAAGAGTCCGCTCAGCTAATACAAATTTATTGATTCTCGTTCTCATTTATCTCAGCACACTGCTTGTTCTGAAACTATCGAGCTTGATGCAGGGAATTGAATTGCCGGGTATTGCTTATATTGTTCCTGTAGCGGTAGGGTCTATGCTTATCAAAATGCTCTTTAATGAACAATTAGCCATTGCATCAAGCTTCCTCTTTGGAGTGTGTGCTGGCGTGTTTTTCAACGGAGAAATAACGGGACCAATGAATGCGTCACTTGCTTTCTATGTATTAATGAGTTCATTATCAGGAGTCTTTTTCCTCGGTAAAAGAAATCATCGATCCAACATATTGAAAGCAGGATTACTAGTATCCTTAATAAACATCGTTTCAGTGGCTATATTATTAATGTTAAAGAACGGACAATACAGTGGAATCGAATTAAGCTACCATTTCTTGTTTGCTTTCGTATCAGGTTTTCTTTCATCTATGTTAACACTGGGACTTATGCCTTTCTTTGAAGCAGGTTTTAGGATCATCTCGACTACAAGATTAATCGAATTATCTAATCCAAATCATCCACTTCTGAGAAAAATTCTTGTTGAAACACCGGGAACGTATCACCATAGTGTAATGGTTGCTAACTTATCGGAGGCAGCATGTGAATCGATTGGAGCCAACGGTTTACTAGCAAGGGTGGGAGCATATTACCACGACATTGGTAAAACAAAACGCCCCCACTTCTTCATCGAAAATCAAATGAATATGGAAAATCCCCATGATAAAATTTCTCCATATTTAAGTAAAACAATTATCGTTTCTCATGCCACTGACGGAGCGGAGATGCTTAGGAAGCATCGATTGCCAAAAGAAATTGTGGATATAGCTGAACAACATCACGGAACGACACTGCTGAAGTTCTTTTATTACAAAGCAAGTGAACAATCTGATCAGCAGGTGTCTGAAGCTGAATTCCGCTATCCTGGACCAAGAGCTCAAACGAAGGAAGCCGCTGTAGTTGGGATTGCAGACTGTATCGAAGCGGCAGTGAGGTCGATGAACAAACCAAACCCTGATACCATTGAATCGCTCGTAAGAAAAATTATTACTGAAAGACTTGAAGATGGACAGTTTGACGAATGTGATTTATCTCTCAGAGAGCTCGACATTGTTGCAAAAACAATATTAGAAACGTTAAATGGTATTTTTCATAGTCGAATTGAATATCCAACAGAATTAAAAAAGAAGGTGACTTCATGAATTTAACGATAGACTTTGTTGATGAGACGAACTCAATTAAAAAAGAGCAGTTTGAGATGCTCGAGAATTTATTAAACCATGCTGCAAAGGAAGAAGAGGTTAGACCGGGAAGTGAAGTGTCGGTTATGTTTGTGGATAATGAACGTATTACCGAGATCAATCGCGAATATCGTGGGAAAGATCAACCGACAGATGTCATTTCCTTCGCACTTGATGATGAGGAAGAGGGAGAAGAACCGCTTATTATTGGTGAAGAACTACCGCATTTACTCGGAGAAATTGTTATTTCCGTTCCAAAAATAGAGGATCAGGCTACTGAATATGGACATAGTTTTGAGCGGGAGCTTGGCTTTTTAAGTGTTCATGGTTTTCTTCATTTACTGGGTTATGATCATATGACCGAGGAAGATGAGAAAGAAATGTTCGGAAAACAAAAAGTGCTGTTAGAACAATATGGCCTCACGAGATAATCGGTCGAGGTTGTTACGGTTTTTACGTAGCTTTCTATATGCTTCACAAGGCTTTCGTTATTTAGTGAAAAATGAACAAAATTTTCTATTTCATCTTATTGCAGGTAGTTTCGTTCTGATAGCGGGGCTAATTCTTGAACTATCTGTGATAAAGATGAGCATATTATTAACTGTAATCGGTATCATGTTAAGCTTAGAAGCGTTAAATACAGGGATTGAGAGATCGATTGACTTAATTACCGAAAAAGAACATCCTATAGCGAAAGCAGCAAAAGATGTTTCAGCCGCTGGCGTCTTTCTTTTTGCGGTCATTTCAGTTATAATCGGTATCCTTCTCTTTTTCGAACCGATTGTTCACTTGTTTCAGTCATAAGGAGGAATAGTAATGGATAAGCAAATGTTGATTGATGAAGCTAAAAAGGCAAGAGAAATGGCTTACGTTCCCTATTCAAAATTCAAAGTAGGTGCAGCTCTTCTTTCTGAAGATGGCACAGTATTTGGTGGATGTAACATTGAGAACGCTGCATACAGCATGTGTAACTGTGCGGAGCGTACAGCCCTATTTAAAGCCTACTCAGAAGGTCATAAAGCATATAAAGCGATTGCAGTAGTTGCAGATACTAAAAGGCCAGTCCCACCTTGTGGTGCGTGTAGACAGGTGATATCTGAACTTTGTTCTCCAGATATGCAAGTTATCTTAACAAACTTAGATGGAAAAATACATGAATTAACCGTCAGCGATTTGCTTCCTGGCGCATTTTCACCGGAGGATTTGAATGAGTAAAGAAGTATTTAAGTCAGGATTTGTATCAATTGTTGGTAGACCAAATGTAGGAAAATCAACTTTGTTAAACGAAGTGATTGGCCAAAAAATTGCGATTATGAGTGATAAAGCCCAAACAACGCGCAACAAAGTTCAAGGCGTTTATACAAGAGATGATGCACAAGTTGTCTTTATCGATACGCCAGGGATTCATAAGCCAAAACATAAACTAGGCGACTTTATGATTAAAATGGCTCAAAGTTCATTAAATGAAGTCGATTTAATATTGTTCGTTATTAATGCTGAAGAAGGTTACGGAGCTGGGGATCAGTATATTATTGATCGCTTGCAGAATGTAGAAAGTCCAGTCTTCCTAGTCATTAATAAAATTGATCAAGTTCACCCTGATCAATTGTTCCCTATGATTAATTTTTATAAAGATAAATATTCATTTGCCGAAATCGTTCCGATTTCTGCTTTGCAAGGAAATAATGTGAATACACTTTTAGAGCAGGTAGTTGGCTATCTTGAAGAAGGGCCCCAATATTACCCAAGTGATCATGTGACCGATCACCCTGAACGATTTATTGTGGCAGAGCTTGTAAGGGAGAAAGTTCTTCATTTGACAAGAGAAGAAATTCCTCACTCAGTTACAGTTGTCACAGAACAAATGGTCAAACGTGAAGGTTCTGATGTCATTGATATTCATGTCACCGTGGTCGTAGAACGCTCTTCTCAAAAAGGCATTATCATCGGAAAACAGGGGAAAATGCTAAAAGAAGTAGGAAAGCGAGCAAGGCAAGATATTGAAGCCCTTCTTGGTTCACGTGTATTTATGGAGATTTGGGTGAAGGTAGTAAAGGATTGGCGAAACAAACCATCCTCATTACGTGATTATGGTTACCGGGAAGATGACTATTAAGTGAAATTTTGTTAAATATTCCATCACATAAACCGACATATGTCAGGTCAAGCTAGAGGTAAGAGAAAAACTTTTTACAAAATGAAAGGTGGGATCTAAAGTGTTAGAGTTTACCTGGAAAATATTTTGTGAAACAGGAAACATTGATACTTATCTTCTTTTGAAGGAAATGGAAACACCGAGCGATGAAGAGGGAGAATCTCTTATCGATTTGGAAGAAGTAACTCGCCTCACTTGACCTTATGGAATGTTAACAGGAAACGGTTGGTGAATGTTCTTGTTAAAAAAGGTTGAAGGAATTGTGATTCGAACCGTAGACTATGGTGAAACAAATAAAATACTAACACTTTTTACAAGAGAGACGGGTAAGGTTGGCGTTATGGCAAGAGGCGCAAAAAAACCTAAAAGCCGTCTTTCTGCTGTTTCTCAACTTTTTGTATATGGTCAGTATCTTTACCAGCATACATCCGGTCTTGGGGGACTGAATCAGGGAGAAATCATTGATTCATTTCGTTCCATTCGCAATGATCTTTTTCTTACCTCATATGCTGCTTATGCGGCAGAGCTTGTTGACAAATTAACAGAGGAACGAAAGCCTAACCCCTATTTATTTGAGATGCTCTATCAGGTGCTGCACGCGTTAGATGAAGAAAAAGACCCTGAAGTAGTGGTGTTTATATTCGAATTGAAAATGCTACGTGTTGCTGGAATAACCCCTCAACTGGATCGTTGTGCGAACTGCGGACTTCCTGAAGGGAAATTCCACTTTTCAATTAATGAAGGTGGATTGCTATGTCACCGTTGTCTTTCAGTCGATCCTTATCATCTTCCAATGACAAAACGAACGGCAGAGCTTCTTCACCTGTTTGCCCACATTGATCTCGGAAGATTAGGAAATATTTCACTTAAAGATGAAACAAAAAAAGAGATTAGGCACATTCTTAATTTGTATTTTGACGCTTATTCGGGTCTTTACCTAAAGTCAAAACGATTTTTGGATCAATTAGACAAATTTAAACTTGAGTAAAAAGTCTGCGGAGAGAGAATCCGTAGGCTTTTTATTTTCAATAGAGCTAAATCAACGATGTTCCATCATATAGCTTTGATTTACTTCACAATATCACTTAAAAAGTTTTTATGGCTTGATTTTTTCAAATACAGGCTTGATGCTTTCGTTCAAATGGTATAATCGTATATAATAATGAAAATACAGTATAACATTTTTAGTAAAGGTGGTGATTCTTATCCAACTGAATAATCGACAGGAAACAATCCTTCAGATCGTAAAAAACGAAGGACCTATTACAGGCGAGCATATTGCTGAAAAGCTTAGTTTAACTCGCGCAACGCTTAGACCTGATCTTGCTATCCTTACAATGGCAGGTTATCTTGACGCACGGCCAAGAGTTGGGTATTTTTATACAGGGAAAACAGGCTCACAACTTCTTACTGAGAAAATAAGAAAAATTAAAGTTGACGATTATAAGTCTATACCAGTAGTTGTCCAAGAGAACGCAAGCGTATATGATGCGATTTGCTCGATGTTTCTTGAGGATGTAGGTACGTTGTTTGTTGTAAATGAAATGGCTCATTTAGTCGGTGTTTTATCAAGAAAAGACCTATTAAGAGCTGCGCTCGGTAAGCAAGATCTTGGTAGTATTCCAGTAACAATTATTATGACAAGAATGCCTAACATTACTGTTTGCTCACGAGAAGATCTTTTAATTGAAGTGGCAAATCAGCTAATCGAAAAGCAAATAGATGCCTTGCCGATTGTAAAAGATGTAGAGAACGGCATTGAGGTTATCGGGAGAATTACGAAAACAAATATTACCAGAGCTCTTGTAGATCTGGCTAAGGATGAAATTATTTAGCTTAGGAGGTTTATATGACAAATACAACAAATCGTGCAATTGTGTATGTTATTTCAGACTCGGTTGGTGAAACGGCAGAGCTTGTCGTAAAGGCGGCAGCAAGTCAGTTTGACCCTACCGATTTCGATGTTAGAAGAGTTCCCTACGTAGAGGACACGGCTACAATACATGAAGTGATGACACTTGCAAAAGAAACGAAAGCGATCGTAGCGTTTACCCTAGTGGTGCCTGAATTGAGAAAATTCCTTCTTGATGTCGCGTCAAAAGAAAATATTCAGGCTGTTGATATTATTGGTCCAATGATTGATCATATGCAAGAAGTTATTGGTAAAGCTCCGCGCAATGAGCCTGGACTCGTACATAAGCTTGATGAAGATTATTTTCGTCGAGTAGAAGCAATTGAGTTTGCTGTTAAATATGATGATGGGAGAGACCCACGTGGAATCGCACTGGCAGACATTGTTCTTGTGGGAGTTTCAAGAACATCGAAAACACCTCTATCTCAATACTTGGCTCATAAAAGGTTGAAGGTGGCTAATGTGCCGATTGTTCCTGAGGTCGACCCACCTGAAGAACTATTTACTGTTGGTGAAGGTAAATGCTATGCCCTTAAAATAAGCCCCGAGAAATTAAACAATATACGCAAAGAAAGACTAATTGCTCTTGGATTAAATGCCGAAGCGAGCTATGCAAATATGACGAGAATTAAAGACGAGCTTGAATATTTTGATACGATTATTAATAAGATGAATTGTCAAGTGATCGATGTTTCTAATCGAGCTGTAGAAGAAACAGCTAATTTAATTCTTAGCTTACATAAAGGGAAGCATACTTCTTAAAAAAAGCTTGAATAGAATGATTGATTTCTTCTATTTTTTCCGCGAAAGCTATGTTAGCTAATATTGTTGATATCTCGCCTTTCAGCTATGCTGAAAAGTCACCTTGTGATGACCTATTATGAATATAGCTTGAAAAATCAAAGAATCACACCATCATCGGATTGAATTTGGTCACGATGATGGCGTTTTTTTATCGTTTTTACCTGTTCAATTTAATATTTTTAGTATATAATCAAATATTGTCAATAAAATTTGTCTATAATCATATAAGAAGGCTTTTAATAGAATGATTCTTAATCTATAGAGGCTTGAACTAAAATTCTGAAAGTTAAAACATAAATTTCAAAAGAAGGATAACTCAGGGAGATGTAGAATACAGAATTATGACGAAAAAGAAACTGACGCTTTTTGTCGATGCAGATGCATGTCCTGTTCTAATTAAGGAAGAAATGATGTCTTTTCAGCAAGCTTTATCAGAAACCGAAATCGTTTTTGTGGCATCATATGCTCATATGAGCACGACGTTCCGTGAAGCGAGGTGGGTTATGGTAGACTCTGAAAAGGAAGAAGCTGATCTCTACATCCATCGTCATGCTAAGAAAGGTGATTTAGCTGTAACTCAAGACTATGGACTAGCAAGTATACTCCTTCCAAAGGGTGTTTTTGTCCTTTCTCCAAGAGGAAAAAGATACACTGAAGAGAACATTTCTACGCTTCTACATACGCGTTATTTAGCATCGAAAAGTAGAAGAGCGGGTAAGCATACAAAAGGTCCGCGTAAGTTTACGAGTGAAGATCGAGATGAGTTTCGGAAAGAATTAATTAAAATTTTGTCGAATTATGAAGGAGTTTATTTCTATTTGTCGAAATTATAGAACCTGTTGGTGATAATTAATGAGTGGCAGAATCCCGGAAGAGAAAATTGAAGCGATTCGCAAATCCACAGATATCGTTGATGTGATTAGTGATTATGTCCAACTGAAGAAACAAGGAAGGAATTTCTTCGGTCTTTGCCCTTTTCATGGGGAGAGTACTCCTTCATTTTCAGTAGCTCCCGATAAGCAAATATATCATTGCTTTGGTTGTGGCGCTGGTGGTAATGCATTTTCATTTTTAATGGAAATAGAAGGATACAACTTCATAGAAGCTGTTGAAGCACTTGGGCAGAAATCAGGGATAGAACTACCTGAAGTTCAAGACAATCAAAATAGTAATCCAAAGAAAACATCTGAGAATGAGGTCATCTATAAGGCTCATGATTTTCTAGCTAAGCTTTATAATCATTGCATGGTGAAGACGTCAGAAGGCGAAAAAGCTCGTGATTATCTGAGCAAGCGAGGCTTTACAAATGAAATGATTGAGAAGTTTCAACTTGGCTTTGCCCCTGATTCGTGGGATTATGCAACGGGATATTTGGAGAAAAGAAACTATCCTATAGAAAAAATTGCTAATGCCGGACTTCTTGCAAAAAGGGAATTTGATGGGAAATATTTTGATCGTTTTCGTAATCGTATTATGTTCCCAATATGGGATCCAAAAGGAAGACCGGTCGCATTTGGAGGTAGGATACTAGGAGAAGGTGAACCGAAATACTTGAATAGCCCTGAAACAAAATTGTTTCAGAAAGGAAAGTTTTTGTATGGTTTTCATCTTACCCGTTCTTCTATCCGCTTAAAAGATCAGGCTATCCTTTTAGAAGGTTACGTGGATGTGATTACAGCGTACGGGAATGGGGTACAAAATGTTGTAGCGAGTCTTGGGACAGCATTAACCAAAGATCAGGCTAAACTTCTACGAAGACAGACAGAATCAGTGGTGATTTGTTATGACTCAGATAAGGCGGGGATTAATGCTGCTACAAGAGCAGCGGATGAATTAGTCCAAGCTGGTTGCTATGTAAGAATCGCAAAAATGCCAAACGGACTTGATCCCGATGACTATATCCGAACATACGGTGCAGAACGGTTTGAAAAGGATGTAATAGGGGCAGCGTCAACAGTAATGTCTTTTAAAATGGAAGTTTTTCGATCAGGAAAAAACCTATCGGATGAAGGAGAACGAATCCGCTACATCGAAGAAGTACTTAAAGAAATCAGCGGACTTTCAAACGCTGTCGAAAGAGACCATTATCTTAGACAGCTATCGGAAGAATTCTCACTTTCACTCGATGCGCTAAAGCAGCAAGTTACCCAATTTTATAAAGAGGGCAAGAAAAGTAAGGATAATGCTCCTCCTAAAAGGGATAATAATGCTAGGAAAAATTTCTATGTGAAGAAAAAGCTCCTGCCTGCTTTCCAGAATTCAGAGCGAATCTTACTTGCATATATGATGCGAGATCTGGATGTTGCAGAAAAAGTACAGGAAGAGGTTGGCGGTTCGTTTAATATTGACGAGCATAGTGCGATCGCTGCATATCTGTATAGCTTTTATGCTAACGGCCATGAAGCGGACATTAGTCAATTCATGGAGCAGCTTACTGATCCTAACCTTGTCAAAATTGCTTCTGAACTGGCCATGATGGATTTAAATGAAGACGTGTCGGATAAAGAACTTCACGATTATATTCGGCAGGTGTTAAATTATCCAGAATGGATAAAGATAGAAGAGAGAGAAAAAGAGAAAAAAGAAGCGGAAATGAAGCAAGACTTTGTCCAGGCAGCTAAGATCGCTATGGAAATTCTTGAAATGAAGAAGAATTTAAAAAAATCATTTTAAGAAATTTACTATTTTTATTGTTGAGATGTATGGAAGGAGGGGATCGAATGGCTGAAAAACCAACTCGCCAGCCGGCGGAAGGTGAATTAACCATCGATCAAGTGAAAGAGCAGTTAGTAGAGCTTGGAAAGAAAACAAGCTTAATTACTTACTCTACGATCGTAGAACGGTTGTCCCCGTTTGAACAGGATTCCGATCAAATGGATGAATTCTTTGAATATCTAGAGGAACAAGGTGTAGAAGTCATCGAAGATAGTACTGAAAACCCTTCGCCTCAAGAAGTGAATAAGGAAGAAGAATTCGATCTTAATGACTTAAGTGTTCCTCCGGGCGTCAAAATAAATGATCCCGTTCGTATGTACCTTAAAGAGATTGGCCGAGTAGATCTTCTTTCTGCGAAGGAAGAGATTAGTCTAGCACAACGTATTGAAGAAGGTGACGAAGAGGCAAAGCGTCGTCTCGCTGAAGCAAACCTTCGACTAGTTGTTAGTATCGCGAAAAGATACGTAGGACGAGGTATGCTCTTCTTAGATTTAATTCAAGAAGGAAATATGGGTCTCATTAAAGCCGTTGAGAAATTTGATTACCGTAAAGGTTACAAATTTAGTACTTATGCCACGTGGTGGATCCGTCAAGCTATCACTCGCGCCATTGCAGACCAGGCTAGAACGATTCGTATTCCAGTTCATATGGTTGAAACAATCAATAAATTGATTCGTGTGCAGCGCCAGCTTCTTCAGGATCTTGGCCGTGAACCAGCTCCTGAAGAAATTGGTAAGGAAATGGACCTGTCTCCTGAAAAGGTCCGTGAAATTCTTAAGATAGCTCAAGAACCAGTATCTTTAGAAACGCCTATTGGGGAAGAAGACGATTCCCACCTCGGGGACTTTATTGAAGATCAAGATGCGTTGGCACCATCCGATGCTGCAGCTTATGAACTACTCAAGGAACAGCTTGAAGACGTACTAGATACGCTGACTGATCGAGAGGAAAATGTTCTTAGACTGCGTTTCGGACTTGATGATGGACGTACAAGAACCCTAGAAGAAGTAGGTCGCGTCTTTGGAGTTACACGTGAGCGAATTCGCCAGATCGAAGCGAAAGCACTTCGCAAGCTACGTCATCCAAGTAGAAGCAAACGACTTAAGGATTTTCTTGAATAGAATGGATCACTCTCTGTCTGCTCATGCAGTCAGGGAGTTTTTTTATAGCTTAATGAATTACATTCTTACCATATGTGGAAACGGTTTAGTTAAAAACTCTTTTTTTATCGTTAGTGGAACGGATCAATAAAGAATACAATTCCTGTCATTTATTTTACTGATTTTTCTTTCGTTTTGCAAATGCCCCTTTTTGTATAAAAAGCGTTAACCCCCGTTGTAGTAGGCTTCTGAAAATAGTTTGGCAAAAAAATAATATATAAAATTATTTTTATATTCTAAAATGTTGAAAAAGTAGCAATCAAAGGAGATAATGAAATGTAAGCGCATTCACATTATTGGATTTTTATTTACAGGAGGTTATTTGTTCATGAACTTTGACTTAACGAAAGAACAAAAAATGATTCAGAAAATGATTCGAGAATTTGCTGACGAAAAAGTGGCGCCAGGTGCCGAACAACGCGATAAAGAGAAAAGGTTTCCAAAAGAGATATTTCAACAGCTTGGTGACTTGGGGATTATGGGGCTTCCATTTCCAGAAGAATATGGAGGAGGCGGTGCAGATACCGTCAGCTTTGCAATCGTAGTAGAGGAATTGAGTCGTGCGTGTGGTTCAACTGGAATTACATACTCGGCGCACGTATCACTAGGAGGGGCACCGCTGAACTTATTTGGTACTGAAGAACAGAAGCAGAAATATCTTGCCCCAATCTGTTCCGGTGAGTCATTAGGAGCCTTTGGTTTAACAGAACCTAATGCTGGTTCTGACGCAGGTGGGACCGAGACTGAAGCAGTACTGAAAAATGGAGAATGGGTAATTAATGGAAGCAAATGTTATATAACGAATGCTTCATATGCTGATCATCTTGCATTAACGGCTATTACTGATCGTAAGGATGGTAATAAAGAAATTAGTGCAATCATTGCGCCTACTTCTGCACCAGGATTTAGAGTAGTTGATAACTATGAGAAGCTTGGACTTCATTCTTCAAACACAACGGAACTTGTAATGGAAGACGTGAGAGTCCCGGAAGAAAATCTGCTGGGGAAACGCGGAGATGGCTTTAGACAATTTCTTATTACTCTTGATGGTGGTCGAATTGGAATAGGTGCTATGGGAGTAGGGATTGCTCAGGCAGCTTATGAGAAGGCGTTACAGTATGCTAATGAGCGTAAGCAGTTTGGTCGTGCTATCTCACGCTTCCAGGCGATTCAATTTAAGCTAGCGGATATGGCGATGAAAATTGAATTAGCGAGAACGATGGTATATAAAGCAGCCTGGTTGAAAGATCAAGGGAAGAAATTTACAAAAGAAGCTTCTATTTGTAAGCTTTATGCTTCAGAAATTTGTATGGAAGTTTGTGATCAAGCTGTTCAGATTCATGGAGGAAATGGATATATGCGCGATTATCACGTTGAGCGTTATTTTAGAGATGCAAAACTACTTGAAATTGGAGAAGGTACTTCAGAAATCCAAAGAATGGTTATTGCTCGAGAAATTGGTTGTTAAACTGAACGAGCGCTCGATTAGTTGTTACTCTTGAAGTTTCTCTATTATTGTCTTTTTCATAACATGAATTTATTAGTGAACCCCATTAACTAGTTAATTTTGGTTCAAGTCGTAAAGGAGCCAAAACCAACACTGATTATTAACTAAGTAAATACCATGGTCCAGAAGAGAAGAAGATGATCTCTTTATCTCTTCTGGGTTCTTAATGATGATAGGAGTGTTACTATGACGAATTTGCTTCATGAGACGATCGGATCGATGCTCGAAAGACAAGTGGATCAGTTTGGGAAAAAAGAAGCTGTCGTCTACTCAAAAGAAAAAATTCGATTCACATTTGAAGAGTTCAATAATGAAGTGAACAGAGTTGCTAAAGCGTTGCTAGGGTTGGGTGTTACTAAAGGAGAGAACGTAGCAGTTTGGGCTACGAATGTGCCGGAATGGTTACTTTTGCAATTTGCCACTGCAAAAGTGGGGGCGGTCCTTGTCACGATTAATACGAATTACCAATCATCAGAGTTAGAATATGTCCTAAAGCAGTCAGAATCCACTCGTCTCTTTTTAATTGATGGCTTCAAAGGCACTTCTTATCCTGAGGTTTTCTTGCAACTTCAAAAAAGCAATGATCAACTGACTGGTGGGAAATGTGTGATAGCTGGCCTTCCATATTTGAAAGATGTTATTTATATTGGATCAGAAGAACGTTCTTCGTTCATGAATTGGCGAGATTTTCTCAAGGGAAGCGTATCGGTGACAGATAAAGCATTAGAAATGAGAAATGGAGAACTTGATCCAGACGATGTCATTAATATGCAGTATACGTCAGGAACGACCGGCTTTCCGAAAGGAGTGATGCTCACTCATAATAATATTCTCAATAATGGCTACCAGATTGGCCAATGTATGGAGCTCACTCATAATGACCGACTTTGTATTCCTGTTCCATTTTTCCACTGTTTTGGTTGTGTGCTCGGAACTTTAGCGGCTTTTTCTGTAGGAGCGACAATCTTTCCGATCATTGAATTTGAACCAGAACTGGTACTAAGAACTGTGGAGAAAGAAAGATGTACAGCACTTCATGGTGTACCAACGATGTTCATCTCCGAACTCAGTCTTGCTGAATTTGAATCCTATAATCTAAGCTCGTTAAGGACCGGCATAATGGCTGGAAGCCCATGTCCGATAGAAGTGATGAAAAACGTCATGAAAAGAATGAATATGGTAGAAATAACAATAGCTTATGGACAGACTGAAGCTTCACCAGTAATTACCCAAACAAGAACCAATGATCCGCTCGAGTATAGAGTAAATACAGTGGGAAGAGCCTTACCAGGTGTCGAAGTGAAGATAGTTGATCCCGTATCAGGCCTCGAGGTTCCATCTGACGAAGCGGGTGAGCTATGCACGAGAGGGTATCACGTGATGAGAGGGTACTACAACATGCCTGAGGCTACGAGTCAAGTGATTGATGAAGAAGGATGGCTTCATACTGGAGATATCGCTAAAATGGACTCAGAGGGGTATGTAGAGATTACAGGACGTTTGAAAGATATGATTATACGTGGGGGAGAGAATGTTTATCCCAGAGAGATTGAAGAATTTCTGTATACCCATTCGTCTGTTCAGGACGTTCAGGTTATTGGAGTACCAGATGAGAAATACGGTGAAAAGGTAGTAGCATGCATTCAATTAAAAGAAAAAGGAGCAGTTAATGCTGCCGATATTCTTTTATACTGCAAAGGTAAAATTGCAAGATATAAAGTACCTGCACACGTCTTCTTTGTAGATGAGTATCCAATGACAGCTTCGGGGAAAATACAAAAATACAAGTTACGTGAATCAGCAGTTGAATGGGCAAACCTTAATTCAGAAATATCCAAATAAAAATAATTGTTGGCATCAGTGATTGTGCTGATGCCGTTTGTTTTATTAAAAAAATTTGCTATGATAAGTATAGAGTGAAATCAATGACAAATATGTGATTTGCCTCGCTTCCCCTTTTCTTTCATAGCGTTTTCAAGTAAAATAAGTTATGATTTGTTTACTCTTACATAATTGGGGAAAACGATATCAGCGAATCGGTACAAGGAGGAAAAGAAATGAAAAAGAATCCGCTTATTCCATTTGCATGGACGGCAGTTATCGGATTAATTCTCATTATTGGTGTTTCTTTCTGGGCATTGCAACAGGGCGGCGAAGAAAGTGCTGAAGGTGAAGGCGAGAAGCAAGAACAAGCTGAAGCAGCAGCACCAGAAGATATTTACGCTCAGAACTGTGCTTCCTGTCATGGCGGTGATCTAGGCGGCCAGGTTGGACCAGCTCTAAATGCTGTTGGCGGAAAGTACTCCAAAGATGAAATTCTCGACATTATTAATAATGGTAAAGGGTCGGGAATGCCAGCTGGAGTTATTCAGGGAGAACAAGCTGAAGCAGTAGCTCAGTGGTTATCTGAGAAAAAATAAGAAGGAAAAAAGCTTTCTGTGAGAACAGGAGGCTTTTCTATTTGTATGTCAATTAACCTTTCTAGAATGCAAATTCTTGTTAGCTTGCATGCAGAGAGGGTAAACTATAGAAAAGAAAACTGGATAAGTAGTGGTGAAAAAATGAACGATAAATTATTATCTGAACGTTTGAAAATGGTTGCGAATTTTGTTCCAGAGGGAAGCAAAGTGGCTGATATTGGATCTGATCATGCCTATTTGCCATGTTATTTGATGAATCATCAACGTATTACTATGGCAATTGCCGGAGAAGTGAACGAGGGTCCATACCAATCGGCTATCAAGCAAGTTAAGCGAAGCGGATTCACCAATGAGATAACAGTACGTAAGGGAAACGGCCTTGAAGTCATCTCGCCTGGAGAAGTGGATGTGATTACAATCGCAGGAATGGGAGGACAACTCATACGGGATATCTTGCTAGGCGGAGTAGAGAAGCTAGAAGATGTGAAGCGGCTAATCTTACAACCTAATGTTGCGGCACATCTTTTACGTGAACGGCTTGCGGATTTGAACTGGGAACTTGTCGATGAACGGATTCTTGAAGAAGATGATAAAATTTACGAAGTCCTTGTATTTGATGCTGGCAATGGAAAGCAACCCTACGCTGGAATGGACGGCAAAGAACTTCAAAAGAATTTACTTGCAGGCCCCTTTCTCCTAAAGGATAGAAATGAAGCGTTTATGAAAAAATGGCAGGTTGAATTAAAGAAAAGAGAACGAATCTTACAGTCTCTTACAAATACAGAAGGTGTTTCTGACAAAGAAGCGCAGGTAACGAATGAACGTGACATTATTAAGGAGGTAATCTCATGAGCAAGATAGCTTCAGCTCAGGCGCTTATTCAAGAATTTGAGTCCTGGTCAAAAAAGAAGTATGCCGAAAATGGAGATCCAATTGGTTTGCAAATCGGAAGCTTAAACAAAAAGGTTAAAAAGGTAATGACCGCGCTTGATGTTCTTCCCAACGTGGTAGACGAAGCAGTTCGAGAAGGGGTAGATTTAATTATTGCCCATCACCCCCTCCTTTTCCGTCCTCTTAAGAAAATCAATTTGGATACAGAACAGGGGAAAATGGTGGAGAAGCTAATTAAAAATGACATCACTGTTTACGCGGCACATACAAATTTAGATGTTGCCCCTGGCGGTGTAAATGATATGCTCGCGGATGCATTAGGACTACAAGAAACGAGCGTTCTTGTTGAAACATTTCAACGAGAACTAAAGAAAATAGCTATATTCGTTCCAATTACACATCAGGAACAAATTAGAACAGCTCTTTCGAAATCAGGAGCAGGGTTTATAGGCGAATATAGTGATTGTACATTTACTTCTCAAGGAACTGGCCGATTCAAGCCCACAGTTCAAGCGCAGCCATTTATTGGTGAATCAGGAGAGTTAGAAGCTGTTCAAGAGGTGAAAATTGAAAGCATTTTTCATGGAGATCAACAAGCGAAGGTTTTAAATGCTGTTAAAAAGGCGCATCCTTATGAAGAAGTAGCTTACGATATTTATCCTTTAGAAAATGAACCAGAAAATCTTGGGCTGGGAAGAATAGGTCATCTTGATGCAGAAATGACATTAGAAGATTTTGCTGATTATGTGAAAGAAAAGCTTGGCGCAAGTGGTGTTAGAATTGTAGGAGATCTTACTTCTAAAATAAAAAAAGTTGCTGTGTTAGGTGGAGACGGTAATAAATTTATTAGTGCAGCTCGATTTAGTGGAGCAGATGTATTTGTATCAGGTGATATTTATTACCATGTAGCTCACGATGCTATGATGGAGGGGCTCCAAATTATTGATGCAGGCCATAATATTGAAAAGATTATGATTGAGGGTGTACGGGAAAAATTGCAGGCTTTTGTAGAAGAGAAAAATTTTGATACGGTTATTATGTCTTCACAAGAAATAACGGACCCCTTTCAGTTTAGATAAACAAAAATCCCGCCTAAAAGTAGGCGGGATTTTTGTTATTTTTTCACTTTCACTTTAGGGAGAATTTTAGAAGAAGGAACGTTTAGCTCACGAGTCCACGTTTCTTCGTTGTCAGGATCATATTGATCAAGAAAACGTATCACTTCTTTTGTAATCGGAGTTGGTGTAGAAGCACCTGCAGTTACTCCAACTGTTTCAACACCTTCAAGCCATTCAAGCTTTAATTCAGAAATATCCGCAATCCGATAGGCTGGTGTGCCAGCAACTTCAATGGATACTTGGGCAAGTCTATTAGAGTTGTTACTCTTAGGATCTCCAACCACAAGAACTAAGTCAGTATCACCAGCTTGTTGGGCTACGGCTTCCTGACGAACTTGAGTGGCATTACAAATTTCATTATGAATAACCGCGTGTGGATAACGTTCCATTGCTTTTTCTATAATTTCTTGAACATCCCACTGACTCATGGTCGTCTGATTTGTAATAATGATGTTATCAGAATCGATTTCAAGTTCGTCAACTTCTTCAGGCTTTTCAACAAGATGCACAATATCAGGAGCAATCCCCATCGCACCTTCAGGCTCAGGGTGGCCTTTTTTGCCAATATAAATGACGTGATAGCCCTCTTTTTGTTTTTCGCGAATTAAATCATGTGTCACTGTTACATCTGGACAGGTAGCGTCAAGTACAGTAAGGCCTTTTTTCTCCGCTAACTCTCGAACTTGAGGTGAAACACCATGTGCAGTGAAAATGACAGTTCCTGATTCTACTTTTTCGAGAATCTCCATCCGATTTGGTCCATCAAGTGTAATGATACCATCATCTTCAAATGCATCTGTCACGTGTTTATTATGAACGATCATCCCGAGTATAAAGATCGGGCGCGGTAATGTTTTATCTAATGCGGCATTTCGTGCAATTACCATAGCATCGACAACACCATAGCAATAACCTCTTGGCGAAATTTTAGTTACTTTCATCGAGTACCTCCTCAACCCAAATACGGATTGTTGTATAACTGATCTTACTTAATTATAAAGGAGATTCCGAGATAACTCAATGAATCACGATGTTCATACATAGAGTTTCGGTTTAGACTTGATACTGATTTCATTTGAGCTTGTCGTTTTTGTTTTTTTCTTGGCTTTTACCCCTGTGGGCTTCTTAGTTGGTTTTTTCTTTGGAGTTTTTTTCTGCTTTTTCGGTTTTTCTTCGACTTCATCCTCTGTTTCATCCTCTTCACTTGACCCTGAAGACTTCTGATATTCCTTAAACAAAGCAATCATTTCTGGGAGCTGCTTAACCATTGGACCGTATTGTTGCACCATTGGTTTAATTGTATCAGCAGCCTGCATCACTTTTTGAACATTTTGGATCATTCCCATCATATCCATGCCACCCTGTCCGGCACCCGGAAGGATTCTAGAGAGCATGCCGGCTTGTTGGGGTAAACCTGGGATGGCACCTCGTTGCATGGCTGGAAATGCTCCTGGAGGAGTCGGGAGTCCCTGACTTCCTTGAGGGGCGCCTCCTCCTAAAAACCTGGATAGCAGACCGCCGCCACCTCCTGTTTGCTGAGGCTGTGCAAATCCTGGCCCAGGACCTTGAAACCCTCCTCCGGAAAATGGAAAGCCCATACCTGGACCCGGACCACTTTGAGGGGAGGGAGGAAATTGATTCATGTCTTACCCTCCTTATGATAACTTGACCATAATAAGCTCTTGGTATTAATAAGGTATGCCGCAAAAATAGAAGGTGTGAGAATAGAGATTAATGGGCAATACAAGTAATGAGAAGTTTTATGAAGTGAAATTAGTTAGGGAATCGCTTTACTTTTTATAATGGTGTTCTACGATTCAACCTTAAAGTTTCTGTTGTTCTTGTTCGGCGACTATTGTAAACGTGTTGCGAAATTGAAAAACGATCACTTTCACCGAATTTATGGCTTTCTAAAATAAATAAGATGATCGCTCTTTCCTTAACGTATGGCGCTTTGAGCAAAAATGTTCTATAATACAAGTTGGATTAATGGATGGAGGAACAATAATAATGAAACACTTTGATAGATTAGGGCTTAAGCCTTTTTTAGTTGATGCTCTAGAAGCTCAGAAATTCAACAGACCAACCGAAATACAGGAGAGACTGGTCCCAGCGATACGCAATGGTGACAGTGCGATCGGACAATCGCAAACAGGATCAGGCAAAACGCTTGCTTTCTTACTCCCACTTATTCATCGAATTGATAGTGGATTAAATGAATGTCAGGCTGTTATTACAGCGCCTACGAGAGAATTGGCCGATCAAATTTACAACGAATCGTTAAAATTGATCTCTACGCTTCCTGAAGAAGAGGCAATTTCTATTAAAAAGGCTGTAGGTGGAACTGATCGTAAACGTATGATTAGTCGTATGAAAAACACACCACATATTGTCATTGGAACGCCGGGGCGTATTAAGGATCTTGTTGAAGAGCAGGCGCTAAGCGTTTTTCCTGCAACGATGCTTGTTGTTGATGAAGCGGACCAAATGTTGGACATGGGATTCATTGAAGATGTAGACTATATCGCATCTCGAATGGCTAAACAACTACAAATGCTTGTGTTCTCTGCAACTATTCCAAAGAGCTTGCAGCCATTTTTGAAAAAGTACATGGACAATCCTAAATTTGTAGAAGTGAATGCAGAACAGGTGACGGCTGATAAAGTAGAGAACATTTTTATTCCTGCGCGATATAAGGAGAAGAAAGAGCTACTTTTGAATGTGACTAAGGCAATTAATCCTTATCTTGCTCTTGTCTTTACTAACACTAAACAAACGGCAGATGAAGTGGCTGACTTCCTTATCGAAAATGGCCATAACGTTGAAAGACTTCATGGAGGTGTTCAAGCACGTCAGCGTAAACAAATTATGAAGAAAATCCAGGAAGCTGAATGTCAGTATGTAGTCGCAACTGACCTTGCTTCAAGAGGGATCGACATTAAGGGCGTTTCACACGTGATTAACTTCGAACTACCAAAAGATCTGGATTTCTATATTCACCGAGTAGGACGTACAGCAAGAGCGGGTCACGATGGAATAGCGTATACACTGGCAGAACCATCTGATCAACAAGCTATACAAAAGCTATCTTCAAAAGGCATTAGCATCGAATACAAAGAAATTAAAAATGGTGAGTGGGTAGAAGCTAAGCCCGTAACTCCAAGAAAAAAGCCTACCTCATCAAAACCTGAGGTTTTTGTACCTAAGCCTAAGAAAGTAAAGCCAGGCTATAAAAAGAAAATGCAGCAGGAAAGAGATCGGATTCAGCAAAAGCGCGGTCGGAAATAATTTAAAACCCTCTTATGACAGAGGGTTTTTGTCTGCTTAATCATTATGAGAGAGCATGTGTTAAATATACTTTTTCAATCGACATCATTAGATGGCAGGTTAGCAAAAAGATATAATAAAATGATGAAGTGAAAAGGGAAGGATTGAAGATAATGTTGAAAATAGGCTCACACGTTTCAATGAGCGGTGATAAAATGCTTCTCGGAGCAAGCGAAGAAGCTGTTTCATATGGCGCTACAACTTTTATGATTTACACGGGTGCACCTCAGAATACGAGGCGGAAAGCGATTGAAAAGCTTAATATTGATAAAGGTGCGGCCCATATGAAAGAGCATGGTATCAGTGACATCGTTGTCCATGCGCCATACATTATTAATATTGGAAACACTACAAAACCTGAAACCTTTCAGCTCGGAGTCGATTTTCTCAGATCTGAAATAGAGCGTACACATGCTCTTGGTGCTCGCCAAATCGTGCTCCATCCTGGTGCTCATGTAGGTGCTGGGGCAGATAAAGGAATTCAGAAAATTATCGAAGGATTAAATGAGGTGTTAACAGCCGATCAAGAAGTTCAAATCGCTCTTGAAACAATGGCTGGTAAGGGTTCTGAGTGCGGAAGGAGCTTCGAAGAACTAGCTCAAATCATTGAGGGTGTTACACATAATGAAAAGTTATCCGTTTGTTTTGATACTTGCCATACGCACGATGCAGGTTATGATATTGTTCATGACTTTGACGGAGTTCTAAATGAATTCGACCGAATGATCGGAGTGGATCGGTTAAAGGTGCTTCACGTGAATGATAGTAAAAATGAGCGTGGTGCGTCTAAAGACCGTCATGAAAATATTGGGTTTGGTCACATTGGCTTTGATGCACTTAATAAAGTGATTCATCATCCTCAATTGAAAGATGTTCCTAAGATCTTAGAAACGCCTTATGTAGGAGAAGACAAGAAAAATAAGAAGGCGCCTTATAAATTAGAGATTGAAATGCTTCGAAATCAAAATTTTGATGAAGATTTAAAAAGTAAAGTAATGTCTGTCTAACAAAAAACCGCTTAAGCGGTTTTTTGTTATTGGGTAAGAAAAGAGAGAATTAACTTGTTTACGCGTGACGCCACCGAAGGACTAACTTCACGACTAATTTTCATTAATATACGTTTTCGTTGCGTTTGGTTAGCGATATCAATATTTTCTTGTTTTAAAATTTGCACAATTTTCTTTGCATCAGTTGCTGAAAGTGTAATACCATATTGGTTAGATAGTTGAAGCAATTCCTCTGTTGTAATTCGATTCAATTTAAAATTTACAAGTTGAAGCTGTATTGGATTCATCACGATGCCCCCTTTGCCTATCTCATACTATGCACACAGTCCACGATGGTGTTCGCAAAAGAACATTCTAAACTTTTAGGATCAGGTTATTTTATTATCGTTTTCTTGAGTTTTGACTCATGACATATCGTGAATGAGCCAATAGACAATTATGCTCTTTAACATAAGCTTCAAAGAAATAAGAGACATACTTTGGAGGGTCCCATGGAAAAAAAACAGCATAGGAAAGAAAGTAAAACGCATTTAATTTATAGACTTTTTATGATTATGATTGGCGCTTTTCTCGCTGCCGCAGCCATTGAATTATTTTTAGTTCCAAATCAGTTGATTGACGGTGGAATTATAGGGATATCCCTTATTTTAGATCACCTCACAGCATTTAATTTTGCTATTCTGGTTGTCGTGTTAAATCTTCCATTTATGTATTATGGTTATAAGCAAATTGGTAAGACGTTTGCCTTTTCAACATTATTTGGGATTATCGGGCTTGCTACATTCGAAACCTTTCTTCATCATACAGATCCATTTACAACGGAACCTATTCTTGGTACGGTTTTCGGCGGATTGACATTGGGACTAGGCGTTGGATTGGTGATTAGACATGGCGGTTCAATGGATGGTACTGAAATATTAGGGATTTTGTTAACGAAAAAAATTCCTTTTTCAATTGGCGAGTTTGTTATGTTTACAAACATATTTATTTTTACGTGGGCTGGATTTGTTTTCAGTTGGGAGAATGCGATGTATTCTGTAATGGCGTATTATATCGCTTTTAAGACAATTGATACGGTGATTCAAGGTCTTGATGAAACGAAAGCTGTATTGATTGTCTCGGATTTATACGAGGAAATTTCGAATGCTATTTTAGATCGACTTGGTAGAGGAACGACAAAACTCGTTGGTAAAGGTGGTTATACTGACGAGGAGAAAGAAGTAATATATGTAGTTATAACAAGGTTAGAGGTAACGAAACTAAAAAGTGTGATCTACGACATTGACCCTCATGCATTTATTACAATTATGAATACTCAAGAAACAAGAGGGGCGAAATTCAAATCTCCAATTCATTAGACTTCCTATACCGGGGGTCTTTTTTCTTATGGAATTGTAATGATTTATGAGCAAAATAGTAGAAAGGTTTGAGAAAAAGATGATAGGGTATTACCTTAACTGGTGCTCTTCAGCTTTATTAATACCAGTTGAAAAGGAGTGCAACACTATTAATTTTATTCAAAACAACATCAAAAAACCTCTGTCTATGATCACTGTAATTGTTCTAACACTTGTTCTAGCATTAGTCCTTGTACAATCTCATCTATTTAATGAGCAGGTGGCCGATGCTGAAACAACTGTCGGTGAATTGGATCAGAAATCATCCCAGAATGATCAGATGAAAACACAGACAGCTATTAGTAAATTAGAAAAAGAAACGGGTTACTCACTTGACCCAGACACAGTAAGTGTAGAAGAGTGGAAGCAGGCAAAAGCTTACTCTGAACAGTTCTATCAAGATAGTGAGGGGAAGTTTAGTAAGAAGTGGGGATTGTTCTTAACGTATCAGGCTATGAAAGAAGATATTGATCCTACAATCGTTTATGAGCTTCTGAAAGTTGAGACCGGAAATACGTTTGACCCTGAACTCATTGGGCCAGAAACAAAGTATGGGCATGCTTATGGGATGGCTCAATTCATGACAAATACGGCTCCGTGGATTGCAGATATGGCGGAGATTGATTATTCAGAAGACAAGCTATTTGACCCTTATTTTTCAATAACACTTTCCGTCACCTATCTTGATTATCTTTATGAAAAATATGAGAATTGGGATGAAGCTCTGACAGCTTATAACCGAGGTATCGGCGGATTGAAGGCTTATGTAGCAGAAAAAGGAACACCGAAAAGCAGCTATTCAGAAGAGATTCAGGAGATGGCTACCCTTCATGAAATGTAAACACAGCTAAAAAGCACCTTCGTTTCTTTCTCCGAAGAAGCGTAAAGATGGCCACAGCTTTCAAGTCTGAAAGCTGTGGCCATTTAGTGTTATGGAGGAACTTTTTATCCGATTTATGACCAATCAAATTACGGCTGGCTGATAGAATCTCATCAAGGAAATTTACAAATGTTTATCATATAAGGTATACTACATAATGTAAATCGTAATGATTCTTATAGATGGAAGGTTTTATTTATGGCAACTTCTCAAAATATCATTGATCTTCAGAATATCTCTTTTCATTATGGGGATGGATATGTTCTTGAAGACATTACTTTTTCTATTCCTAGTGGAGCATTTGTAGGACTTGTAGGTCCGAATGGTTCAGGTAAATCAACTTTAATTAAAATCATATTTGGACTATTGAAGCCTCAAAAGGGCCAAGTGAATATATTCGGCAAGAAGATGAATAAGTTTCATGAGTGGAGTAAAATCGGTTATGTCTCTCAGAAAGCAAATAGTTTTAATTCAGGATTTCCTGCTTCTGTATTTGAAGTCGTTTCAATGGGATTAGCGAGTAAACTTGGGTTATTCAAATTTATGAAAGCAACACATCGAAAAGCAGTTATGGAGGCTCTCAAACAAGTAGGAATGAGTGATTATGCATCAAGTAATATTGGAGAACTTTCTGGTGGACAGCAGCAGAGAGTGTTTATTGCAAGAGCGCTTGTCAGTAAACCAGAAATTCTTATTCTTGATGAACCTACGGTGGGGGTAGATGCTAATTCAACGAGTGATTTCTATGAACTTCTTGGTAAGCTTAATCAGGAGAATGGCATTACCTTGCTTCTTGTCACACATGATATCGGAACGATTACGGATAAAGTAACGCATGTGGCATGTTTGAATAAAACCCTTCACTTTCATGGTGAAACAAATGAATTTGAACAATTTAATGATCGTGAACTATCTGGATTTTATGGCCATCATGTTCACGTTCTAAGTCACGACCATGATCACGGAGGCATTTAGAAAATGATAGAAGCTTTATGGAAATTTGAGTTTTTGCAAAACGCTTTTTTGGCGGGCATATTAATTGGAATTATTGCGCCGCTACTTGGAGTGTTTATTGTTGTTAGAAGACAGGCATTAATAGCGGATGCTTTATCACATATTACTTTGGCAGGAATAGCTGCTAGTTTACTTCTAGGTAAGTATTTTACATTCTGGCAGGGCGTTAATCCTGTTTATATGGGAATGGGATTTTCTGCAGCGGGTTCGTTATTTATTGAGCAACTGCGAAAAGTGTACAAGCATTTTGAAGAGCTAGCGATCCCCATTACTTTATCTGGGGGGATTGGACTTGGGGTCGTATTCTTATCATTAGCAGATGGATTCAATTCTGATCTATTTAATTATTTATTCGGAAGCGTCATTGCCATTAGTCG
Organism: Pseudalkalibacillus sp. JSM 102089; assembly: GCF_041366475.1. NCBI lineage: Bacteria > Bacillati > Bacillota > Bacilli > Caryophanales > Fictibacillaceae > Pseudalkalibacillus > Pseudalkalibacillus sp. JSM 102089. The sequence continues at coordinate 244,864 of NZ_JBEWYW010000004.1, forward strand.
AAGTGACTTAATGGCTGTGGCAGTGATAACGATTATTGTCGTACTTGTTGTGATTTTATTATACAAAGAACTATTTTTTCTCTCATTCGATGAAGAGCAAGCAATCGTATCAGGCGTTAGAGGAAAGTGGATTCATTTCATTTTTATTTTACTTGTCGCGTTTGTGATTGCCGTTTCGATGCAGATTGTAGGAGTACTACTCGTTTCGGCGCTTATGACGCTTCCTGTTGCTGCAAGTATTCGAATTGCTAGAGGATTTAAGCAAACAATCGCATACTCCATTATTTTGGGAGAAATTGCGGTGCTTGGTGGACTTGTTCTGGCATATTATCTAGATATTGCTCCGGGTGGAACAATTGTTATTCTATCAGCGTTGATTTTGTTGTTCGTGCTTCTATTCAAAAGATTAAAACAGTGGAAATCTTAACATAATGAGGTGGATATATGAATGTCTCTACAGCATTGCGTATTTTAAAGGATGAAGGTTATAAATACACTGAAAAACGGGAGGATCTCGTCACTCTTTTCGCCAAAGAAAAGAGGTATCTTTCAGCAAGAGATGTGCTGAACCATATGCAAGAAAGCTATCCCGGGATGAGTGTTGATACGATTTACAGAAATTTAACTCTGTTTGCGGATTTAACGATATTAGAGGAGACAGAATGGAACGGTGAAAAGCGCTATCGTCTTAGCTGTTCAACCAATACGCATCATCATCATCTCATTTGTCTGGATTGCGGTAAAACTCGCCAAATAGAATCCTGTCCAATGGAGAACATTCCAGTAGGAGACTCTGAGTTTGAAGTAACAGGACATAAATTTGAAGTGTACGGTCGTTGTGTTGCATGTCAGGCGTATGCCTAAAAGCGGAAGAGCATAATTATGCTCTTCCGCTTTTATTATGGTGCTTAAGCCACTGTTGAGCTTCTGGCCATGTTTCCAATCGAGATACATTAGAAGGCACTGTTCCTTGGTTGTATGGAGTGTCAAAAAGGATCACTGGGATCTCACATTCCTCTGCAATCGCACATGCATTATCGTATTTATCCTCAAAAAAAACGTCAACGCTATGTTCTTTAATGGAATCAATTTTATCATGTTTTCCAATAAGTTCGATATGATGATAAGGGACGCCATTTGATGTAAACCAGTCTTTTGTTGTGTTGAGTAAATGATCCCCTCTTGCACTAATGTAGAAAAGTTCATAATCCAATTTCCATTCTTCTAGGATAGGATGAGCTTGATCCGCGATAAGGGCATTTGCGTAAATTTTTTCTTCATTTGTTTTTAACCACTCAAAAAACTTTTTTTGAGGAATGCCGAGAAGGTTAGCGAGATTGTACTGAGTGATATCATGTAATGATAATTGTTTATTAAATGAAGAATTTAAATAAGGAAGAAAGGTTTTAGGACTTGTTACAGTTCCATCAATATCAAGTCCGAGTCTTTTGATCGTCATAATAAAACTCCTTTTTGATTTGCTCTCTTTTCATCATATCATAGAAAAGAAAGGCAATAAGAAGGAATTGGGATTATCTTACTGATTGAACGAACATATTCTTACACTCACTGACAAATACTAATCATGCTCCACAACAAGGTAAAGTGAGGGATGTATATGACAGAAGACAGACATGATGACGATCTGGACTTTATCGAGGAGCGCGAAGTTCGCAGCGAATCGGAAGAGGAATATCTTGAGGAAGCTGCAGCTGAAGTAGCCCCTGGTGTATTAGACCGTCCTTATTTACAGTCGCCTGAAAATGAACGTCCAACTGCTGAGGAGCATCATGAACACTTTGAAGCTAAAAGACAGGAACAGGATCGAACAGGAGTGGGAGTGGGTGTAGCTGCTCTTGCTTTATCGGTTATTTCCTTGTTCATACTTCCCGTCATTCTTGGAGCAGCGGGAATCGTCGTAGGATTTGTTGCTAGGAGAAAGGGACTAACAACGCTCGGATCATGGGCGATTGGTGTTGGTGCCGCTTCAATGATCATCAGCTTATTCTTCGCACCGTTCTTTTAGTTGAAAACCTTAATAGAAAAGCCAGGCACTTTAAAAGTGCCTGGCTTTTCTTCTTTGATCAAGAAAAAGAATTAAGAGTTAGCTTCAGCTTTCTCTTTTTCTTCTGCCATTTTCTTGTAATGTTCTTCTGCTATTTTGTCGACTTCTTTTTTCAACTCTTCTACCATGGTTTCCTCAGGAACTTTACGGATAATTTCACCATGTCGGAAGAGGAGACCTTCACCACGTGCACCTGCAATACCGATATCAGCTTCACGCGCTTCACCTGGACCATTCACTGCACATCCAAGCACGGCTACTTTAATAGGTGCTTTGATTGTTGAAATGTACTCTTCGACTTCATTTGCGATTGAAATAAGGTCAATTTCGATACGCCCACAAGTTGGACAAGAAATTAATGTGGCTGCATTCGCTGCAAGTCCAAATGATTTAAGAAGCTCTCTAGCTACTTTTACTTCTTCAACCGGATCCGCACTAAGAGAAATACGCGCCGTATTTCCGATTCCTTTTGAAAGAATAACACCAAGACCGGCTGCGCTTTTAACTGTACCTGCAAATAGAGTCCCTGACTCTGTAATTCCGAGATGCAGTGGGTAATTAAAAGAACGTGCTGCCAGTTCATATGCTTCAGTTGCAAGGTTAACATCGGAAGCTTTCATGGAGACGATGATATCGTAGAAATCAAGGTCTTCAAGAATTTTAATATGGTGGAGGGCACTTTCTAGCATTCCCTCAGCTGTAGGATAGCCGTATTTTTCAAGGATTTTTCGCTCAAGTGAACCAGCATTAACGCCAATGCGAATCGGAATGCCTTTTGCTTTGGCTGCTTTTACGACAGCTTCCACTTTTTCGCGACGTCCAATATTACCAGGGTTAATACGTATCTTGTCTGCTCCACCTTCAATAGCTTTTAGTGCTAGCTTATAGTTAAAGTGAATATCAACGACAAGAGGGATATTAATCCTCTTTTTGATTTCAGGGATTGCATCTGCTGCCCTGTCATCTGGACAAGCTACTCGTACAATCTGACAACCAGCTTCTTCAAGACGATTGATTTCAGCAACTGTTGCTTCCACATCGTGAGTTTTGGTTGTTGTCATACTTTGAATAATAACTTCATCGTTACCGCCTATTGTTAAAGGACCTACTTTAACAGGTCTAGTTTGACTACGGTGGGTAATTTCATTCATGCGAAAATCGCTCCTTTTACATGTAGGATTGCTTACCTCATGATTTAGATCGCTTTTATATACTCCCTTGTAGGGAATAAGACTCATCTGTAATACTATCCCATTGTAGCAACTTTAGAGAGCTATTGACAAGAAATAATCATTGAGCAGATGTTTGGTCATAAGTAGGTATCCTATATTCTTTCCCAATTTGTATAAGAGTTGGATGAATTTTATTTAATGTTTCAAAATCGTGAACGACCGTTTCAATCGGAACCGGTATTGAGCCGTTCGCTTTTTCTACTAAAGAAAGAACAGTATCGCCAGCATTTATTTTATAAACCACATAGGGAGAGTTTTTTTCAGGTGACACTACTTCGACTGCTTCTGATACTTCTGAAATAGCTCTGTTATTTGTAAGGGTTCCTGTTGTTAAATCATAATAAGTTGTATGAAGGACAAGCAGAAATAGGGAACTTAACAATAGTTTTCGCATCTCTCGCAACTCCTTCAGAATGATTTCCTTTGTACTACGATATGCTTGTCCTTCCATGATATGACAGATTTCCTAGTGAATTATCTTTTCTTTCGATCGAGTGTCGAGTAGAATACTAAGAGATGGGGAGATTAACTGAGTTACTCTTCATTAGAGCCTCACGTTAAAAGGAGACCAAAAACATGCTTAAAAAAGGATTGCCGTTTTTATTGTCGATGGTGTTAATGATGTCTATTATTCCTATGGTGGTACAAGCGGATGCGAGCGTCGGAGATGTTATCGTTACACTTGGTGAAGATCTATCTGAAGAGCAAAAACAGAAGCTAGTTGATGAAATGGAAGCTCCGGAAAATGCAATGACGGTAACGGTATCAAATGAAGAAGAGCATAAATATCTTGGGAATTATATAAGTAAAGCGCTAATCGGTACCCGCGCCTTATCTTCTTCTTCCATAACCATTGGTGAAAAAGATGCTGGTTTAAGCGTTGACACAAAAAATATTAATTGGGTAACAGATGAAATGTACGCAAATGCTTTAATAACAGCTGGAGTAAAAGATGCTGATGTTTATGTGACAGCACCAATGGAGGTTTCAGGTACGGCCGCATTAACTGGTTTAATCAAAGCTTATGAATTAAGCACAGATGAAGTGATACCTGAGGAGCAAAAACAAGTAGCAAATGAAGAGCTCGTCACTACTGCAAAATTGAGCGATAGTATTGGCGCAGATAAAGCAACGGAGCTAATGACTAAGATTAAGGATGAAATTGCTACAAACCCACCCGAGACGGAAGATGACTTAAGAACAGTTATCAAGCAAATTGCTAACGATTCAGGCATTGAATTGACTCAAGATGAGTTGGATGGTCTTGTTGAACTGTTTAATCGAATGAAAAATCTTGATATTGATTGGGATCAAATGAAAAGTCAGTTGCAGAACGCGAGAGAAAATCTAGACGATTTTTTAAATAAAGACGAGACACAGTCATTTATTCAAAAAATCATTGATTTCTTTATTGCGATTATTGATGGAATAAAAGGGGTATTTCAATCGTAAAGTGACAAGTGACTGAAACTTTCTTCCCTTTTGAACGTATAAGAGAAGAAGGAAAAGGAGGGAGCGAGGATGGAAATTCTATCTTTGCCAGCAGTTGGCTTTCTTATCGTCTTACTTAGCGTGCTATTCTTGTTTGCTGAGTTACTTGTTCGTGTAAAAGGTATTTTTGGATTGATCGGAATACTATTGCTCACATTTTATTTTAGTTTCCATCTTACTTCTTTATCATCAATTCTCTGGATGGGACTTGTGTTTGCTGTTGGTTTAGGCTTAGTTATTCTTGATGGGAAATTACTCAACGATGGTACATTTGGTTTGATTGGATTAATTATGATGGTTACAGCCGTGGCCATTCCTTCTCCAACTTTCCTTTATGGACTTCTCGTTTCAAGTGGTTTTTTAATTGGTACAGCTGCTTCATTCCTGTTTTTGCGTGTTTTCCCCGCACGCTCTATGTGGACGAAAATGACGTTAAAGGATCGGTTAAGCAGTGAAATGGGGTATAATTCCATGAACTCTGAGTATAAGAGTTTAGTTGGAGAATCGGCTATGACAATTACTCCATTTCGACCAAGTGGAACAATACAAGTCAATGAGAAAAAGTATAGCGCCATTTCTGTTGGAAGTTGGATCGATAAGGATACGGCAGTAGTTATTACGTCTGTAGATGGTACGCGTATATTAATAGAAGAGAAAAAAGAAGAAAGTAAACGCCATCCAATTTAAAATGGTCCCCGAGTCATAGATTCGGGGATTTTTTCATATTCTTTTCTAATCCCTTTATCCCGATCTCTAAACTAGGGTTGACATGTTGTTAGATAATAGTTAAGATTTAGAAAATAACTTATCAAGAGAGACCGAGGGACTGGCCCGTTGACGTCCAGCAACCTGCCTGATTGGCAAGGTGCTACTTCCAGCAAAATGGAGTCCATTTTGGAAGATAAGGTGAATTAAGGTAACCTGATCTGTCTTTCCAATTTGGGAAGGCTTTTTTCATTTATAAGCTTCTCCTCATGATTATTACGACAAAGGGAGGTTGCATGATGGGAACGAAAGACCAGAATTTTTCAGACGTTGCTGTACGCATAGAACGAATGCTAAGTTCGTTGAAATTTGGATCAATTACGCTTGTTGTTCAAGATGGGAAAGTTGTTCAACTTGAAAGAAAAGAAAAAGAACGACTTTAATATTGGCGCTGACTAGAGAAACTAGAGGCGATTCTAACCCTAAAGGTTAGAATCGCCTCTTTTTTTAAACTTTAAAATATATTTCCTTGATCGGAATTGGGAGGGTTAGAAATGAATTGGTTCTATGATAATTGGTCGGGAAAGGAACCTGAATTCAACGTTGAATCAGAAACGAAAGGGGCTCTTGAAGTTCTGAAGCGGGCGTATCAAATTTACCAAGATGATATTGTATATGCTTGTAGTTTCGGTGTTGAGGGTGTCGTTCTAATTGATTTGATTTCCCGAATAAACCAGAACGCGAAAATTGTTTTTCTGGATACAGGTCTCCATTTTGATGAGACTTATGAGCTAATTAATAAAGTAAAAGCCAAATATCCATCTCTAAATATTAAGTTAAAGCAACCAAAGGAGTCGGTCGAGGAACAGGCATTAAGTAAAGGAGATGCTCTATGGGAGCGAGACCCGGGACAGTGCTGCAATTTGAGAAAGATCATACCATTGCATGAAGAATTAGATCATGTAAGTGCCTGGATCTCAGGGTTAAGGAGAGAGCAGTCGCCACTCAGACAAAAGACAAATTATTTCAATAGAGATGATAAGTTTCAGGCGATTAAGGTTTGTCCACTTATTCATTGGACATGGAAAGATGTTTGGAGGTACGTGTACGAAAAGGATTTACCATACAATCCCCTGCATAATAAAGGCTACCCAAGTATAGGATGTGCGGTATGCACTGAAAGCGTATTGGAAGGTAGTGATTCTAGAGCTGGGAGATGGGCAAATCAGGAAAAAACGGAATGCGGCTTGCATCTTGATTCAGCACCAAATCGGTGACGGTCATGACAACCTTAGTTATTACGGTGGCTCTCTTTTTTGCTATGAATATTGGCGCTAGTGGAGCTGCGGCATCGATGGGAGTGGCTTACGGGGCTGGAGCGATTAAAAGAAGAAGTGTAGCACTGAGTGTTTGTGCGATTGGGATTGTTGGTGGTGCCACATTAGGTGGAGGTAATGTTATTAAAACAATGGGGAGTGGCATTATACCTTCTTCCGTACTCAGTCTAAAGGTTATCTTGATTATTTTCATTTCAGCTACAACAGCGCTCTTTCTAGCAAATATGATGGGGATTCCATTATCAACAAGTGAAGTTACTGTGGGCGCAGTGGTAGGAGTTGGTATTGCTTACCGTGCTTTGTACTTTCAGAATGTGATGTTCATTATGTTGTTGTGGATCGTTATACCAGTTATTGCTTTTGCTACAGCTCTCAGTGTGGGGAAATTTTTAGGTCTTTTAAAACAAAGAATCAAACTTACTTCAAATTGGCAAAAGCCACTCACCATTTTTTTAATTGTAGCCGGTTTTCTAGAAGCTTTTTCAGCAGGAATGAATAACGTCGCAAATGCGATTGGACCGCTAGTTGGAGCGGGTGTTTTATCCCTTTCTCACGGGGCATTTCTTGGGGGAGCTTTTGTTGCTTTAGGTGCTTTAGTATTTGGTAAACGTGTTATTGAAACGAATGGTTATCGCATCACAAAGTTTTCACTTGGTGAAGGTTGTGCTATATCAGGTACGAGCGCTGGACTTGTGATTGGAGCTTCCTTATTTGGGATTCCGGTGCCGCTTACCCAGATTACCACCTCATCGATCATTGGTATTGGAACGGCTAAAGATGGATTTCAGCTTTGGCAGAAAGATGTCATTACGCGAATGATTAAAGTTTGGGCAGTTTCACCGGTTTTTTCTTTAGTTATTTCTTATAGTATGATCAAACTTTTTTTAGAAAGTGATTTATATACATTAATTGCAATTGGCAGCGTTATTCTAGCGACGCTTGGGTCAGGAAGTTTAATTCGATCGATTCGCTCTCAAAAGGGGACATTACAAGACGAAGGAAGCTTATAATAAATTCAATTTGGAGGGATTAAGATGGCAACAATTAACGCGCATGGAGGAACATTGATTAACCGTTACAAACCTAATACTGAAATTGATGGGATTATTCAAGAAATTGAGCTAGACACTACTGCGTTAAGTGATCTGGAATTAATCGGAACTGGAGCGTATAGTCCGTTAACTGGTTTTCTTAATGAAAATGAGTATACGTCAGTCGTTCATCACCTCAAATTAGAAAGCGGGTTGCCATGGAGCATTCCTATTACGTTGCCAGTTACGCACGAACGAGCTGCTGAGATCGTAATTGGTGATAAAGTGAAGTTAACTAATAATGGGACTGTGTACGGCACAATAGAAGTGGAATCCAAATATACTCCTGATAAGGGAGTGGAGGCGCGCCACGTGTATTTAACAGAGGACAGTGAACATCCAGGAGTGAAAAAATTTTACGATAGACCAGATGTTTACATTGGTGGACCAATTACACTTATTAAAAGAACCGAAAAAGGCAAGTTTGACCGCTATCATTATGATCCATCTGAAACAAGAGATTATTTTGAACGTCAGGGCTGGAAGAAAGTTGTAGGATTTCAAACAAGAAATCCAGTTCATCGAGCGCATGAGTATATTCAAAAGACCGCACTTGAAACAGTGGATGGCTTGTTCTTGAATCCTCTTGTAGGTGAAACCAAATCAGATGATATACCAGCAGAAATTCGAATGGAAAGCTATGAAGTTCTACTTAAGAACTATTACCCTGAAGATCGTGTGCATCTTGGTGTCTTCCCTGCTGCTATGCGGTATGCAGGGCCAAGAGAGGCAATCTTTCATGCGCTTGTTCGAAAAAACTTTGGATGCACACATTTTATTGTGGGGAGAGATCATGCCGGAGTAGGTGATTACTATGGCACTTATGATGCCCAGAGAATCTTTAGTCAATTTACAAGCGAGGAATTAGGAATTACACCACTCTTCTTTGAACACAGTTTCTACTGTGAGAAGTGCGATAGCATGGCTTCGGCCAAAACGTGCCCGCATGGGAATGAGCATCACGTCATTTTATCAGGTACTAAAGTACGTGCCCTTTTACGAAATGGGGAGCAGCCTCCGGCAACATTTAGTCGTCCTGAGGTTGTGGAGGTACTAATTAAAGGAATGAGTGAGAAGACAGTGAACGCATAAGGGGGAGATTTGAGATGACAGTGAACAATAATTTAACCTGGCACGATACAGTGGTAACAAAAGAAATGAGGCAGCAGAGAAATCAGCATAAAAGTGCAGTACTCTTCTTTACAGGTTTGTCTGGTTCCGGGAAATCAACACTGGCAAATGATGTTTCAAGGAAGCTTCATGAATTAAACGTCCAAAGCTATGTTCTAGACGGTGATAATATCCGTCAGGGTTTAAATAAGGATCTTGGTTTTCGAGAAGAAGATCGCAAGGAAAATATTAGACGTATTGGGGAGGTGTCTAAACTACTAGTTGATAGCGGTCAATTCGCAATCACTGCATTTATTTCCCCGTTCCATAGTGATAGACAAGTAGTACGTGAACTTCTGCAACAAGGTGAATTTATTGAGGTATATGTGAAATGTCCAATAAATGAGTGTGAGAGTCGAGATCCTAAAGGATTATACAAAAAAGCTCGTAGTGGCGAGATTCCTCACTTCACAGGCGTATCATCTCCTTACGAAGTACCGATCAATCCCGAAATCACCATTGATACGGACAACCACTCCAGAGAAGAATGTGCTAATAAAGTGATGTCCTATTTAGTAAAGCAAGGGTTGATTATAAATCAATAACTTTTGAGCTTAAGTGATTTTAAAGAATAAAATCATCTCGTGGAGGAGGAAATCAGATGGGGAAAGTTTATCTAGTTGGCGCAGGACCAGGAGACATCGACTTAATTACAGTGAAAGGCGTAAAGTGTATTGAGCAGGCTGATGTGATCCTCTATGATCGCTTAATCAATAAAGACCTTCTGGATTACGCAAAAGAAGGGGTCGAGTTAATTTACTGCGGTAAGTTACCTGATTACCACACACTAAAACAGGAAACCATAAATCGTTTTCTCGTAAAGCATGCCCTTAAAGGGAAAGTGGTCACAAGGTTAAAAGGAGGAGACCCTTTTGTTTATGGTCGAGGTGGTGAAGAAGCCGAAGTCCTTTCAAACCATGGAATCCCCTTTGAAATCGTTCCAGGAATTACTTCTGGTATTGCTGCTCCTATGTATGCAGGCATTCCAGTAACACATCGTGAACTAAGTTCAACATTTGCATTTGTAACTGGTCACCGTAAAGAAGGCGAAGAAGAAGAATTGCGCTGGGAGAGTCTTGCGAAAGGTATAGATACACTCGCCATTTATATGGGAGTGAAAAATTTACCTTATATTTGCTCGATGCTTCGAAAATATGGAAGGAATAAAGAAACTCCTGTTGCGCTTGTTCACTGGGGAACAACACAAACGCAACAAACGGTAACGGGTACCCTTGAGACAATAACAGAAGATGTAAAGAAAGCAGGAGTGCAAAACCCAAGCATGATTATCGTGGGTGAAGTGGTAAACTTAAGGTCGAAACTGAATTGGTTTGAGAAAATGTCACGAGATGAACAAAGCACTAGGTCGGTCGTTAGCGCCTTATAGGAGGTGGTGGATAGTGAAAGCCGTTCTATATATATGTCACGGTAGTCGCGTGAAAGAAGGAAAAAATCAAGCGGTAGAATTTGTTGAGAAGTGTAAAAAAGAACTTGGGTATCCAATCCAAGAGACATGTTTTCTTGAGCTATCGAAGCCCGATATTTATCAAGGTATATCAACATGTGTACAACAAGGTGCGAAAGAAATCGTGGTAGTACCCGTCTTATTACTTGCAGCAACTCATGTAAAGAAGGACATTCCGAATGAAGTAGAGCGCGTTTCTAAAGAATTTCCATCCATAACTTTTCACATGGGATGTCCTTTCGGAGTTCACGATAAGTTGATCTCTATTATAGAAGAAAGAGTAAGGGAGACAGGAGTTTCCATTCAACAAGATGCAAGTGCTCTACTTGTAGGGAGAGGAAGTAGTGATCCTGATACAATAAGAGATTTAGATCGAATCGCAAGGCGAATCCTTGAAAAGATGAGATTTAAAAAGGTCTCTGTGTGCTATCTTGCAGCTGCAACTCCAACCTTTGATGAAGGAATTAAACACGCTAAAAACGGCACTAATAGTCAGATCTTTGTCATTCCTTATCTTTTATTTACAGGTGTTCTAATGAGAGAAATGGAACATAAAATAAGTAAGTTAGATGGAGATGGTCCAGATTTCTATCTTTGTCATTACCTTGGCTACCATGAATTTTTGAAAGATGTATTGAAAGAAAGAGTAATAGAAGCATATGAGATGGAGGTAAAGGTATGAGGGAATATCCGGTTACCCTTAACCTGGTAGGAAAAAAAGTTGTCATTGTTGGAGGGGGGCGTATCGCACTTAGGAAGCTCAAAGGTCTACTTGGTTGCGGCGCGAATCTAAAAGTAGTAAGCCCTGATATTCACATTGACATTAAGAAATATGTGGATTCTGACAATATTACCCTGATGGAACGCGCAGTTAGGGAGTGTGATCTACATAATGCGTTTTTAATTATTGTGGCGACCAATTTGTATGATGTGAATGAATTTGTTGTCAAACATGCCGAAGATAATCAGCTAGTTAATGCATCACATCAGGCTGACAGAGGTAACGTGTCTCTACCTGCAACGTTGAGGCGAGGAAGACTAGTGATATCTGTTGTCACAGGTGGAGCAAGTCCGTTGCTCGCGAAGAAAATTCGAGATGACCTTTCGTTGCAATATGACCAGTCATATGGACAGTATGTAGAGAGTTTATATAAGAAAAGGCTGGAAATAAAGAACAATCACATGTGTGAAAGTGAAAAGAAGGACATTTTAGAAAAAGCTATGAATAAGACATTTCTTTAATCACATGCTATTGATTCGCTTAAACTATTTTTCTATTTCAAGATCATCAATGATACGTTTGAAGCGATCTTAAAATTACCATAAGAAACAAAAGGAGGAGCCCTAGCTCCTCCTTTTGTTTCTTATAAAACGTTAAAGTATCTTCCTTCTGGGTGAGCGAAAACCATTGCAGTGACAGAGGCTTCGGGCTCCATCATACATCCATCTGTTAATTCAATCCCAATGTCTTGGGGATGAATGAGTGCAAATAACTTGTTTTGATCTTCGAGTTCGGGGCAAGCAGGGTATCCAAAAGAAAAGCGTTGTCCCTGATATTTTGCTGAAAATCGATTCTGCATAGTGAAATCTGTGGGATCTGGGAATCCCCATTTATCTCTCATCAACTGATGAATGTGTTCAGCAAGACCTTCAGCAGTCTCTAGAGCTAATGCTTGTAGTGCATGACTTTCCAGATAATCACCTTTATTTTTTAACTCTAGAGAACGTTCACGAATTCCTCTTCCCGCTGTAACAGCAAAGAATCCAACATAATCCATTTCACCACTTGATACCGAACGAAGGTAGTCAGCAAGACATAAGAAAGGTTCTTTTTGCTGACGAGGAAATGAAAACCGTTCAATAACTGTTTGATGATCATGTGGAGAGTAAATGATCACTTCATTCCCATTGGACTGTGCTGGGAAGAACTGATACTTCGCTGAGGGCTGTATCCAATTTTCTTTTTTCGCTCGAGTTAACAGCTGATCAACCACTTCTTTTAAATGAACAGCCTTCTCGTTTTTTTCCTCTAATAGTCTTGATACCTTCCCTTTAAGACCCAGGTGATGTCCAATTAACATCTGCATATTTATATATGGCTCAATATGTGCAACAGAGTGATTCCTTAAAATATGTGGCTCAAGGTCGTACGGCTGATAAACCTGCACATCAGTCGTTACATTAGAAACAGGTTTAACAGCAACTGCCGTTCTGTTATTAGAGCTAGTTTTCCTTTCTATGACAGGTTGAGTAGCTCTTTTTTTAGAATGCTCTTCCATAAGAGTTCTTTTTTCTTCTTCATTACTTAGCCGATTGGAAAGCGATAGTCCTTCCATTGCGTCCTTTGCATAAAAAACAGGTCCATCGTACTCAGCTGAAATTTTATTATCGGTAAATTTACGTGATAGAGCCGCACCGCCTACCATAATTGGTATAGATATTTTAGCTTGCTTCATATCTTGAGCGGTCAGAACCATTTGTTGGGCAGATTTCACTAATAGTCCTGAAAGTCCAACAAAATCTGGCTGTTGCTCCTGAATCTGATGAATAAGATCGGTAGGGGTAACCTTGATTCCAAGGTCAACCACCTCAAAACCATTATTACTTAATATTATTTCAACTAGGTTCTTACCAATATCATGAACATCGCCTTTAACGGTTGCTAATAATACTTTCCCTTTAGTATGGGAGGCATCTTCTTTTTCCATGTGAGGTTCGAGGAAAGCGACGGAAGCTTTCATCACCTCTGCACTTTGGAGTACCTCAGCAACAATTAATTGGTTATCATTAAATAATTTACCCACCTCTGCCATCCCATTCATTAGAGGTCCATTGATAATTTGAAGTGGAGAACTGTATTCATTAAGGGCTTTTTCTAAATCTTGCAGCAAACCTTCTTTTGTTCCTTCTACTACATATAAACTAAGTCGTTCTTGAAGCGTGAGGTTCGACGTTTGTACTTTGCTTTCTTTCTTTTTACCACGATAATAAGCTGTAAAATCAGCAAGAGTCATGTCGTTTGTTTCGAAAAGAAGTTCATCTGCAAGCCGAACTTCTTTATCAGAAATGGAAGCGTATCGTTCTAATTTCTCAGTGTTTACAATTGCGTAATCTAATCCTGCTTTTGTACAGTGGTATAAATAGGCAGCGTTTAGTACTTCTCTCCCTACAGGAGGAAGCCCGAATGATACATTGCTAATTCCGAGTATAGTCTGACAGTCCGGGAGGGCTTCTTTAATAAGCTTTATCCCTTCAATTGTTTCAGAAGCTGAGCCGATGTATTGTTCATCGCCTGTTCCGATCGGAAAAACAAGCGGATCAAAAATGATATCCGAAGATTTGAGACCGTATTTAGAAATGAGTAGCTCATGTGAGCGTTTAGCAACTTCAAGCTTACGTTCAGCTGTTATCGCCATCCCTATCTCATCAATAGTGCCAACTACAACGGCGGCGCCATATTTATGAATAAGAGGAGTGACAGCTTCAAATCGTTCTTCTCCATCCTCGAGGTTAATTGAGTTGATGATCGCTTTTCCTTGTGAATAAGAAAGGGCTTTTTCAATCACCGCGTCATCTGTTGAGTCAATGATAAGAGGAGTTTTTACTTTATTTACAACATATTTCATGAAATTCTCAATATCTGCAAGTTCGTCACTATCAGGATTTGCTAGGCAAATATCGATAACCTGCGCTCCTTTTTTTACTTGTGAGCGAGCTATTTCAGAAGCCTCTTCAAATTTCTCCTCAGCTATAAGACGTTTGAATTTCCGCGAACCAATCACATTTGTCCGCTCTCCGACAAGAACAGGTCTTGTATTTTCATCATAGATAAATGGCTCAATCCCTGAAATTGCGTGCGGGTGGGAGTGAGGTGCTTTTCTAGGCTGAACATTTTTCACAGAATCTGATATCGCTTTGATATGAGCAGGTGTCGTTCCACAACAACCGCCAACTACATTTAGCCAGCCTTTTTCCGCAAATCCTCTAATTTTTGATGCCAAACTTTCTGGCGTTTCATGATATTGCCCCTCTTCATCTGGAAGACCCGCATTTGGATAGCAACTCACAGAAGTTGTGGCAAGGTCTGATAGAGAGCGAAGGTGATCTCTCATAAATTCTGGTCCTGTTGCACAATTTAGACCAACAACAGCTGGGTTCATGTGTTCGAGTGATAAATAAAAAGCTTCAATGCTTTGACCTGCGAGAGTTGTTCCCATCGGTTCGATAGTACCAGAAATGATAAGGGGAACAGAACGTTTGCTTTCTTTAAAAGATTTTGAAATTCCAATAAAAGCAGCTTTAACATTTAGCATATCCTGACTTGTTTCAACAAGGAGGAGATCTACGCCACCTTCTAGTAATCCTTTTGCTTGTAATTGATAGGATCGGCATAGAGCTTCAAATGTAGTGCCACCTGTAACAGATAATGTTTTTGTTGTTGGCCCCATTGAACCAGCTACAAAACGGGGCTTATCAAATGTCGTCACTTTTGAAACTGCTTCTTTTGCTAGAATGGCAGATGTGTAGTTAAGCTTTTCAGCAAGATGGCCAAGATTATATTCGTCGAGAACGAGATCGGTCGCTCCGAAAGTGTTCGTTTCAATAATATCAGCACCACAAGCTAAGTAATCATCATGAATTGAGGAGATAAGATCTGGTCTTGTTAAAGATAAGTATTCGTTACAGCCTTCGTAATCTTCACCACCAAAATCAGCGGGCTTAAGATTAGCCTGTTGAATCATTGTTCCCATGGCTCCATCAAGAACAAGAATTCTCTTCTTAAGTAGATCTTCAAATGAGGGGTAGACCACTATGAATCTTCCTTTCTTCTTCAATACGAGTTTTTTCTTTAATGTAACGAGTTAATTCTACTGTTAATTCGTAGCGCAAGAACGGTGTTATTAAATAAATGCCATTGAATAAATCGAATGCTGTATCAATTAAGGACTTTGCGATGGCGAGTCCTTCATTTTGTGACTCACTGGCATCGGTGGCTGTGGACATTCGCTTACGTATTGAATCAGATAATTTTATTCCTGGTACTTCATTATGCAGGAATTCGGCATTTCGATAGCTTGTTAACGGCATGATTCCGATGTAAATTGGGCAAGTTAAATGTTTTGTAGCTTCATGTACTTCTATTAATTGTTCTTCGCTATAGATAGGCTGACTAATAAAATAATCCGCTCCATACTGTTGTTTTTTCTCAAGTCTTGCGACAGCTCGGTCAAGATGGCGAACATTAGGGTTAAAAGCTGCTGCGATCGAAAAGGAAGTCTTCATCCCAAGTGATTTACCGGAGTAAGACAACCCGCTGTTGAATTGTTTGATTAACCGTATAAGATCGAAAGATGAGACGTCATATACAGAAGTTGCACCTGGAAAATCTCCTATTTTTGTAGGGTCTCCAGTAACAGCGAGTACTTGATTAATTCCCAGTGTATGAAGCCCCATTATATGCGATTGTAATCCGATAATATTTCGGTCTCTACAAGCTATGTGCACGAGAGGGCGAACATTAAATTGTGACTGAATAGTTGATGCCATAGCTGTATTGCAAATACGAGGTGAGGCAAGGGAATTATCGGCTAGTGTAATAGCATCTACTCCGACTTCTTGTAAAGCCTTCGTACCCTGGAGATACTTCTTTGTATTTAGTTTCTTAGGCGGATCAAGCTCTACGATAACAGAACGTTGCTTTTGAGCAATTTCATGCAAGTGGGGCAAACGTTCTATGTTGTTTTCGGTTTGTGTCATTTCTTTAGCTATTACTTCTATTTTTTTATGAGTAATAGGTTTTGTTCCCTTTAAAGCTTTTGAAGCAGCAGCGATATGTTCGGGTGTTGTACCACAACATCCTCCAATTAATCGAACACCTTGTTTGTGGAGAGATTCAGCACTTTGTTTAAAATAATCAGGGGCAGTGGGATAAACCAATCGTCCCTCCTCATAGTCGGGTAAACTTGCATTTGGATAAGCAGAGAGATAACTAGTTGAAAGGGGGACCTCTTCAAAAGCTTGAATCATGTGATATGGCCCTAGTCTACAATTAACACCTGTCACATCTGCTCCAGACTCTTCTAAATGTTTAAGAGCAGATGGAAGGGAGGTCCCGTTTTGTAAAACCCCGGGTTCATGCATAGAAACTTGAGCTATTATGGGGAGGTTCGTTTGTTTTCGAGCAATCGCAAGGACTGATGAAATCTCTTCAAGATCGTAATAAGTTTCGAGTAAGATCCCGTCAACACCCTCCAGTAGAAGACAGTATAACTGTTCTCTAAAGCTACGTTTAATTTCATCAAGAGAAGTCTTTTGAGTATTGATTCCTCGTATGCCACCGATAGTTCCAAATACATAAGTCGCTTTGTTTGCTGCTTGTCGAGCTAATTTAACAGCTTCAGTGTTCATTTCTTTTACATGATCTTCAAGACCATATCTCGCTAATTTACTGTAGTTTGCTCCATAGGTGTTCGTTTGTATCACGTCTGAACCTGCTTCTATATATGCGCGGTGTATGTTTAAGACTTGCTCTGGTTGCGATAGATTTAACTCTTCAAAACATTGATCTACCCCATATGAATAGAGAAGTGTTCCCATCGCGCCATCACCGATTAGAATATTGTTTTTTAATTTATTAAGGAAACTCATAGTTGACCACTCGCTTCAGAAGCGGAGTATTGCTTTCTAATAGCTGCAAATCCATTTTTGAAATCTTTTAATAAATCATCAGGATTTTCAAGTCCCACAGACAATCGCAATAATCCATCTGTGATGCCTCGTTTTCTGCGTTCTATAGGAGGCATAGAAGCATGTGACATTCTAGCTGGATAGGAGAGAATTGATTCTACGGCACCAAGACTTACCGCGAAAACAGGAATTTGAACATGCTTTGTGAATAGACGCACGGCATTTTCATCAGGTAACCGAAAGGACAAAACTGCACCAGGACCAGCGGCTTGATAAATATGAGTGGAGTGACCAGGGTGATAAGAAAGCCCTGGATAAAAGACTTCTTCTACCATCTTTTCTTTAGTAAGAGCATGCGCAAGACGAAACGCAGATCTAGACGATTGATCTAGTCGACAATGCAATGTTTTTAAGCCACGGAGAACTAACCAGGAATCGTGAGCGCTTAAGATCGATCCAAACGAGTTTTGCAGGAATGCAAGCTGTTCCGCTAATTCCTCACTTTTTACGGCAGCAAGACCAGCGACGACATCGCTATGTCCTGAAATGAATTTCGTAGCACTATGCAATACGATATCGGCTCCGAAGTCTAACGGACGTTGTAGAGCAGGTGTCATAAAGGTGTTATCGACAAATGTTAAACAATTATTCGCTTTAGCTAATTTAACAACGGCTTGAATGTCAGTTACCTTCAGCAAAGGATTAGAAGGCGTTTCGATATAGATTACTTTAGTATTGGATTGAATACCTCTCGCCACTTCATTTAAATCTGTCATGTCTACAAAAGTATGTTTAATTCCAAATCTACCGAGAACGTCGTGAATCATGCGATACGTCCCACCGTAGACGTCTTCAGATATAAGAACGTGATCGTTTTGTGAAAGAAGCATAAAAGAGGTGGCGATAGCGGCCATCCCAGAAGCAAACGCAAATCCCTTAACCCCACCTTCAAGATTGGCAATTGTTTCTTCAAGCGCTTCGCGAGTGGGGTTGCCTGAACGACTGTAATCGTATTTTCCTGGTTGGTCAAAATCCACCTGATGAAATGTAGAAGCCTGTTGGATAGGGACGCTAACAGCTCCCGTAGCTTTATTAAATTTGTGATCGTTATGAAGAAGTTTTGTTTGAAATGTATAATCAGTATTTGTCAATTTGTACAACCTCCTCTTTAAAAATGGACAATGCTTGATTCAGGTCCTGTATTAAGTCATCAATGTTTTCAATCCCAACAGAGAAACGTAGCAGTCGATTGCACACCCCTTTTTCAAGTCTGATGTCTTCTGGTATTTCAGCATGAGTTTGCGTTGAAGGATATGTGATAAAGCTTTCTACCCCTCCAAGACTTTCAGCAAATGTGACAAGTGTTAATTTTCTAAGAAAGAGATCTACCCATTCTTCGGACCGCAATCTGAAAGAAAGAATCCCACCTTTATCTGGATAAAAAACGTCTGTTATTGCTTCATGATTCGTTAAAAATTCAGTTACCTTTCTGGCATTCTCTTCATGCTGCTTCATTCTGAGTGGCAAGGTTTTCATGCCTCTCATTAATAACCAGGAATCAAAAGGAGAAAGCACAGCGCCTGCACCGTTTTGGTATTGTTGGATTTCAGCGCAAATATTCTCACCTTTTGCAACCACAAGCCCTGCGAGAATATCATTATGACCGCCTAAATACTTAGTGGCACTATGCACGACGATATCCGCCCCAAGCAGTAGTGGGTTTTGTAGAAGAGGGGTGAACAAAGTATTGTCTACAATAAATAATAGGTCCCTGTTTTCTGCTATCCGTGCAACTTTTTCAAGATCTGTTAATTTCATTAATGGATTAGATGGATTCTCAACAAAAATGGCTTTTGTACGGTGAGTTAGGAGTGATGAAAGTTGTACATTGCTTTGTGTATCAAAATATGTGAAGGAGATACCATAATGTTTTTCAGCATGGGCAAATAATCGATAAGTCCCACCATACAAATCATCTGAGACGAGAATATGGTCGCCGCTTTTGAATATGGCAAGGATTGCTTGAATCGCAGCCATTCCGGAACTAAAAGCAAATCCCTGATCCCCATGTTCGAGTTCTGATATAGCGGATTCTAAAATGGATCGTGTCGGGTTTTTGGTTCTTGAATAATCGAATCCGGTGGATTGACCGATGCCTTCATGGCTATACGATGTGGAGAAGTACACTGGAGGATTTACCGCACCGGTTTTAGTATCTGAATGATTACCTAATTGGACAAGTAGTGTTTCTAACTGTTTATTCGACATAATCAATCTCCTTTTCATTGAATAAGGGCAATAAAAAAAAGCCCTCTATAAGAAGAAGACTTTGGTTGCTCTTCTTCTTATCTTCCAAGTTGAAATCAACTTGCTGGAGTTAGCACCTTACCGGAAATTATCCGGTGGTTGCTGAAGCTTCATAGGGCCAGTCCCTCTGCTTCTCTTGATAAGAATTGAAAATATATGGAATTTTATTGTGTCGCTTTTTTCATAATCTACATCACTTTAAAGTGAAAAGCAAGGGATTTGAGTAAATTATCAAAATTTTTCTTCTGTTGGATCATTTGCTCGCTCGTTCGTTACCCGTTTTTTTGGTAACGGGATTTCTTTAATCGTAAGATAAAGTAGCATGATGGCCACCATCCAATAGAGTAGGAATCCTAAAGGGACTGCTGTTTTAATGAGGGCCATAATCGCAAAGAAGAGCGTTGGAATTGTTACTGAATAAACAGATAAGACCCAAAGTTGTTTATAAGAAGCTTTTCTTCCGGTAATACTTCTCAATAGTAGTCCAATTGTAGCTAGTACGGTAACTCCTATAAACTTAAGGCCGGTTTGAAACAAATAGATAACGAATATCAGTAACGGAATAAAGATAGGGAGCAAGTTGTCTAGGTTATTACTTAACTCATTAACATCTTGCTTCGTGAACGTCATCGAACTAAAGTTACTGTAATTAAACTCTTGTCTAGCGCCGCTATCTACAACGATTATACGATCTTTTAGGAAAGCGATAACGGAATCATATTGATCAACATCATCAGGATTTGTCTGGTCTGTCGCATCAAAAATAAAAGTATTTCCATCATTTTGTCGAATAAGCGGTTCAGACTGCTCACTTGTTAAAGATCCATCCTCTAAAGTGAATTCTGGTAAATCTGATATATGTGTTTTGAGATCCTCATAAGCGTTTGTAAAGGATAAAGCCGTCATAATTCCAACTGGCACAGAAGAAAGGAACATAAGTAAAAATACGTACAATATTGGCTTACCTAGCTTTTGAAAACGGAACCGGGCCATCATATTTGGGGAAAATAAGCTGTAGTAAAGTTGTTTAAAAACGTTCAAATTAATAATCTCCTTTCTAAATGTGGAGTATTTCTCCACCCAATCAGTTTATCTTATATAGAGAGGTGGGAACAGTATTCTTAATGAAACTTTATTGAAACATGTTTGTTTTCGGCATAATATATTTACAATTCTAGATTAACTCTTTACAAAGGAGGGAGCGATGTAGATAATAGACAAGGGACTTTGTTGAGTATTGTCGAAAAAAATAAAACATAAGTGCAAGGGGTTGAAATGATGGAACTCAACGTTCAGGAGATGATCTTTCAGTTTGTGGGAGGTCTTGGTATTTTCCTGTTTGGACTAAAGTATATGGGAGATGGCCTTCAACGATCAGCAGGTGATCGATTAAGAGATATTCTCGATCGTTTTACCACTAACCCGTTTATGGGTGTGCTTGCGGGGATTGTAGTTACTATCTTATTACAAACTAGCTCAGGTACTACAGTTCTTACAGTGGGATTGGTAAATGCAGGATTTATGACCCTAAGGCAAGCTATCGGAGTTATAATGGGTGCTAATATAGGAACTACAGTAACTGCATTCATTATTGGTATACCTATTAAAGATTACGCCTTACCAATAATTTTCCTCGGTGCAGCATTAATCTTCTTTGTTAAAAACAAAAAGATTACTTATCTTGGGCAGATAATATTTGGTTTTGGTGGATTGTTCTATGGCTTAGAACTTATGAGTAATGGTATGAAACCTTTAAGAAGTCTTCAGGCTTTCCATGATCTCACACTTAGTATGAGTGACAATCCAATATTAGGGGTAGTAATTGGTACTGTATTTACTGTAATCGTTCAGAGTTCTAGCGCTACCATTGGGGTACTTCAAAGTTTGTTTTCCCAAGATGCAATGAATCTTCAAGCAGCTATGCCAGTATTATTTGGAGATAACATTGGTACAACTGTAACTGCTGTTCTAGCATCAATTGGTGCATCAGTAGCAGCTAGAAGAGCAGCCCTTACCCATGTGATTTTTAACTTAATTGGAACAACGATCTTTTTAATTATTTTGTCCCTATACACCCCTTTTATTTCCTATCTTCAAGGTGTATTAAATCTTAATTCAGAAATGACAATCGCATTTGCGCATGGAATTTTCAATGTGTCTAATACAATAATTCAGTTTCCTTTCATTGCTTTACTAGCCGTTATAGTTACGAAAATTATTCCTGGTGATGATTCAACAATTGAATATAAACCTAAACATTTAGATCCTGTGTTCATTGAACAATCTACTTCAGTGGCACTTGGACAAGCGAAAGAAGAAGTTATTCGTATGAGCGGTTTTGCTTATAAAGGTGTTCAAGAGGCTTCTAACTATCTGACTTCTAAAAGTCAGAAAAGCGCAGAAAAAACCGCTCAGTATGAGGAAGCTATTAACAACCTAGATACTAAAATTACAGACTACCTTATTCAGCTATCAGCCACTTCTTTGTCCGGTGATGAGTCAACACGACATGGTATGTTAATGGACTCTGTTCGGGATATTGAGCGTATTGGGGATCATATGGAAAATATTGTTGAATTGGTTGATTATCAGATTAGTAATAAAGTTAAAATGACTGACGTTGCAATGAAAGATCTTGATGAAATGTTTAATTTAACCCTTTCTGCACTACAAGAAGCCTTTGATTCACTCGATAAATGGGACGTAGCAAAGGCCCAGGATGTTGTGCAATTGGAAGATAAGATCGACAAAATGGAAAGAACGCTTCGTAAACAGCATATCCTTCGTCTAAATGAGGGTGAATGTACTGGAAGTGCTGGAATTGTTTTTGTTGATATCATCAGTAACCTTGAGCGTATTGGTGACCATGCGGTGAATATTGCAGAAGCCGTCATTGGAGAAGAATAAATTTGGGAAGCAGAGGGATGCCTCTGCTTCTTTTTATCATTATATAGAAGAAAAGTGACATCTCCGCTAAAATAGAGTCAAGTTGAAGGGAGGTTAAAAGCGTGGATATTCTATTATGGTGCCTGATCATTGCGTCATTCATCATTGCATTTGTGGGATTGATTTATCCGATTATTCCAGCCGTACTATTTATTTATGTTGGGTTTATCCTGTATGGGGGGTTTTTTGAGTTTGGTTCAATGACTATTTCCTTTTGGATTGTTGAAGTTCTGCTGACGATGTTATTATTTATTGCGGACTATGCTAGTAACTTATTTGGCGTGAAGAAGTATGGAGGGTCAAAGGCGGCGATATGGGGGAGTACAATTGGTTTACTTGTTGGCCCGTTTGTTATTCCATTTGCAGGAATCATCCTTGGACCATTTATCGGTGCTATCTTAGCTGAATTAATTATTCATCGAAAAGCTTTTAAAGAATCTGTTCAAGTAGGTGTAGGTTCATTGCTTGGTTTTCTTGGTGGAGCTGTTATGAAAGGTTTACTCCAAATGGTCATGGTTGTTGTGTTCCTAGTGTATGTCCTATAAGTTCTTGATGACAAAATGAAAGCGTGATATAGTATTTTCATAATTGAAATTAAGATTAATTCAATTAAATTTGAAAAACTTATTGACGCTTTCTTAATCCATATGATATATTAGTTCTTGTCGTTAAGAAATATTCCACAGTAGCTCAGTGGTAGAGCTATCGGCTGTTAACCGATCGGTCGTAGGTTCGAATCCTACCTGTGGAGCCATATGGCGGTGTAGCTCAGCTGGCTAGAGCGTACGGTTCATACCCGTGAGGTCGGGGGTTCGATCCCCTCCGCCGCTACCATAATTTTAACGATAAAACATGGCGGTTGTGGCGAAGTGGTTAACGCACCGGATTGTGATTCCGGCATTCGTGGGTTCAATTCCCATCAGCCGCCCCACTTATTACATAAGGACCCTTAGCTCAGCTGGTTAGAGCTGACGGCTCATAACCGTCCGGTCGCAGGTTCGAGTCCTGCAGGGTCCACCAAATGCATATCGGAGGAATACCCAAGTCTGGCTGAAGGGATCGGTCTTGAAAACCGACAGG
Organism: Pseudalkalibacillus sp. JSM 102089; assembly: GCF_041366475.1. NCBI lineage: Bacteria > Bacillati > Bacillota > Bacilli > Caryophanales > Fictibacillaceae > Pseudalkalibacillus > Pseudalkalibacillus sp. JSM 102089. Next base: position 268,440 of record NZ_JBEWYW010000004.1, read on the forward strand.
GGCTTAGTCGCCCGCGGGGGTTCGAATCCCTCTTCCTCCTCCATTCTTTAAAAGTTAGCTTTCTAAAAAATGGATGCAAATTAATTTCTTTTACATTATCGCGGGGTGGAGCAGTTCGGTAGCTCGTTGGGCTCATAACCCAAAGGTCGCAGGTTCAAATCCTGCCCCCGCAACCAAAATAAAATTCTTACTACGTCGAACATACTTCTTTGTTAGAATTTAATTGGAGTGCTCCAGGGGCAACCTAAGCTCATAGCAAGGCCAAATTACTTTTAATGTAAATGCAAACTACATACTAATTAAAGTTAATACTGATAACATGATTTGGCTCTGTAGCTCAGTCGGTAGAGCAGAGGACTGAAAATCCTCGTGTCGGCGGTTCGATTCCGTCCGGAGCCACCACTCAATAAAGATCCCACTCGTCAATTAATGACGAGTTTTTTTATGTTTTATGCATGTTATTACGGTGTTAATTCTCGATTTTATTCGTTAAGATGTTTAATTCTATATACTGAGGGGAAACTTTATCTGTGTTGCGGAAATTCAAAGGTTTATTATTTGAAAACGCATGACAATTCTGCTAGTGTAAACATGTGACGACATCATGTTCAAGTGGTGGCTAACGCTACCCTAACAGCAAGTTACATACTATATTTAAGGAGGAGATTCACAATGGCTAAATTTGAACTACCAGAACTACCTTACGACTACAATGCACTAGAACCACACATCGATGAAGAAACAATGAAGATCCACCACGACAAGCACCATAACGCATATGTAACAAAGTTAAATGGTGCACTAGAAGGTCATGAGGAGCATGCATCTAAGAGCCTTGAAGATCTTCTTGGCAACCTTGACGCACTTCCTGAAGGCATTCGAACTGCTGTTCGAAACAATGGTGGCGGACACGCTAACCACTCACTTTTCTGGCAATTGCTAAGCCCTAACGGTGGCGGCGAACCATCAGGTGATCTAAGCGAAGCACTTAAAAAGAAATTTGGTAGCTTTGAAAGCTTTAAAGAAGAATTTGCTAATGCTGCAGCTGGTCGTTTTGGATCAGGCTGGGCTTGGCTAGTAGTAAAAGGTGGAGAACTTGAAGTAACAAGCACTCCAAACCAAGATACTCCAGTAATGGAAGGTGTTACACCAATTCTTGGGCTAGATGTTTGGGAGCATGCTTATTATCTTAAGTATCAAAACAAACGTCCTGATTATATCGCTGCATTCTGGAATGTAGTTAACTGGGATGAAGTTGCAAAGCGTTACGAAGCAGCTAAATAATTTACCAAGCTTTCAAAACCCCCAACATTTATGTTGGGGGTTTTTCTATTATGGTTCGATTAAGGTATAAATTGTTCCTAAATGGTGTAGTGTGAAATTTATTAAAAAATCTGTAAAATCACAGCCAGTTTCAAAATCATGAGGTGTACAAATCAGAACTTGATGATCTGTGATTGTCAATGAGATGAGGTCATTTCGATATTGGATTTGAAGATAGTGCCTCATCCTATTAATAAAGAACGAGTGTTCATCAACTTTTATATGATGTTGAACTCTTTGAAGTAGTTGGATTCGACTGTCTTTAGTAATGTAGTCTGTCCGATATAGAAAGTAATACATACCTAGTCCCCTTTCAAAAACAGTTTATCCTTTTTGTTTCATCCGCATAACGAACAGAATTTAAGTCAAAATAAGGGTGGATGAAAAAAGGGGAGTTTGTTATGAAAGTTATAAAACATATGATTGGTGAGATAGAGGTAACAAAAGATTTGTTGTTATTACTTACAATCGGTGGTTTATACGCGCTGAGTATTGCGCTCTCAAATACGTTCGTAAATGTTTACTTGTGGAAGCAGTCTGGTGAGTTTGCGGATATAGGTATATACAACCTTGCTGCGGTTATAAGTCAGCCGCTTACCTTTATTCTCGCTGGTAGATGGGCTAAGAAAATGGATAGAGTTATTGTACTGCGGATTGGAGTGATTTTTCTCGCTCTTTTCTATATAACAGTGCTTTTTCTTGGTCAGAACGCTAGTCATTTGCTTATCTTACTGGGCGCTTTACTTGGAATAGGGTTTGGCTTTTATTGGCTTGCATTTAATGTGCTAACATTCGAAATTACAGAACCGGACACAAGGGATTTTTTTAATGGATTCCTTGGTTTACTTACATCTTTCGCAGGGATGATTGGGCCAATATTTGCTGGTGTTATTATTTCAAGTCTAGAAGCATTCACGGGATACAAAGTAATATTTGCCGTCTCACTTGCTTTATTTTTCGCAGCTGTAATCTTAAGTTTCTTTCTCGAACGTCGGTCTGCCAAAGGGACCTTTTCATTTAAACGTGTTCTTCAAGAAAGAAAAGCGAATGCAGATTGGCTTAACATTTTACACGCGCATTTTTTTCAAGGTATAAGAGAAGGTACTTTTATTTTCATTATCGTTGTCCTTGTTTTTATTACGACGGAAAGTGAGCTTGCAATTGGTACATTTGGACTTGTTAATTCAGGTGTGTCATTTTTAGCTTATTATTTGGCGACGAGATTGATTAAACCGCGATATCGTAAGAAGGCTATTTTATATGGCGGGCTTATTCTTTACGCTTCGGTTTTCTTGCTTGTATCCGACCTAACGTTTGCCCGGTTGTTAATGTATGGTGTTTGTATTTCTCTTGCTTATCCACTTTTACTTGTCCCCTACATTTCGCTCACTTACGATGTGATCGGTAAGGCTTGGAATGCAGCAGAAATGCGGATTGAGTACATTGTCGTTCGAGAGGTGTACTTAAACTTAGGACGAATTGTTTCCGTTCTTTTATTCTTATTAACAGTAGCGTTATTCGATGATGTAACGAGCATTCCGATTTTGTTATTAATTGTTGGTGCTGGCCATTCGTTTATTTACCTGTTTGTAAGAAAACTTCAAGCTCCCCATCCCTCAAACCCTTCTCCTGACACCGTACAATAGCTCATTAGACTCTTTACTTTTTTTATATCACTAAGTATAGTAAGTAGAAGAGAGAGCAGAGACACCTGTCTGGAACAGGTGTCTATATTTGTTTAAAGGAAGGGAGTCAATCGTGAAAACGAAAAAAAAGAAAAATCATGTGCCTTTAAGGCTCAATATATTATTTTTATCTGTATTCCTTCTGTTTTCTACATTAATTCTTCGACTGGGCGTTATACAGATTGTAAACGGTGAAGAATACGAACGTGTTTCTGAGCAAACTGAGAATGTTACAGCAGAATCAACAGCACCTCGTGGAAAAATGTATGATCGTTATGGGCGAGTTCTGGTTGATAATAACCCGGAATTTGCACTTACATATATCCGAACGCAGAATACTAAGCAAGCTGAGAGACTTGAATTAGCTCAGAAATTAGCAGGGTATATTGAAAAAGATACAGATGATGTCATTGACCGAGATCTTAAAGATTATTGGATTGTGACGAATCCGGAAAAAGCGAAGGCGAAGCTAACGGAAAAAGAGTGGGAAGCACTTGAGTCGAGTGAAGCTTACCAACTCCAAATTGAACGGATTAATGATGAGGATTTAGCAGAGATTAAGAACGATCCAAAAGAACTTGAGGTAGCTGCTATCAAAAGGGCGATGGATACTGGTTATGCCTTATCCTCTCAAACAATTAAGGTAGGTTTAACTGAAGATGAAATTGCTAAAGTAAGTGAAAACCTTGGTTCGCTACCTGGAATAGAAATTCAAGCAGACGCCACTCGAGAATATCCTTATGGAAATACTCTGCAAACGATTTTCGGAAGGGTCGGACCTATCCCTAAAGATGAGTTAGATTATTATGGTTTGAGAGATTATGAAAGAAATGACAAAGTAGGTATTAGCTATCTCGAGAAAGAGTACGAAGAGTACTTAAAAGGTCAAAAAGAAAAGCAAACCTACGTGACCGACAAATCGGGAGAGCCAATTGGTGAACCAAAAGTAATTGAAGGTCAAAGAGGAAACGATTTGGTCCTCTCACTAGACATCGATCTTCAAAAGGAAGTCGAGAAAATTTTGGATGAAGAGCTTCGTGATGCAAGACAATATGGGGCAACACGAGGCTATGTAGTCATGATGGATCCCAAAACAGGTGAAGTCCTTTCTCTTGCTGGTAAGGAATATAGCAACGGAGAGTTTAAAGACCGGACGTTTGGAGTGATCGGTGACTCCTACGCAATGGGATCGACTGTTAAAGGAGCAACAGTGTTAACCGGTTATCAGTATGATGCTATTAACCCGAATACGACACTTGTGGATGAAGTTTTATACTTTAAGGACGAAGGTAAAAAATCTTCTTATACGGCTAATGCTATGGGACCTATTTCAGACTTAGTTGCTCTACAAAGATCTTCAAACGTATATATGTGGAAAATCGCGATGAAGATGGCTGGCTATGACTATGCTCCTTACGAAAGCAGTAGTTATGACCCGTCAGCTTACGATGAGCTAAAAGAGTCATTCTCTCAGTTTGGTCTAGGTGTTAAAACCGGGGTTGATCTCCCTGGTGAAAGTGCAGGATTAAACGGAGGTGTGAATGAATTCGGAAAAATCCTCGATTTTGCAATTGGACAGTATGATACGTATACACCAATGCAAATGGCTCAGTATACTTCTACCATCGCAAATGGTGGCTATCGTATTGAGCCACACATTTTAAAAGAGGTTCATGAACCTTCTGAAAAAGATGGTCTTTCAAATACCATTCTTTTTCAAAATACTCCAGAGGTGTTAAACAAAATTAAAATGAGTGAAGAAGAAGTGACACATGTCCAAAAAGGGATGTGGATGGTTATGAATACGGCAAATGGAACTGCAGGTACACATTATCCTTACTTCCAAAGTGATGATTATCAAGCTGCTGGAAAGACTGGAACAGCGCAAATCGGAGATGGATATAATTTAACCCTTGTTGGCTATGCGCCCTATGATAATCCCGAAGTAGCCTTTTCTGTAGTAGTTCCAGAAGTGAATGACTCTTCTTCAGGATATGTTAATAAAAAAATAGGTGGACGCGTTCTAGATGCTTATTTTGATTTAAAAGATGAAGCGAAGAAACCTATTGAGGCTAACCAAAAAGAAACAGAATAGCATTTCATGAAAAACCGCTGAAAAGCGGTTTTTTTGTTTAAGGACAAATGAATGAATAATATTTGTCAGATTGAGGTGAAGTGATAGGCTGAATGCATAGCAAAAGTAAGGTATGCCCCAAAAAGACTTATTTAAACGTTTTCCGACACGCATTTACAATCTCTTTACATACGGTTTATATGACATTAATATCTAGCCTGTATTCTAAGAATTGTGATTGAGAGACCAGTACACAAACAACCTGGTTGGTCACAAGTACAAACATCCATTTAGGGGGAAATTACATGAAGTTCAAAGGTATTATGCTCATGGTAGTTATGTCGCTAGTAATGGTTTTCGCATCAGCTTGCGGAAACAACTCTGGTAATACAGAAAACTCTGGTAGCACAAACAGCGATGGTGAAGTTTCTGGAGACGTACTAATGGACGGATCTTCTACAGTATTTCCAATCATGGAAGCTGTCGCTGAAGAATATGCTTCTGCACAACCTGACGTAAAAGTAAGTGTAGGTGTTTCGGGATCTGGTGGTGGATTCGAAAAGTTTGCAGCTGGAGAAACAGACATGAGTAACGCTTCTCGTCCGATTAAAGAAGAAGAAGTTTCGGCGCTTGAAGAAGCTGGTATTGAATTCACTGAATTTGAAATCGCAAAAGACGGTCTTTCTATCGTTGTTAACTCTGAAAATGACTGGATAGATCAACTTACAATCGACGAGCTTAATATGATCTGGACTGGCAAAGCAACAATGTGGAGTGACGTTAACTCTGAATGGCCTGAAGAAAAAATCGAATTATTTAGCCCGGGTACGGACTCTGGTACGTATGATTACTTTAATGAAGTTGTTCTAGAAGATGAGCAAATGGTAAAAGAAGCAACACTTTCTGAAGACGATAATGTACTTGTGAATGGTGTAACTGGTTCTAAAAACGGTATGGCATTCTTCGGATATGCTTACTATCTTGAAAATAAAGATAGATTAAATGTTATTCCAATTGTTAACGGTGAGGGCGAAGCAATAGAGCCGAATGCAGAGACAATTCAAGACGGATCTTATGAACCACTTTCCCGTCCACTATTCACTTATGTGAAGCATTCTGCAGTAACTGACAATCCAGCTGTTTATGATTTCACTAAATATGCACTTGAGAACGCTGGAGATATGGCTGAAGCAGTAGGTTACGTAGCTCTTCCAGAAGAAAAGTATACAGAAGATATGGATAAGCTAAACGAAATCGCTGGTAAATAAGAATAAATTAAAGCAGATTGGTGAGGAGTTCATACTCCTCACTTAATCCTGTTTTGCTCTTTGTGAGGGGGAGTAATAAATGCAAAGCTCAGTTCGTCAAATGATTAAAGACAAAAAAGAGAAAAATCAAACACGAGCAAAGTTTATGGAGAAACTTGTACCGGGCTTATTGCTTTTATGTGCAATTATTTCTGTATTAACAACGCTCGGAATTGTGTTTACACTGATTGTCGAAACAATCACCTTTTTTAACCATGTGTCTATTGTTGAGTTTTTTACAAACAAAGATTGGTATCCATTCTTTGAAAGTGATCCTGATTACGGTATTTGGCCACTTATTTCAGGAACACTTATGATTACTGGAATTGCCATGCTGGTTGCTATCCCGTTTGGTCTTGCAGCAGCCATTTATTTGAGTGAATATGCAAGTGATCGTGTAAGAAGATTTATCAAACCGATTCTAGAAGTATTAGCAGGTATTCCAACAATTGTGTATGGTTTTTTTGCTTTAACCTTTGTCACACCTGTACTACAGAACATTATTCCGAGCTTACCGATCTTTAATGCGTTAAGTCCTGGTATAGTTATTGGAATCATGATTATCCCTATGATTGCATCGCTTTCTGAGGATGCGATGAGTTCTGTTCCGAATGCAATTAGAGAAGGTGCGCTTGGTGTTGGGGCAACTCGTTTTGAAGTAGCTGTGAAAGTTGTGTTGCCAGCAGCTTTATCAGGAATTATCGCATCCTTTGTGCTTGCGATTTCTCGAGCAATTGGTGAAACGATGATTGTCACAGTAGCGGGTGGTGCGACACCTAAGCTTACATTAGATGTTACGGAATCGATCCAAACGATGACATCTTATATTGTCCAGGTAAGTCTTGGTGATGCCGGATTTGGAACGACAATCTATTACAGCATTTATGCTGTCGGTATGACGCTCTTCCTATTCACGCTTATCATGAACCTTATCGCGCAATATATTTCTCGTAGATTCAGGGAGGAATACTAATGCAATTAGTAGATCAGGCAAAAGTTAAAAGTAGAATGCAAACCAGATTAACACAAAATAAAATTCTTAAAGGAATCTTTTTTGGTGCAACGATGTTTGCCCTTGTTGTACTTGTTATCTTGTTATATCGGATATTCACTCAAGGAATTGGTTATCTCGACCTTCAGTTCTTTCAAAATTTCGCATCTCGTTTCCCTGAGAAAGCAGGGATCAAAGCAGCCTTCTTTGGTTCACTTTGGTTAATGACTGTGATTGCTCCAGTTTCACTCATTCTTGGTGTAGGAACTGCGATATATCTCGAAGAGTACGCAAAGAAAAATAAGTTTACAACTTTTATTCAAATCAATATATCCAATTTGGCAGGCGTACCTTCAATCGTTTTTGGTTTGCTCGGACTAACTGTATTTGTTCGTATGTTAGAAATGGGGCGTAGTGTTCTTGCAGGTGGACTGACGATGAGCTTGCTTATTCTACCAATTATTGTAGTAGCAGCTCAAGAAGCCGTTCGCTCTGTTCCAAAAGAATTACGTGAAGCTTCTTATGCAATGGGTGCTACAAAATGGCAAACCATCAAGAAAGTAGTACTTCCTGCTGCTATTCCTGGAATCCTTACAGGAGGAATTCTTGCCCTTTCTCGAGCAATTGGGGAAACAGCTCCACTTCTAATGATTGGTGCACTAACGTTTGTAGCCTATTTACCCGAGAATTTACTGTCTGGATTTACAGTAATGCCTATTCAAATTTTCAACTGGACAAGTCGTCCACAAACCGAATTCCACGATGTAGCAGCAGCTGGTATTATTGTACTTCTCGCAATGTTGCTCATTATGAATTCAATTGCTGTATTAATACGAAATAAATTCTCAAAGAGACTGTAGATTGAATAAAACTCTCATCAATGTGAAAAGGGGATTTTGAAATTGAAAACAATCATGGATGAAAAAAAAGTTGTGAAAGCTCCTCGTTCAGAAAAACAGAATAAAGAGGAGAAATCAGTTTATAGCATTCAAAATTTTAATCTTTGGTACGGTAAAGATCAAGCACTTAAAGATATCAAATTTGAAATTCCAGAAAATCAGGTAACAGCCATCATCGGGCCATCTGGATGTGGGAAATCAACCTTTATTAAAGCACTTAACAGAATGGTAGAAATGGTGCCGATTGTTAAAATGTCTGGTGATATTAATTATCGAGGGAAAAATATTTTTGAAAACAAATATAAAGTAGAAGACTTGCGCACAAAGGTAGGTATGGTTTTTCAGAAACCGAATCCATTTCCAAAGTCAATCTATGAAAATGTTGTTTATGGGCCTAAAATTCATGGAATTAAAAATAAAAAGGTTTTAGATGAAATCGTAGAAAAAAGCTTAAAAGGGGCGGCGCTTTGGGAAGAAGTTAAAGATCGTCTTAACGAGAATGCCTACGGTTTATCCGGTGGGCAGCAGCAGCGTCTTTGCATTGCGCGTTGTCTTGCTATTGAGCCTGACGTGATTCTAATGGATGAACCAACTTCTGCTCTTGACCCAATTTCTACCCTTAAAGTAGAAGAGCTTGTTCAGGAATTGAAGAAGGATTTCAGTATTATTATTGTGACACACAATATGCAACAAGCAGCTCGTATCTCTGATAAAACCGCCTTTTTCTTAAACGGTGAAGTTGTTGAGTTTTCTGATACGAATCAGCTGTTTTCTAATCCAACTGACAAGCGTACAGAAGATTATATTACAGGCCGTTTCGGTTAATAAATTCGGGGGTGAGCAACCATGGTAGTAAGAGAGAATTTCCAGGAACAGTTAGATGAGATAAAGTCACAACTACTTGAACTCGGATCACTAGCACAAATAGCAGTTGATGATGCGATTACAGCATTAAAAGCTCAGGATGTTAACAAAGCTCTTGAGATCATTGAAAATGATCATAAAATAAACAGACTTGAGGAAGAAATTAATGAAAGAGCGATCTGGTTAATTGCCAAAGAGCAGCCGCTTGCAACAGATTTGAGAAGACTCATCTCAGCACTTAAAATTACAACAGATGTTGAGCGTGTTGGAGATCTTGCGGTCAACATTGCAAAGTCGATTATCCGGATTGGCGACAAGCCATTCGTAAAGCCAATCGAAGAAATTCCAGCACTAGCTGAGAAAGCAAATAACATGTTGAGAGAAGTTCTTGCGTCTTTCTATGACGAAGATGTGAATAAGGCTATGGCTGTTGCTGATGCAGATGATGAAATTGACAACATGTATGGTCGTCTTGTAAAGGAGCTACTTGAGTTAATGACCGAACATCCTGAAAGTGTTAGTCAAATTCAACAGCTTTCATTTATATGCCGCTATGTTGAACGTATTGGTGATCACTGTACGAACATTTCCGAAAGCGTGATTTATGTTGTGAAGGGGAAACGATACGACCTTAATGCATAGTGATCGAACCATACTCTAAATGAGAGTGTGGTTTTTTTTATATAATTAGAAAGCTTATGTAATGACCTGTCCACTCGTGCAATAAACTAGTGTAGGAGATGGATAGGAGGTAGCAAAAATGCCAAGACACTTAGTAATAGGAAATGGACAACTGCTTATAAATATGGATCAGTTTCTTCAAATACGAGATATTTATTATCCGTATGTTGGGCAGCAAAATCACGTTCAAGGTCATGCAAATCGTATAGGGGTTTGGGTAGATGGGAAATTTTCATGGTTACATTCATCTGAATGGGAGATTCAGCCTAATTATGATCAAGACACACTGGTAACATATAGTACAGCTGTCCATCCTCATCTCGGACTTAAGCTTGTGTTTGAAGAGGGAGTCCATCAGCGTGAGATGCTGATGATTCGTAAGATTACCATTCATAACCTTGAAGGTCAAAGACGTGACGTTAGGATTTTTTTTCACCAAGATCTGAATATTTATGAAACTGAAGTAGGCGATACAGCTTATTATTGTCCGGATACTAAGTCGATGATTCATTACAAACGATATCGATATTTTCTTTTTAATGGTGAAATAGATGGGGCAGGGATTAAACAGTATACTTCTGGTGTGAAACGATTCCAGGCTGCAGAAGGTACGTGGCGCGATGCTGAAGACGGCCACTTACATGTGAACCCCATCGCGCAGGGATCAGTAGATAGCACATTTTCTTTGGAAACGAAGTTGGAACCTAACAGTGAGAAAGTAGCCTATTATTGGATGACAGTTGGAAGAACGAAGGAAGAAGTTAGTAGTATTCATGAGTATGTAAGTGAGATTGGAACACAATTGACTGTAGAAAAAATTCGGATGTATTGGAACCGATGGGTGAATAAGTCGGTGTTACCTAAGACAGACTTAGGGGCGGACATTCTTTCACTTTATAAAAGAAGCTTATTAATTGTTCGAACGCAAACCAACCAAAATGGAACGATTATTGCGGCGAATGATTCAGACATTTTGCATTACAATCGAGACCATTATAGTTATATGTGGCCAAGAGATGGCGCTCTCATTGCTTCAGCGATGTCAAAAGCAGGTTACCATGGAATGGTGGCGAACTTCTATCGCTGCTGTGCAGAGCTTCTTTCAAAAGAAGGGTATTTACATCACAAATACAATCCTGATGGCTCTGTAGGATCGAGCTGGCATCCCTATGTGGATCGCTTAAAGCAATCTCAGCTTCCAATACAAGAAGATGAAACTGCTCTTGTTCTCTGGGCTTTTTGGGAGCATTATCAATCGACAGGAGATATTGAATTTGCTCAATCGCTCTATAAGTTCTTAGTACGGCCAGGAGCTAAGTTCTTGTTGCAATTTATGGATGAAGCGCTAGATTTGCCACTTCCTTCTTACGATCTTTGGGAAGAGCGATTTGGAATTTTTAGCTTTACAGCTTCCGCTTGCTATGGAGGTTTGATGGCAGCTCATTCGTTTGCAAGGCTATTTGGTGAAGATGACCGCGCTGATAGCTATTTTGAAGGGGCACAGCGGATCAAAAAAGGAATTGAGACACATTTATATGATAAGACCCGTTCCTGCTTTATCCGGGGGTTGTACCGCAATGGCGAGTCTGGAGAGATAACGAAGGATTATACAATAGAAAGCAGTTTGTTTGGTCTATTTGCTTTTGGAGTATTCCCTGCAGATGATCCAAGGGTTGTTCGTACAATGGAAGAAATTGAAAAACGCCTGTCTGTCAAAACAAGTATAGGCGGGGTAGCACGTTATGTTAGTGATTATTATTTTCAACAATCACAAAATGTAGAAGAAGTACCAGGCAATCCGTGGGTTATTTGTACTCTATGGATCGCTAAATGGAAAATTTCTAGTGCTCAAACGATTGAACAACTTCGCGATGCGAAGAATCATATTGATTGGGTATTTAAGCAAGCCCTCACAAGTGGTATACTACCTGAACAGGTTCATCCTTACACGGGTAAACCACTATCTGTAGCACCCTTAACCTGGTCGCATGCAACGTACGTAGATGTGGTGAAGGATTATCTTGAGAAATATGAGTCACTTTCTTCAACAAAAACAACTTGATTGAATGAGATATGTTTGTTATCATAATGAAGTATGTTGTTAAATGAACAGTTTGATAGGATTTGGAGGGATATTCATGCGCGTACAAATTACATTGGCTTGCACTGAAACAGGCGATCGTAACTACATCACGACGAAGAACAAACGTACTAACCCTGATCGTCTTGAACTTAAAAAATACAGCCCAAGACTTAAAAAGCAGACGTTACATCGCGAAACAAAGTAAGCAGTAGGATATCCTACTGCTTTTTTATTTGCACATTTTCTCGTAAACTAATAGAAGAGAAAAGTAGGAGGAATGATGATGCAATCAAAACATGAATGGCGAACAAACATGAAAGTGAAATTAAAAGAAATTAGTGCTGATGAGAAAATATTGCTTGATGAACAAATACGTGAACGTCTTTATACATATGAACCATTCAAAAAGGCTGAAACGATCGGATTAACCGTGGCAATGAAAGGTGAAATAAATACGAAGAAAATTATAGAAAAAGCTTGGACTGATGGAAAGAGAGTAGCAGTCCCGAAGTGTAATCCGAAGACGAAGCAGATGACTTTTCGCTACTTAACAGAGTGGGATCAGCTAGAAAGCGTTTATTTTGGGTTGGAAGAACCTCGCCCCGATAAAACAGTAGTATGTCCCCCAGAAGAAATAAATCTTTTGCTTGTTCCTGGTCTCATTTTTGATCTTAATGGCTTTAGGATTGGATTTGGTGGCGGTTTCTATGATCGATATTTGCAACACTATTCAAACTCAACCGTATCCCTTGCCTATCAATTTCAAGTCGTTGAAAAGGTGCCAACCGAATCTTTTGACGTACCTGTGGAAGCCATCATTACTAATGAACAGCTTGTTAACGTAAAATGATCATTTACGCTTTTTTAAGTGCTATAACAGGTGTTTTAGGATATAAAGTTCATGCACTTTCGAGAAATGGAGCAATAGCCGCCACAGGTGTTGGGTGCGCGATCGCACTAGGTTTTGGCTGGAAAGGGCTCTTGCTTCTTGGTATCTTTTTTTTAACTTCTACTATATGGAGTAAGTATAAAGCGCAGTTAAAAGATGGCGTGGAACAAATTGTTGAAAAGGGCGCTTCGAGAGATCAGTATCAAGTTCTTGCAAATGGTGGGGTTGCTGCTTTCGCTGGAATAATGATGCTTTTATTCCCTGGGGATGTATGGCTGTTTATTTTTCTAAGTGCGATTGCCACTTCTAATTCTGATACCTGGGCATCTGAACTTGGCGTTCTCTCAAAGCGACGCCCCCTTCATATAATAACGATGAAATTCGTTCCGGCAGGCACTTCTGGAGCTATTAGTATGCCAGGTATATTGGCGTCTTTGCTCGGAGCTGGTTTAATTGGAGGAGTTGGTTCACTTGTTTTTGACTTATCTTATCTAGGGTTAGTTATTGTTACGGTCGCAGGATTTGTCGGCTGTTTAAGCGATACGCTGATTGGAGCAACCTTGCAAGAAGAATTAAAATGTCAGAAATGTGGTTCAAAAACCGAACGCCATATGCATTGTGGAAATAAGACAGTCAAAATCAGCGGTATAAAAGGATTTAATAATGACGTGGTCAATTTCGCCTCGTCTATGATTGGCGCTCTTGTGGGAGGGGCATGGTGGTTATGAAAATAATAGGTACATTGCTAGCAGGAGGGGAGTCCAGAAGGTTTGGATCCCCAAAAGCATTTGCCACTTATCACGGCAAGCCTTTTTATGAAGTGGTACTGAATCAACTTCACCCTGTTGTAAATGAATCCATTATCGTAACAAATAGAGATTTATTAGAGCAGTTTAGCATGAGCACATCAGAAGAGATAAGAGTGATAAGAGATGAGGAAAAATTTGTAGGGATGGGACCGCTAGCAGGTCTTTATTCTGGGATGACTCAAACGAATGGTGATCTTTATCTAACGGTCGCTTGTGATATGCCGTTCGTAACAGATGGTCTATTTTCTACACTAATTGAAGAAATGATCAAACATCCAGAAGCAATGGCCGTCATACCGGTGAGCTCAGGAAGAAGTCAGCCACTCTGTGCTATCTATCATTCTTCCTGTAAATCCATTATCGAAGAGCTTCTTTTATCAGGAAAAAGAAAAATGAATGATCTTTTTGAATTAATTAATGCCCAATATATAACAGTTGAAGAACTGAGAAAGCAGTTTTTAAATGTAAATACAAAAGAAGAATATAAAATTGTTCAAAAGGAGAGAGATTAAATGGATGACTTTAAAAGGTATTCAAGACAAATGCTGTTTTCTCCTATAGGCGAAGAAGGCCAAAAGAATTTCAGTCAATCAAGGGCTCTTATTGTAGGAATGGGTGCACTAGGGACAGCGATTGCCAATCATCTTGTGCGAGCGGGCTTCGGTCATGTAAGAATTGTCGATCGTGATTATGTTGAGAAGAGCAATCTTCAAAGACAAATGCTATTTGACGAAGAGGATGTTTCTGCAGCGTTACCAAAAACAATTGCAGCCAAAAAGAAACTAGAAAAAATGAATTCCTTAGTTGAAATCGAAGCGATCATAGCGGATGTTAATGCAAGTAACGTAAGTGACCTTATGAAAGAAGTGGACTTTGTTATGGACGGGACCGATAACTTTTCCACACGTTTTCTTTTAAATGATGCTTGTTTTAAAATGAATATTCCTTTTGTATATGGTGGGGCGGTAAGTTCAAGGGGAATGACAGCATTGTTTGTTCCTGGTGAAACGCCTTGCCTTCGTTGCTTTATTCAGGGGGGCGAAGGAACGACTGGTGAAACGTGTGACACGATCGGGGTTATTTCTCCTATCGTTGATATTATAGCATCGTATCAAGTGACGGAGATTATGAAATATATAGCGGGGGACCATGAGAAGCTTCATCGCAGCCTAATGACAATGGATATTTGGCATAATCATAGTTATGCGATGAAATTTTCTTCGCCTAAAGAGGGTTGTCCAACATGCCAAACAAACGAATATCCATCATTAAAAGCGGGAGCTAAGCAGGATATCACCTCTCTATGTGGAAGAGAAACGATTCAGATACACCTTGAAAGTCATTTTGATTTAAAAGAATGGGCATCAAAGCTAGAAAAAACAACAACAGTAAAGAAAACTCCTTTCTTACTTAAAGCGCAACTTGAGGAAGGGGAAAGACTAGTGTTATTTCCAGATGGGCGGGTACTTATTCAAGGAACAGAAGATAGTGGAAGAGCAAAAGCACTCTATTCAAGATATATTGGCATGTAAAAAGCATCAGCCTTAGGCTGGTGCTTTTTGACATCTTAACTCTTATCCTTGACATAGCTCATATTCAATTATAGAATAACGATGTTACTTAAACGCACAAAAGCATAAAAGTACAAAAGCGAAGATTCAGAAAAAGTAGCTTCTCTAGATAAGCAGTCGAAGAGACCTGGTGGTTGGTGAAAACTAGGGCGTCTAGGAGTGAAATTACATTTGAGGAGCTAGGTACGGGTGATCCTCCCGATATTGAGGATATAAGTGGGCAGTTATTACTGTCAATAAGGGTGGTATCGCGAAAAAAATTTCGTCCCTTCAATTATTGAAGGGCTTTTTTTAATGGAAAAATACAGATAGAGCAAAACTAATCGGTGAGAGAACATAGATCAAGGGAGAGAGAGAAAATGAAAAAAATATCATTTCCAATAGCGCTTGTTGTGATTGCGCTATTAATGAGCTGGATGTTGTTTAGTATTATTGGCTTAAAGGTAGAACCACATATTCCTCTTCTTGGTGGCGTAGTAGGAATGGGGATTTTGGGATTAATTCTTGGTATGAAGTGGGAAGAAATAGAGAAGGCTTTACTGCAGAGTATAACTACGGGCTTAAAGCCAATTCTCATTCTTTTTGTAGTAGGAATGATGATCGCCGTATGGATGCAGAGTGGTACGGTGCCAACATTGTTATATGGAGGGCTTCAGTTCATCCAGCCTGAGTGGTTTCTCATCAGTGCATTGATCGTGACCATTATCGTTTCAAGCTTTACAGGCAGTTCATTTACTACAATCGGTACCATTGGCGTAGCGATGATGGGAATAGGAGCAGCAATGGGTGTTAACCCGGCTTTGGCGGCTGGAGCTGTTATTTCAGGTGCATGCTTCGGAGACAAAATGTCTCCTCTCTCTGATACGACCAACTTTGCTCCTGCTGTTGCAAAAGTAGATCTGTTCACTCATATTCGACATATGACACAGACTACGATTCCAGCCATTGTCGTAGCAGTGATCTTCTTTTTTATGATGAGTAAAAATTTATCTACTTCCGTTAACCCGGAGGATTTGAACAAAGCTATGTCGGTTTTGCAAAGTGAGTTTAATATATCGTTCTGGACATTAATTCCTCCTGTTATCGTGCTCGTTCTTGCTGTAAGAAGAGTACCTGTCCTAGTCACTTTGTTTGCTGGGCTTCTTGCGGGAATTATCGTATCAATGTTAACGCAAGGCGTGTATTCAGCTGGTTCAATTCTTGGAACAATGCAGAATGGTTTTGCGAGTGATACATCAAGTGAACTTGTAAATGGAATCGTAAATAGAGGTGGCCTTCAATCAATGATGTGGAGCGTCTCACTGATTATTTTAGCATTAGCACTTGGTGGCGTTCTGCAAGTGATGGGAATCATTCAATCCCTCATGAGTGGATTAACAAAGCTTCTAAATAAGCGAGGTCATTTAATTTCTGCAACAGCCACATCTGCAATTGGAGTGAATTTGTTAACAGGTGAGCAGTATTTGTCAATTCTTCTTCCTGGTCAAACGTTTGAGCCGTTTTATGATAAAGCAGGCGTGGATCGGAAATATCTTTCCCGTACATTAGAAGACGCTGGGACGCTCATTAATCCATTAATTCCATGGGGAGTATCGGGAGCCTTTTTTGCAGAAACGTTAGGGGTATCGGTGTTAAGCTATCTTCCGTTTGCAGTCTTTCTATGGCTATCACCATTATTTACTGTGATTTTGGGCTATTGGAATAATAAGAAATTAGGTGAAGACACCTCTGTGAATCATGGATAAAAACGTCATTACCTGCAAACAGTAGAGATATAGTACAGTTTCAGGAGGAGAATGATGAAAATAACGAAGGTTCTTGTTCTATTATCTTTAGTAGTCGTGTTGTATGAATACCGATACCGATTATTAAATGGGCTGCTAGGCGTCGCGGTGATAAGGCGCTTTGTCGTCGGAAATTCGTTGAAATTTCCAGGTTTACGTAACAAACTTTTTAGCTCTTTTCTATCTTAACCTCTACCTCACCGGTGGAGGTTTTTCTTTGTTCTAGGGTATGTTAATGCGCGCAGTTGATTTTGGCTCATTTATGTTCTGTGATGACCACTCGAATGAGGCAAAAGTCGAGAATCAACAATATAAGTTAACAAAGCTTTCTTCTAAAAATTGAAAAGGTTAGAATAGGGGGGAAGACAATCAGGAATCGTTTGATTAACCGGAGACTGGGGGAGCTTTATATGAAGTGGACACACATCTACTTTGATTTAGATAACACTCTTTATGATCATGAAAAGGCCTTTAAAAAAACCATTTTGTATTGTGCAGAAAAAATGTTGCTAAATAAAAGTACATCTGTTTCAGTTGAGCAGTGGTTTAATGTATTCAAATCTAATTGCGATCAATATTGGAATGCCTATGAAGAAGGTAGATGGTCAAGAGAACGGTACCAGGTGAAGCGATTTTGTAAAACGAATGACTATTTTAACTTAACTTGCTCTGAGGAGGAAGCGTTAGAGTTCCAAAGAGAATATCAATCTAAAGTTGCCTCCTTCGCTGAATTATATGACGGGGTTTCCTCTATTCTATCTACTTTGAGGGATAGTGGAATAGAGCTAGGCATTATTACAAATGGTGGGCAGGAAACACAGCTAGCAAAAATTAAAGCTCTTCAATTGCTTCAATGGATCCCTCGTGAGAATATTTACATTTCAGAAACTGTAGGGATTGAAAAGCCAGACGTTGACATATTTCAATATGTTCTTGGAAGTATGGGGCATTATCTTTACATAGGGGATACATGGGATCATGACATTAAGCCTGCTATAGAAGCAGGCTTTGATGCAATATATTTTAATTCCAGGAATGAAGCTGTTGACCACTCAATTCGGAAAGATATTCCAGAAATATTGACTTATGAGGAACTGAAGAAAGTATTAATCAATTAATACTTTCTTTATTCTTCAGTATCTTGTGGCTCTAATATAGGCTCGTTAAGGTATTGAATAAGCTCAATGTTCTTTCCACTTTTCGTTTGGAATAGGATGAGTAAATATGGTGAATGTTTATGAAGCAATATGATTGGAATTGTACTGCCAATAGGTGATTCTGTCGGGCCATTTGGAGGAATTATGCCAAGGAAATAGTTTTTGTATAGACCTTCCCAAATACCTCCGATCGTATCAGCAGTCTGTTTCTGAGATAGTCCTGGGAGCGTTCGCTGTTGATATTGATCTAACGAGGTTAGCGGGAAAATATAATAGTCTTCAGGATGAAGATTATATTCTGTTACCATAGCTTTGAAAACCAACTGGGCTTGTTGATCCATGGCATGATCGAGAATGTATTGCCACTCTTTTTCTTCTTCACTTGAAGCCTCTTTAAAAGATTCAAGTGGTGTCATCGGAGAGTCAATGACGTAAAGTTGGTCATAACTCAATTGCTGGGCACTTTTAATGACATCATTAGGGTAATGGATTTCTCCATAATGGTAGGTAATCGCTTCATAATGTCCGCTATCTTCACTTGTAGATTCTTTTTTTTGACGAAGTGTAGCCGTATTTTCTTTCCAAATTGACATTGAATCAATCAGGCGACCTTCTTCATAGAGAAATGATAAATCTTGACGAAGGTAAGCCACTTCAGAAAGACTTGATTCTGTCTTCCAATCCAATGTGTATTCATCTTCATCGTCCTGCGTTAGAATAGTAAGAGATGTACTTGCTGAATCAAATGTGACGTCTGGATCAGGTGGGAAATACGTAAATGATTCCCTAACAGGATTACTACTAGTGTTAACAAGGATGAGCGCAAAAAAACCAATCATACCTAGCATGATAACGTAGTGAATTCTTTTGATCATCCCGATACCTCCAAATGAGTAAGCTTGTCATCATATGTATGTGATAGTTAACTGAAATATGAAGAAGGATTCGTTTGCTTTTCCAATTAATTCAATTTGAGAGGATGAAATCAATGAGTGATTTATTTCATGCAGAAGAACTTCTACAAACTACGAAAGAATTAGTTAGTATTCCAAGCCCATCTGGTTACACTGATGAAGTCATTAGTTGGGTTGAGGGGAGAATGCAAGAGCTTGGAGTAGAGACTAAACGAAATAATAAGGGTGGACTCATTGCTACTATTGAAGGGTCAGATTCGTCGCGTCAACGGATGTTAACAGCTCATGTTGATACATTGGGAGCGATGGTGAAAGAAATTAAGAGTGATGGTCGCCTGCGCTTATCTTTAATTGGTGGTTTTCGATTTAATGCAATTGAAGGTGAGTACTGTGAGATTATCACCGGAGATGGCAAGCGTTTTACTGGAACGATTCTTTTACACCAAACCTCTGTTCATGTTTATAAAAACAACGGGGAGGTCAAACGAGACGAACAGAACATGGAAGTGCGTCTTGATGAGCGTGTCTCTAATCCTGAAGATGTCATGAAATTGGGAGTGAGTGTTGGTGACTTTATTTCTTTTGACCCTCGTGTCCAAATTACCGATTCTGGATTTATCAAATCACGCCATTTGGATGATAAAGCTAGTGTAGCTCTTCTTCTTGCAAACATTAAGAAACTAAAAGAAAACAACATCAGGCTTCCACATACGACGCATTTTCTAATTTCGAATAATGAAGAAATTGGTTATGGTGGTAATTCCAATATCCCTGATCAAACCATCGAATACATAGCTGTGGATATGGGAGCACTTGGAGATGGACAAACTTCTGATGAATATACGGTTTCGATCTGTGCCAAAGATTCAAGCGGTCCATATCATTATCGCTTACGTAAACATCTTGTGAAGCTTGCAGAGGAAAATAAGATTGAGTATAAACTCGACATTTATCCTTATTATGGGTCAGATGCATCAGCTGCCATTCGGGCAGGAGTGGATGTTCGTCATGCGCTTATTGGTCCTGGTATTGATGCTTCCCACGCATATGAGCGAACACATCAGGATTCAATGCTTCATACAGCACATTTAATTTATCAGTACCTCTTATCGGAAATGATCGATTGAATGAGAAAACCAGCCTTTCTTAAAAGGCTGGTTTTTCTATGCCCAATTTTCCAATGAGGTATGCATAATGTAAGAATGGTGAATGATGGAAAGGAGGAGGGGGAACTATGTCTCAAAAAAAGATCATTCATCCCGTTAGTCGTTCATTTGAGGAAAATATCGATTTCCTTCATAAGGAATTAGGTGTTGGGAAAAGTTTTGATGTTATTCAGTTAGATCTTGATTACGCAGGTAGAAAAATGGCGATGTTTTTAATCGATGGCTTTGTCAAAGATGATATTCTTCACTATCTTATGAAGTTACTATCAAGACTTGAACCTTCCCAACTTGATCCTGATCCACTTGAGAAGCTCATGAAAGTACATATCCCATACGTTGAAATTGATCGACAAAAGGATCTTGATGTTGTAATGGATTTAGTGCTTGCTGGTCCAACTGCCCTTATTGTAGAAGGTATGAGCGAAGTTATTATGATCGATGCAAGAACGTACCCGGTCAGAGGACCACAGGAACCAGATTTGGAGCGTGTAACAAGGGGCGCGAGAGATGGCTTTGTAGAAACAATCGTATTCAATACATCACTAACGAGAAGAAGAGTGAGAGATAAAACGTTAAGAATGGAATATATGCAAGTAGGTAGAAGGTCCAAAACAGACATTTGTATTAGTTATATTGAAGATATTGCTGATCCTGAAATCGTAAATAGAATTAAGGATTCTGTTAGTAACATTGATACAGATGGCTTACCGATGGGCGAAAAGACGATTGAAGAGTTTATTTGTGGAAGACATTTAAATCCTTATCCTCTTGTGAGGTACACAGAGCGTCCCGATACAGCAGCTATTCACCTTTATGAAGGTCACGTATTGATTTTTGTAGATGGATCGCCCAGTGTGCTTATTACACCTACTACTTTCTGGCATCATCTGCAACATGCTGAAGAGTACAGGCAAAAGCCGCTTGTTGGCGGATATTTGAGACTTGTTCGTTTTATAGCCGTTTGGATCGGAATTTTCATTTTGCCGCTATGGTATTTATTTGCTACAAACCCACGGTTACTAGGTTCAAATATGCAGTTTATTGGGGTAGATCAAAACGGGACATTGCCTCTGTTCGTTCAATTTTTACTTATAGAAATAGGGATTGATATACTCAGGATGGCAACCATTCATACTCCAACCTCCCTTGCGACTGCGCTTGGTCTTGTATCGGCCATCTTGATTGGACAAGTAGCAGTAGAGGTAGGACTGTTTATTAATGAGGTCATTTTATATTTGGCCCTTGCAGCAATGGGGACATTCGCAACACCATCCTATGAATTAAGTCTTGCCAATCGACTTTTTCGTCTCTTACTGCTCGTTTTGACCGCAGCTTTTGGCGTAATTGGATTTGTTGGAGGATTTACACTATGGATAATGCTTTTAATTCGTACAAAATCGTTTCATATTCCTTATCTATGGCCGTTTATTCCGTTTTCTTATCGAGCATTTCGAGATGTTATTTTCAGATCACCTATGCCACTTAAAAATCGCAGGCCGACGGTATTACATCCTAAAGATCCAGATCGTTAATATCGACCAATATCAATGGCTTATTTACAAAATGTAAAGAAGAGACTACATTTCTTAAATGGGATGTGGTCTTTTTGTGCGTAATTATTTTTTTTGGCGCTAGGGATTGCTATAATGAACAATGGTGAAGATAATGAAAACATTTTATGATATACAGCAGCTTTTAAAGCAATATGGCATGATTGTTTATACTGGAACTCGACTTGGAGACCTGGAACTAATGGAAGGCGAGATCCAAGAGTTATACGATATGAAAATTCTCGAGAATGAGGATTACCTCGTCGCCAGAATGATCATAAGAAATGAAATTAGCAAGGAGAGGGACAAAACATGAATCAGACAATTGAAACGATGCTTGCTCACCGCTCAATTAGAGCATTTAAAGATAATCCATTAACGGAAGAGCAAATTCATACGTTAGTAAAAGCAGCGCAATCCGCTTCAACTTCAAGCTACATACAAGCTTATTCGATCATTGGTGTGGAAGATAAAGAAAAGAAAAAGCAGCTTGCTGAATTAGCTGGTGGGCAAAGTTATGTTGAAAAGAATGGTCACTTCTTTGTTTTTTGTGCAGATTTCAATCGCCACCATGCAACAGCTGAAATGCATGGGACAGATGTAACGGAAACGACGCAAACAACTGAAAAGTTCATGGTAGGATTAATAGATGCAGCGCTTGCTGCACAAAACGCCAGCATAGCAGCAGAGTCAATGGGACTAGGTATTTGCTATATTGGTGGCATTCGGAACGACCTTGAAAAAGTGAGTGAAGTATTGAATCTTCCTCAATTTGTTATTCCTTTATTTGGACTTTGTGTTGGATATCCCGATCAGGATCCAGATGTAAAACCACGATTACCTCTAAATAACATCTATCATATTGATGAATATGAGCATGATGCAAATGCATTTAAAGAAGGATTAAACGAATATGATGAAGTTATTTCAGGTTACTACACGAATCGAACGGGAGGTCAACGATCAGCAGGATGGACTTCTATGATGGCACATAAATTAGCGACCCCTGTTCGAACGTATATGAAGAAATTTCTTGAAAAGAAAGGTTTTCCTCTGAAATAGAGTGTTACTTGCGAAAGGTGGATTAAGATGAAAGAAGAAAAATGGCTCATTGGTGTTGATTTAGGTGGAACAACTATCAAGCTTTCATTCCTTGATTTTTATGGTGAAATTATTAGTAAATGGGAAATTCCTACTGATAAATCGGAAGCTGGTCGTCATATCACAACTCACATAGCTCGTGCTATTGATGATAAGATGGAAGAAATGAATGTTAGCAGAAAGAAGTTTTCTGGTATCGGTATGGGAGCTCCAGGTTTCATTGAAATGGATTCAGGATTTATTTACCACGCAGTAAACATTGGATGGCGAGACTTTCCTTTAAAAGACAAGCTTGAAGTTGAAACAGGGTTACCAGTTATTATTGATAACGATGCGAACATTGCTGCTCTTGGTGAAATGTGGCGTGGCGCAGGGGATGGAGCACGTGATTTACTATGCGTCACGCTAGGGACTGGAGTAGGCGGAGGCATTATTACGAATGGAACAATCATTCATGGAACGAATGGCATGGCGGGGGAAATAGGTCATATTACATCCATCCCTGATGGTGGAGCGCAATGCAATTGTGGCAAAACAGGCTGCCTTGAAACAGTAGCCTCAGCGACTGGTGTTGTTCGTATTGCGATGGAAAAACTTATGTCACATCAGGACAGTGTCCTATATCATATTTATCAAGAAAAGAGTGAAATTACTTCTCGTGATATTTTTGAAGGCGCTGAGGCCCAGGATCCATATGCTGTTGAAGTAGTGAATAATGTAACTTTCCATCTAGGACTTGCGATTGCCAACCTGGCTAATTCTTTGAATCCTTCTAAAATTGTAATAGGTGGGGGCGTATCAAAAGCAGGCGAAGCGCTTCTTACCCCCTTAAAAAAACAATTTGAAAAATATGCATTGCCAAGAGTTAGAAAAGGTGCGGATTTTGCAATTGCCACACTCGGCAATGATGCTGGCGTAATAGGAGGAGCGTGGCTCGTAAAAACGAAATTGATGAAATAGTCCTGGTTTTTCATGTTTCAGCCTGCTATAACAAGGGAAGAAAAGATCAGTTAAGTTCGATCTTTTCTTTTTTTTTGTAAAAAAATTGCCCAAATGAAACTTTTTGTCCATTTCATTCGTTATTACTAACAGACAGGAAGCTCAGAATCAAAATAATTGTGAAAGAAATACTAAAATAAGGACAAAAGTTAGTTGATTAAATTTCGAAAACATACTATCATAGCGATTATGTATGGTCGTAGAAAGTAATGGTAGCTTTTCCTTATATTCAACTAAGGAGGTACTAAGAAAACATGAAAAAGCTACAAAATAAGTATTCTTTTTTCCTAATCGTAGCCTTTATGCTGTGGTTAAAAACGTATTTGGTGTACGAATTTGCTTTCAACATTGAACCTGAAAATAAAATGGAAGGGTTTATATTACTGCTAAACCCAATTAGTTCTGTATTGCTATTCCTCGGTTTTGCCCTATTTGCCTCACCAAAGTATCGCAACAGAGTACTACTGGTCATTAATTTTATTGGCTCATTTATCCTATTTGCAAACGTCGTATACTACCGTGAATTTACTGATTTTATAACAATACCATTGTTGTTTCAAACGAATAATATGGGGGAGCTTGGTAATAGTATTGCTGAACTTGTAAGCGGTTTTGATTTCTTGCTCTTTGTAGATATCATTATTCTGGCAGTTTTCCTTTTCGTAAGAAAAACGAAGGCGTACACGGTTAAGAAGAAAGAAATTGCTATTGTATTTGCTAGCGCTATAGCTCTTTTTGCTGTTAATGTTGGGCTTGCAGAAACAGAACGCCCGCAGCTTTTAACTCGTACGTTTGATCGTGAAATGCTCATAAAATATATTGGTACTTATAACTACCACGTTTATGACGCTGTTCTTCAGTCCAAAGCAAAAGCACAGCGAGCATTTGCGGATGGCAGTGAGATCGTAGATATTGAAAACTATGTAAAAGCTAACCACGTTGAGCCAGATCCTGAAATGTTTGGTGAAGCTGAAGGGAAAAACATCATCCTTGTATCGTTAGAATCCACACAGAGTTTTGTAGTGAATGAAGAAGTGGATGGAGAAGAAATTACGCCTTTCTTAAATGATCTTATAGATGAAAGTTATTATTTCCCGAATTTCTATCATCAAACAGCTCAGGGTAAAACTTCTGACTCCGAATTTATTCTTGAGAATTCATTATATGGACTTCCAAGTGGAGCTGTATTCTTTACCCATTCAGGGAACGAATACAATGCATCACCAGAAATATTAAGTGAGAATGGATACTATAACGCTGTCTTCCATGCGAATAACAAAAGCTTCTGGAACCGTGACGTTATGTATGACTCCCTTAAATACGATAAGTTCTATGACATTAATGATTTTACAGTAACGCCTGATAATTCAATCGGATGGGGATTGAAAGATGAATATTTCTTTGATCAATCCATTAAATATTTAGAAACGCTACCGGAACCTTACTATGCTAAATACATTACATTAACAAACCACTTTCCTTTTACACTTGAATCAGAGGATGAATATATTCCAGAGTGGACTTCAGATGATGGAACTGTTAACAGATATTTCACTACGGTTCGATATCAAGATGAAGCTCTAAAGAAATTCTTTGAGCGAATGAAAGAAGAAGGACTTTATGAAGATTCGATCTTCGTCATGTACGGTGATCACTATGGAATTTCTGAGAACCATAACAAAGCTATGGGAGAATTCTTAGGCAAAGAAATCACACCATTTGAATCCACGGAGCTTCAAAAAGTTCCGCTCGTTGTTCATATTCCTGGCCAAGAAGGGGAAGTGATGGAACAGGTCGGTGGTCAAATTGATTTGAAGCCGACAATTATGCACCTGCTTGGTATTGATACGAAGGATATGATTAAATTTGGTAACGATCTTTTTGCAAAAGAACAGGATAATTTCACTATCCTTCGCGATGGAAGCTTCATTACTGAAAATAATCTATACACTAAAAGTGTCTGTTATGACAAAGAAACAGGAGAAGAAACGGATAAATCAGCCTGTGAACCATACATGGAGAAGGCAAAAACTGATCTTGCCTACTCAGATAAAATCGTTTATGGAGACCTTCTACGTTTCTTAGGCAAGCATGATGAGCAACAAGAGGATACAGAAATAGAAAAATAGCATGAAAGATGCAAACCCCACCTTGGATATTAGGTGGGGTTTTTGTATTGTAGTGAACTTTTTCTGAGGCGAGCAATAAGGCTAATATGTCCTAATTATGTAGCATATGCATCACTCATTATTTCATATCATTGTAAGAAGGATATGAAATGTGGGAGGGTATGACATGAAAATTAGGGTGAAGAGTGGGGATAGCCTTTGGAAATATAGCCGAGTGTTTCAAATTCCACTTCAATTAATATTAGATAGTAATAATCTTGAGAATCCTGATCAACTTATAGTCGGAGAACAAATTCAGATCCCTGGGTTTGTCACGAAAAGTTATACCATTAAGCCAGGAGATACATTATGGAAAATAGCAGGATGGTACGGAACACCCCTAGATGGTGTTCTTTTGCTAAACGATTCGAATCCTTTTTCGTTACAACCAGGAGAAAAAGTGAATATACCGATTCGTGTAACGTGGTCACTCATTAACCCAAATCAAAATTACGATTATCAAACCCTTGTTAATGATATTCGAAAAATACTTGCTGTTTATCCATTTATTAAACGATCCATCATTGGCGAATCTGTCATGGAAAAGCCAATCCCAGAACTAGTAGTGGGAACAGGAAAGAAAAAAGTTCATATGAATGGAGCATTTCATGCTAATGAATGGTTAACCTCAACTCTCATTATGAAATTTGTAGATGATTATTCTCGTGAATTGACGAATAGTCAGAGATTGAGCGGTGTTTACCTCCCATCTCTATATGAAACGACTTCTCTCTCTCTTGTACCCATGGTAAACCCAGATGGAGTGGATCTTGTCATTAATGGATTACCTGAAGAAGAACCTTACCGCTCATTGGCGGATCAAATTAATAATGGAAGTGAACAATTTAACAGATGGAAGGCGAACATTAGGGGAGTTGATTTAAACAATCAGTATCCTGCTAAATGGGAAATAGAAGCTGAACGAAAACCAACAAAACCTTCTCCAAGAAATTACCCGGGAAAAGCACCGCTTACAGAGCCAGAAGCAATAGCGATCGCAGACCTGACGAGAAGAAAGAAATTTGATCGTGCGCTAGCATTTCATTCTCAAGGTGAAGTGATCTTTTGGGGTTTCGAAGGACTTGAACCTCCTGAGTCAGAAATCTTGGTGAGAGAATTTTCGCGACTGAGCGGTTATCGAGCAGTTCGCTATGTTGATAGTTTCGCTGGATACAAGGATTGGTTTATTCAAGACTTTAGAAGACCGGGTTTTACCGTAGAAATTGGAAAAGGGGAAAGTCCTTTGCCTACTTCTGATTTCAACACTATTTACCAAGATACATTAGGGATTTTCCTTTCTTCTCTGTATATGTAGGTTAGTGGCTTGTTTTTTAATCACTTCTTTGTCATAATAAACTTAATTTCATAATTCCAAAGACTAGGGGTGCCTTCATGTAAGGGAAGGCTGAGAAAAAGAAACCGTCATTTCTTTTACCCTTGAACCTGATCTGGTTGATACCAGCGTAGGGAAGTCGGTAGCAGTATTGATTACGTATTACTACCCCCATTCCTTACGCGGAATGGGGTTTTTTAGTGTGTTTTATGTTAATCGTTTTTAAGCGTTTACGGTGGTAGCTTATACTCTTGATTCTCGATTTTTAGCTCGAAGCGATTGGTTATCACAGAGCGTAATTGAGCCGAAAATCAACAAAGCTCGTTAACATAGGCTTAAGGTTAAAAGTATTAGAGGAGGTAAATAATGAAGGATTTTAAATTATACGTCATTACAGGGGAAGAATTCCACCCTGATCGAGACCTAGTTGAGGTAATGGAGCAAGCGATACAAGGTGGTACTGATATTATTCAATTGCGTGATAAGACGAATTCTAAAAAGGTTGTACTAGAAAAAGCTTTGAGATTAAAGGAGCTAACACAAAAATATGAAGTTCCTTTTATTGTGAATGATCACATTGATATTGCGCTAGCCGTTGATGCTGATGGCATTCATCTCGGTCAGGATGATTTACCTTTAGAGGTAGCAAGGAAGATTGTTGGACCTAATAAGATCATAGGTATCTCCACACATCGAATAGAAGAAGCGCGTGAAGCAGAGCAGCGTGGTGCTGATTACATTGGGGCTGGGCCAGTCTTTCCCACAAATAGCAAAAGCGATGTTGTTGATCCAGTAACAACTGACTATCTCAAAGAAGTTGCAGCAGAAATATCTATTCCGTTTGTAGCCATCGGCGGCATCAAATTGCATAATGTTTCGGACGTCCTCCATTCAGGTGCTTCTAGAGTATGTGTCATTAGTGAAGTAGTTGGTAGTGCCGATATTAAAGGCACGTGCGAAGCATTTATTCAATCCATTCAAAAAGAGGTGATTCCCAAGTGACATTACTAGTTAATGGAGAGCAGCATGATTTAGAAGTGGCAACATTGAAAGAAGTTGTTACTCATTTTGGCTTGCAAGAAGGGTTGGTTGTCACTGAAGTTAATGGAACAATTATTGATCGCTCGGAATGGATCGATACAGAAGTAAAAGAAGGAATGAAAATTGAACTTGTCCACTTTGTAGGAGGGGGTTGACCGAATGAATGATAAATTAACAATAGCTGGTAAAGAACTTTCTTCCCGCTTGTTTCTTGGCACGGGAAGATATCCAAATCCATATGTTCAAAATAAAGCAATTGAAGCTTCTGAAGCAGAAGTTCTCACATTTGCTATTCGAAGAGTGAATCTTACTGCACCAAATGAAGATGCGATCTTACAGCACATCGAGAATCAATCATTTCACTATTTGCCCAATACTTCCGGAGCTACGACTGCTGAAGAAGCCATTCGCATCGCTCGTTTAGCAAAAGCATCTGGCTTAAGTGATTGGATAAAAATCGAAGTTAGTCGAGATGAAAAAATGCTAATCCCTGATCCGGTGGAAACCTTGAAAGCTACAGAGGTTCTTGCTAAAGAAGGTTTTGTTGTTTTACCGTATACTTCTGATGATCCAGCACTTTGCTATCGACTACAAGAAGCAGGTGCAGCGGCTGTCATGCCAGGGGGATCTCCTATTGGAACTGGTCTCGGCATCTTAAATCCATACAATATTGAACTAATTACAGAACAACTGAAGGTACCAGTCATAGTCGATGCGGGTCTTGGACATGCATCTGATGTAACACAAGCGATGGAGCTTGGGGCAGATGGAGTCCTCCTTAATACAGCCATAGCGAAAGCGAGAAACCCTGTCATGATGGCTGAGTCAGTTAAGTTGGCTATTAGAGCAGGAAGATTGTCTTACGTTGCAGGAAGAATTCCTAAAAAGAAGTACGCCACTGCAAGTAGTCCGGTACGAAATTAATAGAAGGAGGGCGATCATGGCTAACATTACGGTTGTAGGAGGCGGTGTGATTGGTCTCTCCATAGCATATGAATGCCGTACGAGGGGACATGAAACGACTGTAGTAGAAGCTCATAAGTGTGGGGGGCAAGCTTCAGGTGCAGCTGCAGGCATGCTTGCGCCTTATTCGGAAATTGAAGAAGATCCAGATGATTTTTTCAGACTTTGCCAACATAGTTTAAAGCTTTTCCCGAAATGGCAGGAAGAAATCAAACAGAATTCAGAAGTTGATTTTGAATATTGCGAGAGCGGCAGTCTTTATTGTATCTATCATGAGGCTGATCGGCTGTCTCTTGAGACAAAGCAGGCCTGGCAACGTAAGTTTAACGTTGAATCTACAATATTAAATGCTGACGAAGTAAGAGTGAAAGAGCCAGGCCTTTCTCAAGATGTTGTTGCAGCATTATGGTGTCCAGAAGAGTCACATATTTATGCTCCTGGCTACGTCTCAGCACT
Source organism: Pseudalkalibacillus sp. JSM 102089 (assembly GCF_041366475.1). Classification (NCBI taxonomy): domain Bacteria; kingdom Bacillati; phylum Bacillota; class Bacilli; order Caryophanales; family Fictibacillaceae; genus Pseudalkalibacillus; species Pseudalkalibacillus sp. JSM 102089. Next base: position 298,248 of record NZ_JBEWYW010000004.1, read on the forward strand.
TTTAGATGCTTGTCGCAAGTTAGGTGTTCGGGTGATAGAGAATGCGGGAGAGGCGACGTTTGAAGAGAATAGCGTTGTGGTAAAAGGTCAACAAATCGAAAGCGATCGAGTTGTTCTTGCTGCAGGAGCATGGTCTATGTACTGGGAGGAAGCACTTGGTTTGACGTTGCCAATTTATCCAATACGTGGACAAATTTGCGCATATGAAGCCCCATCTCTCAATCACATTATTTTTACGAGTCAAGGCTATCTTGTAGCGAAAGCAAATGGATCAGTTGTTGCTGGTGCTTCGGAGGACATCGCTGGTTTTGATACAGCTGTTACGGAACATGGTGTAGGAAGACTTGAGAAATGGAGTAAGCAAGTGATGCCTGCCTTACAGCAGAAAAATCCATTTCATAAGTGGGCGGGGTTAAGACCTGCTACTCAAGATGGCTTTCCTATTATCGGAAAGCTAGATCATAAACCTAAGGTTATTTTAGCCACTGGTCATTATCGGAACGGAATCTTACTTAGTCCTGTTACAGCAAAGATTGTAGCTGATGAAATCGATGGAAGTGTTAGTGAATTAGGGCTCGGTCAATTTCGACCTGATCGTTTCCAGGTTATATAATGAAGGAGTGAGTTTTATGCGTAAAGCACTTACGATAGCTGGATCTGATAGTGGGGGAGGAGCTGGTATTCAGGCCGATTTAAAAACATTTCAAGAGCGGGAAGTGTTTGGGATGAGTGCCATAACGGCACTTACAGCTCAAAATACTCTAGGGGTTCACAATGTTTATCCCCAATCTATAGAAGCGGTTCAATCTCAGTTAGATGCTGTGCTATCGGATATTGGAACAGATGCTGTGAAAACTGGTATGCTTTTCTCTAGTGATATTATTTTGGGCGTTGCTGAGAAGATAAGAGAATACCAGGTGCCAAACCTTGTGATTGATCCTGTTATGATTGCGAAGGGAGGAGCATCACTCCTTCAAAAAGAGGCGATTCGTGCCATGAAGGAAGAACTCATTCCTCTTGGTACTATTATTACACCAAATATTCCTGAAGCTTCGGAGTTATTAGGTGGCGACTCAATTACTTCAGTTCGAGAAATGGAAGAAGCTGCAGCGGCATTACAACACTTTGGTGCAAAGGCTGTCCTTGTTAAAGGCGGACATATGGATGGAGAAACTTCGATAGATGTTTTGTATGCGAACCAACGTTTTTATCACTATGAGTCTAAACGTATTGATACAAAACATACTCATGGAACGGGATGTACCTTCTCTGCTTGCATAACTGCAGAGCTTGCGAAAGGACGAACAATACAAGAGGCGGTCTCAACTGCAAAAGAATTTATTACAGCAGCCATTGCGAATTCTCTTTCTATAGGTAATGGAATTGGACCTACGAACCACTCTGCTCATAGGCAAAAGCTAATAAGTGGAATGAAACAATAGCTCTGCACTGCGCAGAGTTTTTTATTTGGGGGTGTCTTTTAGGATGAGAAGGTCGAAAATACATAAGCTATACACGAAATGCACTTTCTTATCATAGGTCATCAATGCATGATAGAATAATGGTGTTAATTTACAGTAAGGAAAGGTCGTCTCATGAATAAAATAATTGAAGTGAAAAATGTGAATAATGAACGTGTGTCAGATATTCATTTTGATATGCTAGAAGGATCATTAACAACGATCATCGGCCCTTCAGGCGCTGGAAAAAGTAGCTTATTGATGTTGCTGAACCGATTAGAGGATCCTGATAGAGGTGAAATTCTCTTTAAAGGAAAGAAGCTAGATGAATTTCCAATCAATAAGCTACGTCGAAATATTGGGATGGTCTTTCAACAGGCTCACCTATTTAATGGAACAATTGAAGATAATTTAAAGTTTGGACCGCTTCTAGAAAAGAAATGGAATGAAAAAATGGGCATTCAACTATTAGAGAAAGTTCAATTACCTCGCGATTTTTTAACAAAAGATGTGGAAAATTTATCTGGTGGTGAAGAGCAAAGAGTGGCATTTGCGAGAACGCTTGCTAATAATCCTGAGGTGTTGTTATTAGACGAGGTGACTAGTGCGCTTGATATGCGTACAGTTGATTGGATGGAAGAATTGTTACATACACTTGTAAATGAAGAAGGGAAAACGATTCTAATGATTACACATGATCTAAAGCAGGCGAAGAGGCTTGGTTCATATACTCTCTTTATGAATGAAGGAAAGATTGAAGAACAAGGAGAAACGAAAATATTGTTTCAATCGCCTAAATCAGATGCTTTAAAGCACTTTTTGGAAGGATAACCAATGACTGAAATATCAAATCTATCTTTATTAACGATGATTCTCTTTGTCATGATCCCCGTGTCTCTTTCTTATTTATTTTCACTAGGAATTGGCAAATCCGCGATTTGGTCCTCCTTACGTGGGGTAGTTCAATTATTTTTTATAGGCTACATTCTTACTTTTTTGTTTTCAATGCCTGATTGGCAGGGAATAGGACTTTGGGTAGCGGTTATGCTGGTCATTGCTTCTCTACAAGCTGCCAAAAGAGGAAAGGGTATACCCTATGCCTTTCTGCTATCTCTTTGTTCTCTCATATTGATTGAAGTGTTTGTTCTCTCACTATGGATTATTTTTGATATCATTCCATTTAAATCAGAACAAGTCATTCCAATGAGTGGAATGATTATTGGTAATAGTATGGTTGCAACAGGTCTAGCATTTGAGAGAATGAAAAATGAGTTTCATGATAGCAAAGGGAAAATTCTTGCAGCGTTGTCACTTGGGGCAAATTCGTCACAAGCTTCTCAAATGATCATAAGGAAAACAATTCGTGCGGCTATGATCCCTAACGTAGATGGATTAAAAACGATTGGTCTTGTACAATTGCCCGGTATGATGACAGGACTTATTCTAGGTGGCGCTTCGCCCATTGAAGCTATACGATATCAAATTGTAATATCGATAAGCATCTTCTCATCCGTTTCCATATGTGCGATGATTATATCGTTAGTTACATACCGCTTTTTCTATAATCGAAAGATGCAGTTATTAGAAGTCAAAGGAGGAAATAAATAATGGCAATTGTAGACGTGACGGTTATTCCGATTGGTACAGAAACTCCTAGTGTCAGCAAATATGTAGCTGAGGTACAGAAAATTCTTGAATCTTATTCAGATCGAGTTACTTATAGGTTAACACCAATGAGCACTCTAATTGAAGGGGAAATAGCAGATCTTCTCGAGGTGGTCCATGCCATACATGAAGCACCTTTTCAAGCGGGGATAGAGCGTGTCGCTACTAACCTTCGTATAGATGATCGTCGTGATAAAAAGGTTAAGATGGATGATAAACTTGATTCGGTAAACAGGCACTTAGAATAAGTGCCTGTCATCATTTAGTTGATTACTGGTTGTTTTGCTATGCTGTGACAGGTTCATAAGCTTATTCTTTTCATTTTTCTTCAAAATAAAAAAACAGCCATTTAGGCTGTTTTTTTAGTGTCCTCCGCCGCCCCCAGATCCGAAAAGTATATCGATCATTGTGGCAACAGTAAAGGCGCCGAATACAAGCACTGTTAATCCTGCAAAGGCAAGGCCCATAAAGTTCTTTTCACGAAGAGAACGGAATACGCCCCATACGCAAAATAACGTAACGATTGCAAAAATAATTGCTAACCCCATTTGGAATACCTCCCTATCCATGCACTCTTTATCAGTATACCCGTAAAATAGCTGTTGCATGGTTAAATCATAAATTTTTCTAACTTGCGTGGTATGTACGATAAGTCCTTTCTTATTTTAACCGTTTTCTTTTCGTTTGTCGAGGTGTTATTCAACCAAAAATGTAAGTTCAATGTTATAAGCTCGAGCAATACCCTCCATTAGTTCAATGGACATATGATCAACAAAAAAGAGTTCACCCTCTTTGCATATTAAATGCTCTTCCATTTGAAGAATCGCCATTTCGATTTGCGACTGCTCTCCGTTCCTTATAGTGAAGCAGGAGATCATCTTTTTATAAAGAAAATACTCATTGTTTTGAGAAACAAAGCCATAATCTGAAAAAGAGGGAGTTATTTCTGTGTTTGGAGAAAGGTATAGAAGTGAGTAGAACTCTTGAAATATATTTTTTGAAATGTAGTATTTCTGAAGAGCAACAGCTTCTTCACGATCATTTAGAATAACGAGCTGTTTATCTCGATCAAACACTTTTGCAAGTTCGGCTGTCTTTTTCACTATCTGGGCCATGAAGCCAGGTAGTTTATTATTTGGGGGATTCATTTCTACGCCATACATGTTTTTCAACATAAACATCTCCTTTGGTACAACCTTTTGTATAGTGTAGAATAAGAAACATAATCTTTCAATGGAGGCGATGACAATGGAATGGAAACAAATGGCTGTTGGGCCGGTGCAAGCAAACGCAGGATTCTTATGGAATGAGCAAAATGAGGCTCTTATCATTGATCCGGGAGCTGAAGGTGGTCGAATCAAAAGGAAAGTGGAAAAGCTAGAACTAAAACCAATCGCTATTCTTTTAACTCATGCTCATTTCGATCATATTGGAGCGGTGGATCTGATAAGAGAAACGTATCAAATCCCAGTTTACTTACATATTTATGAGGAAAAATGGCTTTCAGATGCTTCTTTAAATGGCTCTAAGCTGTTTCCGGTAGTTGATAATATTGAAGGTAAGCCGGCTGATCATTTAATTGAAAGTGAAGGGGAAATGACAATTGGACCGTTTCAATTTGAGGTATTTGAAACGCCAGGACATTCACCTGGTAGCGTCTCATTTTATTTTAAAGACGTTAATCTAGTCTTTTCAGGTGATGCCCTTTTTGCAGGTAGCGTAGGAAGAACTGATCTTCCTGGTGGAAATCAAAAGCAGCTGCTGAACAGTATACATAACCGCCTTCTAGTATTACCAGAAGAAACGATTGTAGCCTCTGGTCATGGACCGTCTACGACAATAGAAGTGGAGATGGTAGAGAATCCGTTTCTAAATGGATTTTCTTTATAAATGACGTCTTTAAGGGATGAAATCATGAAGGAGATCGAGCGTAGTCCTGGAGGCGCTATATCGTTCGAGAAATTTATGACGCTGTCTCTTTATCATGAGCGGTATGGCTATTACCAGGTAAATCAACCTAAAACAGGTCGAAACGGTGATTTCTATACATCTACAAGTGTTCATGATATTTTTCCTAGAGTTATGGCTCGGGTTCTGATCGCCGATATTCACAAGCATAATCTTGAACCTTTCATTGTTGATGCAGGGTCTGGTGATGGGAACTTCATTGCCTCCTTTCTTGATGAAGTGAAACAAAAAGACCAGAAACTTTTTCATCAACTAACTTATTGTGTGATAGAAGCAAGTCAATACCATCGTCGTCTAATTGAAGAAAAGGTGCACGAGCTTAACGTGAGAATATATTCTTCACTTTCGGAAATAAAGAATGACGTACCTATATTAAACGGTATTCTTTTATCCAATGAACTGTTAGATGCTTTTCCTGTTAGGGTTGTAGAGAAATTTCAAAATCAATTGTACGAAGTATGTGTGGGAATCGATCATCGTGGTTCCTTTAGGGAGATCTACAAACCTTGTACAGATGCAAAGCTAATCAAATGGTTAAATCATCATGACGTTGTTCTTGCGGAAGATCAACGCTTTGAAGTACCGTTGATCATGAGCGATTGGCTTTATGAGACTGGTGAATGGATTTCCGAGGGGAAAGTTTATACAATTGACTACGGCTATACGAACGAGGAATGGCAACATCCTGCAAGGAAAAGAGGGAGTCTGCGCGGATACAGGAAACACCAATTAATGGAAGACGTTCTTCAGTATCCAGGGGAAATGGATTTAACCACCCATGTTTCTATTGATGCAATTGAAAAGATTGGAATAGAAAATGGCCTAGAATGGCTTGAGTGCTTGCCGCAGGGACAGTTTCTTTTGAAGCATGATCTATTAAGCTTTATTAAGCAAGTCAATCCAGATAAACCGTTTTCTAATGAACAAAAACAAAATCGAGCAATTAGATGGTTAGCGGAATCAAATCAGTTTCTTGTCATGATTCAACAAAAGCGCCAAAGAAAAAAAGACGATGCATAAGCATCGTCTTTTTTCGTTCGAATTAATGTCCGCCTGATCCAGGCGTCATCATGAACACTGACCAGTATGAAAAACCGACCATAAATAAAGTTAAGTATACACCAAAAATATACAGATAAGTACGTTCTGTTAAGTTTAAATAACTTAACGCTAAAAACATGCCGGCCTGGCCAAGGAACAGCAATCCCAATACTGGCATCTCACCAACAAAGCCCATTAGTGAGAAAATGCCGGTCCAGAAAGCTAAAACTCGGTACATTCTAGGCATAATAGTTCCTCCCTTGCTCGTTCATTACTCATACATATCGTATTATATATGAGGTTCTGTAGAAAAGTAAATGCTAGTCTCATGGCAAAATAATGACTTTCCTTATTTAACCTTGAAAAGGGTTCCAATTTATTATCCCAAATCGTTCACAAAAATACAAATCTTTTTCTTGTACAATATTTGTTTAAGTGTTGTATAATGTGGGTATTGTTAGTTATTAACGGAAAACGAAACGGGGAGGATTTAAATTGGAAGATAAATTGTTGTTTTACACTTATCCAAGTTGTACCTCATGCAGAAAAACGAAAGCCTGGTTAAAAGAAAATGGCGTTAATTTTGAGGAGCGTCATTTATTTAAAGACACACCTTCCATTGAAGAGCTAAAAGAAATTATCACTCTTTCTACTGACGGAATCGAAGAAATTCTAGCTAGAAGGAGTAGCTCTTTTAAAAAGTTAAATGTTGAAATTGACGATTTAACCATAACAGAGATGTTAGAGCTCATGCATAACGAACCTAAACTTCTTAGAAGACCTATCGTAACAAATGGAAAAAAACTGATTGTGGGCTATAACAAATCAGGACTTCAGAACTTAAAACAGCGAAAGAAAAAACTCGCGGTGGTTTCATAAGAAATTGGCTGGGCTAGCTGGATTCGAACCAGCGCATGACGGAATCAAAATCCGTTGCCTTACCGCTTGGCTATAGCCCAATCATGTATTTCTCTGATAGTATGATCAGAGAATCAGTAACTTATACTCACATTGAAGGTGCGAATTGTAATGGTCTCTTTTTTCTGAGTTAGCACGTTAAATAATAAGTAATGTATGTTTTAGGAATGTCCTACTGCTTATTTGAATAAGATAGCATCATAATCCATGTCACAGCGATATGCGGAAAACTTCTGCGTATCGCTTTTTTTGTAGTTTGTTAAAGATTGTATATATAATTAGTGAACATATGTTCACTAATAAAAGCGAAATTTTCATAGAAAATGAAGTAAAGTAGTTCCTAATAAGGTATTCTTTAAGGAGTAATTGAAGAATGGAGGGGAGAGCATAATGAAGATATTCCTCATAACTAGCTCCTCTGTATTTCAGTTCCTTATTGTAGTAATGTTCTTTACCCAGAAAGTTTGGGTGCCGTTCGTTGCGTTGGCATATGTTCTTTCCCTTTTATTATTAATTCTTGTACTAATAAAAGAACGAAGATCGATGGAGAGAGGAGAAAAAAGTGATGATGATCGTAACTACTGATGAGATAGCAACGAAAGAGATCAAGGAAGTTATTGGGTATGTTCGTGGGAGCACAGTTCAATCCAAACACGTAGGGAAAGACATACTAGCAAGTCTTCGAACAATAGTAGGTGGAGAAATAACAGAATATACAGAAATGATGACGGAAGCACGGCAAAGAGCTATCGCAAGAATGGTCAAAGACGCTGAAGGAAAGGGAGCAAATGCAATTGTCGGTTTTCGCCTTCAGTCTTCAGCTGTAATGTCAAGCGCATCAGAAATTATAGCTTATGGAACAGCGGTTATTATAGGATGACGGGATACACGCAACCTAAGTAAAGGGAGTGGTCTATATGTGGAAACAAACGCTTATTAATACAAAGCGAGGGACTTTTGAAGTTTTTATCAAAGGGAACGGTCCTCCATTATGTGTGACGCACCTGTACTCTCAATTTAATGAAAGCGGAGACTATTTTGCAGATACGTTTACGAATAGTCATAAAGTCTACTTAGTTAATTTAAAGGATGCGGGTCATTCAGATTCTGTAAACGCACCTTATGAGTATTTTATGTTGGAGACTGTATTTGATCTTGAAAGTGTGAGATCAGCTCTTGGAGTTAAACAGTGGACATTCGCTGGTCATTCTACGGGAGGGATGCTTGGTTGTGTATATGGAATTCATGCATCCCGTTCGCTTATAGCCATAATAATAGTAGGAGCTGCAGCTAGAGAATATGGTTCTTCGTCGTCAGCATGTATATATAACTCTGCGCATGAGAATTATCACATCATGCAGCATTACATAGAAAAACTAAAAGACTCGAGACTTGGTGATGATGAGCGGGAAAGGATCACCAGAGACAGAACCAAGCTGTCTCTTTATTTGCCAGAAAAATATCAAGACTATTTTTCAAAACGAATAAATAAAAAGATGGCAACAAATCGGATGAACTTTTTTGCCCGCGAAATCATCCAATTTGATGTAACGAAACAACTTAATATAATATCTGCCCCAACTTTAATAGCGTGTGGGAAGCATGACGTCCAGTGTCCCTTATCATTTTCGGAAGAAATAGCGTATGAAATTCCAAATTCCCAACTGGCTATTTTTGATCAAAGCAATCATTATCCTTTTCTTGAAGAAAAAGCATTATTTGAAATAAGGGTTCATGATTTTCTCAATGATGCGTCATTTAGATAATGTATATTGAGTATAAATCCCAAATCATTATTGAGCGCCAGTCAAAAAGAAATTTCTTTATTTAAGAAGGAATTGCCATTTGCCTGGCGAATCCTTCTCTTTACGATTTAAAAATCGTGACTGGTTTTGCTGTCAATTTATATGAAAGGAAGGTGTGTTTTTGCTGAACATTGAAGAAAAAGGAAAGGATATTATTAAGCAAGCGGTGGAAGTAGGGGCCTCAGATGTACACTTTCATCCGAAGGAAAAAGGAGCGTTGATTCAGTTTCGTGTTGATAATAGACTTTATGATGCGCTTTGGCTTCCTATGATGGTAGCAGAAAAGCTATTGTCTCATTTTAAATTCCTCAGTGGTATGGATATTGGAGAGAAGCGTCGCCCACAAAATGGGGCCATGGATATGGTTCTATATCCAAGAAAACTCCACTTAAGACTCTCAACGATTCCCACCCCTTATCACGAAAGTCTTGTCGTTCGTATCCTTCCGCAAGATGAAACCCACTCCTTTAAAGAACTCTTTCTTTTCCCCTCAACTGCAACTAGACTTCTCCAAATCGTAAGTTGTAACAGTGGCTTATTTATGATTACAGGACCAACAGGTTCTGGAAAAACTACAACGATGTATTCCCTCCTTCAAACTCTCAGCGTTAAGCGGCATAGGCGAGTTCTTACAATTGAAGATCCCATCGAAAAGCGCAATCCTGATTTTATTCAAATGGAAGTCAATGAGAAAGCTGGACTATCTTATTATGAAGGGTTCAAAGCTGGGCTCAGGCATGATCCGGATATTCTTGTCGTTGGGGAAATAAGAGATGAACAAACTGCCCAACTCGCTATTCGAGCTAGCATGACGGGGCATCTTGTGGTTTCAACGCTACACACCGGAAGTACGCTAGAGTGCATTCCGAGATTACTTGAGTTTGGTATTCCTCTTCATAATATTACTCAAACGTTAAGAGGAGTCGCCACTCAACGACTTGTTCCCCTAAAGTGTCCCTATTGTCAAGTATGCTCTCTGGAGTGTCTAAAGCGAAGAACACGAAGAAAACTTGCTGTCGTTGAAATCCTCGCGGGTATTCACCTTCAAAAAGCCCTCGATCATCCAGAACTTTTATCGATTCCTGGTCAATCCACCATTAAAGATTACATTCTTCGAGCCTATGCCCTAGGTTATATTCAAAAAGAGACTGTCGAGAAGGAGTTGGGATTATTTAATCGTGAAACGATTCAAATGGAAGCTTGACCGTAAAGCAGATTTTCTTTGTCGTATAGGGAAAATGCTTGAGGAAGGATACTCACTTGCCAAATGTTTGGAGGTATACGCCTTATATCAAAACGATCATATTCGATCAAATATTGAAATGATTATTATCAGACTTAAGGGTGGTGATTCCTTTCACGATGTTTTAGCAGATTTTCAGTTTCCAGCAGATATCTTATCCTATTTATATATGTCTGAGCAGCGAGATTTTGCAACCGGTATTTCGGCATCCGGTCAGTTGATGAAAACGCGAAGTGAATGGCAAAAACGACTTAGAAGTACGCTTGCTTACCCCATCTTCTTATTTTGGATGACAGCGATCATGCTGTTTGTCGTAGGAAAGTATTTACTTCCTCAATTTAATACGCTCTATCACTCCCTTGATGTTCCACTCCCTTTTATTTCAAGATTTTTTATGACGCTCGTGAGATTTACTCCGGCTATTTTTGTCGGTTTAATTTTACTTTCTATTGTTCTTTACCTATCCAATTTGATAAAAAACAAGAAAAGTTCAGCTGTACACAGAATGCTTCTCTACAGTAAAATTCCGTTCGTGCATTTTTTTATTCCTCTTTATCTGACACATCATACCTCTCTTCACCTGGGGCTCCTACTTCAAAGCGGTCTTTCAATTGCAGAAGCTTTCTCGTTATTAACTAAACAATCTCACTTTGTGTTTTTTCAAGAAGAAGCCGAACGTGTTTCACGATCATTAATGAGGGGTGAAAAATTAGAGGATTTATTTGATCAGACACGTTTGTATGTTCCTGAATTCAAAGAAATTTTAATGCATGGCCAGGCAAGTGGGAATTTAGGAAGAGAGCTAATCTTATATGGGGAGGTGATCGGTGAACGGTTTGAGGAGTTGGTAAAAAAAGGATTCATGATTTTGCAACCAGTTAGTTTTGTCGGTGTTGGTCTTGTCGTTATGTTGATGTTTATGTCTATTCTTTTACCGATGTTTTATTATTTGCAAAATATTTAAAGGGGAGATTGTAAATGAAAATAAGGAAATGGTTAGGTCTTATTAAAGATGAGAAAGGGTTTACGCTAATTGAAATGATGATTGTTATTATGATCATTTCAATATTGCTTTTAATTGCGGTACCAGGATTAACTAAAAACAATGAGGTTGTTGAGGCGAAAAGCTGCGAGGCCACGATAAAAGTTGCCCAAACACAGGTAGCGGCGTATAAAGCGAATTTTGGATCCTATCCAACTTCAATCAATGATCTTGTTTCAGAAGAATACCTAGACATGGATGAAGTAACTTGTCCTGGAGGTGAAGAGTTAACCGTCGCCGATGGGAAGGTAAAGCTATCTAACTAATGTTTTTTCGTGTGCAATTCAGAAATTCTTTTGGCTACACCATGCTAGAAATGATGATTGTTCTCTCCGTTTTATCAATTCTTCTATGTCTGATCTTTCTACACATATCCCCTACGCAAAATGCTTCTTCCACACGACATTTTCTTGGCGACATCCAATCAGATCTAAGGTATACCCAGGAGCTTGCATATGTAAATAAATCCTCGTATCGATTTTCCATTTCACCTAGTAAAGGGTCGTATAGTATACAGGGCACCGCATCTACGGTAGTGAAGTCGAATGAAATTCCAGAACATATTACGATTGATGAAGGAACAATGGGGTATCAAATTGTGTTTGGGGGGAATGGAAACGTTCAAAAAGCAGGAACACTTTATATAAAGGCTGGCAAGGAGGAGTATAAACTTGTGGTGCAGGTGGGAGCTGGTCGTTTCTATATTAAAAAGTTGTAAAGGCTATTCTTTGCTTGATGCATTAACGGGTCTCTCTATCTTAACGATCTTATCTTCAAGTATATTACCGATTTATTCCCATCTTTATGAAGAGCGAGAGGTGATACATGTGCGAAAAACTGCAGTGATATTGCTTGATCAATACTGGAGGGGAATGGTCTTGGAGGGGAGAATTCTACCTGCAAGCGAAACCGTTAAAGGCTCCAAATTTTCCTTTTTAGTAATGGCTGATAAAGTGTGTGTTTCTTTTGATAGCGGAGTAAAAACTGAATCAATGATATGTAAAAGCTTACCGCAAGATAATGAATGAAAAAGGGATTACATTACTAGAATTAATGTTAACTGTGACCATTCTCATTGCGATTGTATGTGTGCTTCCTTTGATAATGAACGCTTCTTTACAAGAAGTGAATGCAGATTTTCAGCATGAGGAAGCACAATTATTCTTTCATTTGTTTTCTAAAGAAGTTCGAGAATCTTCTCGAATTCAGATCCATAATGGTGGAATTGAGATGTTGTCGAAGAACGGAACAACTATACGATACGAACGCTACGGATCGTCCATTCGGCGTAGAGTAAACAATGCTGGGCATGAAATTGTATTACAGAACATTCGCGAGTTATTTCTTGAAGTAACTGATGGAAGAGTGATTGTTGAGGTGGAACTTGCTGATGGACAGAAAGAAAAGCGCGCTATATTTCAAATGTCTTATAAACCTTAATGAAAAAGGTTATATGACGGCTATGATGATGATGATTAGTACGCTGCTTCTTGGGTTTGTTTTTCATTTATGGAATGTGACACAAAATGAGCGAGTTTTTCTTGATCGTGAAGAGGAAGAAATTAAGAAGCAGACCTTGCTAGTCCTTAGTATGAAAGATACAATTTCATATATACAGAAAACAGGGGGATCTAGTGCGGAAAGAACGTTTACGTACAATGAAGGTACAGTTCGCGCTGTGATTAATTCTTCTTCTGATGTATTGCAAATTACGTTGAGTGGAACGACGGATAATGGAATACGCGTAGCTGCGTCTTTTCAATACAATCAAATGATGAAGCAAGTCGTAGAATGGAGTGAAGGTTCAACATGAGAGCGGTCTATTTAACAGGATTTATGGGCTCTGGCAAAACAACTATAGGTGAGGAATTATCTCAAGCGTTATCGCTGAAATCGGTTGATACAGATGAGCATCTTACGAAAATGCAAGGCAAGACCATTCCTGCCATTTTTGATGAGGAAGGAGAATCTGCATTTAGAAAGTATGAATCAGCCTCTCTAAAAGATCTACCAACTGAAAACGTGATTATTAGTACAGGCGGTGGGATTGTTTTAAAAGAAGAAAATCGAACATTTATGAAGCAAAATGGAACGGTGATTTACTTACATTGTGAACCAGAAGAAATCATAAAGCGACTTGAAGGTGATACATCAAGGCCTTTACTTGCTGGAGCCGATCTAAAACATAAGGTTCATACGATATTCAAAGAGCGATTATCACTCTATCGTGAAGCTGAATATGAAATTGACACAACGAAACGTTCAGTAGGGGGAATTGTAAAGGAAATATGTAACCTGCTTGGTTAAACAAAGAATAAATGGGCATCCTTAAAATAGAAGACAACTATTAAAGGGTGATCAAGATGTCATCAAATGATCTTGTGAAATATATGACTCAGCAAGTTGTGTCTTATATTGATCAACCAAAAGAGGAAAGGCAGCAACAGCGTGCTGTCAAAAAAGCCAAAAAGCAACCATTTTTGTTTCGATGGTTTGGCATTATCCCTATGTCGATTTCAATGTTTGTTAAAAAAAAGAAACATGAAAGCTCGGACTGACTCGTCTGAGCTTTTTTGTATGGATTCGCTAATTTTAACATTCTTCGTTTAGGAAGGATGTGACTCAATACCTGGTGCTAAATGAAAGATGCCCCCGTTAATTATTTCTGCCGTAATTGTTGGCTCATATTGTTTTCGAAGAGCATCTCTTTCAACTTGATAGCTCTGATCATTGGTTTTTCCGTTATAAAATTGATCAAGAAGGTTTAAATCAGTAGCCCATCTCATTTTTGCTTCTTCTGCCCATTCTGAATCCTCCTGTGAAATAAGCATTTCTACCACATCTTCAAGTCTCTTCAAGCCGCTTGAGGGTTTAATAATAGGCGTTATTGTAAAAGCATAATCTGGAATTTTAGGAGTGAGTTTCTTTGTTAGTAATAACTGGTGAAAGTCATCAACAACCGCTCCGCTTACAAGGTGTAGACCGAGGGAGAGGAGACGGTGTTTCTTTCGATCACACTGATAAGATATTTTAATATTAAGGCAGAGCCATGGATGAAGAGAATATTGTTGTTGATAATTTGTTTGCACATCCTCAAAAAGTCGGATAGAGGACGCAAGCTTTTTAGTAGAAGAGAAAATTTGATGTAGTCTTGGCGCACCAAAGTGAACGAACTCCCCTTTTTCATCGCTTGATTGGTTTGTAATTAGTGTGAGTGTCATTGGTCGAGGAGTACCACCAGTCTTCTCAAGATAGTGCCAATAAAAAGGGCGGTTCATTAGTTCTTTATCAAGATCAATCGTTAATTGGACGTCAAGATAGCCGGATTTTTCTTCTCGAATCTGGCAGTCATTGGCAAGGAAATACGAGCGCAGATAATTATGAATATTTTCTTGTTGCATCTGTCTCCTCCTTCTGATAATTGATAAGCTCTTTAATATTCTCCATCTTAATTCGGATTTCACCTTCGCTTTCAGAGTGTAGAAGTATATCAGAAATATGCTTTTCAATATCGCGCATACCAAGTCGTGTCAAAATCTCATCTAATTGTCCAATAACACTTTCAAATAGTTGAATTTTTTCATATAAGAGGGTAAGGATATGCTCTTCAACTGTGTGCTTCGTAGCAAAATTATAAATGTGCACATCGCTTTCTTGCCCAAGTCGATGTATTCTACCGATGCGCTGCTCAATTCTCATTGGGTTCCAAGGTAGATCGTAGTTGATAACGTGCTGACAGAATTGAAGATTGATTCCTTCTCCCCCTGCTTCTGTTGCAATGAGAACTTTTGCGTGATTTTTGAAGAGTTCTCTCATCCAGTCTTTTTTTCCCCGTTTAAATCCACCCCTAAATGGGACGGACGTAATTCCATGTTCTTTTAAAAACCACTGTAAATATAATTGAGTCGCTCGATATTCTGTGAAAATAATGACCTTACCTTCGATTGATTGCACCAATTCAAGGGCCTTTTCTGCTTTTGAATTTGTTGGCACTCCTTCAATTTTTTTAATTAACATTTGAATGAGAGTTTTAGAAGAGTCGTCAAGGTGTTCTTTATCAAGCATTTTTTTTAATGTCATATATGCTGCTTCGCGGCTTGAACAGATTTCTCTTAGTAAAGTGATGATCGAGAATTGACTTCTCGTAGCCACTGGCTGTTTCTTTAGCGCTTCGACTGAACGATAAAGCTCATCTTCTTCAGGTGAGAAAGTAATAGGTACTGTTTGAACAATACGTTCTGGCCAGTCCATTCCAGTATCTTCACGCCGGTTTCTGACCATCACTTTTTGAATGAGAGCGCGAAGCCTTTCTTCGTCTTCGAGCTTTTTTACTTTACCATTGTAGTCTTTTTCGAAATTTTCCAAGCTTCCTAGATGTCCTGGTTTTAATAACGATACAAGGTTAAAGACTTCATCAAGACGATTTTGAACAGGGGTAGCCGTTAATAGCAGACAGAACTTTTTAGGTAAGTGCTGTACAAATTCATAATTTTTTGTACGACTATTCTTTAGACGATGTGCTTCATCGATAATAACCATGTCGTAGTTCTGCTCATAAACTATTGAGCGATGAGGCTCTCGTTTAGCTGTATCTATCGATGAAACCACAACATCACATTGATCCCATACATAGCTTTTCCTTTGGACTACAGCTGGAATGTAGAATTTTTGATTTAATTCAATAGCCCATTGTGATACTAATGATGCCGGAACAAGGATCAGAACTTTTTTGACAAGACCCCGAATCATATATTCTTTAATAATCAAACCAGCTTCAATGGTTTTTCCAAGTCCAACTTCATCTGCTAGAATCGCTTTTCCGTTCATTTCCTCTACAACTCGCCGAGCTGCTTCAAGCTGGTAAGGATGTGGTGTTAAATGAGGGAGATGTGATGGCGCCTGTAAGCCTGCGAAAGTGGGGATGGTTGTATGATGCTCAGCCTCAATAGCCAGTTTAAAAAGGTCCCAGTTAGCCCAGGGGCCGTCTTCATCAATTTGTTTCAGAAAGTTGTTTGTCCACTCTTGATCAAATTTCAATTCTGTTCTCAAAATGAAAACCCTTTCTCGATAAAGATTATTTACGAATGATACGTGATTAATGTATAATAATGTTCGTGTTTAATATATTAGTTAAAATACTTTCATTATTAAAAAGATTGTTGCCAATGCCACTATGGTAGTGGTAGGATTGAAATCGAAAGCACTATTAGTATGAATCAATCAGTAGAATCCAATACCTTAAAACTGAAAATAGGCGAATGAAAGCAAGAGGAGAGACTGCTATATGCAGCGCCGAAGGAGCAAACAAATTTGTGAATCTCTCAGGCAAAAAGACTCTTGCTAGACGCACCTCTGGAGAGAGCTTTTATAGCCGCCAAAGATGTAATTCTCGCGTAATGTGAGGAGAAACTTTCAGGTCAACGGGACAGAGAAACCGCGCTACTTAAAGCGGTTTTCTCTGTCCTTTTTTATGCTTCGTTAAAACGCTTTTTAAGATGAATGATTTTAGGAGGGAATAAGATGAGTGAACTATTAAAGACACCATTATTTGAAACCTATAAAGCTATGGGCGCTAAAACAATTGATTTTGGAGGATGGGCTCTTCCGGTTCAGTTTTCAAGTATTAAAGAAGAGCATGAGGCCGTTAGAACGAGAGCAGGTTTATTCGATGTTTCTCATATGGGAGAAATTGATGTTAGTGGTGAACAGTCGCTTCATTACCTTCAAAAGATGATGACAAATGATATAAGCAAACTAAAGGTCAACGGTGCTCAATATACAGCAATGTGCTATGAAGATGGCGGAACTGTGGATGACCTTCTGGTGTATAAGCACTCAGAACACCATTATTTATTGGTAGTTAATGCCGCTAACACTGAGAAAGATTTTGACTGGCTTGAAAAACACCTTATCGAAGGAGTTTCTATTCAGAACATATCAAGTCAGATGGCCCAACTTGCTATTCAGGGTCCGCAAGCAGAGGTGATTCTCCAACGTCTAACGGAGGTGAATCTTTCAACTATCGGTTTCTTTAAATTTCAGAATGAAGTCGTGATTGAGGGCATTAATACGTTAGTGTCTAGAACCGGCTATACGGGTGAAGATGGTTTTGAACTGTATACTTCTTGGGAGGATGCCCCTTCACTGTGGAAGGCGATTCTTGCTGCGGGGGAGCCAGAAAACATTCTACCTTGTGGCCTTGGGGCTCGCGATACGCTTCGCTTTGAGGCAAAGCTAGCTCTTTATGGGCAGGAGTTAACGAAAGATATTTCTCCGCTAGAAGCGGGAATAGGTTTTGCTGTTAAAACTAGTAAAGAAGCTGATTTCATCGGAAAATCTGTTTTACTAAGTCAGCGTGAAAATGGTCTTGAGCGAAAGTTAGTTGGGATTGAAATGACTGGGCGCGGGATTCCGCGGACCCACTATCCTGTTTACAAAGGGGAACAATTGATTGGCGAAGTTACTACTGGGACACAATCTCCAACTTTGAAAAAAAATGTTGGTCTTGTATTAATAAAGAAAGAGTTTACAGAAATGGGTACTGAGCTAGATGTTGAAATTCGTAACAAACGTGTGGGAGCTAAAGTTGTTCCATCACCATTTTATAAAAGACAGAAATAAAGGGAAATAGAGGAGGAGAAAAACATATGAAACATCGCTACTTGCCGACAACTGATCAAGATCGAAAGGAAATGCTTGAAACAATTGGAGTGGACTCTGTCCAAGCTCTTTTTGAAGATATTCCGGAGGCTATTCGTTTTAAGGGAGATCTTAAAGTAGAGAAACAGTTATTTGAACCTGAACTGATTCGATATATGTCAAAACTGGCTTCTAAAAATGCGAATATACAGGAGAATGTATCTTTTCTTGGTGCTGGTGTTTATGATCACGCCATTCCTTCTGTTGTAGATCATGTGATTCGTCGCTCAGAGTTTTATACAGCTTATACTCCATATCAACCTGAAATTTCACAAGGGGAATTGCAGGCCATTTTTGAATTTCAGACAATGATAAGCGAACTTACTGGAATGGATGTTGCGAATTCCTCGATGTATGATGGTCCAACTGCTCTTGCCGAAGCTGGTCTGCTCAGTGCTGGGCAAACTAAAAAGAAAAAGATCATTGTTTCAAAGAGCGTACATCCTGAAGCCCGTGCTGTTATTGATACATATGCGCGTGGACAGCGTCTTTCAGTGGTTGAAGTAGATACGATGAATGGGTGTACAGATCTTAATAAATTGAAAAATGAAATCGACGAAGATACTGCATGTGTTATGGTTCAGTACCCGAACTTTTTTGGTCAGTTAGAGCCCTTACCCGAAATTGAAAAGCTTGTTCATGAGCAAAAAGCGATGTTTGTTGTTTCAAGTAATCCGCTTGCCCTTGGTCGTTTAACTCCTCCAGGAGAGATGGGGGCAGATATCGTTGTTGGAGATTGTCAACCGTTTGGAATTCCGGCACAGTTTGGTGGACCGCATTGTGGTTATTTCGCAGTGACAAAAAAACTGATGCGAAAAGTACCAGGTCGTTTGATTGGGCAAACAACTGATGATAATGGACAGCGCGGTTTCGTTCTAACCTTACAAGCACGCGAGCAACATATTCGAAGGGATAAAGCGACTTCGAATATTTGTTCCAATCAGGCGTTGAATGCTCTTGCCTCTTCAGTTGCTATGAGTGCTCTTGGTAAAGAAGGCGTTCGACATATGGCGGAGCAAAATATGAAGAAAGCTTATTATGCGAACAGTCAGCTGAAACAGGCGGGAGTTGAAACCGTTTTTGATGGAGTGTACTTCAATGAATTCGTGATTAAATTAAACGGTTCGGTTAAAGATCTTAATCGAAAGTTATTAGAAAAAGGGATTATTGGTGGATATGATCTTGGGAGAGATTATCCAGAATTGAAGGATCATATGCTTATAGCCGTTACAGAGAATCGGACGAAAGAAGAAATTGATGCATTCATAAAAGAAGTGGGGGGAGCACAATGAGTAAAGATCAGGCATTAATATTTGAACTAAGTGAACCGGGGCGTATTTCTTATAGTCTACCTGAACTTGATGTTCCTGATATGGATCTAGATCAGTGGTTGCCAGAAGAGTTTAATCGTAAAACAGAACCAGAGTTACCAGAAGTGTCAGAATTACAATTGATGCGTCATTATACAGCCTTGTCTAAGCGTAACCATGGAGTGGATTCTGGATTTTATCCACTTGGGTCTTGTACGATGAAGTACAATCCAAAAATTAACGAAGATGTAGCAAGGTATCCTGGCTTTGCCTTCATACATCCGCTTCAAGAAGAGGAGGGCGTTCAAGGTGCGCTAGAAATGATGTACAATCTTCAGGAAAACCTCGTGGCTGTAACAGGTATGGATGAAGTAACGCTTCAACCTGCAGCAGGTGCTCACGGAGAATGGACAGGATTAATGATGATCCGTGCTTATCATGAAGCGAACGGTGATTTCAATCGCACAAAGGTCATTGTTCCAGATTCAGCTCACGGTACAAACCCTGCTTCTGCAACAGTTGCTGGTTTTGAGGCAGTGACAGTGAAATCAAATGGAAAAGGCCTAGTTGATCTTGAAGATTTAAAACGTGTAGTAGATGAAGATACGGCTGCGCTGATGCTTACAAATCCAAATACACTTGGACTATTTGAAGAACAGATTACAGAGATGGCGTCAATTATTCATAACGCAGGTGGAAAGCTATATTACGATGGTGCAAATATGAATGCTATTATGGGGGCTGCTCGTCCTGGAGATATGGGCTTTGATGTTGTGCACTTAAATCTACACAAAACTTTCACTGGACCTCATGGCGGTGGTGGACCTGGATCTGGACCGGTTGGTGTTAAATCTGATTTAATTCCTTACCTTCCTAAGCCTGTACTCGTAAAGGAGAATAATGCCTATCGTTTCGAGTATGACCGTCCTCAGTCCATTGGTCGTGTAAAGCCTTACTATGGTAATTTCGGTATCAATGTTCGAGCATATACGTATATTCGTACTATGGGGCCAGAAGGCTTAAAGCAAGTATCGGAAAATGCGGTATTAAATGCTAACTATATGATGAGACGCTTACAAGATGCCTTTGTGTTACCTTATGAACAGCACTGCAAGCATGAATTCGTGATTTCAGGAAAAAAACAAAAGAAACTTGGTGTCAGAACGCTTGATATGGCAAAGCGACTGCTAGACTTTGGTTACCACCCGCCAACGATCTATTTCCCAATTAACGTTGAGGAATGTATGATGATTGAACCTACGGAGACAGAATCAAAAGAAACACTTGATGAGTTCTGTGATGTACTGCTTCAAATTGCAAAAGAAGCAGAGGAAAATCCGGAAATTGTTCAGGAAGCCCCACATACAACAGTTATTGGTCGCCTTGATGAAACCACGGCTGCCAGAAAGCCTGTTTTACGTTATCAAAAAGCCTAATGCTTATTGATAGGCCCTGTTAACTTATATTGTTCACTACTCGATTATGGCTCATTCAAATGAGAGATACGTTTAACATGGATAAATCAATGATGCAAAATCAACAAAGCCATTTTGAGTTGCTGAATAGCAATCAAAAAAAGCAGCTGCAAAGGCAGCTGCTTTTTATTTTTTCTTTACTTTGCCGCCCCATTTTTTGAAGCCGCCTTTTAATTGATAAAGATCTTTAATGCCATGTTTTCTAAGAATGCTTGCAGCACGAGCTACAATAATTCCGTTGTAGTCGTACATATAAACTGGCTGATCTTTGCGGATTTCTTTAATTCGCATTTTTAGCTGACTAACAGGGATGTTCCTTGCCCCTAGAATATGGCCATTATCAAATTCGTTTGGTTCACGAACATCAATCAGTTGGGCTTTACGATAGCCGGCACGGAATTCTTCCTCCGTTAACGTTTTCAAATTCCTCTTTTGCATGTATCGAGTTATGACAACATACACAATGATCGCGACGAGTATTGCGATAATCCATTCCATAAACTTTGTTACACCCTTTCAAGTAAAATCGACAACTTTAAGTTTACACGTCTTTTCGGCTTTCCGCAAAAGAAAAAAAGGAATAACTATAAAAAGAATAGGTAGTGTTCAGTAATTAAATCAAATTTGTTCTAAATTAGTTGGGATAGAGGAGATTCGCCTATACTCGAAAGATCGAAAAACAAATAATGTTCAAGACATAGCTAAAATAATTGAGAGTGTTCATTGGTCATCCATTTTCTCCTCTGCTAGAATAGGGAAGGTGTTAGAAAACTGACAGTGATAAAGGAGTTCCGAAAATGAAGCAATGGGCATTTATTGATTCGGGAGAACGTTCTCCAGCTTATAACATGGCACTTGATGAAGCATTATTGAAATGGCATAGTGATGGGACTATCCCCCCTGTTATTCGATTTTACGGGTGGAATCCCCCAACACTTTCAATTGGTTATTTCCAGCGTATCGAACGTGATATTAATATGGATGCTGTAGAAAAAAATGGTCTAGGGTTTGTGAGACGCCCTACTGGTGGAAGAGCTGTCCTTCATGATCAGGAAGTGACTTATAGCGTTATTGTCTCTGAAGATTATCCAGACATGCCCTCAACCGTAACAGAAGCGTACCGGGTTATTTCAGAAGGGTTATTGATTGGTTTCAGAAAACTTGGATTGAATGCTTATTTCGCTGTTCCTGAAACGGATGCAGAGAAAGAAGAGCTACGTGCACCAAGATCGGGTGTGTGTTTTGACTCTCCATCCTATTATGAACTTGTTGTAGAAGGGCGAAAAGTCGCTGGGAGCGCTCAAACTCGTCAAAAAGGTGTCATTCTCCAGCATGGATCGATTCTGCTTGACATTGATGAGGACCAATTGTTTGATTGTTTCAAATTTAAAAATGAACGGATACGTGAGCGGATGCAGCGAGGTTTTAGAAAAAAGGCTGTAGCTATTAATTCACTCCGTGAAACTCCTGTATCGATATCTGAAGCGGTTAAAGCTTTTTATGATGGTTTTCAACAGGGACTTGATATTGAATTGGTTCCATATCAACTAACGAATGAACAAGAGTCCTTTGTTGTTCAACTAGCAGAGGAGAAATACGCTAGCAAGGAATGGAACTTTAGCAAATAAGCACCTTCGTTGGGTGCTTTTTCCTATTGACTTAACAAGAACAAATGTTCTAATCTTAATCAGGGTCTGTTAACTGATTAACTTTTGTCTCCAGTGTTAAAAAGGCAGAGTGTGGAAAAATGTGCAATAGACAAAATTCCTCTTTTTTCTCTATTCTTCTAATCTAATCTTTATTTATCGAGGAAAACCTTTCATTTTCACTGGATTTGAAAGTTGACAAATCGCTAAAGTATTCGCTCTTTTACTATATGTAGTATTGATTGAAGAATTCTGAACACTATATATGGTTAAAAATGATTGTCTGGTTCGTGTACATGTGCTACTATTAATCAAGACGATTTATCATAGCTACATACATCTAGAGATGCTCTTAAGTGTATAAATGTCGAAACGGAGGGGTTTATATGACAATACAAACCAATGAAAAAAGAAGATCTATTAACATTGAGCAGTTGAATAAGGATATTGAAATGTTTGCGCAGGTTCATCCGATTACAGAGGATATGCATCTAACTCACAAAGGTGTTAGTCGTCTTGTGATGCTTGACCGCTATGCATTTAAAGATACAGAGAAAAAGACATTACAAAAAGGTGATTTTGTTGTCTTAACGATTAAAGAAGATCCAAAATTTCCAGCAAGAGGTCTTGGGTATATTGAAGAATTCGACCTTCAATCTAAGAAAGCAACTGTAGCTGTTCATGAGGATTACGTTGGCGTCTTAGACACAGAAGAAGAAAGAGAATCAGGTATTATTGTCCGTTCGTTGGATGTCATAGAAAAGCCCTTGGAAGTATATTATGAGCAAATTGCTCGTCGTAATGCACGTGGCCTTGCTGATGTAGAGAAAACAGATGGGGAAAAGACATATTGGGAAGATCGTTTCTATAAAGAACTTTCATCTATGAACTTTGTTCCTGCAGGGCGTGTGCTTTACGGAGCTGGAGCTGATACGGAAGTGACGTACTTTAACTGTTACGTTATGCCGTTTCCACAGGATTCAAGAGAAGGTATTTCTGAACACCGTAAACAAGTAATGGAGATTATGAGTCGAGGTGGTGGAGTAGGAACGAACGGATCTACACTTCGTCCTAGAAACACGCTTGCTAGGGGTGTGAATGGTAAATCATCAGGTTCGGTTTCATGGCTGGATGATATTGCGAAGCTGACGCATCTAGTGGAGCAAGGTGGCTCAAGACGTGGGGCCCAAATGATTATGCTCGCTGACTGGCATCCTGATATTATTGAATTTATCATTTCAAAAATGCAGAATCCACGCATTCTTCGTTTCCTTATGGAGAATACAAAGGATGAACAAATTAAGAAACTTGCAGAAGATAAGTTGAAATTCACACCGCTCTCAGAGTCGGAAAGATCTATGTACCAAAGTATCTTAAACTACCGTAGTATTCCCGGAACAGGTGGCTTTGAAGAAAAAGTGATGCAGGATGCGCAGGATAAGCTTGCAACGGGTGGAACGTATTCTGTCCACAATCCTGACTTCTTGACTGGTGCAAACATCTCGATTTGTTTAACGAAAGACTTTATGGACGCGGTTGAAAATGATTCTGAATATGAACTTCGATTCCCGGATGTAGAGAACTATACGAAAGAACAAATGGCACTTTATAATGAGAACTGGCATGAATCAGGGGATGTACGTGACTGGGAGAAGCAAGGCTTTCCAGTAAGAACTTATCGTAAGGTTCAGGCAAAAGAGCTGTGGGATTTAATTAATATTTGTGCTACTTACTCTGCAGAGCCAGGTATCTTCTTTATTGATAATGCAAATGAAAAAACAAACGCAACTTCTTACGGTCAAAAAGTTGTCGCTACTAACCCATGTGGTGAGCAACCATTAGCACCTTACTCTGTATGTAACCTAGCAGCAGTGAACCTTGCTGAGATGGCTAATAAAGAGACAAAGACTGTTGATTTCGATAAGCTGAGAGAAACGGTTGAAGTTGGCGTACGCATGCAAGATAACGTTATTGATGCGACACCTTACTTCTTAGAGGAGAATGAGAAGCAAGCTCTTGGCGAACGTCGAGTAGGACTAGGAGTAATGGGGCTACACGACCTTCTTATATACTGTGAAACAATATATGGATCAGAAGAAGGGAATAATTTAACAGATCAGATTTTTGAAACAATTGCTACAACAGCTTATCGTGCTTCTGTGGACCTTGCTAAAGAAAAGGGAAGCTTCCCTTTCCTTGAGGGTGAAACAGTTGCGGAGACAAATAGATTACGTGAAGCATTTGTTAACACAGGTTATATGCAACAAATGCCAAATGACCTACGCGACAGCATTATGGACTATGGTATACGTAATTCACATCTTCTAACAGTTGCGCCTACTGGGAGCACTGGCACGATGGTAGGGGTGTCCACCGGTCTTGAGCCTTACTTCTCTTTCTCTTATTACCGTAGTGGACGACTTGGTAAATTTATCGAAGTAAAAGCAGATATTCTTGCAGAGTACTTTGAAAGAAACCCAGAAGCTGATACAGAAAACCTTCCGGAATGGTTCGTTTCAGCAATGGAGCTCGCACCAGAAGATCATGCTGACACTCAGTGCGTTATTCAACGCTGGGTTGATAGCTCGATTTCAAAAACTGTTAATGCTCCAAAAGGGTATTCAGTGAAACAAGTGGAAGCAGTTTATGAGCGTCTATATAATGGAGGAGCCAAGGGCGGTACCGTTTATGTAGATGGTAGCCGTGATTCTCAGGTTCTAACTCTTAAAGCAGAAGAAAATTCATTTGAACAGCTTGAGTTTGAAGGTGGCATGCAAGAAAAGAAGCAAGTAGTACTAGTTGACACGATTACAGATCTACGCTCTACAGACGTTACTATCGGGTCTGAAGTAGGTAATACGTGCCCTGTTTGTCGAAAGGGTCAGGTAAAGGAAATCGGTGGATGCAATACTTGTGATAATTGTGGTGCACAGCTGAAGTGCGGACTTTAATAGCTAACTGATGTAAGAGAAGGATAGACGGAAACGTTTATCCTTCATCTTTTTGTGCGTAGATTAGGGGCGTTTTTTCGCAAGTGCTGTTGGGGTGTTCAAGTGACTTTGTATTTTATCCACTAATTTACAAAACCGATTAAATGAAATATGATATAATATCTGCTCTACATAAGAGTGTTAGAACTGAGTTAATGCAGTTAATAGAAGCTTATGGAACCTTTCCTTGTATCCGCCCATACTATGGTGTATGCTTTTATTAACTGGCTTAAATGGAATAAAAGATGGAGGGAATCCAATGGCCACTACTCCCAGTATGGAAGATTATATTGAACGTATTTATGCACTTATAGACGGAAAAGGGTATGCTCGCGTATCAGACATCGCGGAAGCATTAGAGGTACATCCCTCCTCGGTAACCAAAATGATTCAAAAATTAGATAAAGGTAAATATGTCGTATACGAAAAATATCGCGGCTTTATGCTTACTCCAAAAGGGAAAAAGCTAGGAAAGCGACTCGTTGATCGCCATGCTTTGCTTGAACAATTTCTAGGTGTTATCGGGGTTAACGAAGAGAATATATACGAAGATGTTGAGGGTATTGAACATCATCTAAGCTGGGACGCTATCGATCGCATTGGTGATCTTGTCCAGTACTTTGAAGAGACAAATGTACGAGTGGATGAACTTAGAGAAGTGCAACGTAAAAATGAAGAAGCACACGAGGAACAATCCGAAGTTTAATCGGGTTGTTTCTTTTTTTTTGTACTAAATTCCCCCGTTAAAGCTTAGGCTTTAATAAGGTGGGAAGGAGGTTTGAGTGTGTACATTGATGGCGTCTTTTCAGGTGGCGGAGTTAAAGGGATAGCGCTAGTGGGAGCACTTCAAGCCGTTGAGAAAAAAGGCCTCGAATTTAAACGTACAGCGGGCACGAGTGCTGGGGCTATAATTGCATCTTTGATTATATCAGGTTATAAAGGAAATGAATTAGAAAAGATCTTGCTCGATACGGATCTAACGACACTACTCGAAAAAAACTCAGGTTATACATTCCCGTTGATACGGTGGTTGATGTTGTACTGGAATCTTGGGCTCTATTCTGGGAAGGACCTAGAATTATGGGTAGGGGAGTTATTAAAAAACAAAGGCATTGAAACATTCGGTGATTTACCCGAGGGATCACTCAAGATTATTGTATCCGATATATCGAAAGGGAGGCTTGTCGTTATACCTGATGACTTAGCACAGTACGGCTTCGTACCTGAGCGATTTTCTGTCGCGAAAGCTGTTAGGATGAGTGCGAGTTTACCATTTTTCTTTAAACCTCAACCGCTCTACTCCATTGATGGTAAAAAGCACTATATGGTAGATGGCGGGATTTTAAGTAACTTCCCTCTATGGATATTCCAACCTCCTGAAAATAAAAAGCCACAAAGACCTGTATTAGGCTTTCAATTGAGTGCAAACTTTAACCACGTTCCGGAAAATAAAATTACAAATGCTGTTGATATGTATCAGGCATTATTTGAAACAATGAAGCAGGCTCATGATGCGCGATATATTGAAGAACAAAAAGCGAAGAACATTGTGTTTATACCTGTGGATCATGATCTGACGACAGCTTTTAAACTAGAGAGACAAAGTCAAAAGAAACTAATTTTGTTAGGAGAAGAGCGAACTTCTCAATTTCTCAATACGTGGAGAAAATTGCCTGACATTATTACATGAAAAGGTGGCTAATGAAATCAGCCACCTTTTCTATATTTATGTTAGTTTAGTTACTTCCAAATAGAAAGAGCTTTCCATTCAAGACAATGACTTTTTATTAAGTCGCCCAATCTTATCGGTAAAACAAGTGAACCATGTTAAAAGAGAGCTCTGTTTTTCTTTTTTCCTTTACGTCCTTCGATTACGGTAAAAGGATTTTGTTTTCGATCCTCCTGTAAAGAGCGCTTTCTAGGAGAAAGACGTTTAGATGGAATGACACGAAGGTGAGGTGCATTTTTTCTTGGTGTAGCTTTTTTCTTTTTCATTTTGGTTGATTGTTTAGCGGCCTTTTGATAGGAAGTTGATTGTTGACCCATTCTTCTAGCCATTAACTTTCTGACAACGAAGATCATGATCGCAGCAATCACAGCAGTGATAAGAAGCTGCATGAAAAGTCCTTGAGGGTCTGTGACCATTTTCCAAACAAAACCAATAGCTGCTAGGCCAATTAATAAATAAATTAGAGGTTGAACAACACGGCGCGACAAATGATTCACCTCCTGTTCATCTTTACACAACTTTTGTGCTTGAATCGTCTTCCTCTCGTTGTTTATCTCGAGAAAGTAGTTCATTAAATGAGTGGATTGCAACATCAACTTGTTTATCATCTGGGTTTTTCGTTGTTAGTAGCTGAACCCATAACCCAGGATAGCCAAGCACTTTTAATACAGGAACTTCTCTAACTTTATTCGTTAATTGGAGAACTTCGAATGAAACTCCAAGAACTACCGGAATTAATGCAACACGATAGAGTAACCTTACCCATAATGGATCAGTAGGAACAAGAAGGTAAATAAATACCCCAATGACTACTGTGAAAAGGATGAAGCTACTTCCGCATCGATAATGAAGACGCGATTGCTTTTGAACATTCTCTATTGTAATAGGAAGTCCTGCTTCATAAGCGTTGATGACTTTATGTTCTGCACCATGATATTGAAAGACTCTTTTTACAATTGGGGTTAACGAAATAAAATAAATATACCCAAGCAATAGAATGAGCTTAATGAAACCCTCAATCAAGTTCTGTACAACGTGCCCTGGAAATATAAACTCAAGTGAGGCTGCCGCTAAGGCGGGTAATATAGTGAAAATCGTTTTTACGAATGCAAACGAGATAACGCCTATGGCTGCTGCACCTAATAAAAGCGTTATTTTGGAAGGCTCTTCCTTACCTAATACTTCCTGATCTTCCGAAGGGTCCACATCATAGCGTTCACTTGAAAAATTCAAATGTTTAGTTCCATTGCCACTGGCGTCGATAATCGCAACAACACCACGTATGAATGGGATTTTCTTAAGCTTTGTTCGGATAGGCTTCGGCTGCTTCGGAACTTCTAAATAATCAATTGAATCATCCTTGCGCCGAATGGCGGTTACAGACGTATGTTTCCCTTGAAACATAACACCTTCAACAACCGCTTGCCCGCCATAAGCAGGCTTATTTGTATCTGACAATATCTCTCACCAACCTATTGTATGAAGTAGAATGTTTTGAAGCGTTCAAACTCTAACAAATTGTACTTTATACCATTCTACAAGAAATAGGCAAAAACCTCTAGGTAATAGATTGTAATAATCATTTTCCCCAACACAGGCAATTTTAATCTTTTCAATAGGCAATTCTTCTAATAAATAATTCCATCATCAACAGGGAATGCTTAAGGGGGAGGTGAGTGTTATGGATAAAGAGAAGCAGAAAGATGGTAAAGAGAATGAGCAACTTGAACAAAATAAGCAGGAGCAACCTCTATCTTTTACATCAAAAGTTATTACAATCGGGATTGCTGGAGGACTATTTTGGGGTGTAATTGGTTATCTTACATACTTATTTAAATTTACTAAGATACCACCCTCTCTCATTTTGTCACCATGGGCACTTGGCGAATGGAAAAATGAACAGCTAGGGCAGTGGATTGGAATTCTTGCCCTTGGGCTTGTATCCATACTTGTGGCTTTTTTGTACAAAGTAACGCTTGTGAAAATAAATAACATGCTTGCAGGACTTGCTTATGGGATTGTATTATGGATAATTGTATTTTATTTACTCAATCCAATGTTCATCGATCTGCCAACGATTACGAAACTTGATCGCAACACAGTCATTACTACGATATGCCTTTATCTTCTTTACGGCGTCTTTATCGGGTATTCGATTTCTTTTGAATATCATGAAAACCAGCAGAAGGGCGCTTCCTATTCAAATAAATGAAGCTATGGTAGAATGTTCATGGAACATTCTCTTTTTTTTCTATTTAATATAGAAGTCAGATCGTGATGAAGGAGACCGGGATGAAAACATTCTACGTAATTAATGGACCTAACTTAAATCGACTTGGCAAACGTGAACCCGGCATCTATGGTAATGACACGCTAGAGACCCTTGAACAACGGTTAATACAATTTGCTAGTGAGAATGACGCTGCTGTTGTTTTTCGTCAATCAAACCATGAAGGAGATATCATTGATTGGATTCATGAAGCAGAAAGTGCTTCAGGTATCATTTTAAATCCTGGTGCTTTTACTCACTATAGTTACGCCATACGAGATGCTATCGCAAGTGTTCCTGTACCGGTTGTGGAAGTACACATTTCGAATGTACATAAGCGAGAACCTTTTCGCCATACATCTGTTATTTCACCAGTAACGGAAGGGCAAGTGGTAGGATTTGGTTTGAATGGGTACGAACTGGCATTGCGGTCGTTTTTATAATTTTAGTTAGCTATGTTAGCTTATGCTGTTGATTTTCGATTTTTGGCTCACTCGAGTGAAATCTTCATTTCACTTGCCTTTCACCTCTATTGAAAGGTCGCTCTGTGACGATTAATCGCTTCGAGCAAATAAATTTGTTCAGACGGTTGGTCGTCACAGAGCGTATATGAGCCAATAATAAACAACGTTCATTAACATAGCCATCATTTTAAAGGGGGACGAAACAGTGGAACGTATTGAGAAACTACGTCAGTCATTTACAGAGTATGATATAGATGCGATGTTAATTACTTCAGCAAGCAATCGTAGATATATTTCCCAGTTTACAGGTAGCTCAGGTGTTGTTCTCATTACTGAGAAAGAAGCGAAGTTTGTAACAGATTTCCGCTATATGGATCAGGCAAGAGAGCAAGCACAGGGGTTTGATATTGTGCAGCATAAAGGCCCGATTGTTGGAGAAGTAGCAAAGCTTGCGAATGAACTAGGCGTTAAAAAACTTGGCTTTGAAGAAACGCAGGTTACATATCAAGTTTTTAAAGCATATGAGAATAATGTAGACGGTACACTTGTACCGATTAATGGTATTCTTGAGAAACATCGTATGATTAAAGATTCGAGTGAATTAAAGGTTCTTAAAGAAGCAACCGAAATAGCAGACGCTGCTTTCCAACATATTACATCATACATTCGTACGGGTCTAACTGAATTGGACGTTTCTAATGAACTAGAGTTTTTCATGAGAAAAAATGGCGCAACCTCGTCTTCATTTGATATTATAGTTGCGTCGGGTATACGTTCAGCTCTTCCGCACGGCGTTGCAAGTGATAAAATCATTGGAAAAAACGAACTGATAACACTTGATTTTGGTGCTTATTATAAAGGATACTGTTCTGATATTACACGTACTGTGGCTGTTGGGGATCCTGGAGAAGAGCTTAAAGGTGTCTATCATACTGTTCTAGAAGCTCAATTAAAGGCGATGGAACAAATTAAGCCTGGAATGAGCGGAAAAGAAGCAGATGCTCTATCACGTGACTTAATTACTTCTAAAGGATTTGGAGAATACTTTGGGCACTCACTAGGTCATGGTGTTGGTCTTGAAGTACATGAGGGACCTAGTCTTTCAACTAAATCTGATACAGTATTAGAGCCAGGTATGGTAGTAACCGTTGAACCAGGTATTTACCTATCTGGTAAAGGCGGAGTAAGAATTGAAGATGATACAGTAATTACTGAAACTGGAAATGAGACATTATCTCATTCTACTAAAGAATTGCTGATCCTCGGCGAATAATGAAAGTGAGGGACTATTAATGATTTCTGTTAACGATTTAAAAACTGGTCTTACAATTGAAGTGGATAATGGCATCTGGACGGTAATGGACTTCCAGCATGTGAAGCCTGGTAAGGGAGCAGCTTTTGTAAGAACGAAGCTACGTAACCTTCGTACTGGTGGAATTCAAGAAAAAACCTTTCGAGCAGGAGAAAAAGTAGCAAAAGCTCATATTGAAAATCGTAAAATGCAGTATC
The DNA here is from genome assembly GCF_041366475.1 of Pseudalkalibacillus sp. JSM 102089. NCBI lineage: Bacteria > Bacillati > Bacillota > Bacilli > Caryophanales > Fictibacillaceae > Pseudalkalibacillus > Pseudalkalibacillus sp. JSM 102089. The sequence goes on from NZ_JBEWYW010000004.1 coordinate 329,481, forward strand.
TTTATGCAAGTGCCGATATGCATACGTTTATGGATACAACTACTTATGAGCAAGTTGAACTTCCTGCAGAGCAAATTAATTATGAACTTAAATTTCTAAAAGAAAACATGGAGATTTCTATTCGTACTTATGGTGAAGAAACGATCGGAGTTGAATTGCCGAATACGGTGGAACTCGTTGTTACTGAAACTGAGCCTGGTATTAAAGGGGACACAGCTTCAGGTGGAACTAAACCCGCAACTGTTGAAACGGGTTTAACTGTTCAAGTGCCTTTCTTCGTTAACCAGGGAGATGTTTTAATTATAGATACTTCTAAAGGCGAGTATGTATCAAGAGGATAAAGTAAACATTTTTAAACCGCTCTGTATGAGCGGTTTTTTTAAAATCATGAATGAGTGATTACTCACTTTACAAAAAAGGGATGAATGGTATAATGAAGTGAGTAATCACTCATTTAAGGAGGGGTCATATGCAAAAAGATGCTATCCAAGCAAGTGTTACAAAACGATATGGCACGACTACGATCTTAGATAATATTAGCCTTTCACTTAAGCAAGGTGAGATCTTCGGTCTCCTAGGACCATCAGGATCTGGAAAAACGACATTTGTCAAACTGCTCTGTGGTATTGAAGAGGCTTCAGAAGGAAAGGTAACAGTATTAGATGAACAAATGCCTGATTTAAAGATAATGAAGCGTATCGGCTATATGGCACAAGCGGATGCTTTGTATGGTGAACTATCCGCTTATGAGAATTTAGAATTCTTTGCAACGCTTAGCGGTGTGAGTCGTCGTGATCGAAAAGATCGTATCTTATCTGCTATGAGGCTAGTAGATTTAGAAAACGAACTTCAGAAAAGAGTGGAAGACTTCTCAGGAGGAATGAAGCGTCGCTTATCACTTGCTATCGCTTTATTGCACGACCCTGAAGTCCTGTTGCTTGATGAACCAACTGTTGGTATAGATCCGTCCTTGCGACAAAAGATATGGGATACGTTTGAAGATCTGAGACAAAAGGGCGTGCTCATTCTCGTTACGACTCATGTAATGGATGAAGCTGATAGATGTTCAAGGCTTGGGATGATTCGAGATGGTCGGTTGATTGCTGTTGGAACACCAGAAGAATTGAAAAAGCAAACGGATTCGACGACAATTGAGCAAGCTTTTCTCTCATATGGGGGTGTTAAGGAATGAGAATTACAGCCGTTGTAAAACGTATATTAAGGCAGTTCATTCATGACAAGCGAACGATTGGCCTAATGATTGTGGCACCAATTATCATTTTAACCATGTTATCGCTAGTGTTTAACGGGGAAGACCTGGAGTTGAAAGTGGGCACACTAAACATACCTGAGCAACTCGTCGAAAGAATAGAAGAGCATGCTATTATTAAAAAAGTTACGTCAAAAGATACCATTGAGTCACTACTGAAAGAAGATTATGATGCAATTATTGACTTCAGCAATGGGGAAAAGAAACTACATCTAGAAGGCAGTGATCCCTCCATTAATCAAGCAGTAATTAATCTTGTTAGAAGTAATTCTATGGTAAACAACGAAGAAGTGGATTTAGATGTATCTTATCTTTTTGGCTCGAGTGACATGACTTCATTTGATCACTTTGGTCCTGTACTAGTTGGTTTCTTTATTTTCTTTTTTGTGTTTTTAATTGCTGGGGTTTCTTTCTTGAGAGAGAGAACCCAGGGGACGCTCGAACGAGTTTTAGCTAGTCCTATTAAAAGGTGGGAACTTGTAATTGGATACGTGATCGGCTTTGGATTATTTACTATGTTTCAATCAGCGATCATTGCCCTATATAGTATTTATGTGATTGATTTAAAAATGGAAGGCGCTTTCTTTTATGTACTACTTATAACACTCATGCTAGCATTAAGTGCCCTAACTTTAGGAACTTTACTTTCATCATTTGCAAAGAATGAATTACAAATGATTCAGTTTATACCACTTGTTGTTGTACCGCAACTCTTTTTTTCTGGATTATTTAATCTTGATACGATTTCAAATTATTTAAGCTGGATTGGTCCGTTAACTCCTTTGTATTATGGAGCTGAAGCTCTTAGAGATGTTATGATCAAAGGACAGGGAATAACAGAAATATGGATTGATTTACTTATTTTATTTGGATTCTCAATCGCTTTTATGATTTTAAATATATACGCACTAAAAAAACACCGACGCATTTAGAGTCAGGGGGAGCTTATGAAAAAGATAGAAGACGGCATGGAATGGCTATTTGATGAAGAGGTAAGCGAGTCCGGAGATTTAACTGAGAAACAAAAACGCATTGTTAAAGCGGCAGTTGAAATGTTCCAGGAAAAAGGATTTTCCGCTTCCTCAACAAGTCAAATTGCGAGACGTGCCGGTGTAGCGGAAGGAACAATATTTCGCCATTATAATACAAAGAAAGACTTGCTGCTCGCTATTGTTACACCTGTTATGAGCCATCTTGTTGCCCCTTTCATCGTGAAAGATTTAGACAAAGTATTAAAACCAGACTATGAGCACTATGAGGATTTTTTGAGAGCTGTTGTAAAAAATAGACAGGCGTTCATACACAAGCACTTACCAATTGTTAAAATTCTGATGCAGGAGATTCCTTTTCATGAAGAACTTCGTACCCAATTTATCGAGCATGTAGCAAAGGATTTGTTTGATCGATTTGAAAAAGTGATTGTTCACTTCCAACAGAAAGGCGAATTAATCCAAATTCCGCCTTCCTCTGCGATCAGACTTTCGATAACAGCCGTTCTCGGGTTTTTTCTTGCACGGTATATTATGGTGCCGGAGAGTGAGTGGGATGATGAGCAGGAGATTGAACTGACAGTACAATTTATATTAAATGGTTTAAAAGTAAAATGACCATCCAGCCTTCGCTGGGTGGTTTTTTTGTTTTCCTCCAATAAGTTCAATATTTTAAATACAACAATCTAGCTAACATACTATTTGCCTCAGGTGCATGATGAAGCTGATTTCTCAATAATGAATTGAGTTATATGATTTACGAACTTCTTCTGAAAATCATAAATTCATCATAAGTTGTACAAACAATTTGTGGGAGGCTAGAGATGATTCATTCCGTTCTTGTCATGGGAGTGCTTCGAATACTTTCTGGTGTGATTGAGCTTACAGCAGCGATTCTCATTCTTTTTATTCAGGATCTAAGAACAGCCATGATGATTAATGCCATTCTCGCTATAGTTGGGCCAATTATTTTAATAGTTACCATGTCAGTGGGGTTGATTGGTCTAGCAGGTGATCTATCAATTATGAAAATTATTTTTATCATGATAGGGGTTGCCTTTATTTTAATTGGAACCCTTTCATAGATTTAGTAGAGACATAATTTAATCAAGGCAGGAATAGTAGTGTAGGGAGAAACAAGCTTAGAGAGGGGGGACATTCTTGGAAGAAGTTCTTCGCGTGCTTCCGGAAAATGTACAAAAAATTTTGAATCAGTATTCAATTGTTGAAAGATCGACGATTGAAGAAATTCGAATGCGTATTAACCGTCCACTTGAGATCATGATCAACGGGAAGCCGGATTTTCCTCTCTTAAATGGCCAGGGTTATTTTATTTCAAAAGATGATGGTCTACAAATGATAAATAAGCTAAGTCACTACTCTCTCTATGCTCTGGAAGAAGAACTTAAAAAAGGTTTTGTAACGATTGAGGGAGGGCATCGTGTAGGCCTCGCAGGGAAGGTTATTACACTAAATGGACATGTCAAAGCCATTAGAGATATTGCTTCATTTAATGTGAGAATTGCGAAGCAAAAGCTTGGAATAGCTATACCGCTAGTATCATATCTATATGCTGGAAGGTGGATGAATACGATTATATTAGGGCCACCTCAGTCTGGTAAAACGACAATGCTTCGTGATTTAACTCGACTTATGGCTGAAGGAGATGAATTAAGAAGGATTCCATCAGCAAAGGTAGGCGTTGTCGATGAGCGCTCAGAAATAGCTGGATGTGTACAGGGGATCCCTCAACATCGATTGGGAGACCGTGTTGATGTACTCGACGCGTGTCCAAAAGCGGAAGGAATGATGATGATGATTCGCTCCATGAGTCCAGAAATACTGATTGTAGATGAAATTGGACGAAAAGAAGACAGTGAAGCGATTATCGAAGCAATAAATGCTGGGATTAATCTCGTAGTGACAGTCCATGGGACGAAATTGGATGATTTAAACCGTAGGCCAAGTATGGAGGGGTTATTAAAGTCGGGGTGCTTTGATCGTATCGTCGAACTGTCGCGAGAAGATGGTCCAGGAACAATTAGTGCGATTAAAGATAAAACCGGTAAGGAAATTCGACGTAAAAAGGTGATCTAGCATGAAGTTACTAGGTGCAGTGCTCATTATTATGGCAAGCACATGGGCAGGTGTGGAATGGTCTAGGACAGTTAGTGAACGGTCACGCCAATTACGTCAGTTGAAGGCGGCATTACAGTCACTAGAAGCAGAGATTGTTTACGGAATGACACCTTTAAGCGTTGCTTGTAGTCATATATGTAGACAGGTTGGTCATCCTGTATCGTGGTTTTTTGATTCATTTAGGAGGAAGCTTGAGGCAGGCCATGCTACTGCGTATGAAGCATGGATTGAAAGTATGGAGGAAGTTTGGAAATACACTGCCTTTAAAAATGAGGAAAAAGAAGTGATGAAGCAATTAGGCGCTACCATTGGTCAGCATGATCGAGAACATGAGCAAAAGCAACTGAAGCTGGCATTAATTCACTTAGAGAGAGAAGAAAGTGAAGCGAGAGATAATCAGATGAAATATGAAAGAATGTTTAAAAGCCTTGGTGTACTTGGCGGTATTCTTCTTGTCATACTTTTGATTTAGTCATTGGGAGGAAGCGTAGATGAATCATGATGTGAATACGATTTTTCAAATAGCTGGTATTGGTATTATCGTTGCCATGCTTCATACAATCTTAAAGCAAATGGGAAAAGAGGAATACGCGCACTGGGTCACTTTAATAGGATTTATTGTTGTCCTTTATATGGTCATTACAATTATAGATGATCTTTTTCAGAAAATACGAGGAGTCTTCCTTTTTCAAGGGTAGGGGGTGACTGCGATTGATATTTTACAAATAGTCGGCTTAGGATTAATCGCTACCTTCCTAGTTATTGTGGTCAAAGAGCAAAAGCCTGTGTTTGCCTTCACGATTACGGTTTTCACAGGCGCTTTAATTTTTCTCTACTTAATAGGAGAAATTCAACACATTATTCGAATGCTTGAAAGCCTTGCAGCAAAAGCGAATGTTGAAATCGTGTATGTGGAAACGGTTTTAAAAATTATCGGAATCGCTTATATAGCAGAATTCGGTGCGCAAATTGTAAGAGACGCGGGTCAAGGAGCAATTGCATCGAAAATTGAACTTGCTGGTAAGTTGTTGATTCTTGCTATGGCAATTCCAATCTTAACGTTAATCATAGAAACAGTACTGAAATTATTACCATCATAAGAGGGGGAGAGGGACATGCCTCACATGAAAAAAATGCTGTTGATGCTGCTATTCCTCTGCTTTTCTCTTATGTTTTTTGAATCTACAGTAGTCGCAAAAGGGGAAGAAGAGCCTCTTTCAAGTCAATTTGTAGACAAGCAGTTAAATACGCTTGGTTTACAAGAAATACAAGATTATTGGGATGAAGTCATTGAGGAATACGGGGGTTTTTTACCTGAAAGTCAGAAAGGCTCATTTATGGAATTCATTAAAGGAGAAAAGCAGATATCTTTAAAAGCGTATTTTATTGGCCTACTAAAGTTTCTCTTCCATGAACTGCTTGTGCATGGAAAGCTTCTTGGGAGTCTGATCCTTCTTACAATCTTTAGTATCCTTCTGCAGAACATGCAAAATGCATTTGAACATAAAGCAGTTAGTACAGTAGCGTATGGCATTATTTATATGGTTTTAATTATCTTGGCACTAAATAGCTTTCATGTTGCGATTCAGTATACAGAAGATGCTATAGCTAACATGATGGGATTCTTACTTGCATTAATACCATTGCTTTTAGCTTTAATGGCATCTGTGGGTGGAGTAGCTTCTGTTGCTTTCTTTCATCCGATCGTCTTGTTTCTTGTAAATACTGGTGGATTACTTATTCAGAAGTTTGTACTTCCGATGCTCTTTCTATCAGCGGTCCTCGCTATAGTAAGTACTATCAGTGAGCAGTACAAGGTTACCCAGCTTTCTAATTTATTACGAAATGTAGCGATAGGAACTCTTGGCGTTTTCTTTGCGGTTTTTTTAGGGGTTATTTCAGTACAAGGTGCGACAACTGCGGTAGCGGATGGCGTTACGATACGTGCTGCGAAATTTGTAACGGGTAACTTTATCCCAGTCGTTGGTCGGATGTTTACAGATGCCACCGATACGGTGTTAAGCGCCTCTGTGTTATTAAAAAACACGGTGGGCTTGGCTGGAGTTGTCATCCTCTTAATGATTTGCGCTTTTCCGGCGCTAAAAGTGTTATCACTAGTACTAATCTATAATATTGCTGCAGCGGTGATTCAACCATTGGGCGGTGGTCCAATTATTCAATCTCTAAATGTTATATCAAAAAGCATTTTGTTCATATTTGCGGCCCTTGCTATTGTTTCATTGATGTTCTTTCTTGCTGTAACGATTATTATAGCATCTGGCAATATTACGTTAATGGTGCGTTAGGAGGTGTCGTGTGGATATTATTACAGGATGGATTACAAATATTATTGTGTTAATCCTTCTAGCAACAGTGCTAGAACTATTGCTACCAAATTCAAATATGCAGCGTTATGTAAAGATGGTTATAGGTTTAATGTTAATGGCGGTTATTTTATCTCCTATACTCACGATTTTCACAAAAGACTTTGATGCCATGCTCCGAACAGTAACGCTCACTGACTCAACTCAAAAGGCAAATATGGAAAATCAGATAGAATCGAAGAAAAGTGAAATACAAGCATCCAATGCTGCATATATTGAAGAACAAATGGCTGTCCAAATGAAAAGCCAGGTAGAAAAGGAGTTGAGGGACCAGTTTAACCTCGAAATCACAAGCGTTAGTCTTCAGTTAAAGAATCTTGATGGGGAAAAGGATATTGATCAAATTGCAGTAACAGTAAATGAAGCAGGAGCAGAAAAATCTGTTCAGGAAGTGGATGCCGTATCCGTATCAATTGATATTCAAGAGGAAGAGTTCGAAGAAACGGATACTCTCTCACGTAAGGTTGCATATTTTCTTGCAGATGAGTGGGAATTGTATCCAAAACAAGTTGGAGTTCAGGTGAAAGGAGGAGAGTAGGGAACGTGGATGAAAAACCAACTAGCTGGCTTGATCAATTGAAGAAGCCTAAAAAGAAAAAGGGAATCCCGTTATTATATTTGATTATTGCTGCGGGGATTGGCGTTATCTTCATGTTTTCCGGGAGTTTTTTCCAGTCACCTGAACAAGTCCAGGAAGTGTTTTCAGAGCAGGCGGGCTCCAAGGATAGTGAACCGACCTTTAGTCAAAAAAAGTCCAATCCGTCGTCTATGGCTGAATACGAGAATGTATACGAAACACAGCTGAAAGAAGCTTTAGATGAAGTGGCAGGAGTTTCTGATGCCACAGTTATTGTGAATTTAGATTCTACAGAAGAAAAAATCGTTGAGAAGAACAGCACTTCTACTGATAAATATACGGATGAATCTCCAAATGATGGAGGTTCAAGAAAGATTGAAGAACAGTCAAGTGAAGAACAAGTTGTCGTCATTCAAAATGACAACGGCCAGGAGCCTATCATTGTTAGTACGAAGAAGCCTGTCGTACGAGGAGTTGTAGTGGTAGCAGTTGGAGCAGAGAATATGGAAGTAAAGAAAATGATCGTGGATGCAGTAACAAGACTGCTAGACGTCAAGAGTCACCGTGTCATGGTGCTTCCGAAAAAATTAAAGGGGGAATCCTAAATGGTTTTGAAAAAGCAAACAGTGTGGTTACTAACGATGTTAAGTTTAATCATTGTCTTATCAGCCTATTATATTATGACTCCTGGAACTGATAATGTAGCGTTTGTAGGGGATCAGGAGCAGAGTGGTGAGGAAAGTAAAGGAGAAGAGGCAAAAGAAACGAACGCAGAAGAAGGAGATGCTGTTTCTTCAAGTGTTTCAAGTGAGGAAGGATTTGCATCCATAAGACTTGAGATTCAAGAACAACGAGATGCAGCGATTGAAGACTATACGGCAGTTATTGCAAGCGAAGCATCTGCTGACCTTAGAAATGAGGCACATGAGCAACGTCAAGAATTGATGGCATTATCTCAAAAAGAATCTGTATTGGAAAATGTGATAAAGTCAGAAGGGTATAGCGATGCGGTAGTTTATACGCTAGATGATGATAAAGTAAGAGTTATTGTTAAAGCAGATCAACTCTCGAATGAAGAAGCCAACAACATTATGGTACTAGCAGAAGAACAACTAGGAGAAGGCCATAGAATAGCGGTTGAATTTCAGGCTGCAGCAAAGTAAAGATGGAGTTCACTCCATCTTTTTTGTTTTGATCCATTTATGCTCTGAAAGTATTGTGAAAAGAGTTTCATTCAGAAAGAGCGGTTATTGAGAAATAAACAATAGTAGATAAAATACCAAATTTATAAAGTGAGCGTATATAGATAATCTCCACAATAATTTTATGGGTGAAAACGCTTTCTAGGTTTGTTACCCTTATTATAGGTCGGTGTGCAAAGATGTCTTCTACCAAGTAAACTGAAGATATGATATGATGAATAGGCTTAGGACCTGCTTTTATATAATGGTCTTAATTATGAGGTTTGATTTGTTAGATGAAATGCTGGAGATACTAATACACATCTTTATTATGCTATAATTGCTATAGGTTGGAGCGTGTCTTCTGCACAGAATAACCTCCTAAATACTAAATTTGAAAAAAGATGACAGGGAGTGGAAGTCTTGTTAAAAGTTCAAGAAATTCGCGAATTGATCAAACTTATTGATCAATCAAGCATTGATGAATTCGAATACGAAAATGATGGGTCTAAAATTGTATTAAAGAAAAACGACGTACAATATGCTGAAGCACCGGTACAGCAGCCTGTTCAGCAGCCCGTTGCACAACAGGTGCCTGAGCCAGTGAAGCAAGTGGCGTCTTCTTCAAAAGAGCAAGCTACTGAAGAACCTAAAGAAGAGAAACAGGATGAATCATTACATAAGATAGAATCCCCAATGGTGGGAACGTTCTATGCTCGTCCAAATCCAGAGTCAGACCTTTATGTGAAAACAGGAGAAAAAGTTTCGGAAGATAGCGTAGTCTGCATCATTGAAGCAATGAAGCTTTTTAATGAAATAGAAGCAGAGGTAAATGGAGAAATCGTAGAAATGCTAGTTGAAGATGGTCAGCTGGTTGAATACGGACAGCCTCTGTTTTTAGTGAAAGCATAGGTGATGATAGTATGGAGATTAAGAAAGTACTTGTAGCTAACCGCGGAGAGATAGCAGTTAGAATTATACGAGCTTGTGAAGAGCTCGGAATAGAAACAGTGGCCGTATATTCCCAGGCAGATAAAGATGCGCTTCATGTTAGACTTGCTGATGAAGCTTATTGTATCGGACCCACAGCAGCAAAAGACAGCTATTTAAATTTTACAAACATCATGAGTATTGCTACTGTGACAGGGGTTGACGCCATTCATCCCGGATATGGTTTTCTAGCTGAAAATGCCGATTTTGCTGAACTTTGTAGAGAATGCAATGTGACGTTTGTTGGTCCTAGTCCTGAAGCTATTAATCGCATGGGGACGAAAGACGTTGCTAGAACGACAATGAAGGAAGCTGGAGTTCCGATTGTACCTGGCTCTGAAGGGATTATTAAAGATGCTGATGAGGCAGTAGCTCTTGCGAACGAAATGGGTTATCCCGTCATTATTAAAGCGACTGCTGGCGGTGGTGGTAAAGGAATCCGCATTGCTAAGGATGAGAATGAATTAGTAAAAGGAATCAATATTACGCAACAAGAAGCCTCTACCGCATTTGGTAATCCTGGGGTTTACATTGAAAAGTTTATTGAAGACTTCCGACATGTAGAGATCCAGGTTCTTGCAGATAATCATGGGAATGCAATCCATCTAGGTGAGCGTGATTGTTCTATCCAAAGGCGTTTACAAAAGCTAGTGGAAGAAACCCCTTCTCCAGCTCTTGACGCAACAATCAGAAAGAAAATGGGAGATGCGGCAGTGCGAGCTGCTCAAGCCGTTCAATATTCTGGTGCAGGAACTGTGGAGTTTATTTTTGAGCCAACAGGGAATTTTTATTTTATGGAAATGAATACGCGCATTCAAGTTGAGCACCCTGTGACTGAGATGGTAACGGGTATTGACTTAATTAAGGAACAAATCCGAGCAGCTTCTGATGAAGAACTCCGATACAAACAAGAAGATGTGACGTTTAAAGGATGGGCGATTGAGTGTCGTATCAACGCAGAAGATCCTGACAAAAAGTTTATGCCATCCCCTGGTAAGGTTGAAATGTACCTGCCGCCGGGTGGATTTGGAGTTCGAGTTGATTCAGCTGTTTATCCAGGGTATGATATTTTACCTTTTTATGATTCAATGGTTGCAAAGCTGATTACTTATGCTGATACTCGAGAAGAAGCTATCGCTAGAATGAAGCGAGCACTGGGGGAATTTGTCGTTGAAGGAGTTAAAACGACTATTCCGTTCCATATGCGCCTTATGAATCATGAGAAATTTGTAAGCGGCGATTTCAATACAAAGTTTCTTGAGAAATATGATTTAACAGAGCAATCAATGAATTCTAAGTGAGGTGTTCAGAATGAATGAACTTCAATCATTTGAAATGGAAGAGCACGATACTGGTCTTGGAAAAGTAGAGATTTCACCTGAAGTTATCGAAGTCATTGGAAGTATTGCAGCTTCTGAAGTTGATGGTGTAGCAGAGATGAGAGGGAATTTCGCCTCTGGTGTTGTAGAACGCTTTGGGCGAAAGGATCATCGAAAAGGCGTCAAGGTGGAACTTGATGAAGATGGGATCATCCTAGATGCCTATGTGGTGGTAAGCTATGGTTTATCCATTCCGGAAGTATGTGAGAAGGTTCAGGAAAATATCCGTCAGGCCCTTCTTACAATGACTGCTCTAGAAATCAGTGCCGTCAACGTGAGTGTTGTAGGCATTACATTTGATAAAAAAGAACCAGAGAACGAAGAATAAGCAGCGGGGATTGTCCCCCTGCTTTTTTGTTTGTGAAAACAATCGGACATTGCAAAACCTGTATTTGTCCTCTACAGTATGCTATTATTTATTGGTATAGCAATATTAGCGTAAAGGGAGTATAGCAATGAAAAGAAGACATGCAAGAGAAAAAGCCATCCAGGTATTGTTTCAAATAGATGTAACAGACACCGATCCACGTGAGGCTCTTCAACACGTTTTAAATGAGGAAGAAGGTGACGAGTTTCTATCTGAGCTTGTCTTCGGAACGCTTGAGAACCTCGAAAGAATTGATGAAGTCATTAAAGAAAATCTTGTGAACTGGACATTTAATCGGATCGGAAATGTTGACCGTTCAGTACTACGCATGGCTTCTTATGAAATGGTAGTCAGAGATGATATACCCGTTAACGTTAGTTTAAATGAAGCCGTTGAACTTGCGAAGTTATTCGGTGGAGAAGAATCAGGGCGTTTTGTGAATGGTGTCCTCTCTAAGATCATCCAAAAAAGGTAATTTAAGTAGGAGGGGATAGTTGTGAAAGCGGATCGCTATATATCGGTAACGGCGCTTACGAGACATGTTAAGCGAATGATTGATAATGAACCTGCACTGCAAGATGTCTGGTTGCGTGGCGAATTATCCAATGTGAAGCTTCACAATCGAGGACATCTTTACTTTACAGTTAAAGATGATAAATCACGTGTTCAGGCTGTCATGTTTGCAGGAAATAATCGGCATATGAAATTTAAACCCGAAAGCGGAATGAAAGTACTGATCCGTGGAGAAATATCTGTGTTTGAGCCGTATGGCCAATATCAGCTCTATGCAAAAGAAATGCAACCTGATGGAATTGGTAATCTGTATTTAGCTTACGAAGAGTTGAAACGAAAACTCGAAATTGAAGGATTGTTTTCTGATAACCTCAAACAGCAAATTCCACGCTATCCTACAGAAATTGGCGTTATTACTTCCCCTACTGGAGCGGCCATTCGAGATATTTTCACAACAATTAAAAGACGGTATCCAGCTGCGCGAATTACGGTTTTTCCCGTTCTCGTGCAGGGAAATCGTGCTAAGGGATCGATTGTTCAAGCCATAGAGATGGCGAATGCGATGAAAATGATTGATGTGCTGATTGTGGGGCGTGGCGGTGGATCTATTGAAGAACTATGGGCATTTAATGAAGAAGAAGTCGCAAGAAGTATTGCTTGGTCGCACGTACCGATTATTTCTGCGGTAGGCCATGAAACGGATTTTACGATTGCGGATTTCGTTGCTGACTTAAGAGCGCCGACACCAACTGGTGCTGCTGAATTAGCAGTCCCTAGTGTAGTGGAATTGAAAGAGCGAGTTGATCAAAGAGTACATAGACTCAAGAGAGTAATGCAAGAAAAACTTGTCTCCGATCGAGATCGGCTGTCAAACCTCCAAAAGTCTTATGCTTTTCGCTATCCAGATCAACTATTGAAGCAAAAGGAACAAGAGCTTGATTTACAAGTTGAGCGATTGCAGAGAAATATGAAGCGGTTATTGTCGTATACAAAAGAACAAGTCGATCGAAACCATAAGCAATTAAAAAAGCAGCACCCCCAAAAACTTCTAAGAGAAGCGAGTCAAGAACTTGTAGAGCTCAAGAATTCTTTGAATAAGGAAATGCAACGTGTTTTAGTTGGAAAACAAAGTGATTTCTCACTTGCTGCTGGGAAATTGAATGCATTAAGCCCATTGAAAGTAATGGAGCGGGGGTATAGCCTTGCATATAAAGAAGAAGAACTCATTAAGTCTGTTAGTCAGGTCCAACCTGGAGATGTTCTTAAACTTGAAATGACAGATGGAAAAATTGATTGCCATGTATGGGGATTAGAGGAGAGTGATTCGAATGGAGAAAAATGAGAACGTCACATTTGAAGAAGCAATGGAAAAGTTAGAACAAATCGTAGGGGCCTTAGAAGAAGGAAACGTTCCTCTTGAAAAAGCTATTTCACTCTTTCAAGAGGGGATGAACTTATCAAACATCTGTCATGAAAAACTGCAATCCGTTGAAGGGAAAATGGATCAAATTGTTGAGGAAAACGGTGAAATCAAGCGTTTTTCTGTGCAGGAGGATGAAGCGTGATCCAAGATCTTAGCTCTTATATGAATGATTGTAAAAAACTGCTTGATCAAGAACTGCCTTCATATATTAATCATCTTGAAATGCCAGAATCACTAAAAGAAGCGATGTTGTATTCGATTCATGCGGGAGGGAAGCGGATCCGCCCGATATTAATGCTTGCTACTGTAGAAGCATTTGGCGAATCAATTGATCAAGCAATTCCCGTTGCCTGTGCTGTAGAAATGATTCATACGTATTCGCTAATTCATGATGATTTGCCGGCTATGGACAATGATGATTTACGTCGAGGAAAACCTACAAACCACATCGTTTACGGCGAAGCGGTGGCTATTCTTGCCGGTGATGCCCTTTTAACCCAAAGTTTTGAACTTATTGCAGACTCCAATTTAACGAGCGAGCAAAAAGTAGAGCTTATTAAGTTATTGTCTCATGCTGCTGGACCTTCGGGTATGGTTGGGGGGCAAATGGCAGATTTGGATGGTGAAAAACAAGCATTAACGTTAGAACAACTTGAGTATATTCATCATCATAAGACTGGGAAGCTTCTTATGTTTTCCATTATGGCAGGGGCGATTATTGGAAATGCTTCGCCACTTCAACGAGAACATCTCCAAGCATTCGGTGAGCACATCGGGTTATCTTTCCAAATAAGTGATGATATCCTCGATGTTGAAGGAGATGAAGGCAAGATTGGTAAACAGCCAGGAAGTGATGAGAATAACGAGAAAAGCACATATCCTAAGCTTTTGTCCTTAAAGGGCGCTAAAGAAAAATTAAAGCATCATTTTGATGAGGGATTATCTCACCTTTCTGCCGCTAACATAAAGGAAAATAGATTAAGGTCGATTGCAAAGTTTATTGTAGAGCGTGATCATTAACATATAATTGAGCATAATCATAACCTGTGGTATAATAAGTTAAGATTGAGTGGTGCAGTATTCTAGTCAGTTCGCCATTTCTGAAGGCGGGCCTAAAAATCCGCCATAGGGCACATCGATGAAGTTCCTGGTGTTGGCTTGAGTCGCCCAGACTTGGGTCGATGCTGGGAGTTAAGGTCGCAGGGCGATCCACAAAGGCATGTGGGCGTTGACCCTGCTTCCGCGGAGGCCCATTCTTGTAGTAGAGCGGTTAACGCTGCCTGCTATGAATTGGGGTATGAACCTGTTGCAGCTGCATGGGAACGCAGTTGAACAGCGTAGCCTGCCTTGAGTGGAGCTAGAGGGGATTATGGATTATTGGAAATTTGCAGCTCGGCCGGCCGCTTTTTTCCTACCACCCATATGAAATCTGCTCTGCAAAAGAGGCTAGGAAATGTGTGGAACTGTTGAGGAAAACTCCTAGACTGTTCCGAGTGACACTTAAAGGGGATTATAGTGCGGACTAAGTGGTAATCCAGTCTAGCGCATGGTGACTACGCTAAGATAGATGTAAAGGGAAACCGCCTGAATGGCGACGTTCAGGTATCTATCTGGGAAAACCTACTGGACCTAAGCCGCAGTCTTTACTCTTTAAGTGACCACTCTTCGATACATATGAGTAATGGGGTGTTCAACTGACAGGGAACAGGGGGAAACGAACTGACCCCATGAATTCCTGCCAGCTGGATACCTATTTTTATGTGATTATATAATGGACAAGGAGTAGATATGAAAGCTTCCGTATCAAAATCCATAAACTGGAGTTTAGCTATTGCCGTTATCACACTTGTGTTAGCGGCTATTTTTTCAATTATATCGACGGCTGTATTAAGTGGTGTATCTTGGGCGATTGGTATGATAGTAGTATTATTAATCGTTCTAATTGGTATTTTCTTTGATACAATTGGTGTTGCTTCAACAGCAGCAAATGAGGTACCCTTCCACGCTATGGCTGCTGAACGCCTAACCGGGGCGAAGCATGCAATTTTTGTTACACGTAACGCAGATCGCGTAGCAAGCTTCTGTAATGATGTAATTGGTGATATTTCGGGTATTATAAGTGGTACAGCCTCCGCAACCGTTGTCGTACAATTAACACTTCAACTTGGACATAGCGATGGATCTTTGTTTCAATATATAGTATCAGTAGTATTTACCAGCGTCATAGCTGCGTTGACGGTCGGAGGAAAAGCGCTCGGAAAAACGTTTGCGATCCATTTTTCTACTGGAATCATTTTCCAAGTAGGTCGGTTCTTATATTATGTAGAAAAAACATTTAAAATTAAAATGGTAGACAACCAATCCAAAAAGAAAAAGGGAAACCGTAAATCGAAATAAGAAGGGGAGGACATTCCCATGGATTTAGAAAAGATTGAGAATCCTAAGTTTCTCAAAAATTATGATATCAATGAAATGACCGAGCTTGCAGAAGAAGTTAGAAGTTTTTTAATTAATAAATTGTCTGAAACTGGTGGACATCTTGGTCCTAACCTTGGTGTGGTTGAACTGACTATTGTTCTTCACAAAATTTATGATAGTCCAAAAGATAAATTTATCTGGGATGTAGGACACCAAGCATACGTTCATAAAATTCTGACAGGACGAGCTTCTAGATTTGATACTTTGCGAAAATACAAAGGTCTTTGTGGATTCCCTAAGCGAAATGAGAGTGAGCATGACGTTTGGGAAACTGGTCATAGTTCTACATCATTATCTGCGGCGATGGGTATGGCTGCTGCTCGTGATATGAAAGGAAGCGACGAGAGTGTTGTTGCGATCATAGGGGATGGCGCATTAACAGGTGGAATGGCCTTAGAAGCGCTCAACCATATTGGTCATGAGCAGAAAGATATGCTAGTGATCTTAAATGATAACGAAATGTCGATTGCTCCTAACGTTGGCGCACTTCATAATATTCTAGGAAAACTTCGTACAGCAGGTAAATATCATAAAGCGAAAGAAGAGCTTGAATATTTGCTTAAGAAAATCCCTGCTTTCGGTGGCGCGCTTGCATCGACTGCTGAGCGTGTTAAAGATGCTCTGAAATATCTATTGGTGTCTGGCATTTTCTTTGAAGAACTTGGATTTACCTACCTTGGACCAGTAGATGGGCATGACGTTGAAGCTCTAATGGAGAATATTAAGTACGCTAAGAAAACAAAAGGGCCTGTCCTTATCCATGTATTAACAAAAAAAGGAAAAGGTTATCAACCGGCTGAAAGCGATCAAATCGGTGTATGGCACGGAGTGAGTCCTTATAAAATCGAAGCTGGTGAACAGATTAAACCGAAAGTTGCTGCCCCAGGCTACAGCAAGGTAGTAAGTGAAACAGTACGGAAGCTCGCTGAAAAAGATGATCGCATTTCTGTTATTACGCCAGCTATGACAGTTGGTTCAAAATGGGAAGCGTTCGAAAAGCAATTTCCAGAAAGACTTTTTGATGTAGGAATTGCAGAACAGCATGCTACAACGATGGCTGCCGGACTTGCTACACAAAATCTCAAGCCTGTCTTATCCATCTACTCCACGTTTCTCCAAAGAGCCTATGATCAGCTTGTTCACGACGTGTGCAGGCAGAATTTAAACGTTTTTCTTGCAGTTGATCGTTCTGGTCTTGTCGGAGCAGACGGGGAAACACATCAGGGAGTATTCGATATCTCGTTCCTTCGTCATTTACCGAACATGGTCTTAATGATGGCTAAAGATGAGAATGAATTGCAACATATGGTGAATACTGGAATGAAGTATAATCAAGGACCGATTGCAGTTCGGTATCCGCGAGGAAATGGCATCGGTACGAAGATGGATAAAGACTTAAAAGAAATTCCAATTGGTACTTGGGAAGTGATTCGCGAAGGAACAGATGTCGCACTCCTCTCTTTTGGTCCTACGCTTCAAGACCTTTTGAAAGCTGCAGAGAAGCTTGAACAAGAAGGCATCTCAGCTCGAGTAATTAATGCTCGTTTTATTAAGCCTCTTGATGAGAAAATGATGGCTGAACTTATGCAAGAAGGAATTCCGATGTTAACAGTGGAGGAAGCGATTCTTCAAGGTGGATTTGGTAGTGCTATACTTGAATATGTGAATGACAGCGGTTATCAACACGGTACAATTCAAAGAATGGGCATACCAGATGCATATATTGAACACGGCAGTGTCAATGAACTATTAAAAGAAATCGGCTTAACTCCAGATGATATTGTTGCGAAAGCTAAGAAAATAATTCCAGCAAAACAAAAGAGGGCATAAAAGAGAATGGCTAAGAAGGAAAGACTTGATGTAATCCTTGTGAATCGTGGACTAATCGATACAAGAGAAAAAGCAAAAAGAGCGATCATGGCTGGTCTTGTATTTTCGGAAACAGAAAGAATGGACAAGCCGGGTGTGAAAGTAGCAGAAGACATTAGTTTACAAATAAAAGGTGATACGCTTCGATATGTTGGACGCGGTGGTTTAAAACTTGAGAAGGCGATTAATGTCTTCTCTCTTCTCATCGAAAACAAAGTTGTATTGGATATCGGCTCATCTACAGGTGGGTTTACGGATTGCGCGCTGCAAAATGGTGCCTCACTCGTGTATGCACTTGATGTTGGATATAATCAATTAGCTTGGAAATTACGTGTAGATGACCGAGTAGTTGTTAAAGAAAGAACAAATTTTAGATATGCAGAGAAAGCAGACTTTGAACAGGGGTTGCCAGATATTGCCACCATAGATGTCTCCTTTATTTCCTTAAAATTGATTTTGCCAGTTCTTAAGCAGATCCTAAAAGAAAATGGAGAAGTGATTGCACTTGTAAAACCTCAATTCGAAGCTGGAAGAGGAGAAGTTGGGAAAAAAGGAATCGTACGTGATAAAAAAATTCACTTACGTGTACTAAAAGAAATGATGGACTTCGCGACTAAAGAAGGCTACCAGATCAAAGGCATCTCTTTTTCTCCAATAACCGGTGGTGAAGGAAATATCGAATTTTTATTATACTTGGGCTGGCAGCAGGATATGGTTAACGAAACCATTCCAACGCCTGAAGAAGTTGTAGAAGAAGCGCATCAAAAGTTATAGAGGATACACGCTGTGTGTCCTTTTTCTCGTTCGTCACTGTACAAGAGAAGTTTATTCGTATTTAGTCCAGAAAATATCTTTTTACGAGTGAATATTTATGAGGGTCTATACAAAAGAGAAGCGTGGCTATATAATAAGGCTGTCAGATTTTACTTACCGGAACTTCTGGAGGTTATACAATGAATAAAGGACAACGTCATATCAAAATTCGTGAAATGATTGCCAATCAAGATGTTGAAACACAAGATGAACTGGTGTATTGCCTGAAGAGCGCTGGCTTTAATGTAACTCAAGCCACTGTTTCACGGGATATTAAAGAACTTCATCTTGTTAAAGTGCCAACTATTGATGGTAGATACAAATACAGTCTTCCTGCAGATCAGCGCTTTAATCCACTTCAGAAATTGAAGAGAACATTAACAGATGCATTTATTAGCATAGATCATGCGGATCATCTTATCGTTATGAAAACGCTTCCTGGTAATGCGAACGCGATTGGTGCGCTAATAGATAATTTAGACTGGGAAGAAATCATGGGTAACATTAGCGGAGATGATACTATATTAATCATTTGCAAAAGTGCCGATGCTGCACCTATGTTATCGCAACGCTTTATTGACATGCTTTAGGGAAATGAAAGAGGATCTTTTGAAGGTGGGAGAATATGTTAGCGGAACTATCCATTCGTAATTTTGCGATCATAGAAGCGATCACCGTTTCATTCGATCGTGGATTAACAGTCCTTACTGGAGAAACGGGCGCAGGTAAATCCATTATCATAGATGCCATTGGACTTTTAGTTGGTGGGAGAGGTTCTGCTGAATTCGTTCGTTATGGAACAAAAAAAGCAGAAATCGAAGGGTTGTTTCACATTGAACCTGAGCATCCAACAGTTCAAAAGCTTGAGGACGTTGGGATCGAGTTTACTGATAATATGGTCGTATTGCGACGTGATATCTCAAATACTGGTAAGAGCATTTGTCGAGTCAATGGAAAGTTAGTCACACTCGGGATTTTAAGGGAAATTGGTCAAACACTTATTGATATACATGGGCAGCATGAACACCAAGATTTGATGCAATCAGACAAACATTTAACGCTGCTCGATCAATTTGGTGACCGTGCTATTAGTCCGGCATTAGTGGAATATCGAGATATTTTTCAAAGATACAAGAAAATTCAGCAGCAGATGAAGAACCTGACAGAAAACGAACAACAGATGGCACATAGATTAGATTTAATTCAATACCAACTTGAAGAAATTTCAAAAGCGGAATTATCTCCAAATGAAGATGAAGAATTAATGGAAGAGAAGCTACGTCTTGGCAATTTTGAGAAATTATTTTCTGCTCTTCAAGATGTCTATCATTCTCTGCATGGAGATAATAAAGGATTAGACTGGGTAGGACTTGCGATGGCGCAACTTGAATCAGTAACTGATCTTGATGAGGAATTACAAGGATACCACGAAGAAGTAGCTAATCAATTTTATCTGCTTGAAGAAACGGCTGGAAAGTTAAATACATATCGAGATCAACTTGAATTTGATCCTGCTCGTCTAGATTTTGTAGAAGAGCGCCTTAATGAAATTCAGGTGCTCAAAAGGAAATACGGTGAATCGGTAGAAGAAATTTTGGAATACGCTGCTTCAATTGAAGATGAAGTCGATGAACTTGTAAATAGAGAAGACCGCGTAGAAGAGCTTGAATCCAATTTAAAAGGTATTAAAGCGGACCTGACCGTAGAAGCGGAAAACCTTACAAGACTTCGTAAAAAGGTCGCCAGTGATCTTGTAGAGGCGATCCATCATGAACTTAGAGATTTATATATGGGAAAGACAGAATTTGCTATTCATTTTAATGACTTAAATAATAAAAAAGAATCCTTTCACAGATCAGGACAAGATGATATTGATTTTATGATCTCTACAAATCCAGGTGAGCCGCTTAAAGAACTTTCAAAAACAGCATCTGGCGGTGAATTATCACGTATAATGCTAGCGTTAAAATCCATCTTTTCAAAACACCAGGGAATAACCTCTATTATTTTTGATGAGGTTGATACAGGCGTTAGTGGAAGAGTTGCTCAAGCGATGGCTGAGAAGATTCAGCGCCTTTCTTCTGGTTCTCAAGTTCTTGTTATTACACATCTTCCTCAGGTTGCCGCAATGGCTGACCATCACCTTTATATTTCTAAAGAAGAAACGGGTGAAGGACGAACAAAGACAAGTGTTGGTAATTTAAGTGATGAAGAACAAATTGAAGAACTTGGAAGAATGATATCTGGCGCTGAAATGACAGAGCTAACAAAGAAACATGCGAGAGAATTATTGCATCAAGCGAACCAAATAAAATCATGATTTGAAATGCTATCCAACTCAGGGTAGCATTTTCATTTTTAGAGGTTATAATAACCGCGACTCAAGGCAAAATTATAGATACAGCCATGTTGGAGGTGTGAGCAAGAGCGAGGAGAGTGAAGGATTGAAGATAGAGATGTTTCGTAAATTGTTAGGCGTAGTTCTCCTTGGTTTTTTAATTGCACTTGGTTTTTCAAAGCCGGTACAATTATTTTTAACTATCCCAGACGAGATTATCATGTTCGAAGGAGATCAAACCAGGATCTCATCTGTAATACCTGCTGTTGCTTCGCTAGGAAGTACAGAAGTGGCAAGCCTAGATCAGCAGCAAAGCAACCTTACGATAAACGGCAAAAAAAGTGGTTCTGATATTCTGGATTTAACGGTAGGAGATTTCCCAGTCAAAAAAGTTGGCGTGAAAGTTCTTCCTGATTTTAAGGTTATACCTGGAGGACAGTCTATAGGAGTTAAATTAAACACACGTGGGGTGTTAGTAGTTGGCCACCATTTAATTCATACAAATGAGGGAGATCGTTCTCCGGGAGAAATAGCAGATATACAAGTTGGCGATATTATTACTAAGATCAATGGTCAAGCCGTTAAGAAAATGAGTGACATTGGAACAATTGTTAAGAAAGCCGGTAGCGACGGTAATGCACTGAAAGTTACAATCGTGAGAGAAAATGAAGAATTAAGTAAGAAGCTGATTCCGGTGAAAGATAAACAAAATGAATCATACCGGATTGGATTATATATACGTGATTCTGCAGCTGGAGTTGGAACATTAACATTTTACCATCCTAATACAAAGAAGTATGGTGCACTCGGACACGTTATATCTGATATGGATACAAAAAAGCCAATTGTAGTAAACCATGGAGAAATTTATCCATCATCTGTCACTTCTATTGAAAAAGGGAGCAATGGACATCCGGGTGAGAAGCTAGCTAGGTTTTCTAATAAGGCGCAAAAACTTGGAACGATTACACGCAACAGTCCATTTGGAATCTTTGGAGAAATGAATGATGAAGTCAAAAAAGGCATGTATGACCAACCAATGCCTATTGCGCTTTCTCACCAAGTGAAGGAAGGTCCTGCCAAAATACTAACAGTGGTTAAAGGTAGTGAAGTAAAAGAATACGATGTAGAAGTGATCAGTTCAATACCACAGAAGTTTCCAGCGACAAAAGGAATGGTTATTAAGGTAACGGATCCTGAACTATTAAAAGAAACAGGTGGAATTGTACAGGGAATGAGTGGAAGTCCGATTATTCAAGAGGGAAAAGTAATCGGTGCAGTCACCCATGTGTTCGTCAATGATTCCACTTCAGGCTATGGTGTTCACATTGAATGGATGTTAGAAGAGGCTGGGATTAATATTTATGAAGAAAGTCGTCATGAGAAGCGAACAGCGAGCTAAAAAAAGCTCACTGTTCGCTTTCTTTCGTTTTTCAACCATGATATACTGTGGATGAAGAAAATTCGACAAAATTGAAAGAGTATTCAGAAAAAAGAGTAACGTGTAGTAAATTGGAGAATAGCTAAGAATTATGCGGAATAAATATTGTTTTTAAAAGTTTTTAGAAATTTTAGAGGAAATTTACCAAATCCGTTGAATGTCTATACTACGGTAACCAAACTTGTGGAAGGAGAGACGGAACCGTGCAAAAAATAAAAGTATGTTTAGCTGATGACAATCGCGAATTAGTTAATTTGATTGAGGAATATATGTCACGACAGGAGGATATGGAGGTGGTCGGAACCGCTTCCAATGGTCAGGAGTGCTTGGAAGTGCTTGAAGATCACGAGCCTGATGTACTTGTTCTAGATATTATCATGCCTCATCTCGATGGCCTAGCAGTTCTGGAACGCTTACGTGAAATGAATTACACTTGTAGCGTTATTATGCTTACTGCGTTCGGACAAGAAGATGTAACCAAAAAAGCTGTGGACCTTGGAGCATCCTACTTTATTTTGAAGCCGTTTGATATGGATAATTTGGCAAGCCATGTGAGGCAGGTAAGTGGTAAGAAAACAACGTTTACCACAAATGGCGGATCATACAAACGCACGCAACGAGAAAACAGACCAAGAAACCTTGATGCAAGTATCACTAGTATCATTCATGAAATTGGTGTTCCTGCACATATTAAAGGTTACATGTATTTGAGAGAAGCGATCACGATGGTTTACAATGATATTGAATTACTTGGATCTATTACGAAGGTCTTGTATCCAGATATCGCAAAGAAGTTTAATACAACCTCTTCAAGAGTTGAGCGGGCTATTCGTCATGCAATTGAAGTAGCATGGAGTCGAGGGAATGTGGAGTCTATTTCCAATCTGTTTGGTTATACTGTAAGCATGTCAAAAGCAAAACCAACAAATAGTGAATTCATTGCGATGGTTGCCGATAAGCTTCGCATTGAGCATAATATGGATAATTATTCTCATAGCAGGTAAAGTGCACTATTAAATAATTTATAGCAAAAAAACAAAGCCCGACATCAAAAGGGCTTTGTTTTTTTATTGTTTCTTTGAAGAAAATTTTTGCTGTACTTTATTTCGCTTACGATCACGATAAAAGATAAACCCACCAACAAAAGAAAGACCGGCTATAAGAAAGACTAGACCGAGAATGAATTGAACAATAAGAGAAGTAAATGGTGGGTTAAGTACACCGAAAAGAACGTCTCTCATTAATTTAATACCGATTACTCCTAAAATCCCTGGAATTAATACGATAAGTAAAGCGATTAACCTCATTACCCGCGCACCCTTTCTAGACATCGCTACTGTTATTGTAGCGAACTCTGAATAAAGTGTCTATGCGTGTTTGTACCGGATTTTGTTACGACGGCATTGAGAAATACTAAATGGATAATCAACACGATAAGTTAACATAGTCAAAAAAAGTGAACCATGCATGATTTGTCAAAATAAGAAAAGAGATGTATGATAGGTATGAAATATATTGCATGTATAGGATGCAGGTGATGAATATTTGCGAACATGTATGATTGTAGGTGCCGGAAAAGGCGGGGTAGCACTTTTGGATATCTTACAAGAGACTGAGATGATGAATGTTATTGCAATGGTTGATTGTAATTTAGATGCGCCTGGTATTCTTAAAGCTCGTCAAAGCGGAATTGCTGTTTTTGACAATTGGAAAGTTGCACTAAAGCGTTTTGAAATCGATGTCATTGTTGAAGCTACTGGAAATGAGACCGTTTTTGAAGAGATTAGAGACATGCGAGAGAAGCATACTGTATTGATTCCGGGTTCAGTTGCTAACATCGTTCTTAAGTTAATTGAAGAAAAAGAAGATTTAATTGATACTTTACGTCATCAATCCAAACAGCAGGAAATCATTCTTGATTCTACTCATGACGGTATGATTGCGGTCAATATAAATGAAGAAGTGACGTTATTTAATCGGAGTGCTGAGAAAATTACCGGAATTTCCAAAACACATGCTGGTGGAAAAATAATTGGGTCTCTCATGGCCTCTAGCATGTTGCCTCGAGTTTTATCTTCCGGCCAGCCGGAAATTAATCAAGAGCAACTACTTCCAAATGGGAAAAAAATTATTACGACACGAATCCCGATGTTTGATGATGAAGGCAGGCGAATTGGCGCATTAGCGGTTTTTAAAGACATGACAGCTATTGAGCAAATGGCACAGGAAGTTACTAACTTAAAAAGCGTGCAGTCAATGCTTGAAGCCATTATTCAATCATCTGATGAAGCGATTTCTGTTGTTGATGAACAAGGGAAAGGTCTAATGATCAATCCGGCTTATACGAGGTTAACGGGTCTTGAACATGACCAAGTTATTGGCAAGCCGGCGAGTACAGATATATCTGAAGGTGAAAGCATGCATATGCGTGTATTGAGGACTAGGAAGCCTGTACGTGGTGTTCAGATGAAGGTTGGACCGAGTAAGAGAGAAGTTGTTGTTAATGTTTCTCCGGTTATTGTCGATGGCAGATTGAAGGGCAGTGTAGGCGTCATTCACGATATTTCAGAACTTCATTCATTGAATAGTCAACTGCAGAGAGCAAGACAAATTATTCGAACGCTTGAAGCGAAATATTCATTTGAAGATATTATAGGGAAATCAGAAGAAATGACGTTTTCTGTCCAGCAAGCAAAGCTTGCAGCCTCTACACCAGCAACCGTGCTCCTTCGTGGAGAATCTGGGACTGGGAAAGAACTATTTGCACATGCCATACATAATGCCAGTGATCGTAAGTACAACAAGTTTGTTAGAGTAAACTGTGCGGCTATTTCAGAATCACTATTTGAAAGTGAACTTTTTGGCTATGAGGACGGTGCGTTTTCAGGCGCCCGTCAAGGAGGGAAACGAGGATTTTTTGAAGAAGCGAATGGTGGAAGTATTTTTCTTGATGAAATTGGAGAGGTGTCATTAGGTACACAGGCGAAGCTCCTTCGCGTTCTTCAGGAACGTGAAATTGTTCGAGTGGGTGGAGCGAAGCCGGTTTCTATCAATGTAAGAATTATTGCAGCCACCAATGCAAAACTTGAAAAAAGAATAATCGATGGTTCATTTAGGGAAGATTTATACTATCGATTAAATCGTTTACCGATCCAAATCCCTCCACTAAGACAACGCAAAGAAGATATTGCTTCACTTGCTGAGCATCTTCTTACAAAAATTAACCAAGATTATGGAAGAAACGTTGAGGGGATTACATCATCAGCTATTGATTATTTAAAAAGCTATGATTGGCCTGGAAACGTTAGAGAATTTGAAAATGTACTTGGTAGAATTGTTATTCATATGGATACATCTGAAACCATGATTGACCTTGAACATCTTCCGTCCTTATTAAGCGAAAAGAAAGACGCTGATTTATTGTCGGTAGAACGTACCCCTGACAAAATGCTATCCCAGTTAGTTGATGAATTTGAGAGGAAAACGATTCAGCAAACTCTTGAGCATTACGGTGGGAATAAAACTGCCACGGCAAAGGCGTTAGGAGTGTCACTTCGAAATTTGTATTATAAAATGGAGAAACACGAAATTGAAAAATCTAGCATGCAATAATTTGCATGTATTGCAATTTATTGCATAGTTCAATTACCGCGAATCCTTGTTGCGTCAACAAGTGAGAATTGGCATGGAACTTGCATAATAGTATGATGGCGTAAAAGGAGGGACATCAATGAATTTAGATCAACTTGTGAAGAAGGTAGCGGAACAGCCGACTAAAACAGTTGCGCTTGCCTCAGCGGCAGATCAAGAAGTGATTGAAGCAGTTCATAAAGCCATTGACAAACAACTTGCTTCATTCATCCTTTACGGAGATCAGAACGAAATCGAGCAAATGTTGGACGATCACGGATTATCTCAATCAACATTTATCAAGGTTGTACAAGCTCGATCAGACCAAGAGGCTTCGAGAGCTGCTGTGATGGCGGTTAGAAATGGAGAAGCCGATGTGTTAATGAAAGGAATGGTCTCCACTTCGGTTATTTTAAAAGAAGTTTTAAATAAAGAATATGGGTTACGAAAAGGAAAAGTACTTTCTCACATAGCTGCGTTTGACGTTCAGGGATACGAACGCCTGATCTTCGTGACAGACTCAGGTATGAATATTGCCCCGGATTTAACGCAAAAGGTTGAAATTGTTAAAAACGCTGTATATATTGCGAAAAGCATTGGTGTCACATTACCTAAAGTTGTACCGCTTGCCGCGGTAGAAGTGGTCAATCCTGCTATGCAGGCGACGCTTGATGCATCAGCACTTACACAAATGAACAATAGAGGTCAAATTGCTGATTGTATCATTGATGGACCACTTGCACTAGATAATGCTATTTCTGTCGAGGCAGCTGAGCATAAAGGGATAAAGAGTGAAGTTGCAGGAAAAGCAGATATTCTTCTTGTTCCTTCAATTGAAGTGGGGAATGCACTATATAAATCACTCGTTTATTTTGCAAATGCAAAAGTTGGTGGAGTTATTGCAGGTGCAAAGGCGCCAATTGTTTTAACTTCTCGAGCAGATAGTGCACAAAGTAAAGTTTATAGTATCGCGCTTGCGGTTAGTTCAGCTAAATAAATTTTTATGAAAACAGAGAGGGAGATTTAAATGGAACTTTTTACTTATATGGAGAAATATGATTACGAACAAGTGGTAGTTTGTCAGGATAAAGCTTCAGGATTAAAAGCGATTATCGCCATTCATGATACAACACTAGGACCAGCTCTAGGTGGTACAAGAATGTGGACATATGCTTCCGAAGAAGCGGCATTTGAAGATGCTCTTCGTCTTGCAAAAGGGATGACTTACAAAAATGCTGCGGCTGGCTTGAATCTTGGAGGGGGGAAAACTGTTATTATTGGTGACCCTCGCAAAGACAAAAACGAAGCAATGTTCCGTGCGTTCGGTCGTTACATTCAGGGTCTAAATGGTCGTTATATTACTGCAGAAGACGTAGGTACGACAGTTCAAGATATGGATATGATCCACGAAGAGACAGAGTATGTAACGGGTATTTCACCGGCATTTGGTTCTTCTGGTAACCCTTCTCCTGTAACAGCATACGGTGTTTATGTTGGAATGAAGGCAGCTGCAAAAGAAGCATTCGGTACCGATTCGTTAGAAGGTAAAACAGTAGCAGTTCAGGGTGTTGGGAATGTTGCATATAACCTTTGCAAACATCTTCACGAAGAAGGAGCTTCACTTGTAGTCACTGACATTAACAAAGAATCTGTTGATCGTGCAGTTGCTGATTTTGGAGCGAAAGCAGTCGATCCGGACGATATTTACGAAGTAGAGTGCGACATTTTCGCTCCTTGTGCACTTGGTGCCATTATTAATGACGAGACTATAGGGAAAATTAAAGCAAAAGTTATTGCAGGAGCGGCCAACAACCAGCTTCGCGAAACGTCTCATGGTGATCAGATTCACGAAATGGGTATCGTTTATGCACCGGACTATGTAATTAACGCAGGTGGCGTTATTAACGTTGCTGATGAGCTTTATGGTTATAATCGCGATCGCGCTATGAAACGTGTTGATGGCATTTATGACACCATTGCGAAAGTCATTGAAATCTCTAAACGCGATGGTATTCCTACTTATGCAGCAGCTGACCGCCTTGCTGAAGAAAGAATTGAGCAAATGAAGCAATCAAGAAGCCAATTCTTAATGAATTCTCAGCACATTCTAGGTCATCGCAGATAAACGGAGGGTTTCGAGTGACAGATAAAGAATATCGACTTCTGGTAATCAACCCGGGATCAACATCGACTAAAATAGGTGTTTTTGATAATGAACGTGCCGTATTTGAGAAATCATTACGGCACGATACGGATGAGATTAATCAATACAAAACCATCATCGATCAGTATGAATTCAGAAAAAACACTATTCTTGAAGCGTTAGATGAAGAAGATATTAACATTTCGAGGTTATCAGCAGTAGTAGGCCGTGGTGGTTTGTTACGTCCCATTGAAGGGGGGACGTATTCAGTGAATGACATGATGCTCGAAGACCTTCGAAATGGTTTCTCAGGTGAACACGCTTCAAATTTAGGTGGAATTATTGCCTTTGAAATTGCTGAACAGCTAAATATTCCTTCATTTATTGTAGATCCTGTTGTTGTGGATGAGCTTCAAGATGTCGCCCGTCTTTCGGGAGTGCCTGAAATAGAGCGCAAAAGTATATTTCATGCCTTAAACCAAAAGGCTGTTGCTAGAAGAGTTGCATCCCAACTGAATACTAAATACGAAGAATTGAACCTTATCGTAACTCATATGGGTGGAGGGATTACGGTAGGCGCGCATCATAGAGGGAAAGTAATTGATGTGAATAATGGTTTGCATGGGGAAGGCCCTTTCTCACCTGAACGTGCCGGTACAGTTCCGGTAGGAGAATTAGTATCTATGTGCTTCTCCGGAGAATACTATGCAGATGAAATTATGAAGAAGCTCGTTGGACAAGCTGGTTACGTTGGTTATCTGGGGACGAATGATGCTGTGAAAGTAGAGCGGCAGATCAGCGAAGGTGATGAGAGAGCAAAGCTCGTTTTTGACGCAATGGCATATCAAGTAGCAAAAGAGATTGGTGCTGCTAGCGCTGTTCTTGCTGGAGAGGTCGATGCGATTGTATTAACGGGTGGACTAGCATATGGTAAGCAGTTTGTATCCCAAATAACAGATCAGATTAAGTGGATCGCTGACGTTATTGTCCATCCTGGAGAAAATGAGCTTCAGGCTTTAGCTGAAGGTGGATTACGGGTGTTGAGAAAAGAAGAAAAGGCAAAAGTATACCCTGTTTCTTCCGTAGAATCGACTGTCATATAATGGTTATTAACCTTTTGATATGACAGTTACGACCTTAACTGTAAAAGGGAATAAATTGTTCTATAAAGGAGAATTTGAATGGCTGAAGAATATGATCTCGTCATTATGGGTGGAGGTACTGGTGGCTATGTAGCCGCTATACGGGCTTCACAACTTGGTCTCAAAACGGCAATCGTTGAAAAACGTGAACTTGGTGGAACATGTTTGCATCGTGGATGTATTCCTAGTAAAGCATTGCTTCGAAGTGCTGAAGTGTATGCTACTGCTAAGCACGGTGAAGAATTTGGCGTTATGGCTAAAGAAATTGCGCTAGACTTTAAGAAAGTTCAAGAACGTAAACAAGGAATCGTTGACCAACTTCATAAAGGTGTTCAACACCTAATGAAGCAGGGGAAGATTGATGTATTTGAGGGCTTTGGTAGAATTCTTGGACCATCTATCTTTTCTCCAATGCCTGGTACGGTCTCAGTCGAGATGAATAACGGAGAAGAAAATGCAATGCTAATTCCCAAAAACGTTATTGTTGCAACTGGTTCTAAACCGCGTACGCTTCCAGGCCTTGAAGTAGATGGCGAATATATTATGACTTCTGATGAAGCGCTTCGTATGGAAAGTCTACCATCTTCGATCATCATTGTCGGCGGAGGCGTAATCGGGATTGAATGGGCTTCAATGCTTGTTGATTTTGGTGTAGACGTTACGGTTGTAGAATATGCGGATCGGATCGTACCAACAGAAGACAAGGATATTTCTAAAGAAGCGCATAAGCTTATGAAGAAAAAAGGAATCAAGCTTTTCACTGGAGCAAAGGTGATGGGGGATTCTCTTACAATAGATAATGGTGTCTCCATTAATGCTGAGCATGAAGGGGAAACCAAAACGTTTACTGCTGACAAAATGCTTGTATCAGTTGGGCGTGAGGCAAATGTGAAAAACATTGGACTTGAGAACACGACGATCGAGGTAGACAAGGGTGTCATCCAGACCAATGAATATTACCAAACGAAAGAATCTCATATTTATGCGATTGGTGATGTTATTGGAGGTATGCAGCTGGCTCACGTGGCTTCTCATGAAGGGATTACAGCCGTTGAACATTTAGCGGATCAAAATCCTGAACCAATTGATTACACAATGGTTTCTAGCTGCATTTATAGCAGTCCAGAAATGGCAAGTGTTGGCTTGACAGAAGATCAGGCAAAAGAGCAAGGTCATAATGTTAAGATTGGGAAATTCCCTTTTAAAGCGATTGGCAAAGCGCTTGTTTTTGGGGAGTCTGATGGTTTTGTGAAAATTGTAGCTGATGCTGATAACGAGGATCTCCTTGGCGTACATATGATAGGTCCTCATGTAACAGATATGATTTCGGAAGCTGGTCTTGCAAAAGTACTAGATGCTGCATCATGGGAAGTGGCACATACCATCCATCCTCACCCAACATTATCCGAGGCAATTGGTGAAGCTGCGCTTGCAGTGGATGGAAAAGCAATTCATTCTTAATAAATGTTATATAAGGAGGTAAAACATTATGGCTGAAAATCGTCATGAAGCATTAGGTCTCTCTGATGAAAGAGTGCTCGAAATGTTTGAAACAATGTTAATGGCTCGAAAAATTGATGAACGCATGTGGTTACTTAACCGAGCTGGGAAAATTCCATTTGTAATCTCTTGTCAAGGGCAGGAGGCCGCACAGGTAGGTTCTGCCTTTGCAATGGATCCTGAAAAAGATTTTGTCGCTCCTTATTATCGTGATATGGGAGTTGTCCTTGCGTTCGGTATGACTGCAAAAGACCTTATGCTATCTGGATTTGCGAAAGCAGAAGATCCAAACTCTGCAGGTCGTCAAATGCCTGGACACTTCGGACAGAAAAAGAATAATATTATTACTGGATCTTCTCCAGTAACAACGCAAGTCCCACATGCGGTAGGATTTGCTCTTGCGGGACGTATGGAAGGGAAAGACCTTGTTACATTCTGCTCATTCGGTGAAGGTTCATCGAACCAGGGGGATTTCCACGAAGCAGCAAACTTTGCTGGTGTTCATAAGTTACCAGTTCTATTCGTATGTGAAAACAATAAATATGCGATTTCAGTACCAGTTTCTAAGCAGTTAGCTTGTGAGAAGGTGTCAGACCGTGCCATCGGTTATGGTATGCCAGGAGTAACTGTTGATGGAAATGATCCACTTGCTGTATATGAAGCATCAAAAGAAGCAGTTGAAAGAGGACGTCGCGGTGATGGTCCAACATTAATTGAGACTGTTTCTTATCGTTTAACGCCTCACTCAAGTGATGACGACGATCGCGCCTATCGTACGCGTGAGGAAGTAGAAGAAGCTAAGAAAAAGGATGCGATCATTACCTTTGCAGCTTATTTAAAAGAGGTTGGCGTTCTAACAGATGAGATTGAAAAAGAAATTCACGACCGTGTTCAAAAAGAGGTCGATGAAGCAACAGAATACGCAGAAAATGCGGATTATGCACCTGCCGAAGATGCAATGAAGAATGTATACGCAGAGTAAGGGGGAACCATTATGCCAGTTATTTCATATATTCAATCGATAACCCAGGCCCTAAGAGAAGAAATGCAGCGCGATAAGAAAGTCTTTGTATTAGGTGAAGATGTAGGGGTACGAGGTGGAGTTTTCCGCGCTACTGACGGTTTGTATGATGAGTTTGGAGAACAACGAGTGATTGATACTCCACTTGCGGAGTCTGCTATCGCAGGCGTTGGTATCGGTGCTGCCATGTATGGGATGCGTCCTGTAGCTGAGATGCAGTTTGCTGATTTCATCATGCCTGCGGTCAATCAAATCGTATCAGAAGCGGCAAAAATTCGTTATCGTTCTAATAATGATTGGAGCTGTCCAATTACCATTCGTGCTCCGTATGGTGGTGGAGTACATGGTGCCCTTTATCATTCGCAATCTGTCGAAGCGCTTTTTGCTAATGTACCGGGACTTAAAATTGTTATGCCATCAACTCCTTACGATGCAAAAGGATTGCTAAAAGCAGCGATTCGTGATGACGATCCAGTTCTTTTCTTTGAGCATAAACGAGCTTATCGTTTGATTAAAGGACAGGTGCCTGAAGAAGAGTATACGCTTCCAATAGGAAAAGCGGATGTGAAGCGTGAGGGTGACGATATCACGGTTATTACATACGGTCTAAGCGTTCACTTTGCCCTTCAAGCTGCCGAGAAGCTTGAGAAAGACGGTATTTCTGCTCATATTCTTGATCTTCGAACAGTATACCCGCTTGATCGTGAAGCGATTGTAGAAGCGGCGAAGAAGACAGGAAAGGTTCTTCTTGTTACAGAGGATAATAAAGAAGGTAGCATTATTAGTGAAGTTTCAGCGATTATTGCGGAAGAGTGTCTTTTTGATCTTGACGCTCCAATTCAACGCCTTGCAGGACCTGATGTCCCAGCAATGCCGTATTCTCCTCCGATGGAGAAATATTTCATGTTAAATCCTGATAAAGTCGAGAAAGCGATGCGTGAATTAGCTGAATTTTAAACCGTGGGATGAATAGGAGGGATTAGAGTGGCAGTTGAAAAAATACTCATGCCCCAGTTGGGCGAGAGTGTCACAGAAGGTACAATTGAGAAATGGCTAGTTGAAGTTGGCGATACTGTTAATAAGTACGATCCAATTGCGGAAGTAAATACTGATAAAGTGAATGCGGAAGTTCCATCCTCTTATACAGGCGTAATTAAAGAGCTTGTAGCTGCAGAAGGCGATACGATTGAAGTAGGCGAACTGGTTTGCTATATCGATATTGAAGGTGGAGCATCAGAAGAAAAGCAAGAAGAATCTACTGGTCAAAAAGCGATAGAGAATATATCTGAAGATAAAAAAGATCAAGAAGAAGTAGAGCAGCCGATGAAACGTCGTTATTCA
This sequence comes from Pseudalkalibacillus sp. JSM 102089, assembly GCF_041366475.1. Taxonomy (NCBI): domain Bacteria; kingdom Bacillati; phylum Bacillota; class Bacilli; order Caryophanales; family Fictibacillaceae; genus Pseudalkalibacillus; species Pseudalkalibacillus sp. JSM 102089. Next base: position 362,409 of record NZ_JBEWYW010000004.1, read on the forward strand.
CCAGCTGTTCTCCGTATGGCTCAGGAAAACAATCTTGATCTTGAACAAATAAGCGGTTCTGGTAAAGGTGGGCGAATTACCCGTAAAGATATCCAGAAGGTGATTGAGTCAGGTGAAATGCCAGCACCTAAAGAAGAACCTAAAGCTGTTAGCAAGAAGGAAGAGAAGAAAGAAGCTCCAAAAGCTCCAGTGAAAGAAACTTCTGAAGGAAAAGGAGCAGATGTTCCTGTAGCAGAAGGGGATATTGAAATTCCTGTTACCGGTGTTCGTCGTGCGATTGCCAACAATATGCTTCGCAGTAAGCATGAAGCGCCACATGCATGGACGATGATTGAAGTTGACGTAACGAATCTCGTTGAATATCGAAATGGGATAAAAGATGACTTTAAAAAGAAGGAAGGATATGGCTTAACATTCTTTGCGTTCTTTGTTAAAGCTGTCGTAGAAGCTCTGAAAGAATTCCCTCAAATGAATTCAATGTGGGCTGGCGATAAGATCGTTCAGAAAAAAGATATTAATATTTCTATTGCTGTAGGAACAGATGAATCTCTTTTCGTCCCTGTTATTAAAAATGCAGACGAAAAATCAATTAAAGGCATTGCTCGCGAAGTGAAAGAGCTTGCTCAAAAAGCGAAAACGGGTAAATTGAAGGGTGAAGAAATGCAGGGTGGAACATTCACTGTGAATAACACTGGATCTTTCGGCTCTGTTCAATCAATGGGGATCATAAACTATCCTCAAGCAGCTATTCTTCAAGTTGAGAGTATTGTGAAGCGTCCTGTAGTTATGAACAACGGTATGATTGCTGTTCGTGATATGGTTAACCTTTGCCTTTCTCTTGACCATAGAGTTCTAGATGGCATGATTTGCGGTAAGTTTCTTGCTCGGGTAAAAGAAAACCTAGAGACGATTTCAAAAGACAATACTTCCGTTTATTAAGAATTACAGCCGTCCCTACTTGATATGATCCCCTCATAGTAGACAGAAAAAAGAAAGCGCACTAAGCTGTCTATTATGGAGGGGATTTTTCTATGGGTAAAATTAATAAAACATATGATATTCAATTCAAGAAAAAAGCTGTAGATA